>NZ_JAYRPA010000089.1:0-49401 GCF_041911375.1 Brevundimonas sp. | reverse complement strand
GGCGGTGGTGACGGCCAGCCGGGGCGCGGTCTCCAATATCGAACTGGCCGTCGGCGACCCGGCGGAGACGGGATTCGAGCGGATGTGGCGCCTCATTTTCGACGTGGCGCCGACATCGGATGAACCGGCCGACGTGAGAGCTTTCTTGCGAACACGGAACGGCCGACGCCTCACCGAGGTGTGGACGGCTCAAATTTTCGCGGATCGCGCAACCTGAGATGTAGCGCGGCGTTTCGCGGGCGCGGCCTCCCCATTCCGCACACAACAGGATCGATCATGGCGTCTGTTTCGGCATCGCTCCGGGACGTGGACCTGTCCGCGTCCGAGCCCCGCGAGTTCCTGGATGATCTGCCCGGGCCTTCGCCGCTGTCGATGCCGGTGCAGACGCTGCATCAGGCCCCGACGCGCGACTTCGGCCCGACCGCTGGCCAGCCTTGGGCGCGGCGCTGGGGCCTGGTCGCTTTCACCCTGGCGACGACGGCGCTGGCGGTGCTGGCCCTGCATGACGTCTTTGCGGCGGACCGGCTGACGGTCGCCGAACTCGTGCACCTGATGCTGTTCGCCTCGCTGTTCGCCTGGACCGCCTTCGCCTTCGCCTCGGCCTTCGCCGGCTTCGTCGTAAGCCTGGCCGGCCGCAAGAACGCCGCGGGGGTAGACGGCCCGGTCACCGTGCGGACCGCCATCCTGGCGCCGATCTACAACGAGACGCCCGGGCCCGTGTTCGCGCGGCTGGAGGCCATGATGCGCGATGTCGAGGCCGAAGGGCTGGCGGATCGCTTCGACCTGTTCATCCTCAGCGACACGCGGGCGCCGATGATCGCGGTGGCGGAGCAGGCGGCCTTCCGGCGGCTGCGCCGCGCGCTGGGGGACCGTGCGCGGGTCTACTACCGCCGACGGGCCGAGAACACCGACCGCAAGGCCGGCAACATCGCCGACTGGGTCCAGGCCTTCGGCGGCGCCTATGACCACATGGTGGTGCTTGACGCCGACAGCCTGATGACGGGCGCGGCGCTGGGCCGCCTGTCCGGCATGATGCAGGCCGATCCGCGCGCCGGCCTGATCCAGACCGTGCCGGTGGTGATCGGCGCGCGCACCCTGTTCGCCCGCCTGGAACAGTTCGCCAGCCGCCTTTACGGCCCGATGTTCGCGCGCGGCATGGCGTGGTGGTGCGGCTCAGAGGGCAACTACTGGGGCCACAACGCCATCATCCGTGTCCGGGCCTTCGCCGAGCACGCCGGCCTGCCGCATCTGAAGGGCAAAAAGCCGTTCGGCGGCCATATCCTGAGCCATGACTTCGTCGAAGCGGCATTGATGCGGCGCGCGGGCTGGCAGGTGCGGCTGGAGCCGGACCTCGCCGGATCGTGGGAGGAGGGGCCGCCCAGCCTGATCGATCAGATCGTCCGGGATCGCCGGTGGTGCCAGGGCAATCTGCAGCACCTGGGCGTGGTGACGGCGCGCGGGCTGAATCCGGTCAGCCGCTTCCATCTGGTGCGGGGCTTGTCGACCTATCTGGCGGCGCCGATGTGGATCGCGTTGCTGGCGTTGAGCGTCGGCCTGATGGTGGCGCCCGAGATGTTGGCGGGCGCCGAGATCGGCGCGGCGTCGCCCTCGGGCGCCGTGCTGCTGGGCGTGATGGCGGTGTCGGCCGCCTTTCTGATCCTGCCCAAGTTCATGGCCCTGGCGGCCGCGACGGTGCGGGGCGACCTGGCCGGGTTCGGCGGCCTTGATGCGGCGGTCCGCAACATCCTGATCGAGACGGCGCTGTCGACCCTGCTGGCGCCGGTGTCGCTGTTCGCCCAGACGCGGTCGGTGGTCTCTGTGCTGTCGGGGCGCGACTCCGGCTGGAAGCCGCAGCGCCGCGACGGGGACGGCCTGTCGCTGGCTGAAGCCTTCGCCACGCATCGGGCGGAGCTCGGTTTCGGCCTTGCGCTCGTGGCGCTGTGCCTGACATTGAATCCCGCCGCGCTGCTGTGGGCCGCGCCGCCCGCGCTGGGCCTTGCGGGCGCCTTCTGGCTGTCAGTCGTGACGGCGCGCGCCGTCGGCGACGACCTTCTGGCGACGCCCGAGACGACGGCGCCGCATCCGGTGATCGTTCAGGCGCAGGCCCTGACCGCGGCGCCGATCGAGCCGAAGCCCGCGGCCCCGGCGCCCTTCCTGTCCATTCCCCGCCCGACGACGGCGATGCTGGCGGCGCCCGCCTGACGGACCTCAGGCCTGGAAGATCGTCTCGAAGCCGCCGACGATCATACGCTTGCCGTCGAAGGGCATCTCCATGTCCTGGAAGCGCGGGTCCGTCATCATTTTCTGCTCGGCCGCGTCGCTGGTCGCCTTGTTAGGCCACAGGATCCAGGAGAAGACGACGGCCTCGTCGGGTTCGGCCTTCACGGCCATCTTGAAGTCGGTCACCTTGCCGTCGCGGATGTCCACGCCCCAGTTCTCGACCACCGCCAGGGCGCCGAACTCCTTGAAGATGGGCGCGGCGAGCTGGGCGGATTTCACATAGGCGTCCCGGTCCTTGGTCTTAACCGGAGTCACGAAGCCGCTGACATAGGTCATGGCGTTAGTCCTTCTACGACGGGATTTCAGATCTCGGCGACGGCGCGGTCTAATGCCGCGATGTCGATCTTGCGCATGGTCATCATGGCCTGCATGGCGGCCCGGGCGCGTTCACGGTTAGGGTCGGTCGTCAACTCCATCAGGCGGCGGGGAGTGATCTGCCAGGACAGGCCCCAGCGGTCCTTCAGCCAGCCGCAGGCGCTCTCCTGTCCGCCGTCCGCGATCAGCGCGTCCCACAGCCGGTCGGTCTCGGCCTGATCCTCGGTCATGACCATGAAGGACACGGCCTCGTCGAACTTGAACGCGGACCCGCCGTTCAGCGCCAGATAGGATCGGCCGGCCAGGGTGAATTCCACCATCAGCACGCTGTCGGCGGGGCCGGATGGGGTGTCGACCGGGGAGCGATGAACGCCGTCGATGCGGCTGTCCGGCAGCAGGGAGACATAGAAGCGCGCCGCCTCCTCTCCATCGCCGTCGAACCAAAGGCACGGAACGATCTTGTCGGCCATGGCGCGCGTCCTCAGGCGGGCTGAAGTTCGTCGGCGGCGAACGCCTCCGGACCGGCGGCGACGGCGGCGGGATCCATCCACATGGTTTCCCAGATATGGCCGTCGGGGTCCGCGTAGCTTCGCCCATACATGAAGCCGTAGTCCTGGGTCGCGTTCGGATCGGCCTGGCCGCCGGCCTGGGCGGCCTGGTCGACCACGGCGTCCACCGCATCGCGGCTGTCCTGCGACAGGCAGAGCATCACCTGGGCCGAGACGTGGGCGTCGGGGATCGCCCGGTCGGTAAAGCCCTTCCACTTTTCGTGGGTCAGCAACATCACGTGGATGGTGTCGGAAAGCACCATGCAGGCGGCCGTGTCGTCGCTGAACATCGGGTTCTTCGTCGCGCCCACCGCCTCGTAGAAGGCGATCGACCGGTCAAGCTCGGTCACGGGCAGATTGATGAAAATCATCTTCGGCATGGCGTTCCTCCACTCCCTGGTTTGCGACTCATGCCGCGCGAGATTATGTTAGTCAACGATGAAGTTAGAAAAAGTAACTGAAAAGGCCGGCCGCAAGTACCATGACGCTTGCGGAGCGGCGCACGGGCTGGACCTGATCGGAGAACGCTGGGCGCTTCTGGTGATGCGCGAGCTGATGTTCGGGCCGCGCCGGTTCGGCGACCTGAAGAAGGACCTGTGCGGTCTGTCGGCCAATGTCCTGACCCAGAGGCTGGAGGGGCTGGAGGCCTCGGGCATCGTGCGGCGCCGGCGGCTGCCGCCGCCGGCGTCGGTGCAGGTCTATGAGTTGACGGATTGGGGGCGTGAGCTGAAGCCGCTCTATGCGCTGCTGGGCGGATGGGCGGCGCGATCGCCGGCGCACGATCCGACCCTGCCGTTGAGCCCGGTGTCGATGGTGATGTCGCTGGAGACGATGTTCGACGCGGCCAAGGCCGGCGACGCGCGCATCGAGGTCGGTCTAGTCTTCGCGGACGAGAGTTTCCGCATCCGCATCGCCGACGGCGCCCTGTCGGCTGAACGGGGGGGGGCCGAAGGTGCGCAGGTCGTGTTCGACACCCAGCCGTCTGTGCTGGCGGGCGCCGTCTACGGCGGTGCGCCGTTCGCAGTTCTGGAGGCGGACGGCCTGTTGACCCTGACCGGCGACCGGGCCGCAGCCGAGCGGTTCGCGACCTTCTTCGACCTGCCGCCCAAGGCGGTCTGACGATCCATGTCCGAAAACCGCGAGACATCGCGGCGGGGACGGCGCATTCCTGCGTCTATGGAACCGACCCTGGATTTCGAGGCCTGCTGGCGCGCCGTCGTGGCGCGCGACGCCCGTTTCGACGGCCGGTTCTTCACCGGCGTGACCTCGACGGGGATCTATTGCCGGCCGGTGTGCCCGGCCCGTACGCCCCGGCGTGAAAACGTCACCTTCCATGCCGGCGCGGCGGCGGCCGAGGCGGCCGGCTTTCGCGCCTGCCTGCGCTGTCGGCCCGAAACCGCGCCGGACATGGGGGCCTGGCGCGGCACGTCCAATACCGTCAGCCGGGCGCTGGCCCTGATCGAGGGCGGCGCGCTGGACGGCGCGGACGTGGACGCCCTGGCGACCCGGCTGGGCGTGGGCGAGCGGCATCTGCGTCGCCTGTTCCGCCAGCATCTGGGCGCGGCCCCTGTCAGCGTGGCCCAGACGCGCCGTGTGCTGCTGGCCAAGCAGTTGATCCACGAGAGCCGCCTGTCCATGGCCGAGGTCGCCCTGGCGTCCGGGTTCGGCAGCGTGCGGCGCTTCAACGAGGCCTTCCAGGCGCTGTACGACCGGCCGCCCTCGGCCCTTCGCCGACGACGCGCGCCGGAGGCTACGGGTCCGATCCGGCTGGGCCTGGCCTATCGCCCGCCCTATGACTGGGAGGCCATGCTGACGGCCCTGGCCGCGCGCGGCGATGCGGTCGCCGACGGCGGCTGGCGCCGCGAACTGCAGCCCGACATCGACGGCACGGACGGCCGGGTCGAGGTGCGTGCGGGCGAGGTCGGACGCCTGATGGTCGAGGCGCAGGTCGGTACCTTGTCGGCCCTGCCGGGCGTGCTGGCCCGCGTGCGTCGCGTCTTCGACCTGGCCGCGGACCCCGAAGCCATCGCCCGCGATCTCTCGGCCGATCCGGCGCTGGCCGCGGCGGTCGCCGCACACCCCGGCCTGCGCCTGCCGGGGGATTGGATCGACGAGGCGGACGACCCGCCCAGCGACCGGCTGTCGAGCGAGAACCCGGTCCTGTCCGCGCGCGCCGAACGCTGGCGGCCCTGGCGGTCCTACGGCGCCCTTTACTGGACTCTGAGCAAGGAGGCTCGCGATGCCCAGGCCACATGAGATCCTCACGCCGCTGACGCTGGACCGCATTCCGTCCCCGGTGGGCGAGGTGCTGGTGGTGGTCGACGCCGACGGCGCCGTTCGGGCGCTGGACTTTCACGACTACGAAGACCGGATGCGTCGGCTGCTGCGCCGCCATTACGGCGAGGTCGTGCTGACGTCGGGTCGAGCGCCGGAGGCGGTGCGCCACGCGGTCATCGCTTACTTCGCCGGCGACCTCGCCGCCTTCGATCGGGTCGAGGTGCGCACCGGCGGCACTGATTTCCAGCGGTCCGTCTGGAAGGCGCTGCGTGACATTCCGGCCGGAGAGACCCGCAGCTACGGCCAGCTGGCCGCGGCCATCGGGATACCCAAGGCGGTGCGGGCGGTCGGGTTGGCGAACGGCGCCAATCCTGTCGGGGTCATCGTGCCGTGTCACCGCGTGATCGGTTCAGGAGGCAAGCTGACCGGCTATGCCGGCGGCCTGGAGCGCAAGCGCTGGCTGCTGGCGCACGAGGCGGGCCGGCTGCTCTAGAAACTCCGTTGTCGAGGGCGCATTTCACGAGAATGAGGCTTCTCCCCGCCGTTGCCGCCGTGCTCGCTCTGTCCGCCTGCGCCACGCCCTATGTGCAGCCGCCGCTGACGCCGCCGCCGGACTTCGCCGGTCCGTCGGTCCAGGAGCGGGCGCTGGTGATGGCCGATGGGGCGCGACTTCCGCTGATGCGATGGGCGCCGCAAGGCGAGCCGTGGGCGGTGATCGTGGCGCTGCACGGGATGAACGATCACGCCGCCTCCTTCCGGCTGGCGGGACCGTGGTGGGCCGAGCAGGGGATCGAGACCTGGGCCTATGACCAGCGCGGCTTCGGCGCGGCGCCTGGCCGGGGCGAATGGGCCGGGCAGGCGCGAATGGTCGAAGATCTGCGCGAGGCCGTCGCCCTGGCTCGCGCGCGCCATCCCCGCGCGATGATCGCCGTGGTGGGCGAGAGCATGGGGGGATCGGTCGCGGCGGCGGCCTTCGGTTCTGATCGGCCGCCGGACGCGGACCGTGTCGTGCTGCTGGCGCCCGGCGTCTGGGGCTGGTCCACGCAAGGGTGGCTGAACACTGCAGCCCTTAACATCGCCGCCCGGATGACCGGGTCCAAGGCGGTGGAGCCGCCCCGCTTCATCGCCGATCGCATTCAGGCCTCGTCCAATGTGCTGGAGCTCTATCGCAACGGGCGCGATCCCGAGAGCCTGCTGTCGACGCGGTTCGACACCCTATACGGCCTCGTCGATCTGATGGAGACCTCATCGCGGCGGCTGGGGCTTATCCGGGCGCCGGCGATCCTGATGTACGGCGCCCACGACGAGGTGGTGGAGAAGGGGCCGATGCGGCGCGCCCTGGAGCAGATGCCTGCGGACGCCGCCCTGCGCACCGCCTGGTATCCGGACGGTTGGCACCTGCTGAATCGCGACCTGGACGCCGGGGTGGTCTATCGCGACGTCGTCGCCTTCCTGCGCGAGCCGGACGGGCCGCTGCCGTCCGGAGCCGGGCCGGTGCTCCCCGAACTTGAAGCCTTGGCGAGGCGCTGACGCGAAACGGTCATGCTTGCCCACTAGAGGCAGGCGGCCTATCTGCCGGGCAACAAGAATATTACCCAGGGAGCGCCTATCATGGGCATGACGCTGTTCGATTCTCCGTCTTTCGCGAATCATGAGGGCGTTCACGCCTTCTTCGACGAGAAAACAGGCCTGAAGGCGATCGTCGCCGTTCACTCGACCGCGCGCGGCCCGGCCGTGGGCGGCACGCGGATGTGGAGCTACGGCTCGTCGGCCGAGGCGCTGGAGGACGTGCTGCGGCTGTCCAAGGGCATGAGCTACAAGAACGCGGTGGCGGATCTGGAGATGGGCGGCGGCAAGTCGGTCATCATCGGCGACAGCCGCACGCAGAAGACGCCCGAGCTGTTCCGCGCCTTCGGTCGCGCTGTCGATACGCTGGGCGGAATCTATTACGCCGCCGAGGACGTGGGCGTGTCGGTCGCCGACATCGCCGAGGCGCGCAAGGAGACGACGCGGGTCCTGGGCCTGAAGGACGGTCCGGAAGCGTCGGGCGATCCCAGCCCCGTGACCGCCGAGGGCGTCTATCGCTCGACCCTCACCGTGGCGCGACGGCTGTTCAAGCAGGATGACCTGACCGGCCTGACCATCGCCGTGCAGGGCGTGGGCCATGTCGGCGGCTACCTCGCCGACAAGCTGGCGGGCGCCGGCGCCAAGCTGGTGATGACGGACGTCAACGCCGCTGTCCTGGCCGAAGTCGCGGCCCGCACGGGCGCCGAGGTGGTCGCGCCGGACGCCATCTACGACGTCCAGGCCGACATCTATGCGCCGTGCGCGCTCGGCGCGACGCTGAACCCGCAGACCCTGGATCGCATCAGCGCCAAGGCGGTGGTCGGCGCGGCGAACAACCAGCTGGCCACGCCCGAGATCGGCCGCGTCCTGTTCGAGCGCGGCGTGCTCTATGCGCCCGATTACGTCGTCAACGGCGGCGGCATCATCAATGTTGCGGCCGAAATGAATGCGCGCCAGACGCGCGGCGCCTTCGACCCGAACTGGGTCGAGATGAAGCTGGCGCGTCTGATCGAAACCTTCGAGGAAATCCTCGATCGCTCGGTCGCCGAGGGTCGGCCGACGCACGAGATCGCCGACGCCATCGCCGAGGCGCGGATCGCGGCGGCGGGCGCGGAGAAGCTTCGCAAGGCGGCCTGAACTCCCAGGGCCACGCGGTGAGGGACGGCGCGTAACCGTCTCTTAACGCGGCGTTTACCATCCGGGCGGCATTTTCTGCCTAGCGGGGTCGTCAGGGTCTTCCGCGTGTATGGGGCGGGGACGCGTGGGCGGTTTCACCGAGGCGTTGAAGAAGTTCGGGATCGGCCGCCTGGCGGCCATTCTCGGCGTCGCCGCGGGCGTGGCCGCCGTTCTGGTCGCCGTCATGCTGCGCATGGGCCAAGCGCCGGACGCGCTGCTCTATTCCAACCTCGACCTGCGCGAGGCCGGCGAAATCACCGCCGCGCTGGACCAGGCCGGCATCAAATATTCCTCCAAGGGCGACGGTTCGACCATCATGGTCAATCGCGACGAGGTCGGCACGGCGCGGATGATGCTGGCCGGGCAGGGCCTCGTGACCTCGGGCTCGGTCGGCTACGAAATCTTCGACAACCAGTCGGTCCTTGGTCAGACCGAGTTTCAGCAGCAGCTGAACGAGCAGAGGGCGCTGCAGGGCGAACTGTCGCGCACCATCATGTCGATGCGCGGCATCACCGCCGCGCGCGTTCACATCACCATGCCGCGCCGGGAGATGTTCACCTCGGCCGCCGCCGAACCCACGGCCGCCGTGCTGGTCGGACTGGGCGGACGCGACCTGTCGGGCGACCAGGTGAACGCCATCCGCAACCTGGTCGCCTCTTCGGTGCCCAATCTGAAGCCGGACCGCGTCACCGTGGCCGATGAGAACAACCGCACGCTGGCGGCGGGCAACGACGGCGGCGAATTCACCACCGCCTCGGCGCTGGAGGCCAAGAACACGACCGAGGCGCAGCTGCAGGCGCGCATTAAGGACATCGTCGAGGGCGTCGTCGGGGTGGGCGCTGCGCGGGTCCAGGTGACGGCCGACATCGACCGCAGCCGCTCGACCACCCAGGAGCAGAAGTTCGATCCCGACGGCCAGGTCGTCCGCTCCACCTCCACCAACGGGTCGCAGTCGTCGGACACGACGGGCCAGCCGGACGGCGCGGTGACCGCGGCCAACAACATCCCCGGCGGCGCGCCGCCGAACGCGACGCCGATCGGCTCCAACAGCGCCGAGAACACCGAGACCACCAACTACGAGATCTCGAACACGACCACGACCACGACCCGCGAGCCGGGCGAGGTGCGCAAGCTGGCCGTCGCCGTCGCCGTCGATGGAAAGCTGACCCCGCCCGCCAACGGCCAGGGCGAGCCGACCTACACGCCGCGCACCGCCGAGGAGATCGCACAGATCAGGGCCCTGGTCGCCGCCGCCGTCGGCATCGACGAGGCGCGAGGCGACAAGATCGAGGTGGTGAACGTCCGCTTCAACCGCGACGCCGGACTGGGCGAGCTGGACGGCGGCTCTTCGCTGCTGGACTTCTCCAAGAACGACATCATGCGCGGCGTCGAGCTGCTGGTGCTGCTGATCACCGGCGTCCTGCTGATCTTCTTCGTGCTGCGCCCGCTGCTGAAGACCGCGACGGGCGGCGGCGGCGTGCCGGCGCTGGCCGCCGTCGAGGGCGCGCCCGTGACCCAGTTGCAGACTACGGTGATCGGTCCGGACGGCCAGCCGCAGTTGGTCCAGCTGCCGCCGCCGTCGGAGATGGACCAGAAGATCGACATCGCGCGCATCGAGGGCCAGGTGAAGGCGTCGTCGGTCAAGAAGGTCGCCGACTTCGTACACGCCCATCCCGATGAGGCCGCTGGCATCCTGCGCAACTGGGTGGCGGAGGGCTGATGGCCAAGCTCGTCAACAAAAGGGCCGCGATCGAGGACGCCAACAAGCTGACGGGGCCGGAAAAGGCCGCCGTCATTCTGCTGGCGCTCGGCGAGGAGCACACCGCCCTGTGGGAGCGGCTGGACGACGACGAGGTCAAGGAGATCTCGCAGGCCATGGCCACCCTGGGCAACGTCACCGCCGAGGCGGTCGAGACCCTGCTGATCGAGTTCGTCTCGGGTCTGTCGGGCAAGGGCTCGGTCATGGGCAGCTATGAGCAGACCCAGAAGCTGCTGAGCGCCTTCCTGCCCAAGGACCGCGTCGATGGCCTGATGGAGGAAATCCGCGGTCCCGCCGGCCGGACGATGTGGGACAAGCTGGGAAATGTGAACGAGGCGGTCCTCGCCAACTATCTGAAGAACGAATATCCCCAGACCGTCGCCGTCATCCTGTCCAAGGTGCGGTCCGATCACGCCGCGCGGGTGCTGACCAGCCTGCCCGAGGACTTCGCTCTGGAGTGCGTGCAACGGATGCTGCGCATGGAGCCGGTGCAGCGCGAGATCCTGGACAAGATCGAGCAGACCCTGCGGACGGAGTTCATGTCGAACCTGGCGCGCACGTCCAAGCGCGACAGCCACGAGATGATGGCCGATATCTTCAACGCCTTCGACCGCCAGACGGAGGCCCGGTTCATCGGCGCCCTGGAAGAGCGCAACCGCGAGTCGGCCGAGCGCATCCGCGCGCTGATGTTCGTGTTCGAAGACCTGTCCAGGCTGGATCCGGGTGGCGTTCAGACCCTGCTGCGGGCGGTCGAGAAGGACCAGCTGGGCCTGGCGCTGAAGGGCGCATCGGAAGGGCTGCGCGAGATGTTCTTCTCCAACATGTCCGAGCGCGCCTCGAAAATCATGCGCGAGGACATGGAGTCGATGGGGCCGGTGCGCCTGAAGGATGTCGACGCCGCCCAGATGGCGATGGTCCAGGTGGCCAAGGACCTGGCCGCCAAGGGCGACATCATGCTGGCGGGCCAGGGCTCCGACGACGAGTTGATCTACTGACATGAGCGCCAAGCCCTTCATCTTCGACACCGAGTTCGACGCCCGCGGCGAGATCGTGCGGCCGTCGGAATGGCGGCCGGTCAAGCGCAGCTATCTGCCCGCCGAGGTCGAGGCCCTGGTCGCCCAGGCGCGGCTGGAGGCGCGCGAGCAGGCGCTGGCCGAAATCGAGAACGTGCGCGCCGCCGCCCTGAGCGCGATCGCCCATGCCGCCACCTCGGCCCTTCCCGGTCTGAAGGCTGTGGCCCAGGCGCACCGTGAACAGTCGGCCGACCTGGCGCTGGCGGCCGCCCGCGCCATCGGCGGCGCGGCGCTGGACGCCTTTCCGGCGGCGCCCCTGAAGGCTGCCCTGGAGATGCTGGCCCACGAGATCGACGCTTCGCCGCGACTGGTGGTGCGGGGCGCGGGGCTGGACGAGCCCGCGCGCGCCATGATCGAGCAGGCCGCCGCGAACGGCGGCTTCACCGGAGCCGTGGCCTTCCGAGACGAGCCGGCCATGCCGGTCGCGGCCTTCCATCTGGAATGGGCCGACGGCCGCGCCGAACATGACCCGGAGGATTCCGTTCGCCGGGTGACCGAGGCGCTGGCCGCGGCCCTGGCCGCCGAGGCTGGCCACGCCGAAAATCCCGTCCTGGACAGGAGTGACTTCTGATGGCTTCCGACGATCTGTCGCTGGAGGAGTTTGCGGATCCCGCCGCCCTGCCGTCCCTGGACGATCACGGCGAGAAGAGCGCTGCCGACCTGGCCACCGTCTTCGACGTGCCGGTCAACATCTCGGCCGTGCTGGGCAAGTCGCACATGTCGGTGGCTCAGCTGCTGCAGTTGAACAAGGGCTCGGTGCTGGAGCTGGACCGCAAGGTCGGCGAGGCGATCGACATCTTCGTCAACAACCGGCTGGTGGCGCGCGGCGAGGTCGTCGTCGTCGACGACCGGCTGGGGGTGACCATGACGGAAATCATCAAGACCGAGGATGCGGGCGCCTGATCGGCGACCGGGCGAGAGATTAGAGGAGAAGAACGATGCGTCTTCTGGTGGTTGGCAGGCTGAGCGGGCAACTGGCCTCGGCGGTGAAGATGGCGATGGCGCACGGCGCCAAGGTCAATCACGTCGAGCGATGCGATCAGGCGACGGACCTGCTGCGTCGAGGGCAGGGCGCGGACCTGCTGATGGTCGACTACAAGTTGGACATCGCCGCCCTGATCGGGGCGAACGAAGCCGAGCGGATCAGCGTGCCGGTGGTCGCCTTCGGCATCGACGCCGACGCGCGCGAGGCGGCGGCCGCGATCAAGGCGGGAGCCAAGGAGTTCATCCCCCTGCCGCCCGAGGCGGATCTGATCGCCGCGGTCCTGTCGGCCGTCGCTGACGACGAAAAGCCGATGATCTCGGCCGACCCGTCGATGAAGCACGTCATCCAGCTGGCGGACCAGGTCGCGCGCTCGGAAGCCTCGATCCTGGTCACCGGCGAAAGCGGCGTCGGCAAGGAGGTGATGGCGCGGTATCTGCACGAGAACTCCCGCCGCAAGGACAAGCCCTTCATCAGCGTCAACTGCGCGGCCATTCCCGACAATCTGCTGGAATCGGAACTGTTCGGCCACGAGAAGGGCGCGTTCACTGGCGCCGTCGCCCGCCGCATCGGCAAGTTCGAGGAGGCCGACGGCGGCACCCTGCTGCTGGACGAAATCTCGGAGATGGACGCCCGGCTTCAGGCGAAGCTGCTGCGCGCCATCCAGGAACGCGTCATCGATCGCGTGGGCGGGACCAAGCCGGTCAAGGTCGATATCCGCATCATCGCCACCTCCAACCGCGACCTGGCCCGCGCCGTCTCCGAAGGGACCTTCCGCGAGGACCTGCTGTACCGGCTGAACGTCGTGAACCTGCGCCTGCCGTCCTTGCGCGAGCGTCCGGGCGACATCGCCGTGCTGGCCGATCACTTCGTCAAGAAGTACGCCGCCGCCAACGGCGTGCCCGCCCGTCCCCTGTCCGCCGCCGCCCAACGCGCCATCGTGGCGCATCGTTGGCCGGGCAACGTCCGCGAGCTGGAGAACGCCATGCACCGGGCGGTTCTGCTGGCGTCCGGCATGGAGATCGACGTCGAGGCCATCCGTCTGCCGGACGGTCGCCCCCTAATGATGGATGCCGCGACGCCGGCATCGGCCGCGCCCTCGGCCCTGGACGCCGGGCCTGCCGCCCGCGCGGCCCAGGCCGCCGACGCCGTCACCCGCAGCTTCGTCGGCCAGACCGTCGCGGCGATGGAGAAGACGCTGATCCTGGACACCCTGACCCACTGCCTGGGCAATCGCACCCATGCGGCCAATATCCTGGGCATCTCGATCCGCACCCTGCGCAACAAGCTGAACGAATACGCCGACGAGGGCGCGGCCATTCCGGCGCCGCAGAGCGGCGTTTCGGGCGGCGTCCCGGGCGCCGGCTACGCCGCCTGACATGAGGCGGGAGCTGGATCGCAGGTTTGTCCTGGGCGGCGTCGGCGCACTGGGTCTGGCGGGCTGCTATCGCCGCGAGGAGCCGCAGGCGCAGGAGAAGGCGCAGGACCTGCATCTGACCGATCTGGAGCAGCAAAGCGGCGGCCGCCTGGGGCTGGCGGCCATGGACGTCGCTTCCGGTCGCCGGGCGCTGTGGCGGGCGCAGGAACGCTTTCCCTTCTGCTCCACCTTCAAGGCCTTCCTGGCCGCGGCGACCCTGCAGCGCGTGCAGCGCGGCGAGGAGCAGCTTGAGCGTCGGGTCCGCGTCACCGAGGCGGACATGATCCCCCACGCGCCGGTCACCGGTCCGGCCGTCGGCGGCGCCCTGAGCATCCGCGAGCTGATGCAGGCGACGGTCGAGCTCAGCGACAATCCCGCCGCCAACATCCTGATCCGGGAGATGGGCGGTCTAGCGGTGTGGCGTCAGTGGTGGCCCGCGTTCGGCGACACCACCACGCTGATCTCGCGCCTGGAGCCCGAGCTGAACACGGCGGTGGCGAACGACCCGCGTGACACCTGCCTGCCTGAACAGACACTGGCCAACATCCGGCTGATGGCGTTCAGCGACCGGCTGACGCCCGACCACGACGCCCTGTTGCAAGGCTGGCTCGTCGCTTCGCCCACCGGGCCGAAACGGCTGAAGGCCGCGGCGCCGGAAGGCTGGACCGTGGCGCACAAGACCGGCACCGGAGAGAACGGCACGGCCAACGACATCGGCATGCTGATCCCGGTCAGCGGCGCGCCGGTGCTGATGGCCGTCTATCTGACGGGCGCGACTCAGGCGACTGAGGAGCAGCGCGACGCCGTCATCGCCGACGCCGCTCGCCGCGCACTGGAGACGCTGGGCCGTGGCTGACGCTTCTTTGCTGATGAAGGACGGCATGGCGCGCCCCACCGGGCGCGATGTCCTGGGCTGGGTCAACCGCGGCGAGGTGCTGATGGCGGTCGGCGTGATCGGCGTGATCATGCTGTTGATCCTGCCGGTCCCCAAGATGCTGCTGGACCTGCTGCTGGCGGTCTCGCTGGTCTCGTCCGTGCTGATCCTGATGACCGCGGTGATGATGAAGCGGCCGCTGGACTTCGCCATCTTCCCGACGGTGCTGCTGGTCTCGACCCTGTTCCGGCTGGGTCTGAACCTGGCGTCGACGCGCCTGATCCTGACTCACGGGCAGGAGGGCCACGCGTCCGCCGGTCAGGTGATCCAGGCCTTCGGCGAACTGATGATGGGCGGCAACTTCATCATCGGCGTGATCATCTTCGCCATCATCCTGGTGGTGAACTTCGTGGTCATCACCAAGGGCTCGACCCGGATCGCGGAAGTTTCGGCCCGCTTCACCCTGGACTCGATGCCCGGCAAGCAGATGGCCATCGACGCCGACCTGTCCAGCGGCCTGATCAACGAGGACCAGGCCAAGCTGCGCCGCAAGGAGCTGGAGCAGGAATCCACCTTCTTCGGGGCCATGGACGGCGCCTCGAAGTTCGTGCGGGGCGACGCCGTCGCCGGCCTGATCATCACCTTCATCAACGCCATCGGCGGCATTCTGATCGGCACGCTGCAGCACGGCATGCCGGCGATGGACGCCGCCAACACCTACGTCCAGCTGACCATCGGCGACGGCCTGGTGACCCAGGTCCCGGCCATCGTCATTTCGATCGCCGCCGGCTTCCTGGTGTCGAAGGCGGGCGTCGAAGGCACGGCGGACAAGGCCCTGGTCACCCAGCTGGCCACTAATCCGGTGTCGCTGGGCGTGGTGTCCGGCGCGGCGGGCCTGATCGGGCTGATCCCCGGCATGCCGCTGCTGCCGTTCGCGGCCCTGGCCCTGGGGTCGGGGTTCATGGCCTGGCGCCTGGGGCGCGAGCGCCTGAAGCCGCAGCCGACGGCCGAGGAGATCGAAGCCGCCAAGCCGCAGCCCGAGGTCGAGGAGCCCATCGCCAACATCCTGACCATCGACGAGGTGAAGATCGAGCTGGGCTATTCTCTGCTGGCGCTGATCAACGACCTGGAAGGGCGTCGCCTGACGGATCAGATCAAGGCCCTGCGCCGCTCGCTGGCGCAGGAGTACGGGTTCGTGATGCCGCAGGTGCGCATCCTGGACAACATGCGCCTGGCGACCCAGGGCTACGCCATTCGCATCAAGGAGATGGAGGCGGGCGCCGGCGAGGTGCGGCTGGGTCACCTGATGGCGATGGACCCGGCGGGACGTCAGGTCGAATTGCCGGGGGAGCACATGAAAGAGCCGGCCTTCGGCCTGCCGGCGACCTGGATCGACGAGAATCTGCGCGAGGAGGCCACCTTCCGCGGCTACACGATCGTCGACCCGGCCACGGTGCTGACCACGCATCTGACCGAGATCCTGAAGGAGAATATGGCCGAGCTGCTGTCCTACGGCGAGGTCCAAAAGCTGCTGAAGGAACTGGGCCCGGAGCAGCAGAAGCTGGTCGATGAACTGATCCCGACCGTGGTCACGGTCACGACGCTGCAGCGGGTGCTGCAAGCGCTGCTGCGCGAGAAGGTGTCCATCCGCGATCTGCCGGCGATCCTGGAAGGACTGGCGGAGGCCGCGCCGCATACGACCAGCGTGACCACGCTGGTCGAGCATGTCCGCGCCCGTCTGGCGCGCCAGCTGTGCTGGCAGCATCAGGGCGGCGACGGCGCCCTGCCGATCGTGACCCTGTCGCCCGAATGGGAAAGCGCCTTCGCCGAAAGCCTGATCGGCGGCGGCGAGGACAAGCAACTCGCCATGGCGCCCTCGCGTCTTCAGGACTTCATCCGCGCCGTGCGCGACACCTTCGAGCGCATCGCGATGACGGGCGAGAACGCCGTCCTGCTGACCGGTCCGCAGACGCGGCCCTATGTTCGATCCATCATCGAGCGGTTCCGCGGACAGACGGTGGTGATGAGTCAGAACGAGATCCATCCGCGTGCGCGCCTGCGCACCCTGGGACAGGTCTAAGCCGACAATCGGTTTGACGGGGCTCGCGGCGCCGCTAAAGCTCCGCGCCATGGATATTTCCGCTCGTTCGACCCTCAGCCGCGTCGGCTTCTTTCTGCGTACGCCATCGCTGGCGCGGTCGGTCACCGCGCTGCTGACGCTGGCCTTCGCTCTTATGCTGACGGTCAATGTCGCGACCTTCATCATGATCCAGCGCACGGCGGAGGCGAACGACCAGATCGAGCAGGCCCAGAAGATGCGCCGCGATTCGCGGACGATCCTAATCGCCATGCTGGACGCCGAGACGGCTCAGCGCGGCTTCCTGCTGACCGGGCGACCCGAGTTTCTTCAGCCGTACCGCGACGCCCAGGAGGTGCTGGGGCCGGCGGTCGCGCGCCTGCACCGGGGCGCGATGCAGGATCCCTCGCTGTGGCCCGCGGTGCGGCGTATCGAGGAGCTGGCGACCGCCAAACAGACCGAGATGGCGGAGACCCTGACGATGGCGCGCGACGGCCGGATCGGACCGGCGATCCAGGCCGTCCGTTCGGGCGAGGGCAAGGCGATGATGGACGCCCTGCGCGCCGCCATCACCGACTTCGACGCCCTGAAGTCCTCGCGCATCGCCAGCCGCGTTGAATCGTCCGAAGCCTCGGCGCGCGCCACGGTGGCCATGAACGCCCTTGCAGGCCTGCTCGTCCTCGTCCTGGCCGGCCTGTCGGCCTGGCTCGTGCGGCGCTACGTCGGGGAAATCCAGAGTGCTCGCAACCAGCTGGACCGGATGAACGCGGACCTGGAAGCCACCGTGCAAGAGCGTACCGGGGACCTGATCCGCGCCAATGAGGAAATCCAGCGGTTCGCCTACATCGTCAGCCACGACCTGCGCGCGCCGCTGGTCAATGTGATGGGCTATACCTCCGAGCTGGAACAGACCGGCAAGGTGCTGGAGCAGCAGATATCCCGTCTAGAAACTGCGGATCCCGACCTGATCGAACGCGACGCCGTCGTGGCCGTGCGCGAGGACCTGCCGGAGGCGATCGGCTTCATCCGCGCCTCCACCGCCAAGATGGACCGGCTGATCACCGCCATCTTGAAGCTGTCGCGCGAGGGGCGGCGCAATCTGGTGGCGGAGACGCTGGACATGACGGCGATGGCGCAGCAGATGGCCGACGCCGTCCAGCACCAGACCGCCGAGGCGGGGGCCGAGATCCGCGTCGAGACGCTGCCGCAGGTCGAGAGCGACCGGCTCTCGATGGAGCAGATCGTCGGCAACCTGATCGACAATGCGGTCAAATATCTGGATCACGACCGGCCCGGCGAGATCGTGGTGTCGGGCCAGGACGTGCCCGGCGGCTGGGTCGTCTATCGCGTCACCGACAACGGCCGGGGCATCGCGCCGCGTGACCACGAACGCATTTTCGAACTGTTCCGCCGATCGGGCCGACAGGATCGGACGGGCGAGGGGCTGGGGCTGGCTTTCGTGCGAAACAGCGTGCGCCGGCTCGGCGGCACCATCGACGTGGAGTCGGAACTCGGTAAGGGGTCGACTTTCATCCTGAAATTCCCCAAACGACTGATCCTGTCGGAACCCGGAGGCGCGCTGTGACGCAACCCGTCAAAATCATCATGGTCGAGGACGACCACGGTCACGCGAAGCTGATCGAAAAGAACATTCGTCGCGCCAATATCAACAACGAAATCAAGCATTTCGATGAGGGTGGCGCGGCGCTGGAGTATCTGTTCAGCCCGGAGATCCTGGCTAACGGCCCGCTGCTGATCCTTCTGGATCTGAATCTGCCCGATATGTCGGGAACTGACATTCTGGAGCGGGTGAAGTCGGACGATCGTCTGAAGCGTGCGCCGGTGGTCGTTCTGACCACCACCGACGACAAGGTCGAAATTCAGCGCTGCTACGATCTGGGCTGCAACGTCTACATCACCAAGCCGGTGGACTATGAGTCCTTCGCCGGCGCCATTCGTCAGCTGGGCCTGTTCCTTTCGGTCATGCAGGCCCCGGAGATCGAGTGAGCGAGACGAGAGAGGCGATGATCCGCCTGCTCTACATCGATGATGACCGCGCCCTGTCGCGGCTGGTCGAGAAGGAGCTGGGGCGTCACGGCTACGCCGTTACCTGCGCGCCCGATGGGGACGCGGGGTTGGCGTTGCTGCAGGCGAACGAATACGATGTCTGCGCGCTGGACCACTATATGCCGGCGCGCGACGGCCTGGACGTGCTGCCGGACATCCAGGCCCTGCCGGCTCCGCCGCCCGTCGTCTATGTGACCGGGGCCCAGGAGGGCCGCATCGCGGTTGCGGCGCTTCGCGCGGGCGCCGCCGACTACGTCATCAAGGACGTGTCCGAGGACTTCACCTCCCTGTTGCGCTCGGCGCTGGAGGATGCGGTCCTGCGCCGTCGTCTGCAACGCGAGAATGAACAGGCTCAGGAGGAAATCCGCCTGGCCCGTGACCGCGCCGAAGCCATGCTGCGCGAGGTGAACCATCGAGTCGGCAACTCGCTGCAACTGGTGTCCAGCTTCATGTCGCTGCAGATGCGGCACGTGTCGGACGAGGGCGCGAGGGATGCGCTGAGAGAATCCCAGGCGCGGATCGAGGCTGTCGCACACGTGCACCGGCGGCTCTATACGTCCGGCGACATGAGCCAGGTCGCCATGGACGAATACCTGTGCGGGCTGATGGACGAGTTGTCCAAGTCGGTTGGGCCGAACGAGGGCTCGCCGCGGCTGGTGCTGGACGCCGATCCGATGAACGTCACGACCGACCAGGCCGTGTCGCTGGGCGTGGTGGTGACCGAGCTGGTCACCAACGCCGTCAAATACGCCTATGCGCCCGGCCAGGGCGGCGAAATCCGCATTCGCCTGAAGGCGGACGGCGAGCAACGCGCCATTCTGACGGTCGAGGACGACGGCCCCGGCCTGGGCGACGGCACGCCGAAAGGCACCGGGCTGGGCGGCAAGATCATCTCGGCCATGGCCTCGGGTCTGCGCTCGGCCGTCGAGTTCGACGCCGCGCACAAGGGCGTGCGCGCCCGGCTGGCCTTCGACCTCTAGACGTCTCGCGCGTTCCGTCCTGACCATGCTGCAATTCGGAACGCCGGATCCTGCGCTCGACCACCGTCGCCGACCGACCGCCTTCGGTCTTGTCGTGCGCGACGGGCTGATCGCCTGCGTGCGGGTGGAGCGCGGCCACCAGAGCTATTTCGATCTGCCCGGCGGGGCGGTGGACGGCCAGGAGACCGAGGCCGAGGCGCTGGTGCGGGAATTCGTGGAGGAAACCGGCCTGGCGATCCGGCCCCAGGATCGCATCACCGAGGCGGGCCAGTACTTCGTGAAGACCACCGGCGAGGCGCTCAACAACGTCGGCGGCTACTGGACCGCGACGGTCGTCGCCGAACGGCCCGAGACCAAGACGGAAGACGATCACACCCTGACGTGGCTGGAGCCCGCCCAGGCCCTGTCTCGTCTGCGACACGACGCCCACGCCTGGGCGGTGGCGGTCTGGATGCGCCGCGACAGCTAGGCCGTATGGAACTCCACGGCTTCCCGGCCGGTTCTCTGTCTACCTCTCTGCGCCATCAAGGCGTTGACCAGGAAAGGAGAATTCACATGCCCGATCATGATCGTGTCGAAGGCGCCGGCAAGAACCTCGGCGGCAAGCTGAAGGAAGCGGCCGGCAAGGTGACCGGCGACGAAAAGCTGAAGGCCGAAGGCCGCGCCGACCAGGTGGAAGGCAAGGTCCAGAACACCGTCGGCGGCGTCAAGGACAGCCTGCGCGACAACCGCAACTGATCCTGAAAGTCGCTTCGAAGCGCCGCCCGCGACCGATCGCGGGCGGCGTTTTGCATGCTCAGTCGTCGTCGCCGCCCCACAGGCGCAGCTTCAGGCCCTTCTCTTCCTGATTGAGCGGCCTGCATTCCGAACTGAAGCCGCCGCGCTCGGGGCGTGGCCGGCAGTCCATCTCCTGGGGCACGGTGGAAGTCGAGGCGCTGCGCGACTGGCTCCCGCACTGAAGCGCATAGGCGGACCCGCCGCCGGCCGCCTGGATCATCTGGCAGTCGCCGGCCATGCCCGGGGGGCGAAGGGCGTCGGGCAGGTCGTCGCCCAGGGCGGTCGCCAATGCGATGCGAGTCTCCGCCTGGCAAGCTTCCAGGGTCTTGGCGCCCCGGACCATCGGATTGCAGCGCGCGCGCTCGTAGCCGAACGGATCGGCTAGGGCCCAGTCGGGAAGGGTGGTCGCGGGGCGTTCCGGCGTCGCCTCGCCGGACGCCCCACCGGCCGCCTCGACCGCCGCTGGGGGCTGCTCCCACACCACGGCCGTCGCAGCGGGCTGGATCACAAGATAGGCGAGGGCGGCGATCAGCATCCTGGACTCCCGGCATCTGGTCTCGCGACCCTAACCACGCCAGAGCCGGGGGTCACCCGACTATCGCGTGAGCGCGCGCATCGCTCGCGATAGACCGTCCAGCGTCAGCGGGAACATGCGGTCGTCCATCACCTCGCGCAGAAGTCCGACCGATGCGGTGTAGCTCCAGTATCGTTCCTGCACGGGGTTCAGCCAGACCGATCGTTCCCACTGCTGCCGGGCGCGTTTCATCCAGACGGCCCCGGCTTCCTCGTTCCAGTGTTCGACCGATCCGCCTGGCATGGTGATTTCGTAGGGGCTCATGGTCGCATCGCCGACGAAGATGGCCCGCCAGTCGCCCGGATACTTGTGCAGCAGGTCCCATGTGGGCGTCCGCTCGGCGTGCCGTCGCCGATTGTCCTTCCACACGCCTTCGTAGAGGCAGTTGTGGAAGTAGAAGAACTCCAGGTTCCTGAACTCGGTCCGGGCGGCCGAGAACAACTCCTCGACCAATTTTATGTGTCCGTCCATCGAGCCGCCGACATCCAGAAACAGCAGGACCTTGATGGTGTTGCGTCGTTCTGGCCGCATGCGCACGTCCAGCCAGCCCTGGCGCGCCGTGCCGTCGATGGTGCCGTCGATGTCCAGTTCCTCGGCAGCGCCTTCGCGGGCGAACCGGCGCAGGCGTCGCAGGGCGACCTTGATGTTGCGGGTGCCTAGCTCGACCGTGTCGTCCAGATTCCTGAACTCGCGCTTCTCCCACACCTTCACCGCCCGGCCGTGCCGCGCCGGTCCCCCGATCCGCACCCCTTCGGGATTGTAGCCGCCGTGGCCGAAGGGGCTGGTCCCGCCCGTACCGATCCACTTCGAGCCGCCGGAATGGCGTTCCTTCTGCTCCTCCAGCCGCTGTTTCAGCGTCTCCATCAGCTTGTCGAAGCCGCCCAGCGCCTCGATCTGGGCCTTCTCCTCGTCTGACAGGTATTTCTCGTTCAGCAGCCGCAGCCAGTCCTCGGGGATGTCGGTCGTCAGGTCTTCGCCCGCCCCGACCGATTCCACGCCCTTGAACACGGTCCCGAACACCTGGTCGAACCGGTCATAGTGTTTCTCGTCCTTGACCAGCACCGCGCGCGACAGGTGATAGAAGGCCTCAACCTCGCGCCCGGCCACGTCGCGATCCATGGCCTCCAACAGATGGAGCCATTCCTTCATCGACACCGGAACCTTGGCGTCGCGCAGGGCGGTGAAGAAGGGCAGCAGCATTCGGCGACGTTATCAGCTCGCGGCCGGTATTTCGATCAGCCGCGTCGCAAGATGAACTCGTCATCCAGCCAGGCGCCGACGGGATACTGATACTCGCCCGCCTTTTCGAAGCCGTAGGCGGCGTAGAGGCGTTGGGCCTTGTCGTTGCCGCTCCAGACGCCGATCCACAGCGGACCTTGGGTGTGGGCCTCCATCCAGTCCAGAGACAGGGTCAGCAGTTTCGTGCCCAGGCCCAGACCCTGCGCGGCCTTCGACACATAAAGGCGGCGTAGCTCCATATGTTCGGGCCGGGCGTCGGGATGGGGCAGGGTGTTGGGGCCGGCGTTGGCGAAGGCCAGCAACTCGTCTCCGCGCGCGGCGACCCACCAGGCCGCACCGGGCTCAGCCAGCTTCCGTCGTGTCGGCTCGAGTTCGAAACTGGCGTTCAGGAAGGCGTCCAGGTCGGCCTGCGGATAGGGGATGCCGAAGCCGGTGACGAAGGTGTCGATGAAGGTCTGGCGGCCCAGCGCGCCCAGCGCTTCAGCGTCATCGGGTCGGGCGGGGCGGATCACGGCGTCGGTCATGGCGCGGCTCTAGCGCGGAGCCGGCGTTTCGTCACGCGACAGGCGCAGCGCGCCGACCTATCATTCCGGCATGACCGTGCCGATCTTCACCCATCCCGCCATGCTGGAACACTCCCCAGGCGCAGGCCACCCAGAAAGTCCCGCGCGGCTGAAGGCGGTGCTGGATGCGCTGGCTGACGCAGGGCTCGCCGGCAATCGACGCGCAGCGGCCCAGGCCGAGGTCGCAGACCTGGAGCGGGTGCATCCGGCCGCCTATGTAGCGCGTCTGCTGGAGGCTTCTCCCCAGACGGGCCTGCGCCAGCTGGACGCGGACACGGTCCTGTCTCCGGGCAGCGTGCCCGCCGCGCGGCTGGCGGCGGGGGCGGCGATCAATGCGGTGCGGGCGGTCACGCGGGGCGAGACGAACCGCGCCTTCGCCGCCGTGCGCCCGCCGGGGCATCATGCGGAGCCGGACCAGGCGATGGGCTTCTGCCTGTTCTCGTCGGTCGCGGTCGCCGCGCGAGCGGCGCAGGCGGAGGGACTGGCGCGGGTCGCGGTGATCGACTTCGACGTGCACCACGGAAACGGCACTCAAGCCGCGTTTCAGGACGACGACAGCCTGTTCCTGGGCTCGATCCACCAGATGCCGCTCTATCCCGGCACGGGCGCGGCGTCGGAGACGGGCGTGGGCAATATCGTCAATGCGCCCGTTCCGCCCCATGCGGCGCGCGAGAGCTGGCGCGCGACCTTCGCCGGCGGACTGATGCCCGCGCTGGACGCGTTCCGGCCCGACCTGATCCTGATCTCGGCCGGCTTCGACGCCCACCGACGCGACCCCCTAGCGCATCAGTCTCTGGAAGCCGAGGATTTCGCCTGGGCCACGCGAGCCGTGCTGGAGGTCGCGCGACGGACGTGTGCGGGCAAGGTTGTATCCGCGCTCGAGGGCGGTTACGACCTTGAAGGGCTCGGCCGTTCGGCGGTCGCCCATGTGATGGCGCTTGGGGAGGACTGAGGACGCCAAAGCCTTGAAACCAAACGCCCGTCCATTCGCCATGTCGTCCCCCGCCCTGTCCCTCGAATCGTCAGAGCCTTCCGTCGCGGAGGCGTCGCCGATGGCCGCCGCCGCGCCTGCGGCGCTGCGCCCCGGGGCGATCATCCTGATCCGTCATGGCGAGCCGGCCCTGTCGCGCAAATGCCTGATCACGGCGCGCGAATACGGCGACTGGTGGGCCAAGTATGAAGTCGGCGGCCTGCTGGCCGGCCAGACGCCGCCGGCCGCCCTGGTCGCCGCCGCCGAGGGCGCCGGGGCCATCTATGTCTCGACCCGCCAGCGTGCGCAGGAGACGGCTGCGGCCGTCGCCGCCGGCCGCGAGACCATGACCGACGCCCTGTTCATCGAGGCGCCGCTGCCGCCGCCGCCCATTCCCGACTGGATCAGGCTGTCGCCCAAGTGGTGGGGGGTGGTGTCGCGCTTCTGGTGGCACGCCTTCAACCATCACGGCGGCCAGGAAACCCGCGACCAGGCCGAGGCGCGGGCCGAGCAGGCCGCTCAGGTGCTGATCGCCAAGGCTTCGGGCGGGAAGGACGTGCTGGTCTTCGCCCATGGTTACTTCAACCACATGGTCGGGCGGCGTCTGAAGGTCGACGGGTGGAAGCTGGTCGAGAACCAGGGCTTCAAATACTGGTCGCAGCGCCGCTACGAGCGCCGCTGATCCGTCGTCGCGGTTGAAGCCGGGCGCGGCCGCCTCTAGGGTCCGCCTCCATGACCGACGCCGTTCCGATCCCCGCCGACCTCAGCTTCGAAGAGGCGCTCCAGCGCCTGGAGACCATCGTCTCGCGCCTTGAGTCAGGCCAGGCGCCGCTCGAGGAATCGATCGCCCTTTACGAGGAGGGCGCCCGTCTGAAGGCGCACTGCGAGGATCGGCTGAAGGCCGCCCAGCTTCGTGTCGAGAAGATTGTCGTCGGTTCGGACGGCCAGCCCCGCGGGGTCGAAGCGGCTTCGTTCGAATGACGGATACCATCACCTTCGACGACTTCATGAAGGTCGACATCCGTGTCGGCCAGGTGATCAAGGCCGAGCCCTTTCCCGAGGCGCGCAAGCCGGCGTTCAAGCTGCAGATCGACTTCGGTCCCGAGATCGGCGTCAGGAAGTCCTCGGCCCAGATCACCCGGCACTACACGATCGAACAGCTGGAGGGCCGCCACGTCGCCGCGGTCGTGAACTTTCCTCCGCGCCAGATCGGACCGTTCATGTCCGAGGTGCTGACTCTCGGCTTTCCGGATGCGGAAGGCGAAGTGGTGCTGGTCGGCGTCGATCGCGAAATCCCTCTGGGCGGGCGGCTGTTTTGACCCACGTCCTTGCCGCCAACTCGCCCGAACAGGCGGTGATCGATCGGGTGGCCGAAATCGCCGATCTGGTCACGGTCGCCCTGGACGAACTGTTGCCCCGCGCCGACGGTCCGGAGGCGCGGCTGACCGAGGCGATGCGCTATGCGGCTCTGGGGCCGGGAAAGCGGTTGCGGCCCTTCTTCGCCCTGGAGGCGGCGCGCCTGTTCGACATCGATGAGCGGGCGGTGCTGCGCGCGGCCTGCGCGCTGGAATGCGTTCACGCCTACAGCCTCGTCCACGACGACCTGCCGTGCATGGACGACGACGACATGCGCCGGGGGCGGCCGACCGTTCACCGCGCCTATGACGAGGCGACGGCGGTTCTGGCCGGCGACGCCCTGCAGACGGCGGCTTTCGACATCCTGCTGCACGAGGACACCCACGACGATCCGGCGGTGCGCTGCGAACTGGCGGCGCGACTGTCGATGGCGTCGGGCGCGCGGGGCATGGCCGGGGGGCAGATGATCGACCTTCTGGGCGTCCGCGACGACCTGGGCGGGGTGGCGCGGATGCAAAGGCTGAAGACCGGCGCCCTGTTCGCCTACGCCTTCGAGATTCCGGTGATCATCGCCGACGCCGAGCCGGCGCATCGCCTGGCGCTGATGAACTTCTCGCATGACATCGGCCTGGCCTATCAGATCGTGGACGATCTGCTGGACGTCGAAGGGTCCCCCGAGGAGATGGGCAAGGCCGCCGGCGGCAAGGACGCCGCGTTGGGCAAGACCAATTTCGTCACCCTGCTGGGGCTGGCGGAGGCGCGGCACAGAGTCGCGCACCTGGCCGATCAGGCCCGCAGTCATCTGGACCTGTTCGGCGACGACGCCGAAATCCTCAGGGCCAGCGTGGACTTTGTGCTAAAGCGCCGGTCCTGATAGGCAACGTCGTTCGACCTCACGGGTTGATCGATCAAGACTTCCAAGGTTCCTGCGTCTGATGCCCGACACCCCCCTTCTCGACATCGTCCGGATTCCCGCCGACACGCGCGGTTTCGACGTGGATCAGCTGAAGCAGCTGGCGGACGAAGTGCGGGCCGAGACGATCGACGCCGTGTCGGTGACCGGCGGGCACCTGGGCGCCGGCCTGGGCGTGGTCGAGCTGACGGTCGCCCTGCACCATGTGTTCGAGACGCCCACGGACATCCTGATCTGGGACGTCGGGCACCAGTGCTATCCGCACAAGATCCTGACCGGGCGGCGCGACCGCATCCGCACCCTGCGCCAGGGCGGGGGCCTGTCGGGTTTCACCAAGCGCAGCGAGAGCGAGTACGACCCATTCGGCGCGGCTCACGCCTCGACGTCCATCTCGGCCGCGCTGGGCTTCGCCGCCGCGCGCGACCAGAAGGGCGGGACGAACAAGGTGGTGGCCGTCATCGGCGACGGCTCCATGTCGGCGGGCATGGCCTATGAGGCGATGAACAACGCCGCCGAGGCCACCAGCGGCCAGCTGATGGTCATTCTGAACGACAACGACATGTCGATCGCGCCTCCGGTCGGGGGCATGAGCGCCTATCTGGCCAAACAGGTCTCGGGCGGCGCCTATCGCAACATCCGCAAGGTCGGAAAGAAGTTCGTCGACCATATGCCGCGCCCGTTCCGCGACGCGGCGCGCAAGGCCGAGGAATATGCGCGCGGCATGATCGTGGGCGGCACCTTCTTCGAGGAGCTGGGCTTCTACTACGTCGGGCCGGTCGACGGCCACGACATGGAGAACCTGGTTCCCATCCTGAAGAATGCGGCGGCCATCACCGACCGGCCGGTTCTGGTCCATGTGGTGACGCAGAAGGGCAAGGGTTATGCGCCCGCCGAATCCAGCGCAGACAAGCTGCATGCGGTGGTCAAGTTCGACGTGGTCTCGGGCAAGCAGGCCAAGGCCATTTCCAACGCCCCCAGCTACACCAAGGTGTTCGGGACCGAGCTGATCAAGCGGGCCGAGCGCGATCCCGCCATTGTCGCCATCACCGCCGCCATGCCGTCGGGCACGGGGCTGGACCTGTTCGGTCAGGCGTTTCCGGACCGCACCTACGACGTCGGCATCGCCGAGCAGCACGCCGTGACCTTCGCCGCTGGCCTGGCCGCCGACGGGATGAAGCCGGTCTGCGCCATCTATTCGACCTTCCTCCAGCGCGGCTACGACCAGGTGGTGCACGACGTGGCGATCCAGTCGCTGCCGGTGCGCTTCGCCATGGACCGCGCGGGCCTGGTCGGGGCGGACGGCGCGACCCACGCGGGCAGCTTCGACGTCGGCTTCATGGGCGCGCTGCCCGGCATGGTGCTGATGGCGGCCTCCGACGAGGCGGAACTGGCCGCCATGATCGCCACCAGCCTGGAGATCGACGACCGGCCCAGCGCCTTCCGCTATCCGCGCGGCGACGGCGTGGGCGTGGAAATCCCCGAGCTGGCGGCGCCGCTGGAGATCGGCAAGGGCCGCATCGTGCGCGAGGGGACCTCGGTCGCCATCCTGTCGCTGGGCACGCGCCTGCAGGAATCGCTGAAGGCGGCGGATCTTCTGGCCGCGCGCGGCGTGTCCGCGACGGTCGCCGACGCCCGTTTCGCCAAGCCGCTGGACGCCGATCTGATCCTGCGCCTGGCCCGTGAGCACGAGGCCCTGATCACGGTCGAGGAGGGCGCCATGGGCGGCTTCGGCGCCTTCGTGCTGCAGCTGCTGGCGGAAAAGGGCGCGCTGGACGGCGGGCTGAAGGTGCGCACCCTGCACCTGCCCGACATCTTCCAGGACCAGGATTCTCCGGTCGCCATGTACGCCCAGGCTGGGCTGAACGCCGAACACATCGCCGGCGCCGCTTTCAGGGCGCTGGGGATCGAAGCAGTGCGCGCCGCCCGCGCCTGATCAAGCTTCCTGAAGCGGACCCAGGCCAGCGCCTTCGCGCGTGACGCGGTAGCGCTTCACGGTCGTGGTTTCGTACGGCTTGGCCATGATGGTCGAGACGGCGCGCAGTTCGGCCGTGGCGTCTTCGTGCGTCAACGTCAGCAGGACAAAGCCCTTCGACGACTGATCGCAGAACTTCACCTCCTGCGGATTGGCCGCCATCAGCGCCAGACCCAGCGGCAGGCCGCCGATGGAATCGGCCGGGGAGGGGCTGGAGATCGACGATGTCCCGAACTCCACCGCACGGCGCTCTCCCGCGTCGTCGTGCAGCTCATTGACCCAGAAGGCGTGGCTGTCGCCGGCCAGGACGATCGGTTGGACCCCGGCGGACTTGAAGGCGGCGTATAGGCGTTCACGCGCGACCGGGTACCCGTCCCAGCTGTCCAGGTTGAACGGCAGCCCCAGCTTGAACAGCTGGATCGAGGCCTCGACCTGCGCCCGGATGTCGGCGGGCAGGCCGGCCAGCAGGCCCGCGACCTGCGCGGGCGCCATCATCTGGTCGATCTGCGGACCCTTGACCCGTGCGGTCACCACCTGATTGCCCAGCACCTGCCATGCGCGGCCATGCGCCTTCGATTGCGCCAGGGTGTCGGTCAGCCAGCGCCGCTGGTCGTCGCCGAGAAGATCACGCGACGGTTCGTGTCGCCGGGCCTCGAAGGCGGCGACGTCCGGCTTCCCCTCGGCCGTCATCGTCAGGTCAGCGTAGGACAGCTGTTCCGCGCGGGCCAGCAGGCGCGTCTCGACCATCGCCAGAGTGGCCAGGTCGCCGAAATGGAAGGCGCGGTTGATCGCCTCCCGCATCGCGCCGGCCTTCGGCTCGCGGATCGGCATCCATTCGTAATAGGCGCGCAAGGCGGCGGCCTTGCGCATAGCGAAGTCGCCTTCGGTCGCCGGCTGATGGTTCTGCGCACCGGCGGCCCAGGCGTCGTTGGTCACCTCGTGGTCGTCCCAGACGCAGATGAAGGCCGCGCGGGCGTGGGCGGCCTGCAGGTCGGGATCGGACTTGTACTGGGCGTGTCGCGTCCGGTAGTCGGCCAGGCTGACGATTTCATGCGCGGGTTCCGGCACGCGGCCCAGCCGCTGGCCCGCAACCATGCCGTAGTCGTCGGCCTCGGCTCCGTACTCGTAGATGTAGTCGCCCAGGTGAACGACGGCGTCCAGCCGCTCCAGTCCCGCGATGGCGTCGTAGGCGTTGAACAGGCCGCCCGGATAGAGCTGGCACGAGACCACCGCCATGACGACGTCGGGCGTGGCGCCTTCGGGCAGGGTGCGGACCCGGCCGACGGGCGAGATCGCCTCGCCCGAGACGAAGCGGTAGAAGTACTCTTCGCCCGGCTCCAGCCCCTGGCCGTCGAGATCGTGCTTTACGGTGAAGTCTCGTTCGGCCCGGGCGCGCAGGCCGGTCGAGCGGCGCACGATGTCGCTGAAGTCGGCGTCGCGGGCCACCTCCAGAGTGACGGCCACGTCGCCCGCCGCCGGATCGGCCGGGGTGACGCGCGTCCAGAAGACCGCCGAACGGGTGTCAGGATCGCCGCTGGCCACACCATGCAGGAAGGCGACCGGTGCGGCCTGCGTTGCTGCGGGCGTGGTGGCGCAGGCGGTGGTGGCGCCCGCACCGAGCAAGCCCAGGAGGCTGCGGCGATCCAGTTTCATCGGTCGATCCTCAGAGCTTCAGCTTGAACACGACGCCGTACGCGGCGGGCCGTCCGGCGATGAAGGTGGGCATGCCCAGGGCGTCGCCGGTGTTGCCGGCGTCCTTGATGTACTCCTCGTCCAAGAGGTTCTCGCCGAACGCCTCGACGCCCCAGTTCCCCATGTCGGGCGCATAGCGGACACGCAGGTTCAGCAGGCCGTAGCTGTCCTGGAACTCGTCCACGATCAGGTCGGGGACGAAGTTGCCGGTCTGCAGTTCCGGACGGTCGTTGTCGTCGTCGAAGAAGACCTTGGACTGCCAAGTGTAGGTGGGCTGGATCTCCACCGCCCCGCCAGCCATGGGAAGACGCCAAAGGGCGCCGACCGAGGCCATGTGGTCGGGCGACAGGCGGAAGCGGTTGCCGTCGCGCGCGCCGCTCTCGAACCGCGAATGGTTGTAGCCGTAGGTGGCGAATAGGTCGAAGTCCGGGGTGATCCCGTAGAAGGCCTGACCTTCGAAGCCGTAGGCCTTGGCCTCGCCGGCGTTGACGGTGACGAAGGCCGTGCCGATCTGCTCCGTGGTCTGGAAGTTCTCGTAGGCGTAGTGGAACACCGCGCCGTCCAGCCGCAGGCGGCCGTCCAGCAGGGCCGCCTTGGCGCCGACCTCGTAGCTGTCGACCGTCTCGGCCTCGATGACCTCGAAGTTCGGGGCGCCCAGCGGGACCGAGGGAGCGCTGACGCTGAGCACATCCGGTCGACGGCCGCGCGCATAGTTGGCGTAGAGGCTGGCGTTTTCCGACAGGGCGTAGCGGGCGGTGACGCGCCAGGTCAGGCCGTCGTCCTCGTGGTCCTGATACACGAAGTCGCCGTTGTTCGCGGTCGGCTGGGCGGTCAGGCCGAACAGCGGAAGGCCGCTGGCGATCGGCAGGTTCGCCGCCCCCGGCGTGGCCAGGCCCACGAGAAGCTGGCTGATCTGAGCCTGGAGGGCGCCGGCGCCGGCCAGGTCGCCGACCTGGGCCAGGGCCTGGGCGCGCGCGGCCAGCGTCTGGATGGCGACCAGGCCGCCGACGATCGAACGGCCGTTCTGGACGCTGTTCGCCAGGCCCGTGGTCTTGTCGTCCTGCGTCCAGCGCAGGCCCGCCGACATCTCGAACCTGTCGGTGAAGCGGTAGGTCACGTCGCCGAACAGGTCGTAGGAAGTCAGGTCGCTGCTGTTGGTCGAGACCTCGACGTGATTGGTCTTGAGATTGTTCAGCAGGCGGGGGATCAGCGGCCCGGCCGATGCGGGCAGCAGGCCGGTCAGGACGCCGCCGACCACCGTCGGCAACGGCGCGACATAGGGAAGCTTCAGGCGCTGCGGCCCCAGCGGCGCGGCCAGTTGGATCAGTGCGTAGCGCTCGTCGAACTGGGTCGGCGCGCGCTGGCGGCCTTCCTCCTGGAACCAGCCGGCGCCGACGAAGGCGCTGAGACGGCCGCCGTCGTCGTAGTTCAGGCGGAACTCCTGGCTCCACTGTTCGCCGTGGGCGTCCTCGGCCGCCGTCAGGATCGGCAGGGAGACGCCGTCCGCGTCGAAGGTCTCGTAGGAGTCGAACTGGCGATAGGCGGTGGTCGAGTTCAGCGTCAGCGTCGGCGACAGCGCGATGCGGGCCAGGCCCGTCACGCCCCAGACCTCGCGATCCAGACCCAGGCTCTTGCCGCCGTCGAAGTCGGCGCCCGGCGTCAGGGCCGCGCCCTCCCAGGGAGCCGCGTCACCCAGGACCGCGCCGGTGGCGGGATCGAACGGCGCATAGGCGATCGACTTGAACGAGGTGCCCGAGGCCTCGTCGGTTTGATAGTTGGCGATCACATCGAAGCGCATGGCGTCCCAAGGCGTCCAGGCGCCCGACAGGCGGAAGGCCTGGGTTTCGATCGAGTTGTAGTCCTCGCCGCCCAGCAGGTTCTCGACGTAGCCGTCGCGGGTCTTCATCCGCGTGGCCAGGCGCAGGCCGGCGTCATCGCCGACCGGCAGGTTCAGCGCGCCTTCGACCATACGGTAGCCCTCGTCGCCGAATTCAGCCTGCGCGTAGGCGTCGGTCCGCCCCGGCCGGGCGCGGTTCTGCACCAGGTTGACCGCGCCGATCAGGGCGCCACGGCCGTAGAGCGTCGACTGCGGTCCCTTGGCCACCTCAATCCGTTCCATGTCGAACAGTTCGACGTAGGAGCCGCGCGACTTGGAGATGGAGACGCCGTCCTGGAAGACCGAGACGCGCGGTTCGGCGGTCGCGGCGCCCGAGTCGGAGGTGATGCCGCGCATCACGAAGCCGGGGTTGTTGGGGGACTGGTTCTGAACCAGGAAGCCCGGCACGAAGGCCGACAGCTGATCGAACTCCTGAACGCCCAGGTTCTCCAGGAATTCGCCGGAATAGGCGGTCAGCGCGAAGGGCACCTCGATCGGATCCTGTTCGCGCAGCTGGGCGGTGACGACGATCTCGCCCAACTCGGCCGGAGAGGCGTCCTGCGCCAGAGCGGCGTTCCCCGCGCCCATCGCGCCGGTCAGGGCCGCAGCGGCCAGGAGCCGCGTCTTCAGTCGGATCGCCATGTCTCATCCCCAAGCTAGGCAGAATGGCGGTGAGTAACCGGCGGCAATGTCGCGGCGGCGACGGTCCGACTTCGTCTGCGCGACGTTGCGCTGAAGGATCGGAGACAATCGCTCCGTGAGCGTCAGACCTTGTCGCGCGCGGCCCTGAGCCGGTCGCGCAGGCGATCGCGATCGGCCTTGTGACGCTTTTCGAGATCAGCCTGGCGGCGGGCCAAGGCCTTGGCCTCGTCTTCAAGCGCGGCGGTCTCTTCCGCCTGACGGCGGTCCAGTTCAGCCAGTTCGGTCTCCAGCGTCTCGACCTTGCGGCGGGCGGCGGCCGACGGGCGCTTTGGCCTGCGGGCGGGGGCCACGGCGCCGGGGTCGACGGACAGGCCGCGCTCGATCACCTGACCCGGCGACTTGAGCGCCGCGTCGTGGTCGGGGCCTTCGTCGATCTGACGGGCCAGGCCCGATTTGAACAGGTCCTGCCCCACGCCCCAGGCCGCCAGCGCCTTGGGCCGCGAGGATGCCGCCACGGTGAAGGCGTGGAAGCCGTCCGACCAGGTGAAGACTTTCAGACGCGCCGCCATTGGCGGTGAACAGCCGGGGCGCGGGATCGTTGCGCGACCCGCGTGCTTTCAGTCGGGCGCCTCAGGCGCGATCGCGGATGCGCATGGCCCCGCGTTCGCCAGTTTCGACCTCGAAGCGTCCCGTGGCGCGGATCAGGTCCGACAGCTTGGCGTAACCGTAGGTGCGTTGGTCGAAGTCGGGATAGGCGTTGCGCAGGCGATTGCCTATGCCGCTGACCGCGACCCAGCCGTCCGCGTCCTCGTCCATGTCGGCGATGATGGCGGCGATGAGCCGCGCCGCTTCCGAGGGTTTGCGTTTGGCGGCCGGGGCCGCGACGGCGGGCGACTTGGCGGCGCCGTTGTCGATCTCGGCCGGCGCGCTCAGGTTCTCGGTGTAGATGAAGCGGGTGCAGGCCTGGCGGAAGCTTTCCGGCGTCTTCTGCTCGCCGAAGCCGTAGACATCGACCCCTTCCTCGCGGATGCGGGCCGCGAGGCGCGTAAAGTCAGCGTCGGACGAAACCAGGCAAAAGCCGTCGAACCGGCCCGAGTGCAGCAGGTCCATGGCGTCGATGACCAGGGCGATGTCGCCCGAGTTCTTGCCCTTGGTGTTGGCGAAGTTCTGCTGGGGCTGGATGGCGAAGCGGGCCAGGACCTTGGTCCAGCCGGCAACCTGCGGACTGGCGAAATCGCCATAGATGCGTCGCGCCGAGGCCTCGCCCAGCGTGGCGATCTCGGAGAACAGGGCCTCGGCGATCCGGTGCGAGGCGTTCTCCGCATCGATCAGCACCGCGAGACGGGGCGCCTTTTCGTCGGCCATGGCGAATGTCTTTCCTGCGCCGTTCAGCGTGCGGCGGCCAGACCCTACAACTGCCCCATCGTGTTGTCGTGATCCACGGCCTGTTTCTTCAGCCAGGCGACGAAGGCCGTGGCGCTGGGCGAGGGCGGGCGGTCGCGGGGCTGGACGACGTAATAGGCGAAGCCGACCGCTTCCGAGCCGTCCGGGAATGGCGCGACCAGGCGGCCTGACGCGAGGTCGGCCTGGGCGAGGGTGCGTTTGGCCAAGGCGACGCCGCGGCCGGCCATGGCGGCCTCGATCAGCAGGCCCGACTGGTTGAAGCGCGAGCCCCGGCGCGGGTCGGGATGGCGTACGCCGCGCGCCTTCAGCCACATGGCCCAGTCGGGGCGGCTGGGGTCGCCGTCATTGGACATGTCGTGCAGCAGGGTATGGCGCACCAGGTCGGCGGGCGTGCGGATCGGATGCTCGCCGGCCATAAGTGCAGCCGAGCAGACAGGCAGCACCGTCTCGGTCATCAACCGGTCGACGGTCAGGCCGGGATAGTCGCCGGGCCCGTAGCGGACGGCCAGGTCCACCTTGCCCTCGGTCAGGTCGGCGGGCTCCATGTCGGCGGAGATCCACAGCTCGATCTCGGGATGCGACGCGTGGAAATCGTCCATGCGCGGCATCAGCCATTTGGACGCGAAGCCGGGGGCGACGCTGATCGACACCTGCTTGCGGCGCGGCGGTTCACGCAGCAGGGCCGAGGCGTCCATCAGCCGTTCGAACCCTTCGCGCAGCAGCGGGACGGAGGACCGGCCGAGGTCGGTCAGTTGCAGGCCGCGCGCCTCGCGCACGAACAAGGGGCCGCCGACGATGTCTTCCAAGAGGCGAATCTGCTGGCTGACGGCGCCCGGCGTTACGGCCAGTTCGTCGGCGGCGCGCGAGAAGTTCAGGTGACGCGCGGCGGCCTCGAAGGCGCGCAGGGCGTTGAGCGGAAGCAGGGATCGGGCCATCGCCGTTAGAAATCCTATCAGCGAGGCAAAGGCAATCTGGTTTGCGGGTCTGGACGCGGAAGCCGAAGGTTTGCGTCCTGCCGTCGTCCCTTCTTCCCCTCACGACGGCGCTGAAAGCAAGACGATGCGTGTATTTCTCGCCTCCATCCCGCTGGAGGCCGCCAAGATCGTGATCATCGGCGGCGGCGAACCGGCGCTGGCCAAGCTGCGACTGTTCCTAAACACGCCGTCGCAACTGCTGTGGTTCGCGCCGGACGGCGTGCCGCCGAAGATCGAGACGCCGTTGGCTGCGCCGGAGCCGCTGCTGCGCGCGCCCGAAGCCCGCGATCTGTCGGGCGCGCGGCTGGTGTTCATGGCGCTGGACGACGCCGATGAGCTGACGCGGCTGGGCGCCCTGGCGCGGGCGGCGGGGGCCCAGGTCAACGTCGTCGACAAGCCCCATCTGAGCGACTTCCAGACCCCGGCGCTGATCGACCGGGACGAGGTGGTGATCGCGGTCGCCACCGGCGGGTCGGCGCCCATCCTGGCCCGCGACGTGCGCTCGCGGATCGAAGGCGTGCTGCCGGCCGGCCTGGCCAATGTCGCCCGGCTGGCGCGCGAGCTTCGCGACACGGTCAAGGCCAGCGTGCCCGACTTCATGGCCCGCCGACGGTTCTGGGAAAAGGCGTTCCGGGGACCGGCGGCCGATCTGGCGGCGGCGGGCCGCACGGCCGAGGCGCGGCGCGAGATGCTGCGGCTGCTGAACGTGGCCGCGCCGGAGCAGGGCGTGGTCCATATCGTCGGGGCGGGGCCCGGCGACCCGGAACTGCTGACCCTGAAGGCGCTGCGGGTGTTGCAGGACGCCGATGTCATCATTCACGACCGGCTGGTGCCCGAAGCGGTGCTGGAGCGGGCGCGACGTGACGCCAAGCGGCTGTATGTCGGCAAGGCGCGCGGCGAACATTCCGTGCCTCAGGACCAGATCGAGGCCCTGATGATCGCGGAGGCCAAGGCCGGTCACCGGGTCGTGCGCCTGAAGGGCGGCGATCCCTTCGTCTTCGGGCGCGGCGGCGAGGAGCTGGAGGCCATGCGGGCGGCGGGCGTGCCGGTCTTTGTGGTGCCGGGCGTGACGGCGGCCCTGGCTTGCGCGGCCTCGGCCGGGATTCCGTTGACCCACCGTGAGCACGCCCAGGCGGTGACCTTCGTGACGGCCCAGGCCAAGCCGGGCGGCGTCGACGCTGACTGGACCAGGCTGGCCGCGCCGAACCATACGCTGGCCATCTATATGGGCGTGGACCGGGCCGAGGAGACGGCGGCCAGGCTGATCGCGGCGGGCCGGGCGGGCTCGACCCCCGTGGCCATCGTCGAGAACGGCAGCCGACCGGACGAGCGGGTGCTGACCGGCCGCCTGGACGGCCTGGGCGCCCTGGCGCGCGGCGGAAACCTGACGGGTCCGACCTTGCTGTTCGTCGGCGAGACGGCGGCCTTCTCGGCGGCCCAGCTGGACGTGCGGGCGGAGGCTGCGGCGTGAAGATCGTGACCGCAAACCGCCTGTCGGACGGCCGCGTCATCTATGCGGGCCTGGACAACCAGCCAGTCGAGGGCATCGATCAGGCCTCGGTCCTGGACGACGCGGCGGCCGAGATCGTGCTGGCCGAGGTCGCCGGCCGACCGGACATCTTCGTGAACCCCTATCTGGTCGAGGTGCAGGAGCGCACGCCTTCGGGCCGCGACCGGCTGAAGGAGCGGATACGCTCTGCCGGACCGACCGTCGGCCACAGCCTCGATCCCTCCATGTGGCGGGAGAACGCCTGATGTATCGCTATGACGAATTCGACCACGCCCTGGTGCGTGAGCGGGTGACGGAGTTTTCCGATCAGGTGGCGCGCCGCGCGTCCGGCGCCCTCACGGAGGACGAGTTCAAGCCGCTGCGGCTGATGAACGGCGTCTATCTGCAGCTCCACGCCTATATGCTGCGGGTCGCCATTCCCTATGGGACCTTCAGCAGCCGGCAGATGCGGCGACTGGCCCATATCGCCCGGACCTATGACAAGGGCTACGGCCATTTCACCACGCGCACGAACATCCAGTACAACTGGCCGGCCCTGACCGACCTGCCGGCGATCCTGAGCGATCTGGCCGAGGTCGAGATGCACGCCATCCAGACCAGCGGCAACTGCATCAGGAACGTCACCACCGACGTCTTCGCCGGCGCGGCGGAGGACGAGATCGAGGATCCGCGGCCCTGGTGCGAAATCATCCGCCAGTGGTCGACGATCCACCCGGAGTTCAGCTTCCTGCCGCGCAAGTTCAAGATCGCGGTGATCGGGGCCGAGAAGGATCGGGCGGCGATCCGCACCCACGACGTGGGACTGCAGATCGTGCGCGGGGCGGACGGCGAGACGGCCTTCCGCGTCTTCGTCGGCGGGGGGCAGGGGCGTCTGCCGCATATCGGTCAGGAGATCGCTTCGGCCGTGCCGGCGGCGGACCTGCTGGCCTATCTGACCGCCATCCTACGGGCGTGGAACCTCTTGGGACGGCGCGACAACATCCATAAGGCGCGGATCAAGATCCTGGTCGCGGCAGTCGGGCTGGAGGCTTTCCGCCAGGAGGTGGACAAGCATTACGCCACCCTGCGCCATGAAGACCTGCGGATCCCGGAGGACGAGGCCGAACGGATCAAGGCCTATTTCGCCCCGCCGCCGTTCGAGGACCTGCCCAGGACCAGCGCGCCGTTCGACCGCGCCCTGCTGGCCGATCCGGACTTCGCCCGCTTTGCGCGGAACAATGTGCGGCGTCACCGGCAGGCGGGCTACGCCTCGGTGGTGGTGTCGCTGAAGCCGGTCGGCGGGGTGCCGGGCGACATCACGGCGGACCAGATGGACGCGGTGGCGGACCTAGCCGAACGCTATTCCTTCGACGAACTGCGCGCCGCCTATGAGCAGAACCTGGTCCTGCCGCATGTGAAGCTGGACGATGTGCCGACGCTGTGGCGGGCGCTGCTTGAGGCGGGGCTGGCCACGGCCAACGCCGATCTGGCGACCGACGTCATCGCCTGCCCGGGTCTGGACTATTGCAGCCTGGCCAATGCCCGGTCGATACCGGTGGCCCAGGCCCTGTCGAAGCGGCTGGCCGACCTGGACTATCAGGAAAAGCTGGGGCCGGTCCGCATCAACATGAGCGGCTGCATCAACGCCTGCGGCCACCACCATGTCGGCCACATCGGCGTGCTGGGCGTCGACCGGAAGGGCGAGGAATACTACCAGATCACCGTCGGCGGTTCGCCGGACGAGCAGGCGGCGCTGGGCGACATCGTCGGCAAGAGCCTGCCCGCCGACGAGGTCGCGCCGGCCATTCAGCGGACGCTCGACCGGTATCTGCAAATCCGCGCCGAGGGCGAGCGGTTCATCGACACGGTGCGCCGCGTCGGACCCGACCCCTTCCGCGACGCCATCTATGAGACGCTCGATGCTGCAAACGCTTGAGGGAGTTCAGAACGGGCCGCGCCTGTCGGTGACGACGCCGCTGGAGGAGGTCGAGGCCGCCGCCGCCGGGACCGACGTCCTGGTGCTGGAGTTCGACGCCTTTCGCGACGGGCGCGGCTTCTCGCTGGCGGCGGTGCTGCGCGAGCGCGGCTACGCCGGACGTCTGATCGCGGCCGGCAAGGTCCTGCCGGACCAGGCGCGGCATCTGCGGCGCTCGGGATTCGACGCGGTCGAGCTGGCGCGGGGGGCCGACACGGCGGCCTGGGCGCGGATGGATCAGGCCTTCAGCGGGTCCTATCAGCCGGCCATCGATCCGGCCCCGACCATCTGGCAAAGGCGGCGGGCGGCGTCGAACGACCGCGATCTGCAAGGTCTGGCCGACCGGCTGAACCGCGAGACCGCGGGCAAGGACGCGTCGGAGATCCTGAAGGCGGCGCTGGACCCCGCCCTGGGGCTGCGCGTCGGCGCGATATCTTCGTTCGGGGCGGAATCGGCGGCCCTGCTGCACATCGTCGCCGAGACGGACCGGGACGTGCCGGTGGTCTTTCTGGAGACCGGTCAACATTTCCTCCAGACGCTGTCCTATCGCACCCAGCTGACGAAGGCCCTGGGTCTGACCGACGTACGGCTGGTCACGCCGGACGCGGACGAGAAGGCGACGCTGGACGCGCGAGACGACCTGTGGCGGACCGACGCCGACGCCTGCTGCGATCTGCGGAAGGTGCGGCCGCTGGCGCGGGCGACTGTGGGTTGCAACGCCGTGATCACCGGGCGTAAACGGTACCAGGCCGCGACCCGCGCGGAGCTGAAGGCCTTCGAGGTCCTGGACGGGGTGCTGCGGATCAATCCGCTGGCCGATTGGGACGCCGCGGACGTGGAAGCCTGGCTGGAGGCGCATGACCTGCCGCGTCATCCTCTGGTCGAGCAGGGCTATCGCTCCATCGGCTGCTGGCCCTGCACCCGGGCCGTCGAAAACGACGAAGACGCGCGTGCTGGACGATGGTCGGGCATGGACAAGGTGGAGTGCGGCATCCACTTAGGGCGACGCAGCGCCGCCGCCTGATCCCGATTTCCGCTCTCGCTCGAAAGCTTCCAGATTGTCCGTCACGCCTTCCGTCATCGACCTGATCGGCGACACGCCGCTGGTGCGCCTGAATCGCCTCTCTGACGAGACGGGGTGCGAAATTCTGGGCAAGGCCGAGTTCATGAACCCCGGCGGCTCGATCAAGGACCGCGCCGCCTCGTCGATCGTCCAGACCGCGCGAGCGTCGGGCGCGCTGAAGCCGGGCGGGACCATCGTCGAGGGCACGGCGGGGAACACCGGCATCGGCCTGGCCCTGGTCGGGGCGGCCTTGGGGCATCCGGTGGTCATCGTCATGCCTCGCACCCAGTCGGAGGAGAAGAAGTCGGCGATCCGCTCGCTGGGCGCGCGCCTGGTCGAGGTGGACGCCGCCCCCTTCTCCAGCCCCAATCACTTCGTCCATTATTCCGGCCGTCTGGCGACCGAGCTGAACGAGAGCGAGGCGGCCGGGGCGATCTGGGCCAACCAGTTCGACAACACCGCCAACCGTGACGCCCACTACACCACGACGGCGCCGGAGATCTGGGCGCAGACAGCCGGCAAGATCGACGCCTTCGTCTCGGCCGTTGGTTCGGGCGGCACCATCTCGGGCGTCGCCGCCTATCTGCGCGAGCGCAAGCCGGAGGTGAAAATCGCCTTGGCCGACCCGGCCGGCGCGGCCATGTTCAACTGGTTCACCAAGGGCGAGATGACGGGCGAGGGCTCGTCGATCACCGAGGGCATCGGGGTGGCCCGGATCACCGGCAACCTTGAAGGCTTCAAGCCGGATTACGCCTATCGGATCGAGGACGCCGAGTTCCTGCCGATCCTGTTCGACCTGGTGAAGCACGAGGGCCTGTCGCTGGGCGGATCGGCCGGGGTCAATATCGCCGGAAGCGTGCGGCTGGCGCGCGAGATCGGTCCGGGCAAGACCATCGTCACCTGCCTGTGCGACCCGGGCTCGCGCTATGCGTCCAAGCTGTTCAACCCGGCCTTCCTGACATCGAAGGGTCTGCCGGTTCCGGATTGGGCCTAGGCGGTCACTTCGCCTTCTGCTCCGTGATCCAGGCGTCCATGCGTTGGTCGAGCAGGGCCAGGGGCAGGGGGCCTTCCGTCAGCAAGGCGTCATGGAAGGTGCGGACGTTGAACTTCGGCCCCAGCTCACCTTCGGCCCGCGCACGGATTTCGCGCAGGCGGATTTCGCCGATCTTGTAGGCCGTGGCCTGGCCGGGCCAGCCGATATAGCGCTGAAGCTCGGTTTCGATGTTGTGCGGCGCAAGGGCGGAGTTGTCGCGGAAACAGGCGCGCGCCTGTTCCTCGCTCCAGCCCATCCAGTGAAGGCCGGTGTCGGCCACCAGGCGGCACGCGCGCCACATCTCATAGGACAGGCGGCCGAACCGTTCATATGGCGTCCGATAGAAGCCCATCTCCTCGCCCAGGAATTCGGCGTAAAGACCCCAGCCTTCGGTGAAGGCGCTGACATTGGCCTGGCGGCGGAAGTAGGCCTGGTCGGCGGCCTCCTGCTGCAAGGCGATCTGGATGTGGTGGCCGGGCACGGCCTCGTGCAGGGTCAGGGCCGGTAGTTCGTACAGCGGACGCTGATCCAGCTTGGACGTGTTGACGATGTAGTGGGCTGCTACGCCGTTCTGCATCGAGCCGCCGTTGTAGCGGCCCGTGGTGTAGTTCTGCTCGATCTGCGCCGGGACGGGCTGAACGTCGTAAGGCAGGCGGGGCAGGGTGGCGAAAAGGGCCGGAAGACCGCCGTCGGCGCGCTTGGCCATCTCCGACGCCTTCTCCAGCAGCTGTTCGCGGCTGGTCGCATAGAACTGGGGATCCGTGCGCAGGAAGGCGAGGAAGCCGGCGAAATCGCCCGTCCAGCCCGACGCCTTCATCTCCACATTCATGCGGGCGCGGATGCGCGCGACCTCGTCCAGGCCGATCTGGTGGATCTGGTCGGGCGTCAGGGCCGTGGTGGTGTGGCCACGCACCAGATAGGCGTACATCGCCTTGCCGCCGGGGCGGTTTCCAAGCCCAGGCTCGACCGGCGCCTTGGGCAGGTACTCGCGCTCCAAGAAGGTCAGCCAAGCGCGGCGGGCGGGCACGATGTGACGCGCGATCGCCTCGGCCGCGCGCGCCGTCAACCGGTCCTTCTCGGCCTGGGGGACGGTGGCGGGCAGGGTGGACAGCGGCTTGATCAGGGGATCGACGTTCGCAGCGATTTCGACCTCGTTCCGGGCCAGTTCGATGGCGCTCTGGGTGACCGAACGGGCCTGGACCAGACCGGTGTCGAGACCTCGCCGGGCGTTATCGGTGACTTGGGCGTAGATGGTCGCGAAGCCTTCGATCCGCTTCAGATAGGCCTCCGCCTCCGCAACGGAGTTCAGGCGGGTGCTGGAGCCCATGTAGATGGCCCAGGTTCCGGGTCCGCCCTCGCTGTCGAAGGCCAGGCGGCCGGTGTCGTAGTCCAGACCCTCGATCCCCCGCGCCAGGACATAAAGCAGGAAGGCGTGGTCGATCTGATTGGCGTGAGACAGGTCCATGGCGTCGATGGCCTGGAGACGGCGCACGAAGCCTTCCATCGGCGCCCGCTGGGCCAGTTCGAAGTCGCGCGAAACGTCGGGCACGCGGGCCATGGCTTCGACGTCGCCCTCGCCGCTGGCGGACATCGGGTCGATCGATTTCAGATAGGCTTCATAGTCGGCGACGATCTGGGCCAGGGCGGCGTCAGCGGGCGTCGGCGCGGCCGCAACGGCCGTGGGCGGGGTCTGGGCCAGACCGGCGACCGGAGCGGCCATGGCGAGAACGGCCGCGACGGCCAGATGCGAAACCTTCATGGAACCCCTCCGGAACAGGCCGCGCAGGCAAGCGGAGGGCGGCAGGCGCGTCAAGTCGGCGAAACGCTCACCTGTTCCTCATCCGCACCGGGCGAAGAAGTCGGCGACTCTCTTTTGGGACCCCGGGTGGGCGGCATAAACCTCCCGGCCGCCGCCGCGCCAGGCGGCGATCCACCCCAGCCGGCGGAAGCGCTGGAACACCGGCGCGTCCGCTGCGGCTTCGGCGATCAGCAGGTCGCCCTCGTGCAGACCGGACGGTTCGGCCACAGCCGCATAGCGTTCCGTGTCGCCGCCGGATTCCAGATGGATTTCGCGCTCGCCCTTCATAGCCGGCGCGATCAGATTGAGCCGGCTTGATCCCACGCCGCAGTCGAAGCGCAGCTTGACCTCGTCGCTCTGTGCGACGCCGTAGGCCAGCATCGCCTCGCCGCCCTCGACGTGCATGAACCAGTCGTATCCCTCCACCGGCGCGGGCGCCGCGGCGTCAGCCCTCGGCGACGGCGCCGTCGGCGTGGTGGCGCAGGCCGCGAGCGCGGCGAGGAGCGTCAGTGCCAAGAGGGGATGAAAACGCATCGAAACCCTCAGCCGGCGCACAGATCGGTGAAGCGGCGCAGCTTGGACAGATGCTGCGGTTGCACGATGACGCGGCTCTGGTCCTGGCCGGCGGCGACCGTCATGACGCCTGTCGCCGCGAAGGCGGCGAACACAGGATGATCAGCCCGCACCACAAAGCTCAACTGATGGCCACGACCGCGACGTGTTTCGGTGGCGGTCGAGGCGTCGCCAGCGCTGATGCGGGCGAAGCCGGGCCGGGCGTCCTGGCCATAGACGGAGACGGTGACGGCGCCGGCGCCGCGTTCGCATTGCAGGGTGGCGCGAAGATCGGGCGTGTCGGGCGTCTCATTGGCCAGCACCAGCGGCCCCTCGCCGTCGTAGAGCGTCCAGGTCCAAGCCGTAGGCGGAGCCTGGAGGGCGGCGGCCACAAGGACCGTAAGCAACAGGTTCATGGGTCAGCCCCGGCCGACGACGCGTGCTGTCGCGCCGGCGCTAAATGTCGTCAGGCGCGCGAAGAACCGCAATAGGCCAGCATGTCCGAGACCAGTCGGCGGTCGGCGCGATCGGCGGCGAGGACCACGGGTCCGGTGTCGCCGACCAGCCGCAGGGCGCCCTGAGAGGCTAGGGCGGTCAGGCTTGGGTCGTCCAGCGAAATGCGGGTTTCATAGGCCGCGCCGCCGGTCAGCGGATCGACCGCGACGGGGCCGGCGGAAGCCTGAAGCAGGCGTGGGCTGTCGGGGTGCGCCTCGCCATAGACGACGGCGTCGCCCTGGCCGGGCTCGCAGGTGATCATCACGGCCAGTTGGTCCGAGTTCGCGGCGCCGTAGGTCAGCTTGGCCATCGGGCCTTCGTACGCCAAACGCCAGGCCATGGCCGGCGCGGCGGACGCGGCGTCGGGCGTCTGGGTCCTGGCGCTGACGGCGACCAGGGCGACACAGGCGACGGCGGGAATCAGAATCTTGAACATCGTCGGACGTGAACCTCCGACGGTCTAACGCCGGTCGGCGTCCAGGGTTCACGGCTCCGCTTGTCCCGCCCGGCGCCTTTTGCCGGGCGGCGGCGACTAGAACGGGCTGAAGCGCTCGATCAGGCTTTGGGCGGCGGGGGTGGCCTGCACCCGACTGATGTCGCCGCGGCCGCCGTAGGAGATGCGCGCCTCGGCGATCTGACTGTGGTTGATCGAGTTGGCCGAGGAGATGTCCTCGGGCCGCACGATGCCGGCGACGGTCAGTTCGCGAACTTCGCGGTTGGTGCGGACCTCCTGCCGGCCTTGGATCACCAGATTGCCGTTGGCCAGCACTTCGGTGACGACGGCCGCGACGGTCAGCGACACGCGCTCCGAGCGATTGACCGAGCCGGAGCCGGACGCATTCAGTTCGCCCTCCAGCCCCACCAGGCGGGAGGGATCGAAGGCGTTGGGGAAGGCGCGGTTGGCGGCGCTTTCCAGACCGAACAGATTGTTCACCCCGGCCGAGGCGTCGTTGGAGCGCGAACGCTGGGTCGAATTCTGCGTCTGGGCGCGGTCGTCGATGTCGATCCGGACGGTCAGGATGTCGCCGATGTGGCGCGCGCGCTGGTCGCCGAAGAAGGAGCGGGCGCCGGTGCGCCACAGGCTGTTGGCGCTGGCGGGCTGGGCGTCCGCGCGCGGCGCGGGCAGGTAGGCCTGCTGCACCGGCACCAGCGCGGCCGGATAGCCGATCGGCGCCAGCTCGGGACCGCGCACCGCCTCGATCGCGGTCGAGCAGGCGCCGAGGCCGGAGGCGGCGAGGAGGGCGGCGGCGAGGACGGACTTACGCATGACGGACACTCTCTGCTCGAGGCTAGCGGGCGGCGAACTGTTGGACGGCGCTGGCGCGAATGGCGTCGCCGGCGGGACCCGCGACCGCCTGGCCGGGACCGGCGGCGACGGCGTCGATGACGCGGTTGGAGGTGGTGTTGCTGACCGCGACCGGTTCGCCGATGGCGGCGTCGCGCATGGCGCGCCCCATGACGGCCAGCTTCACGCCGCCGACCTCGTAGGTGACGCGGACCATGTCGTTGCGATTGATGACGGTCTCGCGCACCGCAGGCCGCCGCGCAGAGGCGCGCACCAGGGCAGGGGCCGGGGCGGGAGACGATGCGGAGGGCTGGACGGCCGGGGCGGCGGAGGCCTCCGCGGCGCCCTGGCGGACGGCCACGCGGCGCAGGCCGTTGGGATTGATCCAGTCCAGCCCAGCCTGGCGCGCCAGGGCCTGCAGCTGGCCGGCCTCGAAGACCACCGACGGGCCGACGCGGCGGGCGACCATGACGTCGGCGGCCGCGCCCGCGCCGTCGAAGATGTCGCCCAGGGTGACGCGGCCGTCCTGGTCGACGGGATTGACCTTGAGGGTCACGGGCGCGGCCAGCGCCGGACTCGCGGCGGCGGCGATGAGGGCGGCGAGGACGAGCGTGCGGTTCAGGAGGCGCATGATCTAGCCCTTCACCTGGGCGGTGACCGACAGCATCTCGTCGGCGGTGCTGATGACCTTGGAGTTCATTTCATAAGCGCGCTGGGCGATGATCAGGGCGCTGATCTCGGACACGGCGTCGACGTTGGACGCCTCGGTGTAGGCCTGCAGGATCTGGCCGAAGCCGACCTCGCCGGGCGCGCCAATGGTCGCGGCGCCGGAAGCCGCAGTTTCCAGCAGCAGGTTGTCGCCGATCGCTTCCAGGCCCGCTTCGTTGAAGAAGGTGGCCAGTTCGATCTGACCGACGGTGGTCGGCTCCGCCTGGCCGGCGGTGGTCACCTGCACCAGGCCCGACTTCGAGATGATGATGTCGACGGCGTCTTGCGGAATGGTGATGGCGGGCTCCAGAAGATAGCCGTCGTCGGTGACCATCTGGCCGTCCGGATTGACCTGGAGGTTGCCCGCGCGGCTGTAGGCGATCTCGCCCGACGGCAGGGTGATCTGGAAGAAGCCCTTGCCGTCGATGGCCATGTCATAGGGGTTGCCCGTGTGCTGGGGCGTGCCCTGTTCGGTGATGCGATAGACGGCCCCGGCCTTGACGCCCGCGCCGATCTGGATGCCGGTGGGCACCACATTGCCCTGGGCCGACGACTGCGCGCCCATGCGCTCGACGTTCTGATAGAGCAGGTCCTGGAACTCGGCGCGCTGCTTCTTGAAGCCCACCGTGTTCATGTTGGCGATGTTGTTGGAGATGACCTCCACGTTCAGCTGCTGGGCGGCCATGCCCGAGGCGGCGGTTCTCAGAGCGCGCATTTGGGAGCTCTCCTTAAGCGGCCTTGCCGAGGCGCTCGACGGCGCGACGGCTGAGGTCGGTGGTGTTCTCGATCATCCGCGTCACGCTCTCGTAGGCGCGGCTGATCTCGATGAGGCTGGTCATTTCCAGCAGCGGATTGACGTTGGAGCCTTCCAGCATCCCCTGACGGATCTGGACGTCGTTGGCTTGGATCGGCTGGACATTGGAGGCGTTGCGGAAGAGCCCGTCGCCGCCCTTTTCGAGCACGCCCAGGGCGCCGAAGCGCACGACCGACAACTGGCCCACGATCTCCCCGTCCTGGGTGATCGTGCCGTCGGGGCCGACGCTCGGCGGGCCCAGTTCCGGGTCGAGAACGATCTCCGCGCCGGCGCCCAGCACCGGCTGGCCCTGTTTGGTGGTCAGCCGCCCGGTGGGGTCGGTGGTGAAGCCGCCGTCGCGGGTATAGGCTTGGCCGCCGGCCCCGTCCTGGACCACGAAGAAGGCGCCTTCGCCCTCGAGCGCGAAGTCCAGGGTGCGTCCGGTCTGCCGCAGGCTTCCTTGACCGAAGTCGCGGCCGACGCCGTTGTCCAGAACGAAGCTGGCGCTGGGCCGGATGGCCTCGTTGCGGGCGCGCTGACCGATCTGCGCGCCCAGCATCAGCTGCTCGACCTTGAAGCCGGTGGTGTCCGCATTGGCGACGTTGTTGGCCACGATGTCGAGTTCGCGGCGCAGGGTCATCTGCCGGGACAGTCCGATGTAGGCGGCGTTTTCCACGAGGGGCGTGCTCCTTCGCCACCACCCTCGCAACGGCCGTGCCAACAGGGTTAATTCAGGCGCGCCGGGGCTTTCGGGGCGATCGGGCCTGTGGGCGCCCGGCAAATCCTGCCGATTGTAAACGCCGTGTTAACCAAGTCCGACCGATCTTCCCCTGGGATCATCCGGGGCGAGTCGACCGCATGTTGAAGCTGGGCAAGAAGAAGGGCGACGCGAATGCGGACGCCGGCCTGCCCGCCGTCGCGGAAGGCGAGGCCGCCGAAGGCGACGCCGCGCCGAAGAAAAAGAAGCTGCCGCTGCTGTTCATCATCGCGCCCGTCGCCCTTCTGGTGCTGGGCGGCGGCGGCGCGGCGGCCTTCTTCATGATGAAGCCGAAATCCGCCGAGGCGCACGGGGCAGAGGCCGAGGGCCACGGCGAGGAGAAGGCCGCAAAGGGCGGTCATGGCGAAGAGAAGAAGGAAGGCGGCGGCCACGGCGGCGGGGACGCCGAGGCGGACCCTGCGCTGGGCAAGATCGCGGAGGGTCCTGACGGCGTCACCTTCTTCACGCTGCCCGACATGGTGATGAACATCCAGTCGGCGGACGGTCGCCCGACCTTCCTGAAACTGAAGCTGACGCTCGAGACGCACGACGCCGCGGTGGCGACGCATCTGCAGGAAGAGATGCCGCGCCTGCAGGATATGTTCACCGGCTTCGTGCGGGAACTGCGCCCCGAGGACCTCAGTGGTTCGGCCGGCACCTATCAGCTGCGCGCCGAGATCCTGCGCCGGGTCAATCTGATCGCCGCGCCGGGCAAGGTCGACGCCGTGCTGATCGAAGAAATGCTGGTTCAGTAGGGATGAGCGACACCGCCGAACTCGATCCCCTGGGCGGCGCCGGCTTCGAGCCGCTGGGCGACATGGGCGACCCCTTGTCCGAACGCGTCCTGAACCAGGACGAGATCGACAGCCTGCTGGGCTTCGACCTGGGCGGGGACGACGCCTCTGAACGGTCCGGCATCCGCTCGATCATCAACTCGGCCCTGGTCAGCTATGAGCGGCTGCCGATGCTGGAGATCGTCTTCGACCGCCTGGTGCGGCTGATGACGACCAGCCTGCGCAACTTCACCTCCGACAACGTCGAGGTGTCGCTGGACAACATCTCCTCGATCCGGTTCGGCGACTATCTGAACTCCATCCCGCTGCCCGCCATCCTCGCGGTCTTCCGGGCCGAGGAGCTGGACAACTACGGCCTGCTGACGGTCGATTCCAACCTGATCTATTCGATCGTCGACGTGCTGCTGGGCGGACGTCGCGGCACGGCGGCGCTGCGAATCGAGGGCCGGCCCTACACCACCATCGAGCGGGTGCTGGTGCAGCGGATGATCGAGGTGGTGCTGAACGACGCCCGCCAGGCGTTCGAGCCGCTGACGCCGGTGCATTTCAACCTGGACCGGCTGGAGACCAATCCGCGCTTCGCCGCCATCGCGCGGCCCGCCAACGCGGCCATCCTGATCAAGCTGCGCATCGACATGGAAGATCGCGGCGGCCGCATCGAGCTGCTGCTGCCCTATGCGACGCTGGAGCCGATCCGCAAGATGCTGCTGCAGCAGTTCATGGGCGAGAAGTTCGGTCGCGACAACATCTGGGAAAGCCACCTGGCGACGGAACTCTGGACCACCGAAACCGAGGTGCGGGTGGTGCTGGACGAACAGCAGGCGCCGCTGTCCAGCGTTCTGAACCTGAAGGTCGGCGACACCCTGATGCTGAACGCCGGACCGGAGTCCGAAGTCTCCATCCGCGCGGGTTCGGTCCCGCTGACGACCGGTCGGATCGGCCGCAAGGGCCAGCACGTCGCCGTACGCGTCGAGGGCCCGATCACAACCGACGCGGCGACGCGTCTGACCCGGAGGAGCGCGTGATGGCCGGCATGATCATGGATGCGGTGTTGATGCTGCTGCTGGTTGCGGCGGTCGGCTACGGCGTGAAGCTGGAACGCAAGCTGACGGCCCTGCGCGCGGGCCAGCTGGCCTTCGCCCAGGCGGTGACGGACCTCAACGCGGCGGCAGGGCGGGCCGAGACGGCGCTGGCCACCCTGCGCGCCTCGGGTCAGGAGACGGATCTGCTGCACGACCGGATCATCAAGGCCCGCGAGATCAAGCATCAGCTAGAAGGCCTGATCGCGCGCGCGCCCACACCTGCGGCCAGGCCGGTCGAGGAGCTGCAGGCGATGCAGGCGCCGGCTCAGCCGGTCGCGAGCGAGGATGAGGCGCGCACCATGCGCATGGCCGCGCTGGCCAAGCGGATCCAGGGTCTGGCGGGGCCGTCGGCCGCGCGACGCGCGCCTGCGCCGGGGCGCGACAACGTCGCCTCGATCGTCCAGGCCCTGACCGCCGGGCGGAACGCTAACCAAACCGCCAAACAAAGCCTAAACGCCGCGCGTCGTAATCTGGACGACGACCTGTTCGCCGCCTGAGACCGAAAGACCGCCCCATGGCCCGCATTCCCCGTCTTCTGCCTCTGATCGCCGTCGCCATTGGCGGCGTGGTCGCCGTGCGCGCCGTCGGCGTTGCGCCGGGCCTGTTCGAGGGGGCCAAGGCCTGGGCCGAGGAAGCCGCGCCGTCCGCCGCCGCCGCGCCCGCCAAGCCGGCGGCCGCCGCCTGCGCCCTGACGCCGGAGCAACTGGCCCAGCAAGCGGGCATCTCGCCGGCCGAGCTTCGCATCATCCAGTCGTTGTCGCAGCGCCGCTCCCAGCTGGATGCGCGCGATCAGGACTTCGCCACCATGTTGCCCCTGATGACGGCGGCGGAGCAGAAGCTGGACGCCAAGGTTCAGGCGCTTGAGGCGCTGAAGGCCGAGATGAAGCAGATGCTGGGCCAGGTCGACGAGCGCGAAAAGGCCGAGATCGATCGCCTGGTCCAGGTCTATTCCGCCATGCGGCCCAAGGAGGCCGCACCGGTGATGGCGTCGCTGGAGGATCGGGTGCGTCTTCCCGTCGCCGCCGCCATGCGGCCGCGCACCCTGGCCGCCATCATGGCCCAGATGACGCCGGCGCAGGCCAAGGAACTGACCGAAAAGCTGGCCGCGCGTTTCCAAGCCCAGCAGATGGCCGCCCGCGCCATGGCGGCGGAGAACGCCGCGCCGCCCGCTGAGGCGCCCAAGCCCGAGGCGGCGCCGACGACACCGGCGGCCCAGCCCGCCGCCCAGCCTGCG
>NZ_JAYRPA010000088.1:0-67900 GCF_041911375.1 Brevundimonas sp. | reverse complement strand
GGGCGCGGGCGCGGGCGCGGCGGACTGGGCCAGGGCGGGCGCCGCGCCCAGCAGAAGCGCTGGGATGGCGGCGGACAGGATCAGGTGACGCATTGGAAACTCCGTTCATCCCGGCCCAAGCCGGAACCCAGACCTTTGGGCGTTCGGCGTCGCCCCTTCGCACTGAACCTGATCCCAGCCGCCGATGCTCGCGAAAGCACTGGGTCCCCGCTTTCGCGGGGATGAGCGGATGGAAGGAAGCCTATTCCTGCGCCGGCGCATCCATCAGGCGGCGCGAAAGATAGGTGTATTCCAGCGCCAGCCGGCGGGCGGTCTCGCGCAGGTTGGCGCCGGCCGCGTGGCCGCCGTCGGTGTTCTCGTAGAACAGCACCGGATAGCCCAGCTCCTCCATCCGCGCCGCCGCCTTGCGGGCGTGGCCGGGGTGGACGCGGTCGTCCTTGGTCGAGGTGTGGAGGAAGACTTCCGGGTAGGGCTGGTCGGCGCGCAGGTTCTGATAGGGCGAATAGCGCTCGATCCAGGCGCGCTCCTCCGGAACATCGGGGTTGCCGTATTCACCGATCCAGCTGGCGCCGGCCAACAGCTTGTGGAAGCGCAGCATGTCGAACAGCGGCACCTGGATGACCGCAGCATTGATCAGGTCCGGGCGCTGGGTCAGCATCGCGCCCATGAACAGGCCGCCCTGGCTGCCGCCCATGATCCCCAGCTTGGGCTGGCTGGTGATGTTTCGCCGGATCAGGTCCAGCGCGACGGCCTGGAAGTCCTCGTGCGCGCGCTGGCGGTTCTCCTGCAGCGCCGCCTCGTGCCAGCGGGGGCCGAACTCGCCGCCGCCGCGCGTGTTGGCGATGACATAGACGCCGCCGCGCTCCAGCCACAGCTTGCCGACCGTCGCCGAATAGCCGGGCAGCAGCGAGCTTTCGAACCCGCCGTAGCCGTAGAGCAGCGTCGGGTTCGAGCCGTCCAGCGGCATGTCCGCCTTGTGGACCACGAAATAGGGGATCATCGTGCCGTCGGCCGAGCGGGCCTCATGCTGGTCCACCGTCATGCCGGCGGCGTCGAACTTGGCGGGCATCGACTTGACCTGGTCGACGGCGCCGGTGGCCGCATCGGCCAGCCACAGGCTGGACGGGTTCAGGTATCCGGTGACGCTGACGAACACCCGGTCGTCGGTTTCGGAGGCCGAGCCGACGCCGACCGAGACGTTCTGCGGCAGGTCCAGCGTCGTGTGCGCCCATTCGCCGTCACCCGGCGTATAGACCCGCACCGAACCGCGGACATTGTCATACAGGGCCACGACCAGCCGGTTGCGGGTGACGTTGATCGCCTCGACCGACTGGCGCTCGGTCGGGCGCAGCACGAGCTGGGCGGGCGTCGCCGGATCGGCCAGCCAGGCGTCCAGCGGCCAGGCGATCAGGTCGCCGGTCTGGAAGGCCTGGCCCGACGGCGCGGTCCAGTCTTCCTTCAGCGACACCAGCAGGCGGCCGTCGACCAGGCCGTTGATGTTCGACTTGGCCGGCAGCGGCAGCTGGACCAGCGCGCCGTCGTCCTTCAGCCGCCAGGTCTCGGACGAATAGAAGTCGATCGAGCGGTTGATCAGCGTCGCCTTCAGCGCCCCGTCGGCGTCGCGCAGGGTGTAGCCCGAAACGGCCACGTCGGTCGGCTGGCCGGTGAAGATCGTCCGGGCCTGCTCCGGCGTCTGGCCCCGCTGCAGCAGCTTGACCACCATCGGATAGCCGGAATCGGTCAGGGTGCCGGGGCCGAAGTCGCGCGAGATCAGCAGCGAATCCCGGTCGATCCAGGTCGCGTCGCCTTTGGATTCAGGCAGGACGATCCCGCCGTCGACGAACTTGCGCTCGACCGTGTCGAACTCGCGCAGCGTCGTGGCGTCCTTGCCGCCGTTCGACAGGCTGATCAGGCAATAGCGCTCGTCCGGCGACAGGCAGGTCGAGCCCTTGTAGACCCAGTTGGCGTTCTCGGCCGTCGCCAGGGCGTCGAAGTCGAGGATGGTTTCCCATTGCGGCGCGTCGGTGCGGTAGCTGTCCAGCGTCGTGCGCCGCCAGATCCCCCGCACGTGCTGGGCGTCCTGCCAGAAGTTGTCGATGTGGCCGTCGCGCGTGAAGCCGGGCGAGGGAATGCGGTCCTGCGCCTGGACGATGGCCAGGGCCGCCTGGTGCAGCGGCTCGTAGCGGGGATCGCCCTGCAGCACGCCCAGGCTCTTCGCGTTATGCGTCCGCACCCATTCCATGGCGCGTTCGCCCTCGACGTCCTCCAGCCAGATGTAGGGGTCGGTCGCCTCGCTGGTGGCGAAGCCTGCGGCGGCGGAAGCGGAGGGCTGGGCTGCGGTCTGTGCTGCGATCTGGGCCATGGCGACGGTCGACAAGCTGGTGGAGGCGAGAAGGGCCGCGAGCACGGCGGCGGACGAACGGATCATTTCTTGGACAGTCCCCGGAAAGCGAAGGCGGCACCTTAACGGCGGGACCCCCGGCGGCAAGGCGGACCGCGCCAACCTTACGGCTTTGTCATGATCCCGCTCACGACCCTTCGTCGGGGATGCACAGCAGCTTGCCGCAGGCCTTGCAGTGGACCGCGTCGGTGTCATGCGTCTGAAGGCCGCAGCGATCGCAGGGATGGCGGACCTTGTGCGGCTTGATCAGCGCCTGGGCCAGCCGCAGGAACAGGGTGATCCCCACCAGCATGACGGCGATGGACAAGAGCCGCCCCCAGGGCCCCGGCAGCGTCACGTCGCCAAAGCCCGTCGTCGTCAGCGTCGCCACGGTGAAGTAGAGGGCGTCGACATAGCCGGCGATGCCGTCATGGCCCCGGAAGGTCGCATAGACGAAGCCGGTCGCCACGAAGACGAAGGTCACCAGATTGGCCAGGGCCCGAGCGATGGCCTCGACCCGCGTGTCGTCAAACCGGGCCCCGACGGTCCGCCAGAAGAAGTCCGAGTTCAGCAGGGTCCACAGCCGGAGCATCCGCAGGAAGCCCAGGTTGTAGAGCCAGGCGGGGAACAGCAGGGTCGCCAGCACGAACAGGTCGACCCAGACGATGGGCCGCTTCAGCCAGTCCTTGATGTCGTTGTAGGCATAGGCGCGCGCCGCCAGATCGACCGCCAGCAAGGCGGCGATCAGATAATCCAGGGCGTAGAAGGCCCAGCCCATGTTCTTCAGGATCGGCGCGGCCAGAAAGAAGGCGATGATGGCGATGTCGACCACGATCACCGTCAGCCGGAACCGCACCGCCGGCGGCTGGGAGCCGTGATACAGATAACGCAGCCGCGCCCGCAGCCGCAGGCCGTCTTCCTTGGGCTGGGTCTGGTTTTCGGGGGAGGCTTCGGTCTGGGCCACTTCGGTATCCGCTCATCCCGGCGGAAGCCGGGACGCAGTGAGAGCCCAACACTCAATAGCGCGCCGCCGTTCCTGTCCAATGCTTCCGGCGGACCTTGTGCAAAAGCACGGGCTCGCGGCTTCCGCCGGGATGGGCGCGTGGAGATTTCATCGATCCGCTTCAGGCCCTATATGGCTGCGCATGATCACCCGTCCTTTCGTCAAGATGAACGGCGCCGGCAATGACTTCGTCGTCGTCAATGCGCTGGAGACGCCGTTCCGCCCCACCGAGGATCAGGTGCGGGCGCTGGCGGATCGCGCGACGGGCGAGGGGTTCGACCAGCTGATCGCCATCGAGCCGTCCGAGACGGCCGACGCCTTCATGCGCGTCTGGAACGCCGACGGCGCCATGGTCGAGACGTGCGGCAACGCCCTGCGCTGCGTCGGCTGGCTGCTGATGCAGGCCGACGGCGCTGACCGCGCGGTCATCGACACGGCGGCGGGCCCGACGACGGCCACCCGCGCGGGCGACCACCGCGTCACCGTCGACATGGGGCGGCCGCGCCTGGACTGGGATCAGGTGCCGCTGGCCGAGGAGATGGACACGCGCGGCATCGAGCTTCAGATCGGGCCGATCGACGCCCCGGTGCTGCACACGCCCGGCGCCGTCTCAATGGGCAATCCGCACGTCGTCTTCTTCACCGACCGTCAGGACGACGGCTTCGTCACCGGATCCGGCTCGCTGGTCGAGCATCACCCGCTGTTTCCCGAAGGGGTCAACGTCGGTTTCGCCCATGTGCTGGACCGCGACCGCATCCGGCTTCGGGTGTGGGAGCGGGGCGCGGGCCTGACCAAGGCGTGCGGCACCGGCGCCTGCGCCGCCCTGGTCGCCACGGCGCGACGGGGTCTGACCGACCGAAGGGCGACCGTGGTCGTCGACGGGGGCGAACTGGTCATCGACTGGGACGAATCCTCCGACCATGTGCTGATGACCGGGCCGGTCGAGATCGAGCGCACCGGGACCCTGGCGCTGTAGTCCGGCGCGTTCGGCGGAAATCCGCACGGAGGCGGATGCGGCGGTCACCTTTTCCGCACGGCGACAGCGGCCTTGAGCGGGCGCCATGGGGCGCGTCGCCCCCGCGACACGCGTTGCGCGGCGTTGAGGCCTGCGTGGTTGTCCCGTTCCGCCGGCCGCTCTAGGAACGAGTGAGTCACACAGAAACGACGCGCCCGGAAACGCCGCAGCCATGCCCGACCAGACCGACAAGCAGACCTTCTCCGACGAAGAGGCGCTGGACTTCCACCGCATCCCGACGCCGGGCAAGATCTCCATGGCCCCCACCAAGCCGATGGCGACCCAGCGCGACCTGTCGCTGGCCTATTCGCCGGGCGTGGCCGTGCCGGTTCTGGCCATCGCCGCCGACGCGGACAAGGCCTACGACTACACCGCCAAGGGCAACATGGTCGCCGTCATCTCGAACGGCACCGCCATCCTGGGACTGGGCAACCTGGGCCACATGGCCTCCAAGCCGGTGATGGAAGGCAAGTCGGTCCTGTTCAAGCGCTTCGCCGACGTCGACAGCTTCGACGTGGAGGTGAAGACCACCGATCCGGACGAGTTCATCACCGTCGTCAAGAACATCGGCGACACCTGGGGCGGCATCAATCTGGAGGACATCAAGTCCCCGGAATGCTTCGTCATCGAGAGCGAGCTGCAGGACCTGCTGGACATCCCCGTCTTCCACGACGACCAGCACGGCACGGCCATCATCTCGACCGCCGGCCTGATCAACGCCTGCCACGTCGCCGGCAAGAAGCTGGATGAGGTCAAGGTGGTGCTGTCCGGCGCCGGGGCGGCGGGCCTGTCGTCCATCGCCCTGATGAAGGCGGCCGGCGTTCGGCCCGAGAACACCGTCATCTGCGACCGCGAGGGCGTGGTCTACAAGGGCCGTCCCCACGACATGGACCAGTGGAAGGCCGCCCACGCGACCGACACCCCCTTCCGCACCATGGCCGAGGCCATGGTCGGCGCCGACGTGGTGCTGGGTCTGTCGGCCAAGGGCGCGATCACCAAGGAGATGGTGGCCTCCATGGCCCCCAATCCGATCATCTTCGCCATGGCCAACCCCGACCCGGAGATCACGCCCGAGGACGTCAAGTCGGTGCGCTCGGACGCCATCATCGCGACGGGCCGCTCGGACTACGTCAACCAGGTCAACAACGTCCTGGCCTTCCCCTATCTGTTCCGGGGCGCCCTGGACGTACGCGCGCGCCGGGTGAACCACGAGATGAAGGTGGCCTGCGCCCAGGCGCTGGCGGCGCTGGCGCGCGAGGACGTGCCCGACGAGGTCGCCGCCGCCTATCGCGGCCGCAAGTTGAAGTTCGGCCCGGACTACATCATCCCGACGCCGTTCGATCCGCGTCTGATCTGGTACATCCCGCCCTTCATCGCCCAGGCGGCGATGGACACCGGCGTGGCGCGCCAGCCGATCGAGGACATGGACGCCTATCGCCACAGCCTGCGTTCGCGCGTCGATCCGTCGGCCGCCCTGATGCAGAAGATCACCTCGGCGGTGCGCGGCGGCCCGGACAAGCGCGTCGTCTTCGCCGAGGGCGAGGAGCCCGCCGTCATCCGCGCCGCCTGGGCCTTCAAGCAGGCCGAACTGGGCACGCCGATCCTGGTCGGTCGCGAGGATCTGATCCATCAGAACGCTGCGGAGGCGGGTCTGAACTTCGACGAGCTGGGCATAGAGATCACCAACGCCCGCGTCTCCGGCTGCAACGCCGAATACACCGACTGGCTGTACGAGAAGCTGCAGCGCCGGGGCTATCTGCGCCGCGACGTGCAGCGGATGATCAACCAGGACCGCAACTATTTCGCCGCCACCCTGGTCGCCAAGGGCCGGGCCGACGCCATGGTCGCGGGCGTGACCCGCAACTTCAACATGGCGTTGAAGGAGGTCCAGCGCGTGCTGGACGTGGACGACACCCTGATCGGCCTGTCGATCCTCTTGGCCAAGGGGCGCACCCTGTTCGTGGCCGACACCTCGATCCACGAGCTGCCCGGCGCCGAGGAACTGGCCGAGATCGCCATCAAGGCCGCCGGCACCGTGCGCCGCCTGGGCCGCAATCCGCGCGTGGCCTTCCTCAGCTACTCCACCTTCGGCAACCCGCCGGGCGACCGGGGCGAGAAGGTGCGCGAGGCCATCCGCATCCTGGACCGGAAGGGCGTCGATTTCGAATACGAGGGCGAGATGCCGCCCGAGGTCGCCCTGGATCCGCACGGCCACCCGGCCTACGCCTTCAATCGCCTGACGAAGCCGGCCAACACCCTGGTGATGCCGGCGATCCATTCCGCCGCGATCTCGACCAAGCTGGTGCAGGCGCTGGGCGGGGCGACCCTGATCGGGCCCCTGCTGGTCGGGCTGGAGAAGTCGGTGCAGATCGTGTCGCTGGGCGCCTCGGTCAACGAGATCCTGACGGCGGCGACCTTCGCCGCCTACGACGCCGGACCCACCTTCCAGGGCTCGGGCCTGACCTCGGCGCCGCGCCCGCCGGCGGCCCTGTTCGAGCCGAACGAGGGCTGATCCCGGACCGATGGACGCCCCGGCCGCCTTTCCGCCCAGCGTCCCGCCGCCCCGGCGGGTCGAGCCGGGGCTTTATCTGGTCGCCACGCCGATCGGAAACCTGCGCGACATCACGCTGCGGGCGCTCGACGTGCTGGCCGCCGCCGATCTGGTGCTGGCCGAGGACACCCGCGTCACCGCCAAACTGCTGTCGGCCTACGGGCTGAAGGCCAAGCTGGAGCGGTGCGACGACCACGCCTCGGCGCGCGCGGCCGAGCTGGCCATCGCCCGACTGCGCGACGGCCAGGTGGTGGCCCTGGTGTCCGACGCGGGCACGCCCCTGGTGTCGGACCCCGGCTTCGTCGTGGCCCGCGCCGTGATCGCCGAGGGCCTGCCGGTCCATCCGATCCCCGGCCCGTCCAGCCTGCTGGCCGCGCTGTGCATCGCCGGCCTGCCCGCCGACCGGGTGCTGTTCGCCGGTTTCCTGCCGCCCAAGACCGCCGGCCGCACCGCCGCCCTGGAGGCGCTGAAAGGCCAGCGCCAGACCCTGGTCTTCTTCGAGAGCGGCCCACGCCTGAAGGACAGCCTGGCCGACATGGCCGCCGTTCTCGGCCCCCGCCCCGCCGCCGTCGCCCGCGAGCTGACCAAGCTCTACGAAGAGTGCGTGCGCGGGCCGCTGGACCAGCTGGCGATCGATCCGCGCCTGGACGGGCCCAAGGGCGAGATCGTCGTGGTGGTGGGGCCGGGCGAGGCCGAACAGGCGTCGGAGGCCGACGCCGACGCGGCCTTGGCCGAGGCGCTGGAGCGCCTGCCGACCGGTGAGGCCGCATCGGAGGTCGCCCGGGCCCTGGGCCTGAACCGCAAGACCCTTTATCGCCGCGCGCTGGAGCTTCGCGGCAAGTGACCGATCGCCTGCCCCGCGCCGCGCCGATGCGTCGTCCCAAGGCGGCGTGGCGTCAGGCCAAGGGCGGCGCGGCCTTCAAGTCAGGCCACGCGGCGGAATGGATCGCGGCCGCCTGGCTGATGGCCAAGGGCTATCAGGTGCTGGGCTTCCGGCTGAAGGGGCGCGGGGGCGAGATCGACCTCTTGGCCCGGCGCGGCGGGGTTCTGGCGGTGGTCGAGGTCAAGCGACGCGCCACGCTGGAGGCGGCGCGCCTTTCGTTGAAACCGGCGCAGTTCGACCGGCTCGTCGCCGCCGGCGAGGCCGTGCGCCGCAATCGGCCGGCGTTGAAATCGCTTGAACTGAGAATCGACATGGTGGCGCTGGCCCCCGGCCGTTTTCCGCGTCATCTTCGCGGCGTCGAGCGCGGAGCATGAAGAGGAGTATGGGCGGCGGATGACCCGGGACGAGGCCGAGTCCATCCTGAAGAAGGCCGGCGAGGCCGGCGACACGGGCTTTCCACTGCTCGAGGCCGCGATCGCCTGCGCCATCCACGACTACCCCTTCCGGGACCCCGAACCCGTGCGGACCCTGGCCCGCAACGCCTGCGAACGGTTGAAGGAGCGTATCGGCGGCGAAAGCCCCGACGACGCCCTGGCCGAGACCATGGCCGCCGACCTGCGCCTGAACGGCGACCTGCTGAACTACGACCACCCGTCCAACACCGACATCATCGACGTGGCCGAGCGGCGGCGCGGCCTGTCGGCGGCGCTGGCGGTCTTCTATCTGCATGCGGCGGCGGCGACCGGGCTGAAGGCGGCCGGCGTCGATTTTCCCGGCCACTTCATGGTGCGGGTCGAGACGTCGGACGGCCCGGTGGCGCTGGACCCGTTCAGCCAGGGCCGCCTGGTCCTGCCCAGCGAACTGACGCGGCGGGCGCTGCGCGCCGGGCTGACGCCGCACGTGGCGGACCGTCTGGACATACTGATGGCGCCGGTGACGGACCGGCAGTCCCTGATCCGGCTGCAGAACGTGCTGTTCAGCCGCGCCATCCGCGCCCAGGACTATGAGGGCGCCGAACGCTCGGCCCTGCGCCGCGCCCTGCTGGACCCCGACGATCATCGTCCCTGGCTCGACGTCGCGTCGGCCCGCGAAAAGCAGGGGGCGCTGGCCGGCGCGATGGACGCCCTGTCCCGCGCCCATGGTCTGGAAGGCCGGGAAGAGGCGCGCCGCTCCACTACGTTCGAGCGGGTCCGGATGCGCCTGAACTGAGGGCCGTCGGCGCCGTCAGACGTTCAGGTCGACCGTCACGGGCGCGTGGTCGCTGGGCCGCTCCCATTCGCGCACGTCGTCGTGGATGCGGGCGGTGTCCTTGACGACCGCGGGGGTCAGGCCGGGCGAGGTCCAGATGTGGTCCAGCCTCAGGCCGCGGTTCGACTTCCTGAAATCGGCGGCCCGGTAGCTCCACCAGCTTGCCAGCTTCTGCGGCTCGGGGAAGCGGTCGCGCAGCACATCGGCGAAACCGCCCGTCTCCTGCAGCCGGTTCAGGGTCTCCACCTCGATCGGCGTGTGGCTGACGATCTTGGACATGTAGCGGTGGTTCCAGACGTCGTTCTCGCCCGGCGCGATGTTGAAGTCCCCCGCCAGCACCAGGGGCGCCGCCTTGTCGCGGGTCGCGATCTCGGCTGTCAGGCGCTCATAGAAGTCCATCTTGTGATCGAACTTGGGGTTCAGCGCGCGGTCGGGGGTGTCGCCGCCGGCCGGGATGTAGAAGTTCTGGATGTCCACGCCCGCGACGCGGGCCGACACGCAGCGCGCATGGCCCAGCTTGCAGACCTCCAGGGTGGTGTTTTCGGCGATGGGCAGACGGCTGGCGATGGCCACGCCGTGCCAGCCCTTCTGGCCCGCCACCCGCAGGTGCGGCAGGCCCATCTCCTCGAAGGCGGCGCGCGGAAACTGGTCCGTGGTGCATTTGATCTCCTGCAGCAGCAGGACGTCGGGCGCGCGTTCCTGGACGAAGCGCGCGACCTGGTCGATGCGCAGGCGGACGGAGTTAATGTTCCATGTGGCCAGGCGAAGAGTCATGCCGCCCGAATAGCAGGCGCGGCGAAGGAGTCGCGCCAAAAAAAGCCCGGCCGCAAAGGGCCGGGCTCGGGAAGGTTTCGTCTCTCTCGCCGCCGGGAGGGGGATGACATCCGTGGCGGTCGGACGGCCGCCGCCGTCCTGTGCTCAAAGTGTCACTGCCGAACGAAAAGGTCAAATTGTCATATTTGATGATTGCCTGTGTTCATCCGGCAACGGAGCGATTCAGCGCCGCGTCAGTTTCGGCCCGGCCTGCGGGTGGGGTCCCGCAGCTGGAACAGGCTGGAGGCAAGGCCCGAGGCGGGCGACAGCGCCGTCAGCTGAGTGCGGGTGCGCGCCCCTTGCGCGTCCGTGATGGTCCATTCGTGCAGGCGCATCGGATTGCCGGCGAAGGCCAGCACGACCTGGCCGTCGTTGGGGCGGTTGGAGTCGCGCGCCACGATGGCGAAGGCGCCGGAGCTCATGCGCGTCACCCGGTCGATACGCACGCCCTGATCCAGGCGGACGTTGCGCGCGAGGAAGGTGGACAGCGGCGTTCGCCCCAGGGGCACCTGCTGGAAATTGTTCAGGCGCGGGTCGTAGCGCTTCACATTGTAGCCGTCCGACACGACCAGCAGGCCCGCCGGATTGGTGTATTCGAAGCGCATCTTGCCCGGCCGCTGCAGGTAGAAGCGGCCTTGGCGGCGCTGGCCGCTGGGCCCGGTCTCCACGAAGGTCCCCTGGGCCGAAGTGAGCGCCTGCAGATAGCCCTGAGCGCGCTGCACCACCTCGCGGTCGGCGGCCGACAGGTTCGCCTGCGCCTCTGCCGGCAGGGCCAGGCCGCCCAGGACGGCGACGCCGGTCAGCAGGCCGCCGGTCAGGAGCAGCTGGCGGCGCTGTAGGTCGGTGGGGGCGGGCGCGAGGGCGCGGACGCGTGCAGTCATGTCAGTCGTCTCCCGTTCGGGATGGTTGTCGATCCTGCCGTCTTGCCCGGCCGGCTTGGCGTCGGAATGACGCGAGCCTGACCATATTCCGGCGCTCCGATGAAGCCCTGTTCATCGAAATGCTGAAGCTTGGGAAGACAGCGGGTGGAGAACGGACCGGCGCGAGGAGGGTTGCGCACGAACTTCTCCCTCCCCGTCGCTGCGCGACGACCCTCCCCACGGGGGAGGGAGAGGCGCCTTGCGCCTCACACCATCGGCGGCGGGCCGGCCAGGACGTCGCGCTTGCCGGCGTGGTTGGCGGGGCTGACCACGCCCTCCTGCTCCATCCGCTCGATCAGCGAGGCGGCGCGGTTGTAGCCGATCTGGAGCCGGCGCTGGACATAGGAGGTGGAGGCCTTGCGGTCGCGCGTCACCACCGCCACGGCCCGGTCGTAGAGGTCGTCGCCAGACCCGCCGCCGCCCCCTTCATCGAAGCCGCCCTCCCCGTCGCCGTCCGGCTCGTCGGTGATCAGGTCCAGATAGTCGGGCTCGGCCTGGGCCTTCAGGTGTTTGCAGACGTCCTCGACTTCCTTGTCGTCGACGAAGGGACCATGCAGGCGGGTGATGCGGCCGCCGCCGGCCATGTAGAGCATGTCGCCCTGGCCCAGCAGCTGCTCGCCGCCCTGCTCGCCCAGGATGGTGCGGCTGTCGATCTTGGACGTGACCTGGAAGGAGATCCGGGTCGGGAAGTTGGCCTTGATGGTGCCGGTGATGACGTCCACCGACGGGCGCTGCGTCGCCATGATCAGGTGGATGCCGGCGGCGCGGGCCATCTGGGCCAGACGCTGGACCGCGCCTTCCACGTCCTTGCCGGCGACCAGCATCAGGTCGGCCATCTCGTCCATGACCACGACCAGGTAGGGCATGGGCTCGGGACGGATCTTCTCGGACTCATAGACCGGACGGCCCTGCTCGTCGAAGCCGGTCTGGACGGTGCGCTCGAAATGCTCGCCCTTGGCCTGGGCCTCGCGGGCGCGTTCGTTGTAGCTGGCGACGTTGCGCACCCCCAGCTTGGACATGCGGCGATAGCGGTCCTCCATCTCGCGCACCGTCCATTTCAGGGCGACGACGGCCTTCTTGGGATCGGTGACGACCGGGGCCAGCAGGTGCGGGATGCCGTCATAGACCGACAGCTCCAGCATCTTGGGGTCGATCATGATGAAGCGGCATTCGGCCGGGCTGTGGCGGTACAGGATCGACAGGATCATGGCGTTGACCCCGACCGACTTGCCCGAGCCGGTGGTGCCCGCGATCAGCAGGTGCGGCATCCGCGCCAGGTCGGCGACATAGGGCTCGCCGCCAATGGTTTCGCCCAGCGCCAGCGGCAGCAGATGGCCCTTCTTGTCGTATTCGCCGCTGGCCAGGAGGTCGCGCAGATAGACGGTCTCGCGCTTGGCGTTGGGCAGTTCGATGCCGATGGCGTTGCGGCCCTGGACCACCGAGATGCGGCAGGCGCGCGCGGACATGGACCGGGCGATGTCGTCGGCCAGGGCCACGACGCGGCCATGCTTCACGCCCGGCGCGGGGACCAGTTCGTACAGGGTCACGACCGGGCCGGGGCGGATCTGGTCGATGACCCCGCGCACGCCGAACTCCTGCAGCACGCCCTCCAGCATCTTGGCGTTCTGCTTCAGCGACTCCTCGTCGACCGAGGCGACGCGCTGGCTCGGCTTGGTCAGTATGCCCAGCGGCGGCAGGTCGAAGGCGCCTTCGGGACGCACGAAGTCGAAGGCCTGCTGGTCGACGTCCACGTCCTTGCGCGCCTTGGGCGCCTTGACGGCGGCGACGCGCGGCTCTTCCGGGCGGACGGCGGCGCGGGCCGCGGGCGGAGGGGCGACGGGTTCGTCCTCCCAGGGCGGCAGGTCGTCATAGGCGGTCTGCGGGCCCTCGTCCGAGGGGGGCGCGTTCTCGACCGGCGCGGCGACCCGCGCCTCGGGCTTGGGCCGGGCGGGTTTCGCGCGGGGGGCCTTCGCCGGCGGCGGCGCGGCCGGCGCGCGCAGCGAACGACCCCAGTGCAGGGCGTCGATGAAATCCGCGGCCCTCAGGCCGATGGCGAACCCGGTCATCCACAGGCCGGCGACCAGAAAGACGACGCCGGCGATGATGCGGCCGCCCGGAATCCTCAGCGCGCCTAGCCCTTGGGCGGCAAGGCCGGTCACGGCGTCGCCCCACAGGCCGCCGAGGCCCGCGGCCAGGGGCCATGCGGCGGGCGCCGCCAGGGCGGCCAGGGCCGCCGACAACAGAAGCGTCCCCCCCGTCGCGGCCAGGGCCTTCATCGGCGTGGGCTTCAGCCGCTGCTGGATGGCGTCCCCGACCGCTCGCGCCAGGCCGAAGGCGATCAGCAGCAGGGCCGCAGGCCAGGCCGCCAGGCCCAACGACTGCATGAACAGGTCGGCGAACAGGGCGCCGTTCGCCCCCAGCCAGTTGGTCGTCGGCAGGCTGGAGGCTGAGTTCAGGCTGGCGTCGGCCGGGTTCCACGACATCAGGGCGACCAGCAGCAGCGTCGCCAGCAGGGCCTGCAGCACCCCCCTGAACCGCACCACGAAGGGCGCGTCCCACAGGATGCGGGCGCTGATCCAGGCCTGGCGGCCGACGGCGAGGGCGGTGGACATGAGAAGGGCGGACCCTGCGGCGAAGAACGTTCCCGTCCTTGTCGCATCGACAGGGTTAAGGGGCTGTTTACCAGCGGAGCCGTGGACTGGAGCCGCGCTTCATGCGAGGTTGCAGACCATGAAACCTACGGTGTCAATTCTCCTGCTCGCTGTTCTGGCCGGCTGCAATTCACAGACGAACCGCGCACCGCCCCGCCCGCTTTTCGATCTGGGCGGCGTTCCTCATGAATGGGCGCTGGCGCACGGAAAGGCCGGCGGACTTATTCTTTCTCGACTGGATGGCGCGGGACGGGGCGCGCCCGTCGTGGTCATGACCTGCGACGACACGACCCAAGGGCGCCTCCAGGTCCGTTTCCCTGACGCGACCCAAGGCCCCATGAGCGTTCGAGCCGGCGAAAAGATCTTTGGAGTCCAGGCCAGGCGAAGGGACGACTTCTGGGCCGTTGAAGGCGAGGGTCGCTTTCCTGCCGGATGGTTCGAGGCGTTGGCGGCCGCCGACACCCTGAGCTTTTCCTATGGAACGCAGACGCTGGCCGTGCCCGCGCCGGGCGCGCCATCCGTGGAGCACTACGCGCGCTATTGCGAACAATTGACCGCCGGCCAGCCCGCCTGAGTTGATCCGTCCTCTGGACGCGCGCGCTTCGCGGCGCGACAAGCCTCCCATGGCCGACACCGAACGCTACGACATTGTCATCGCCGGCGCGGGGCTGACCGGGGCGGCGTTCGCCCTGGCGGCGGCGCAGTCCGGCCTCAAGGTCGTGATGGTCGATCCCCAGCCGTTCGACGCCCAGCTGGCGCCGACCTTCGACGGCCGATCGACGGCCATCGCCTTCTCCACCTTTCGCATGCTGGACGCGCTGGGACTGGGCGAGGCCCTGCGCCCGCACGCCTGCCGCATGGACCACATCCTGGTCACCGACGGACGGCGGCCGGGGGCGGCCAGCCGGTCCGCCTCGCCCGCCTTCCTGCGCTTCGACGCCGAGGAGATCGGCGGCCGCACCGGCGGCGAGCCGCTGGGCTACATGGTCGAAAACCGGCGCATCCGCGTGGCCCTGGTGGAAGCCGTCGCGCGGGCGGGACTGGAGGTCAGGGCGCCCGCCTCGGTCGCGGCGGTCGAGACCGATCCGGGCAAGGCGACGGTGATCCTGGCGGACGGCGCGCGCCTGATCGCGCCGCTGGCGGTCGGTGCGGAAGGGCGCGGCTCGGCCGTGCGCAGGGCCGCCGGCATCGACACCGTCGGCTGGGGTTACGGCCAGAGCGGCGTGGTGGCCACGGTGCGGCTGGGTCGCGACCACGGGAATGTGGCCCATGAGTATTTCCTGCCCGGCGGCCCGTTCGCCATCCTGCCGCTGACGGAACAGCGCGCCAGCCTGGTCTGGACCGAGACCACCCGCCGGGCCGAGGCGCTGAAGACCGCCTCCGACCCCGCCTTCCACGCCCACCTGATGCGCCGGTTCGGCGAATTCCTGGATGGGGCGACGGTGGAGGGGCCGCGCTTCGTCTATCCGCTGTCGCTGAGCCTGGCCGAGAAGCTGGTCGCGCCGCGCATCGCCCTGATCGGCGACGCGGCGCACGGGGTGCATCCCGTGGCGGGCCAGGGGCTGAACATGGGGCTGAAGGACGCCGCCGCCCTGGCCGAGGTGCTGGCCGAGGCCGCGCGCCTGGGCGAGGACATCGGCGCCGAGACGGTGCTGGAGCGCTACGCCCGCTGGCGCCGCTTCGACAATGCGGCGCTGGCCGCCGGCTTCGACGGCTTCGTGCGGCTGTTCTCCAACGACATCGCGCCGGTGCGGCTTGCGCGCGACATCGGCCTGGCGGCGGTCAACCGCATCGGCCCGCTTCGCAGGGCCTTCATGCAGGAGGCCGGCGGCGCGACGGGCGACCTGCCCCGACTGCTGCGGGGCGAGGCGGTCTGATCAGGGCTGCAGCCGGTAGCCGCCCGCGTCGGTCAGCAGCAGCCGCGCCTGGCCCGGCTCGGGCTCGATCTTCTGGCGCAGGCGATAGATGTGGGTTTCCAGCGTGTGGGTGGTGACCCCGGCGTTATAGCCCCAGACCTCCGTCAGCAGCTCTTCGCGCGACACCGGCTTGGCGCCGGCGCGATAGAGGTACTTCAGGATGTTGGTCTCCTTCTCCGTCAGCCGGATCTTCTTGCCCTTGGCGTCCATCAGCACCTTGGCGGCGGGCCGGAACTCATAGGGGCCGATGGAGAAGACGGCGTCCTCGGACTGTTCGTGGCTGCGCAGGTGGGCGCGGATGCGGGCCAGCAGGACGGCGAAACGGAAGGGTTTGGTCACATAGTCGTTGGCCCCGGCGTCCAGGCCCAGGATGGCGTCGGCGTCGGCCGACTGGGCCGTCAGCATGATGACCGGCGTCGAGACGCCGTCCTTCCTCAGCAGGCGGCAGGCCTCGCGGCCGTCCATGTCGGGCAGGTCCACGTCCAGCAGGATCAGGTCGGCGCGGATCTCGCGGCCCATGCGCACCCCGTCGGTGGCGGTGGCGGCCTGCTGGGTCTTGAACTCCTCATGCAGGTTCAGCTGCTCGGCCAGCGCTTCGCGCAGGTCGTCGTCGTCGTCGATGATCAGAATGGTCTTGGGCGTGGGCATGGTGAGACAATGGCGAGGCTTGGCCCCCGCGCCAAGGCTTGGGGGCGTGAATTCACGTCAGGTTACGGCCTAGAGGCCTGTTCGGGGCGAATTCGTTCCCCGAACAGCGCAGTTCCGACCCGGACATGGGTCGCGCCATGCCGGATCGCGGTCTCGTAGTCGCCGCTCATTCCCATCGACAGGACCGAAAGGCCGTTGCGGTCCGCGATGTCTCTCAACAGGGCGAAATGCGGCCCGGTCGCCTCCTCGGCCGGCGGAATGCACATCAGGCCCTCCACCGTCAGGCCGTAGGTTTCGCGCGCGGCGCGGATCAGGGCGTGGGCCTCGCTCGGCAGGACGCCGGCCTTCTGTGGCTCCGCGCCGGTGTTGACCTGGACCAGCATCCGCGGCGCACGCCCCTGCTTCTGAGCCGCCTCGGCCAGGGCGCGGGCCAGCTTCTCGCGATCCAGGGTCTCGATCACGTCGAACAGGGTTACGGCGTCGGACGCCTTGTTCGTCTGCAGCGGGCCGATCAGCCGCAGTTCCAGGTCCGGCAGGCGCGGCCGCCGGTCGCGCCAGCGCCCCTGCGCCTCCTGCACCCGGTTCTCGCCGAACACGCGCTGGCCCGTCGCCAGGGCCGCGTCGATCGCCTCGGGCGGCTGGGTCTTGCACACGGCGGTCAGGGTCGCCGCGCCTGGGTCGCGCCCGGCCGCGCGACAGGCGGCGGCGATGCGTTCGCGCACGGCCGCGATCCGGTCGGCGATGGACGCGGGAGAAGAAGCGGGGGAAGAAGCGGTCATGACCCTGCCCGACGGCTACAGCGATGCGGCGCACGCGCTCTGGGACGCCGCCACGGCTCTAAACCGCCGCGCGGGCGCTGTCAGCCTGCCGCCGCTGCTCTTCTTCACCGATCCGGCGCGCACGCCCCGACCGTGGGAGACGGCCGCGCGCCTGCCGCCGGGGGCGGCCGTGGTGTTCCGCGCCTTCGGCCGGCCGGACGCCCTGGAGATCGGTCGTCGTCTGCGGGCGGCGACGCGGCGCGCCGGTGTTCGCCTGCTGGTCGGGCTGGACATGGATCTGGCCCAGGCCCTTGAGGCGGACGGCCTGCACCTGCCGGAGACGTCAGCGGACCGGGCGCCGGCCGTCCGCGTCGCCCGGCCGGGCTGGCTGCTGACGGCCGCCTGGCACGGCGCAACGCCCGCGCCCCAGCGTCTGGACGCCCTGGTGCTGTCGCCGGTGTTTCCGGCGGGCGGCGCCTCGGCGGCCCGGGCGGCGCTGGGACCGGACCGCTTTCGCGATCTGGCGGCCCGCACCGGCACGCCGGTCTATGCGCTGGGCGGGATCGATGGGGACAACGCCGAGGGGCTGATGAGGTCCGGCGCCTGCGGCCTGGCCGGAATAGCGGCGATCCAGTCGGCCTTCGCCGGCGACGCCTGAAGGCGCAGGATCAGAACTTGAAGATGGTTTCCAGACGCACGCGCGGCTGGGCGCGGCCATTGGTTTCCGGCGCGCGGGCCGGGTCCGCCTCGGGCGTCGCCACAGCGGCGGCGGCGCCGACGCGCAGGCGGTCGTTCAGGCGATAGTAGGCGCCGGCCTCGACGTCGCCCCAGTCCGTCTCGCGGCCCACAGGCTGGTTCAGGTTGAAGTCCAGGCCCCAGCGCCCGCTGTCGTTCAGGCGAAGACCGCGCCGCTGCTGGGCCGGCGCGTTGCGCTGGGCCTGCTGCGCCTCGCTCAGGGAAACCGACGGCTGGCGCGATTGCGCGGCAGCCGCACTGGCGCCGGCGACGACCGAGATCGCGGCAACGACAGCCATGGACACGCCCAAACGCATTTCCAACCCTTCAGGCCCGCCCACCGACGCACCGAGAAAATCCTGAACCGGCCTTATGCGACCGTGAACCTCGCGATTAGACATCGGAGGCCCGCCCGGTCAACGCAACGTCGGCGGCATAACCCGGTTCCCCGCCATTGTTGCGCTGCGATGTGTCTCAAGCGTCACGGGATTTAGGCGCGAGAGGGGCCGCCTGTCGCGGCTCTGTCACGCAACGACGGGGCCGCGCGCGCGGTTCGCCTTGTCATCGCCCCTTTTCACCGTGTTATAGAGCCCCGCTGCGGCGCTGATCCTGCGCAAAGCCGTGCGCGTGTGGGCGAAACCCTCACGGTCCTATGGTTACGGAGACTTCCTTGATGCGCCTCAACAAGGCCCTGGTTCGCGGCGTCGCCGTCGCCCTCCTGTCCGGCGTGGCCCTGTCCGCCTGCTCCAGCATTCCCTTCGTCGGCGGCGACGACCGCAAGACCCAGCGCGTCGACGTGCAGCAGGGGATCGGCGTCAACGGTTATCTGTGGCGCGCCTCGCTCGACACCCTGAGCTTCATGCCGCTGGCCACCGCCGATCCGTGGGGCGGGGTGATCAACTACGACTGGTACGTCAATCCCCAGACGCCGAACGAGCGGTTCAAGGCGACTGTCTTCATCCTGGACACCCGCCTGCGCGCCGACGCGCTGAACGTGACGGTGACCAAGGAGGTGAAGGGCGCCGACGGTCAGTGGACCACCGCGCCCGTCGCCGCCCAGACCGAGGCGGACCTGGAAAACGCCATCCTGACCAAGGCGCGCCAGCTCAACCTCGCCAACGCCGGCTAAAGCAATCCCGTCGGCGCAACCGCCCCTTGGGCGGCTTGAGCGCTTCGCGCCCGTCTCGACGTGACGCAAAATTTCTTGGGCGCTGTCGTCCTTCAGGCTAGTTGAGCCGGGGGGCGCCAGCGCCCTTCTGACTTCAGGACGCCCGTGGCCCGCTACGACCCCAAGACCGCCGAACCCCGCCAACAGGCCCGCTGGGCTGACGCCGACGCCTTCGTGACGAAGGACACCAGCCGGCCGAAATACTATGTGCTTGAAATGTTTCCCTATCCGTCGGGGAACATCCACATGGGCCACGCGCGCAACTACGTCATGGGCGACGTGGTGGCGCGGTCCAAGCGGGCCCAGGGCTTCGACGTGCTGCATCCGATGGGCTGGGACGCCTTCGGCATGCCGGCCGAGAACGCGGCCATGGAGCGCGGCATCCATCCCAAGGGCTGGACCTATTCCAACATCGCCAACATGCGCGAGCAGCTGAAGCTGCTGGGCCTGTCGCTGGACTGGTCGCGCGAGTTCGCCACCTGCGATCCCGAATACTACGGCAAGCAGCAGGCCTGGTTCCTGGCGCTGTACCGGCGTGGCCTGGTCTATCGCAAGGACGGCGTGGTCAACTGGGATCCGGTCGACAACACCGTCCTGGCCAATGAGCAGGTCATCGACGGGCGGGGCTGGCGCTCCGGCGCGGTGGTCGAGAAGCGCAAGCTGAACCAGTGGTTCCTGCGCATCACCGACTACGCCGACGACCTGATCGACGGCCTGAAAGAGCTGGAAGGCCGCTGGCCCGAAAAGGTTCGCCTGATGCAGGAAAACTGGATCGGCCGCTCCAAGGGCCTGCAGATGACGTGGCGCTTCGCCGGAACCGCGCCGGAAGGCTACGAGTCCGGCGTCGAAATCTATACGACCCGCCCGGACACCTTGTTCGGCGCCAGCTTCCTGGGCCTGGCGCCCGACCATCCGATCTCGAAACAATTGGCCGAGGCCGATCCCCGGGTCGCCGCCTTCGTCGCCGAATGCCGCAAGGGCGGCGCCTCCCAGGCCGAAATCGAACAGGCCGAGAAGATCGGCTGGAACACGGGCCTGAAAGTGATCCATCCCTTCACCGGCGCCGAGGTTCCCGTCTGGATCGCCAACTTCATCCTGTCGGAATACGGCACGGGCGCCATCTTCGCCTGCCCGGCCCATGACCAGCGCGACCTGGACTTCGCCCGCAAGTACGACCTGCCGGTCATCCCGGTCGTCCGTCCCGAAGGCGCCGACGACGAGTTCGCAGTGGCCGACGAGGCCTACACCGGCCCAGGTTCGATCTTCCATTCGGACTTTCTGGACGGCCTGGACATCGAGGCCGCCAAGGCCGAGGCCATTCGCCGGGTCGAGGCGGCCGGGGCCGGACAGGGCGCGACCATCTATCGCCTGCGTGACTGGGGCGTGTCACGCCAGCGCTACTGGGGCTGCCCCATCCCGATCATCCACTGCCCGTCCTGCGGCCCGGTCGAGGTTCCCGCCGACCAGCTGCCGGTCGAGCTGCCCGAGGACGTCACCTTCGACGTGCCCGGCAACCCGCTGGACCGGCATCCGACGTGGAAGCACGTCAAATGCCCGTCCTGCGGACAGGAGGCGACGCGCGAGACCGACACCCTGGACACCTTCGTGGACTCCAGCTGGTATTTCGCGCGCTTCACCGATCCCACCGCTACGGATCCGATCTCCAAGGCGGCCGCCGACCGCTGGCTGCCGGTGGACCAGTATATCGGCGGCGTGGAGCACGCGGTGCTGCATCTGCTCTACGCCCGCTTCATCACCCGCGCCCTGACCGACGCCGGGCTGATGAACGTGAAGGAGCCGTTCGCCGGCCTGTTCACCCAGGGGATGGTGGTTCACGAGACCTACCGTCGCGCCGACGGCGCCTGGGTCGAGCCCACCGACGTCGAGCTGGCCAACGACGGCGGCGTCCGCTCGGCCCGCCAGCTGTCGACCGGCGAGGCCCTGACGATCGGCGACATCGAAAAGATGTCCAAGTCCAAGAAGAACGTCGTCGCTCCGGCCGAGATTCTGGAATCGCATGGCGTCGACGCCGGCCGTCTGTTCGTCCTGAGCGACAGTCCGCCCGAACGCGACGTGCAATGGACCCCCGGCGGCGTCGAGGGCGCCAGCCGTTTCGTCCAGCGCGCGTGGACCCTGTTCGATGCGTTCAATCCCGCCGTCGCCGGCGAGGAGAAGGCCAACGCCGAACTGCTGCGCGAGACGCACAAGGCCATCAAGGCCGTGTCGGAGGGCGTGGAGGGCTTCCGCTTCAACTCGGCCATCGCCAAGCTCTACGCCTTCGTCGCCACGATCCGCGACCATGACAAGGCCGGCGGCGACGCCAAACGCCAGGCCCTGTCGGCCCTGGCTCGTCTGATCGCCCCCTTCACCCCGCACCTGGCCGAGGAGTGCTGGTCCCGGCTGGGAGAGGACGGGATGGTTCTGGACGCGCCGTGGCCCGTGTGGGACCCTGCTCTGGCGGCCGATGACGAGGTGGTCCTGCCCATCCAGATCAACGGCAAGCGCCGGGCGGAAATTCGCGTGCCGCGCGGCATGGAGCCGTCCGAGGTCGAGGCGGTCGTCCTGGCCGACGAGACGGTCAAGGCGCGTCTGGAGGGTCTGAGCGTGAAGAAGATCGTCGTGGTCAAGGACCGCATCGTCAATCTGGTGGCCGGCTGATGAAGCGCGCCCTGCTCGCGCTCATGCTGGCGACGCCGCTGGTCTCGGCCTGCGGCTTCACGCCGATCTACGCCGAGCCGGCCGTGGGCTCGTCGCTGCGCCGCATCGCCGTTTCGACCCAGGACGACCGGCTGGGCTATCGCCTGCGCGAACAGCTGGAGGACGCCCTGGCCTGGGATCGGTCGTCCGCGCCCCTCTACCGCCTGACGACGCAGGTCGAGCAGAACCGCCGCTCGCTGGGTCGACGCATCGACGACACCGCCACCCGCTATGAGCTGACGGTCAAGGCGGCCTGGACCCTGACCCCGACGTCGGGTGGAACGCCGCTGACCGGAACCGAGACGGTCACCACCACCTACGCCGCCGCCGACCAGCCCTACGCCGCCATCGCCGCGCAGCAGGACGGCGAGGAACGCGCCGCCTCCGAGCTGGCCCGCCTGATCCGTCTTGATCTGATGCAGGCGCTGGCCGGGCAGTGAGCCGCGCGCCATGATCCTCTCCAAACGGCCCGAGATCGATCGCTTCCTGAAGGCGCCCGATCCCGCGATCCGGGCGGCGGTGATCCACGGCAAGGACCGGTCCGGCGTGGCCGAGCGCGCCGAGGTCCTGTGCCGGACGGTCACGCCCGACCTGAACGACCCGTTCAACGTCACCGTCCTGACCGACAGCGACATCGACGGCGACGAGACGAAGCTCGAGGAAGCCCTGACGGCCATGTCCCTGATGGGCGGCCGTCGTCTGGTGCGGATCCGCCTGTCGACCTTCAAGGCCGGGGTGGACAAGGCCGTGGCCGCCGCCGTGAAGATCCACGCCGAGGGCGGCTACAATCCCGACGCCATGCTGGTGGTCGAGGCCGACCAGCTGGGTCGCGAATCCGCCCTGCGAAAGACCGCGGAGAAGGAGGCCGGCGCCGTCGGCATCGTCTGCTACGAGGACGAGACCGGGGACGTCGCCCGCATGACGCGCGAGGCCCTGGCCGCGGACAAGGTCGGGCTGACGTCAGACGCCCTGGACCGTTTCGTCGCCCGCCTGCCCCGCGAGCGCGGGCTCATGCGTCAGGAGATCGAGCGGCTGGCGCTGTTCATCGGCCCGGGCTCCGGTCGCACAATCGACATGGACGAGCTGGAGACCCATCTGGGCGTGGAGCCGGACGCCTCCCTGTCCGACGCTGCGCTGCAGGCCTTCGGGGCCCGGCCCGGCCCCGCCCAGTCCGGCCTGCGTCGCGCCTTCGCCGAGGGAGAATCCTCTGTGCTGGCCGTTCGATCCGCCGCGCTGCACCTCGGAAAGCTTCGTCGAATCAATATCTTGCAGGCCAATGGCGCGAACGCCAAGGAGGCCGCCAAGGCCGCCGGCGTCTTCTGGAAGCAGGAGGCCGAAATGCTGCGTCAGGCCCGCGCCTGGCGTCTGGAGATGTTGGACGAAGTGCTGGAAAGCATCAACACCGCCGATGTCGCCACCAAGACGACCGGAATGCCGGACCAGCTGATCGCCGAGCGCCTGCTGCTGGAAATCGCCGGCAAGGCGCGACGGCTGGGGCTCTAGCCCCGCTTCGACGCCCGGCGGAAGGCCGGCTTGGCCAGGGCCACGTTGCGCGCGGACACGCTCTTTTCCTCGGCCTTGGCGCCCGGCTGGGCGTTGAAGCCGTGCCCGCCCTTCCCGCTTCTTTGGGCTTTCTTGGCGGCGAGCGCCTGCTTCAGCTTGTCGACGGCGGTCGGCGTGTTCTCTTGGGTCATGCGCCCTTGTACCACGCCGACGGTCTCAGCCGCGCATCAAACGGCGGCAAAGTTCGTCCAGCTGCTCCAGCGAACCGTAGCGGATCGTCAGCTCGCCCTTTCCGCCCTTGTCGGCGAGTTGCACCTTCAGACCCAGCGCGTCCGCCAGATCCTGCTGCAGGGCGGCGACATCGGCCGCGCCCTCGCCGCTCGCGCCGGCCGACGACGTCCGCGCCTTGCCCGGCTTGGGCCCCTCGACCGCCTTGCGGGCCAGCGCCTCGGTCTCGCGCACGCTCAGGCCGTTGACGAAGGCGATGTCGGCCAGTTCGGCCGGATCGGGCGTATTGATAAGCGCCCGGGCGTGACCGGCCGACAGCTTGCCCTCACGGACGTAGAACAGCACCCGCTCGGGCAGTTGCAGCAGGCGCATGGTGTTGGCGACATGGCTGCGGCTCTTGCCGACCACGCCCGCGACGGTGTCCTGCGTCCGGCCGAACCGCTCCATCAGGACACGATACGCCTCGGCCTCTTCCAGCGGGTTCAGGTCGGCGCGCTGGACGTTCTCGACGATGGCGACCTCGAAGACCTCGACGTCGTCCATCTCGGTGACGATGACGGGCACCTCGGTCAGGCGCGCGGCCTGGGAGGCGCGCCAGCGTCGCTCGCCGGCGATGATCTGCCACACGCCCTCTTCGCCTGGCTGGCCGCGCACCAGGATCGGCTGCAGCACGCCCTTGTCGCGGATGGACGCGGTCAGCTCTTCCAAATCCTCCTGGCGGAAGGTCTTGCGCGGCTGGTCCGGGTTCGGCTTCAGGCTCTCGATCGGCACGCGCTGCACGCCGGCGGGGACCGGCGCGCCCGCCGCCACCGGCGTCTCTGCGTCCTGCCCCATCAGCGCCGACAGGCCGCGGCCCAGGCCTCTTTGTCGTTCAGCCAAGATACTGTTCCGTTTCTTCTTTTGAAAATCAGGCCGCCAGCTTTAGGCGCTGGCGCTCGCGCTTCACCACTTCCCGCGCCAGCCGCAGATAGGCCTGGCTGCCCGCGCATTTCAGATCATAGATCAGCGCCGGCTTGCCAAACGACGGCGCCTCGGCGACGCGGACATTTCGGGGGATGACGCTCTCATAGACCTTGTCGCCGAAATGGGCCCGAACGTCATTGGCCACCTGGCCCGACAAAGCGCTGCGTCGGTCGAACATGGTCAGGACCAGGCCCTGAATCTCCAGCGACGGGTTCAGGCTGTGCTTGACCATGTCCACGGTTCGCATCAGCTGGCTCAGGCCTTCCAGCGCAAAGAACTCGCACTGCAGCGGCACCAGCACCGCGTCCGCGGCGGCCATGGCGTTCAGCGTCAGCAGGTTCAGCGACGGCGGGCAGTCGATCAGGACATAGTCATACCCAGTAGGGCCCTCATCGTGGGCACGCAGGGCGTCGCGCAGTCGATAGGATCGTCGATCGGCCTGGCTCAGCTCGATCTCGACGCCGGACATGTCCGCGTCGGCCGGCACGATCCACAGCCCAGGCACGGTGGTTTGGACCGCCGCATCGTCGATCGACCGCTGGTCGACCACCACGTCGTAGATGGTCACCCGGCGTGTTTCACGTGGAACACCCAGGCCCGTCGAGGCATTACCCTGCGGGTCCATGTCAACGATCAGCACCCGCTCGCCGATGGCGGCCAGGGCGGTGCCCAGATTGATCGCCGTGGTCGTCTTGCCCACCCCGCCCTTCTGATTGGACACGGCAAGGACGCGGGCAGGCTGTTTTTTACGACCTTGAGCGGACACGTCGAACACTCCGGATTGTCACGATGCGGCCGCGCGGGTCGCTCTGCGACGGGGCCAGTTCAGCTTCGAGTTGCCAGGATTTGCGCGCCTCAATCAACTCGGATTCGGCCTTTTCCCCTTTCAGGAATAGGCCTTGTGCACCCCTTTGGAAGTAGGGCTGTGCATAACCGAGCAGCTTGTCCATGGGCGCCACGGCGCGCGCGGTGACGATGTCGCAAGTCACCGTCTGCTCTTCGGCGCGTCCGTTTATGACGGTGGCCGGCAGGTTCAGCGCATCGACGGCCTCTTGCAGGAAGCGACACCGTTTGCCCAGGCTGTCGATCAGCCAGACGTGCGCGCCCTCCCTCCCCTTCAGAAGGATGGTCAAGATAATGCCGGGGAAGCCTGCGCCGGCACCGAGATCGGCCCAGGTTCGCGCGCCTTGCGCGTGATCCAGCAGCTGAGCGCTGTCCCAGGCGTGGCGATTCCAGAAGTCGGGTAGGCTGTCGGGTCCCACCAAGTTCATGACCGCATTGGCCTCGACCAGGCGATTCCGGAAGCGCTCCAGATCCGCCATCTGTTCAGGCGTGGCGCGGGTCTTCGCCTGGAAGGCGGTCTGCTCGGCTTCGAACATCAGGCGGCGACCGACGTCCGGGGCGCCCGCTTCACATGGGCCAGCAATGCGGTCAGGGCGCCGGGAGTCATACCCTCAATGCGCCCGGCCTGTCCCAGAGTCCGCGGCTGGATGCGGGCGAGCTTCTCCTTCACCTCATTCGACAGGCCGCCGATGGCGGCATAGTCGAGCCCAGGCGGGAGAAGCAGATCCTCCTCCGTCCGCAGCGCCTCGGCGTCGATCGCCTGCCGATCCAGATAGGCGGCGTAGCCTGCGTCGACCTCGATCTGCTCCCTCACCTCAGGACCCCATGCGGCGATGGCGGGGCAGACCCCGATGAAATGGTCCAGCGTCACGCCTGGGAAGGCCAGCAGCTCTCGCATGGACCGGCGACGACCGTCCGCGTTTACGCTCATCCCCAGCGCGCTTGCCTCGGTGGGCGTGAACAGCGTTTCACGTGAAACAGCCGTCGCGCTCGCGAGCGCCTGCGCTTTCGCATTAAAGCGGATCTGCCGGGCAGGACTGACGATCCCCAGCGAAATGGCCAACGGGGTCAGCCGCTGATCGGCGTTGTCGGCGCGCAGGGCCAGTCGGTACTCCGCGCGGCTGGTGAACATCCGATAGGGCTCGGTCACGCCCCGCGTCACCAAGTCGTCGATCATCACACCGATATAGGCCTGATCCCGGCCCAGTATGACCGGATCCTGCCCCGCCGCTGCGCGGGCGGCGTTCAATCCAGCCATCAGCCCTTGGGCGGCCGCTTCTTCATAGCCGGTCGTGCCGTTGATCTGGCCGGCCAGATACAGGCCGGGCCGCTTCTTCACTTCCAGCGCCGGGCTCAGCTCGCGGGGATCGACATAGTCGTATTCGATCGCATAGCCGTAGCGGAACACCTCCACCGCCTCGAGGCCAGGAATGGTGCGCAGGAAGGCCAGCTGCGTCGGCTCCGACACCGAGGTCGAGATGCCATTCGGATAGACGGTGGGATCGTCCAGGCCTTCCGGCTCCAGGAAAATCTGATGGCTGGTCTTGTCCGCAAAGCGAACGACCTTGTCCTCGATCGACGGGCAGTAGCGCGGGCCCCGCCCGGAAAGACGACCGCCATACACGGCGCTCTCTCCCAGGTTCTCGGCGATGATGCGGTGGGTTTCTTCCGACGTGTGGGTCACGCCGCAGGCGATCTGGGGCACGGTGATCTGATCCGTCAGGAAGGAGAACGCCGACGGATTCGCGTCCGCCTGCTGCATTTCCAGGCGGTCCCAGGCGATGGTGCGCCCATCCAGGCGCGCGGGCGTGCCCGTCTTCAGCCGGCCCATCAGGAGTTCGGCCGCGTGCAGGTCCTCGGCCAGGCCTGTCGACGGGGCCTCCCCGTGGCGCCCGGCAGGGATCCGCTCGTCGCCCCGATGGATCACGCCGTTCAGAAAGGTGCCGGTCGTCAGCACGACAGCGCCGGCGCGGATTGTTTCGCCAGCCTCGGTCACGACCCCGACAACCCGTTCGCCATCCAGGATCAGGCGCTCGGCCGTGCCCGCCAGGAGGGCCAGGTTCGGAGTCGCAGCCAGCTCGGCCTGCATGGCTTCGCGGTACAGGCGACGGTCGATCTGGCTGCGGGGCCCGCGCACGGCGGCGCCCTTCGACCGATTCAGCAGGCGGAACTGGATGCCCGAGGCGTCGGCCAAACGCCCCATGACGCCGTCCATCGCGTCAATCTCGCGCACCAGGTGGCCTTTGCCCAGGCCGCCGATGGCCGGGTTGCAGGACATCTCGCCGATGGTTTCCAGCTTCTGGGTCAAAAGGACCGTGCGGGCGCCCGCGCGCGCGGAGGCGGCTGCGGCCTCACAGCCGGCGTGGCCGCCGCCGATGACGACGACGTCGAAGGTCAGGTCAGGGGAGGAGATCATCCGCTGCACATAATGGAAAACACGCTCATCCGCCAGAAGCCGTCGGCTCCACAGCGGGCCGCAGCCCATGTTTCACGTGAAACGTCGGGGCTATTTTCCGATGCAGAAGGTGGCGAAGACCTGACCGAGGATGTCCTCGACACCGATGGCCCCGGTCACGCGGGACAGGGCGTCCGCGGCGCGTCTCAGATCGTCCCCGGCCATCTCTGGGGCGACATCCAAGGCCTGTCGGGCAGCCTCGACGGCGGCGAGCGCCTCTGTCAGTCGAAGGCGATGGCGCTCGCGTGTGATCGCAGGAAAGTCCGACCCGGACAGGTCACGCGCCAACCGGGTCTCGATCCAGTTGTGAAGCGCAGACAAGCCCTCTGCCCGAGTGGTGCTGACGCTCAGCAGTTCCAGATCCCCTACGGGTTCCACGCTGCCCAGGTCCGACTTGTTGGCGACGACCAGATCGCCGGGTCGCGCGTACTCCGCAGCGGCGCCGGCCGGGTCGCCTGGCGCGCGGACCCACAGTCGCAGGTCCGCCTGCTGAGCCCTCATCCGCGCCCGCCGAACCCCCTCCGCCTCCACGGGATCGTCGCTGTCCCGTAGCCCGGCGGTGTCGGACAGGGTGACGGTGTAGCCGCCGATAACAAGCTCCGCGTCGAGCACGTCGCGCGTCGTGCCGGCGATGGGCGTGACGATGGCCGCCTCTCGGGAGACGAGCGCGTTGAACAGCGAGGATTTGCCGGCGTTGGTCTCGCCAATCAGCACGATGCGATAGCCGTCCCTGACGCGCTCGCCCCGTCGGCCGGTCTCCACCGCGCGGCGCAGGTCGTCCGCCAGACGGTCCAGGGCCGGACCGGCGGTGCGCGCCAGATTGTCCGGCACCTCTTCGTCGGGAAAGTCGATCTCGGCCTCGACCAGCGCAAGGGCGTGAAGCAGCTCGCGACGGAAGCCGGCGTAGGTTTCACTCAGCCGGCCGTCCAGCTGACCGAGGGCCTGTTTCGCCTGGGCTGTCGTTTCGGCGTCGATCAGATCAGCGACGGCCTCGGCTTGCGCCAGGTCCATGCGCCCGTTCTGAAAAGCGCGTCGGGTGAACTCGCCAGGCTCCGCCGGCCGAACGCCGAGCGCGATCAAGGCTCGACTGGCGGCCTCGACCACGGCACGGCCGCCGTGAAGGTGCAGCTCTGCAGAGTCTTCGCCGGTATAGGAGTTGGGCGCGACGAACCGCAGGACCAGGGCCTGGTCGATGTGTTCGCCCCCATGAGACAGATCGCGGACGGACGCCATCCGGGGCTTGAGGCGCGTCGCCCCCAAGTCGGCCAACGTGGATTCGACGGCGGGGCCGGACAGGCGAACGACCGCGATGGCGCCGCGGCCCGGCGGCGTCGCCAAGGCGAAGATGGTGTCGTCAGCCATCGGCCCCTACCCCGCGAGCGTGGCGGCAGCGGGAGGATCGCTGATCATTTCACCGCGGCTTCCATCAGGCGACGGAACTGGTCCTGAGCCTGAAGACCGAAGCTGGTCCAGGTCTTCATCAGCTCTTCCGGCTGCATGGCGGCGACATTGGCCTTCATCCGCTCCTGCATCTCCGCGACCATGGCGTCGTTCAACGGCGTGACGTCGGGCAGGCCGAGAAAGGCCCTCGCTTCGGCTGGGGTGCAGTCGATGTCCACCGTGACCTTCATGGGACCCTCCGCTGTTTCACGTGAAACGCTTCGCTCTTGCTTCCTGCCGTCATGCGCACGGGGCCGTGGAAGATCAGGTGTTCATCGACTGGAAGAAGTCCGAGTTGTTCTTCGACTGACGCAGCTTGTCGAGCAGGAATTCGATCGCGTCCTGCGGACCCATCGGGTTGAGGATGCGGCGCAGAACGTAGGTCTTGGCCAGCTGATCCTTCGGCGTGATGAGGTCTTCCTTGCGGGTGCCCGACTTGAGCACGTCGATGGCCGGGAAGATGCGCTTGTCGGCGACCTTGCGATCCAAGACGATTTCCGAGTTGCCGGTGCCCTTGAACTCTTCGAAGATCACCTCGTCCATGCGGCTGCCGGTGTCGATTAGGGCGGTGGCGATGATGGTCAGCGAGCCGCCCTGCTCCACGTTGCGCGCGGCGCCGAAGAAGCGCTTGGGCCGCTGCAGCGCGTTGGCGTCCACGCCGCCGGTCAGGACCTTGCCCGACGATGGGACGGTGGCGTTGTAGGCCCGGCCCAGGCGGGTGATGGAGTCCAGCAGGATCACCACGTCCTTCTTGTGCTCGACCAGGCGCTTGGCCTTTTCGATCACCATTTCGGCGACGGCGACGTGGCGCGTGGCCGGTTCGTCAAAGGTGGAGGCGACGACCTCGCCCTTCACCGTGCGCTGCATGTCGGTGACTTCTTCCGGGCGTTCGTCGATCAGCAGGACGATCAGGATCACCTCGGGGTGGTTCTTCTCGATCGACTTGGCAATGTTCTGCAGCATCACCGTCTTGCCGACCCGAGGCGGGGCCACGATCAGGCAGCGCTGCCCCTTGCCGAGCGGGGCCACGATGTCGATCACGCGGCCCGAACGGTCCTTCAGGGTCGGATCCTGGATCTCCATATGGATCCGCTCTTCGGGATAGAGCGGCGTCAGGTTGTCGAACAGAACCTTGGTCTTGACCAGTTCAGGGTCTTCCAGATTGATCGTGTCGACCTTGAGCAGGGCGAAGTAGCGCTCGCCTTCGCGCGGGGCGCGCACGGCGCCGTGCACCGTGTCGCCGGAGCGCAGGCCGAAGCGGCGGATCTGCGACGGCGACACATAGATATCATCAGGGCCCGGAAGATAATTGGCGTCCGGGCTACGCAGGAAGCCGAAGCCGTCTGGCAGGATTTCCAGCACGCCGTCGGCGATGATCTCGACCTCTTCCTCGGCCAGGGCCTTGAGGATGGCGAACAGCAGGTCCTGTTTGCGCAGGTTGGAGGCGTTCTCGACCTCCAGCTGTTCGGCGAAGGCGACCAGGTCGGCCGGCGTCTTCTCGTTCAGTTCCGCCAGGGTGATGCGGCCCGACGGCACGACAGCCTCGCCCTCGTCCTCGTCCTCGACCGTGGTGTCGACGCCCGAGTCGGCCCCGGCCGCCTCGCCCGCCTCGTGTTCGGCCCCGTGGTGCACGGGGGCGCCGGAGTCGATCTCGGACCCGGATTCGGGCGTGTCGGGATTGGTGTCGCGGACGTCGGTCATGATGCAGGCTCGCGGTCGCGCGCACGAAGCCGTGCGGCGGCGGTTATCCAGGAATGTCTGGCCGGAGGGCCGGAGGGGATTGCGACGGGCTCCCGCCGGTCAGGCCGGCAGGCGTCGCGAAAGAGAGGGACCGGCGGCCCAGCGTGCGCTGAGGCCCGACGGTTCGCCGCCAGCGGAACCACAGGCGGCCTGGAAGGTCAAGCGGAGGCGTTCGCCGTTATCCGCGCAACGCCCATTCGGTCGTGACGGACAAGACCATCACGATCGCCAGCAGGAAGGGGATTTCGTTGGTCATCCGCCAGAAGCGGCCGGATTTGGTCGAGGTCCCGGCGGCGATGCGCCGTCGTTCGGCGGCGAGAAAGCCATGCCAGCCGCTGAGCAGAAAGACGCCGGCCAATTTGGCGATCATCCAGGGTTCCGCAAGGAAGGCCCAGCCGCGCGCCGAGACATCGATGTGGATCAGCCAAAGCCCGAAGCCCCAGGCCAGGATCATGGCTGGATTGACGATGATGCGCAGCAGTCGGGTCTGCCAGGCGCGCAGCAGCGCCTGCATCTCGCTCTTCAACGGCTCGGATTTGCCGCCCTGTTCGGCGTCGTAGGCGTAGAGGCGAGGCAGGAAGAGCAGGCCCGCCATCCAGGCGATTACGGCCAGGATGTGCAGGCCTCGCGCGAGATCGTAGGCGGTCATGCGGCCCTCGAACAACGATGGGGACAGGCTTTCCAGTCGGCCTTGCAGCCCGGGCCGAAGGGCGCGACGCCGGTGCGGCCCAGGGCGTCCACGCAGGCGTCGGCCAGGGCGTCGATGAACAGGGTCCGATCGCCCACCGCGGGCGCGCGCAGATAGGGGCTGACGCCCTTCTCGTGGGCCAGTTCGCCGTATTCGATATCCAGCTCCACCAGGGTCTCGACATGTTCGGAGACGAAGGCGATGGGAGCCACCACCACGCCGACGCCGTCCCGACCGGCCTGGTCGATGGCGTCCGGGGTCGAGGGGCCCAGCCATTTCATCGGACCCACCCGGCTCTGGTAGCAGATCGCATGGTCGATGGGGCCGCGTTCGTCCTCCAGGCGGGTGACCACGGCGGCGACGGTCGTCTCGACCTGCTCCTGATAGGGATCGCCCTTGCCGGTCACCAGCTTCTCGGGGATGCCGTGCGCCGAGAACAGGACGCGGACGGGCTGGTCGCCAGCCTCTTCCAGCTTGTCGGCGATGACCCGCGCCTGCGCCTCGATCCACCCGCCCGCGTGAGGATAGCAACAGACGGCGCGGCTGATCCCCGACCCCGCATAGGCCTCGTTCCAGGCCTTCAGAGAGGACTGGGTCGTGGTCGTCGAATACTGCGGGTACAGCGGCAGAAGCACCACCTCGTCCGGCCCGAAGACGGCCACGTCGGCGGCCGTCTCCTGGGTCAGCGGGTTCCAGTAGCGCATGGCGATGAAGACCTTGACCTCGTCTTCCGCAAGACGCGCGTTCAGCGCGGCCTCCAGCGCCGCCGCCTGGCGCCGGGTCTCGGGCAGCAGGGGCGAACCGCCGCCCATCAGGGCGTAGTTGGCCTGTGCGCTCTTCTCGCGTCGACTGGAGATCAGCCGGGCCAGCGGCGTGCGCACCACGCCAGGCAGGCCGATGATCGCCGGGTCGTTGAACAGGTTGAACAGGAAGGGCTTGACCGACGCTTGGTCGTCCGGCCCGCCGAGATTGAACAGGACCACGGCGATGCGGCGGCCCTTGAGCGAGGGGTTCATTGGGCGCCGATCCGTTTCAGCACACGCTCGACGTGGTCGATCGGCACGTCCGGCAGGATGCCGTGACCCAGGTTGAAGATCCATGGCCCCTGCCCCCAGGCTTCCATCAACTGGTCCACGCGACGGTCCAGCAGTTCGCCGCCGGCGCGCAGCAGCAGCGGATCCAGCGCCCCCTGGATCGGCTTGATCTGCTGGACGCGTCGACCGACGTCCAGCGGACAGGCGGTGTCCAGGGCGACGGCGTCGACCTCGACCTCCTGCGCATATCGCTCGGCAAGGGCCGCAGAGCCCCTCGGAAAGCCGATCAGGGGCACGGTGACCCCCAGCGCCCGCGTGCGCTTCACAAGCGCCTGGTGCGGCTTCAGGACCAGCCTTTCGAACAGGTCGTCGGGCAGGCCCTCGGCCCAGCTCTCGAAGATCTTCAGCACCTGGGCGCCGGCGTCGGCCTGCATCTTCAGATAGCGCGCCGTCGCCTCGACCAGCACCTCCAGCGTCTCGTCCACGCGCTTGGGGTCGGCATAGGCGTAGGTGCGGGCCTGGGCGCGATCGCCCTTGCCGATGGTCCGGTGCTCGCCGTCCAGCATGTAGGTGGCGACGGTCCAGGGCGCGCCGGCGAAACCGATCACGGCGCGTTCGGGCTCGAGCGCCTTGCGCACCAGCGACAGGGTCTGACCCACGGCCGCCAGATGCTCGCCCGCTCCGGGCGCCAACTCCGCCATCCGGCCGGGAACGGGCATTTCGCCCAGGCGCGGCCCCTCGCCCGCCTCGAACCAGACCTCCTGGCCCAGGGCGCGCGGGATCAAGAGGATGTCCGCGAAGACGATGGCCGCATCAAAGCCGAACCGGCGCATCGGCTGCAGCGTGGCCTCGGCCGCCATCTCGGGGTTCAGACAGAAGGCGATGAAGTCCGGCGCCTCGGCCCGCAGTCGGCGATACTCGGGCAGATACCGCCCTGCCTGGCGCATGAACCAGACCGGCGGACGGTCCAGCGTCTCTCCCCGGAGAGCCCTGAGCATCACGGGTGTTTGGGCGGGCGTGGTCATGCCGGACGATTAAGGTCACAGCCCCCCGCTCTCAATCCCTAATCAGATTAAGAATTAAAAGATTCGTAGAGGCAGGTAGGGCGGTGGAAAGGCGGGGATGACTCCCGGCGCGTCCGAAGAACAAAAGCGGATATCCACGCCGGCCGACGCGACATGACGGGTCGCTGGACACCCTGTCGATGCGGTGGACAATCCCTAACGAAGCCTTAACGGGCAAGGCTTCGCGGGGCGCGGGGCTGTGAACGGGGTTAAGCGGCGTTAACCTTCCGTTAGGATTTTCCACAAGCCGGGATGGATCGATTTCCCGCCTCTGCATCAATCCGGATTGAACGCGGCGCCTCGCCCACCGTCATCCCCGCTCGCCCGCGCTTTCGTCAGAGGCTATGGAAAGGCGTCCCGTCCCGCCCACCGCCTGTCCACAGGGAGTGAACCCATCGCATGAGCCCTTCGCGCGCCCATCGCCTGGCCACCTATTTCCACGTCCACCTGGTGTCGGACTCGACCGGCGAGACGCTGAACGCCATGGCCAAGGCTGTCACCGCGCGGTTCGACGGCGTAATTCCCATCGAGCACATCTACGCCCTGGTCCGGTCCTCCAAGCAGATGGCCCGGGTGCTGGAGGAGATCGAGGCCGCGCCGGGCGTGGTGCTGCACACCCTGGTCGATCGGGAACTGCGCGAACAGCTCGAGGAAGGGTGCCGCCGGCTGGACATGCCGCAGATCGGGGCGCTGGATCCGCTGGTCGGGGCCCTGTCGCGCTATCTGGGGGCGGCGCTGTCGACGCGGGTCGGGGCGCAGCACGCGCTGGACCACGAATACTTCAACCGCATCGCAGCGCTGGACTTCGCCATGGCCTATGACGACGGCCAGGGAACGCTGGACCAGCTGGAGGGCGCCGACGTGGTGCTGTGCGGGGTCAGCCGCACGTCCAAGACCCCGACCTGCATCTATCTGGCCCACCGCGGCATCCGCGCGGCGAACGTGCCGCTGGTGCCGGGACAGGAGGACGGGGAGCGGCTGACGAAGCTGACCAATCCCCTGGTCATCGGCCTGACGGTGTCGCCGGACCGGCTGGTGCAGATCCGCCGGAACCGCATCGACAACCTGAACGCCAACCAGTCGTCCAACTACACCGACCAGGACGCCGTGCGCGACGAGACGATCAAGGCGCGCCGGGCGTTCGAGCGGCGAGGCTGGCCCACCATCGACGTGACGCGCCGTTCGGTCGAGGAGACCGCCGCGGCCATCGTCAATCTGTTGAGCGAGCGTCGCACGCACAAGGTGGGGGCGACATGGTGAGCAACGGTCCCGGTGCGCCAGCGTCCGATGGGCTGCATGAGCGCGAGCGGCTGGTGCTGGCGTCCAAGAGCGCGGCGCGGCGGGCCATGCTGGAGAACGCCGGCGTGATCTTCGAGGTCCGCACGGCCGATGTCGACGAGGACGCGATCAAGGCCGTCTCGCAAGACCTGGACGCCGCGGCTCTGGCCGTCCGGCTGGCCGAGGCCAAGGCGCTCGCGGTGTCGCGGCGGGATCCCGCGGCCTGGGTTCTGGGATCGGACCAGACCCTGGCGTTCGACGGAGGGCTGGTGTCCAAGGCGGCGTCGCTCGAAGAGGCGCGGGCGCGGCTGAAGACCATGCGCGGGCGCGCCCACCAGCTGCATTCCGGCGCCGCGCTGGCGGTGAAGGGCGAAGTGGTCTGGTCGGGCGTCGATACGGTCGACATGCGGATGCGCGATTTCTCCGACGCCTTCCTCGACGCCTATCTGGCGGCGGAGGGCGAGGCGCTGCTGTCGTGCGTGGGCTCGTATCGCCTGGAGGGGCCGGGGTCGCAGCTGTTTGAGGCGGTTGAGGGCGACTATTTCACAGTCCTGGGTCTGCCGCTGTGGCCGGTGCTGGCGGAACTGCGGCGCGCCGGGGTGATCGCGTCATGAGCCAGGGGCGCATCACCGGCGCGGCCAGGGTGGCGGGCATCGCCGGAAACCCCGTCGCCCATTCGCTGAGCCCGGTCATCCACAACGCCTGGCTGGAGGCGGGCGGCGTCGACGGCGCCTATGTCCCCTTCGCCCCCGCCGACGCCGCGGGGTTCGAGGCGCTGGTCGCGGCGGGCCGAGCCGGGCTGATCCTTGGCCTGAACGTGACGGCGCCGTTCAAGGAACAGGCTTTCGCCCTGGCGGATGAGGCCACGGCGGCGGCGCGGCTGACCGGGTCGGCCAACATCCTGCAGTTCGCGAAGGGTCGCGTCCTGGCCGACAGCTCGGACGGGGTGGGTCTGATGCGCGGCCTGGCGGAACAGGCGCCGGACCTGGATGTCAGCGGCCGCGCTGTGGTCGTGCTGGGCGCCGGCGGCGCCGCCCGCGCCGGGTCGGGCGCCCTGATCGAGGCGGGTGCGAAGGTGCGGATCGTCAATCGCTCCCGTGCGCGGGCCGAGACGCTGGCCGCCGATCTGGGGCGGTCCGTGCGGGTCATGGAGGCGGGGCAGGCGCTGGAGGGGGCTGCGCTGATCGTCAATGCGCTGAGCGTCCCGCCCCAGCTGGATTTCGACCTCGTCGCGCCGGGCACGGTGGTGATGGACATGACCTATAAGCCGCTGGAGACGGCCTTTCTGAAGGCGGCGCGGGACCGGGGCCTGCCGACCGTGGACGGGCTGTCGATGCTGATCGGCCAGGCGGCGCCCTCGTTCGAGGCGCTGTTCCGCCTGCCGCCGCCCCGGCTGGACCTGCGCGCCTTGCTGACGGCGCATCTGGAGCAGACCACGTGATCGTGCTGGGCCTGACCGGCTCCATCGGCATGGGCAAGTCGACGACGACGGCGATGTTCGCCGATCTGGGCGCGGTCGTCTGGAACGCCGATGACGCGGTGCATCGGCTCTATGCCCGGGGCGGAGCGGCGGTCGGGCCGGTCGGCGAGGCCTTTCCGGGCGTCGTCGTGGACGGCGCCGTGGACCGGACCCGTTTGGCCGAGGCGCTGGGCCGCGACGAAACCGCGTTCCGGCGCCTGGAGGCGATCATCCACCCCCTGGTGGCCCAGGGTCGGCTGGCGGATCTGGATGCAGCGCGCGACGCGGGCGTGGCGCTGGCGGTCCTGGACATCCCCCTGCTGTTCGAAACGGGCGGGGACCGGGCGGTGGACGCGGTGGTCGTCGTCACCGCCGATCCGGAGATCCAGGCCGAGCGCGTGCTGGCCCGGCCCGGCATGACGCGCGAACGGTTCGAGGCGATCCTGGCGCGCCAGACGCCCGACGCCGAGAAGCGCGCGCGGGCCGACTTCGTCATCGACACCGGCCGGGGTCTGGAGGCGGCGCGGGCCGAGGTGGAGGCCATCGTCGCCACCGTTCTGGATCCGGCGTGGATATCTGCCCGGGCCGGCCGGCCGGGACTTTCGCGGGACGGCGAACGGCCCCATTAAGGGCGAATGGCCCGCGAGATCGTTCTTGATACGGAAACCACCGGCTTCGACCCGAGAACGGGCGACCGGCTGATCGAGGTGGGCTGCATCGAGCTGGTCGACCTGCTGCCGACCGGCCGGACCTTCCACCGGTTCGTCAATCCCGAGCGCCTGATCCCGCCGGACGCCATTCGCGTCCACGGCATCACGGACGAGAAGGTGAAGGACGCGCCGAAGTTTCACGAGATCGTCGACGATCTGATGGCGTTCGTCGGCGACGCGCAGATGATCGCCCACAACGCGGCCTTCGACCGGAACTTCATCGATTTCGAATACAATCGCTGCGGCCGCCCGATCACGGGCGAAGCGCGCTGGATCGACACGCTGCAGTTGGCGCAGAAGCGGTTTCCGGGCATGCCCAATTCGCTGGACGCCCTGTGCAAGCGGTTCAAGATTTCGCTGGTCGAACGCACCCTGCACGGGGCGCTGATCGACGCCCGCCTGCTGGCCGAGGTCTATCTGGAGCTGAAGGGCGGCAAGGAACGGGTGCTGGACCTGTCGGCCGCACGCGGCGCGGCTGCGGCGGCGGTGACGGCCGCGACCTATGCGCCGCGTCCGCGCGCCCTGGCGCCGCGCTCCACGCCTGAGGAGCAGACTGCCCACCTGGCCTTCCTGAAGGCGAACCTGAAGGACCATTCGCTGTGGGCCGGCTATGGCGTGGTGGTTCCGACCGAAGAGGCGGCTTGAGGCGCCTCGCGCGCCGAAGCGTCGGGCCGGCCGGCGCATCGCCTCAGGGCGAAAGAAAAGAGCGGCCCGTCACCGAGCCGCTCCCTTCCGTCATCGTGCGACCCGTCTTGGTCAGGCCTGACCGGTTTCCACCGGTTGCTGGGCGATCTGCTGCTGACGCGCGACATAGATGGCGGCGAAGTCGATCGGGTCCAGCATGAAGGGCGGGTAGAAGCCGCCGTCGGCCGTGGCGCGGGAGATGATCTCGCGGGCATAGGGGAAGAGGTAGCGCGGGCACTCGATCAGCAGCAGCGGCTCGATGTCGCGCTCCTGGACGTTGGTCAGCTGGAACAGGCCGCCGTAGACCAGTTCGACGTGGAACACCGGCTGGCCCTCGTGCGCGGCCTTGACCGACAGCTTCAGCTCCAGCTCGAACAGGCCGTCCGGGCGGCCCTGGGCGGCCATCTCGACGCCCAGGTCGATGCCCGGCTTGCCGTCGATGCGCAGCGATTCCGGCGCGCGCGGGTTCTCGAACGACAGGTCCTTGACGTACTGGGCCAGGATGCGGAAGCCCGGGCCGACGGGCTGGCCCTGTTGAGGCTGGCCGTCCTGAGGGGCGGCGCCGTTGGGGGTTTCGGCGGGCGGAGCGGCGTCGGTCATGAAGCGAAATCTTGGTGGGTGCGCCCGATTGGGCCGGGAATGAGGCGCGGCGGATACCACGCCGGGACGCTTCGCCGCAACGTCGGTCGCCGCTCGGGGGGCGCGCTTCGCCTTGCCTCGCCCTATATCAGCCCCTAATCGTCAGGGGCGCGCCCGCCGCCCGCCTACAGGAATCCCGCCTTGAACTTTCCGGTCCAGTTCCAGATCGTGGTCTTCGCCGTCATTGCGGCTATCGTTCTGTTCCAGCTCTACAACGTGTTGGGCAAGCGGGTCGGCCGTCAGCCTCAGGAGGACGCGCGGGCCAATCCTGCGGCGGGGCCGGCGCCCGAGCCGGTCAAGCTGTCGCCGGTGGACGCCGCGGTCATGGCCTCGATCGCCGGGCTGAAGGCGCGCGATCCCGCCTTCGACCCCGGCCGCTTCATCGAGGGCGCGCGTCAGGCGTACGAAACCATCGTCCAGGGCTACGCCTCGGGCGACCGTGCGGCGCTGAAGCCGCTGCTGACGCCGACGGTGATGAAATCGTTCGAGGCGGGGATCGCGGCGCGCGAGCAGCGCGGCGAGACCGAGTCCGTCGAATTCCTGTTCCCCCCGCGGGCCGACCTGGAAGGCGCCACGGCCGAGGGCGACAAGGCCGTGGCCAAGGTGCGCTTCCTGGGCGAGCTGCGCAGCCGAGTGACCAAGGCCGACGGCGCGAGCGCCGAATCCGTGACCGGAGAGCCCCTGATCGAGGAACGCCGGACGGCCGAGCACTGGACCTTCGAGCGCAGCCTGGGGGCCTCGGACCCGAACTGGGTTCTGGCGAAGGTCGAGCCGGCGAACGCCTGAGCCGATGACGGCGCCGATTTCTGTGGCCCAGACTCTCGCGAGCCAGCCGGGGTCGGGCCTGTCCCGAAAGACGCTCGCGGCGGCGGCCGTGGCGTGCATGTCGCTGGCCGCCTGCGTGACGCGTCCGGCGCCCCTTCCGACGCCCTTCCCCGCTCCGGGCCCCGCCCAGCCGCCCCGGTCCGGACCGTCGCCGTTCCCCGACGCCCCGCCGACGCCGGTCGGCGCCAGTCCGGCGGCCCTGCCTGGCTGGAGCGAGGAAGATCATCTGGCGGCGTTTCAGGCCTATGTCGCCGGATGCGGCGCCGCGCGCGACCCGGCGGCGCGCTCGACCTGCGGTCAGGCCCGCACGATGGCCGGGCGCCGGATCAGTCCGTCGGACGCACGGCGCTTCTTCGAGGAGCGGTTCTTCGTCTCGCCCGCAGAGACCAACGACGGTCGACCCGGCCTGCTGACCTCCTATTTCGCGCCGGAGTACGCCGCGCGGCGGCGCCCCGACGCCGAGTTCGACGCGCCGGTGCTGGCTGCGCCGGCCAGTCCCCGCTCCGCCGGGGACCGCAGCGTGATCGAGTCCGCCGCCCGCCCGGGAGAGGCCTTGGCGTGGATGCGGGCCGAGGACCTGTTCTTCCTGCAGATCCAGGGCTCGGGCTATCTGACGTTCGAGGATGGCGGCAAGGCGCGGGCCGCCTACGCCGCCGACAATGGCAAGCCCTTCGTGGGCATCGCCCGGCCGATGGCGGAGCGGGGCCTGCTGCCCGCGAACGGCACCTCGGGCGACGCCATCCGTGGCTGGCTGGCCCAGCATCGCGGGGCCGAGGCGCGCGCGGTGATGGCGCTGAACCCCCGCTACATCTTCTTCAGACTGGACCCGGACAACGGCGGGAACCCGGCGGGCGCGGCGGGGGTCCCCCTGACGGCCCGGCGCGCGATCGCGGTCGATCCGGCGCACTGGAGCTATGGCGACCTGGTTTGGGTGAACGCCGACGGCGGGAACCTGCGTGGGGCCAGCGCCAGCTATCGCGGCCTGGTCGTGGCCCTGGACACCGGCTCGGCCATCAAGGGCCCGGTGCGCGCCGACCTCTACATGGGGCGTGGCGCCGCCGCGGGCGCGGAGGCCGGAACGGTGCGCCACCCGTTGCGGATGTGGCGGCTGGTCCCCCGGGGCTGACCAGGGGACCGTCGCCGGTTCAGACGACCGTCAGGGTGGTGTTGATGTTTCCGCGCGTGGCGTGGGCGTAGGGGCAGACGGTGTCGGCCTCGGCGACCAGGGCTTCGGCCTCGGCGCGGTCCACGCCGGGGAGACGGATTTCCAGCGCCACGTCCAGACCGAAACCCTTGTCGCTGCGCGGGCCGATGCCGACGGTGGCGCTGACCGTCGCATCAGCGGGCACCTTGGCGTGGCCGCCCTGGCTGGCGACGAACTTCATCGCGCCCAGGAAACAGGCTGCGTAGCCGGCGGCGAACAGCTGCTCCGGATTGTTGCCGATGCCGGCGCCGCCCAGTTCCTTGGGCGTGCCCAGCGCGACATCGAGCGCGCCGTCGGTGGTGGCGGCGCGGCCGTCGCGGCCTCCGGTGGCCGTGGCGGTGGTGCGGTAGAGGACGTTGACGGCCATGAGCGGGCTCCTTGGTTCAGGTTCGGTAAGACACATCGTGTACGATATAGTCGCGGACGTTGATCTAGTCGCCGATTGGTTTCACGTCAAGGCTTGCGATTAGATCGCGTGCGATTATTTTCGTCTCATGACCCGCATCGCCTCCCCTGCCCCGCTCGGCGTCGACGACATGCTGTGCTTCGCCGCCTACTCGGCCAGCCTGGCCTTCAACCGGCTGTACAAGCCGATGCTGGAGCGCATGGGCCTGACCTATCCGCAACTGTTGGCGATGAGCCTCTTGTGGGAACAGGACGATCGCACGGTCGGCCAGATCGGCGAGCGCCTGTTCCTGGAGACCAATACGGTCACGCCGCTGATCAAGCGGCTGGAGGCGGCCGGCCTGGTCACGCGCACACGGGCAAGGGACGACGAACGGGTCGTGCGGGTCCGCCTGACCGACGCGGGGCGCGCGCTGGCTTCAGAGGCGGGCTGCCTGCCCGAGGCCGTGCTGGACGCCAGCGGCATGACCCCCGAGGCTCTGGGAGAGATGACCCGGGCCCTGGGCGGCCTGCGCGACCGGCTGCGCGCCGCCGCCTGACAGCAGGACGACAGGCCGGCCTGCGCGGGCGCCCTTACGCTAGGTCTTCGATCTCGGTCTCCGACAGTTCGCCGGGAACGATGGTGACGGGCAGCTTTCGCCCGCCCAACTGGGCGCCCTGCTTGATGATCGCCTGCACCAGCGGCCCGGGACCGCGCGACCCCGACCCGGCGGCCAGCACCAGAATCTTGATCTCCGGATCGTCGGCGACGACCTTCTTGATCGCGGCCTGGGCGTCGCCGAACTCGATCAGGAAGACGGGCGCGGCGCCGGAGCGCGCGGCCGCCTCCTCCGCGACGCGGTTCAGCAGGGCCTCGGCCTCCTCGCGCTGCTGACGCTCGATCTCCTCGCGGGCGCCGGACCAATGGGCGTCGGTGTTCGATGGGATGACGCGCAGCAGCACCACGCGGCCGCCGGTCGAGCGGGCGCGGCGGCTGGCGAAGCGCAGGGCCGCGTCGAACTCGGGACTGTCGTCGACGACGACCAGGAATTTTCTTGGCATCGGGGCCTCCCCTGCCCGTTTCAGACCGCAAAGAGGCGACCGGACGCCGGCGCGGTCAAGCCGCCCGCGCCCGCATCGGCCTTCAGCCCGCCGTGCCCGCCAGGTCGCGGATGGTGGCGTTGGCGATGGTCAGCTTGGCGAAGGTCCAGCCGGAGCCGGACTGTTCGATCTCGTCGACCGAGGCGCGCACGCCCTCCACCGTCGAAAGGCGCGGTCCGATCCAGGCGTCCACGGCGGCCTCGGCGGTCTGCTCGCTGGAGCCGACCGAGGCGTCGGAGGCCCGGGCGACCGCGCGGGTCAGGACCGCCTGCTCCTGCATCAGATCCTCGATCAGCCGACGTACGGCCAGACGGTCGAAGTGGTCGGCCGACGGGATGGAGCCCGCAGCGGCCCGCAGCCGGTCGAAATCGAAGGCGGCCCCGACCTGGTGATAGAGGCGCGCCATCGCCGCGACCGGCCAGCCGCTCTCGGACGCCAGGTCGCCGATGTCGGCGGCGGCGACCAACGGGCGCATGATCGAGATCGAACGGGTCAGGTCCTCGGGCGCGCCCAGTTCGGCGAAGCGGCGGACACGACCCTCCAGCCGGCCCTGTTCGAAGCGGGACAGCACGCCGGCGCCCTCGGTCTGAAGCGCGTCGGCGACCGGGCGGTACAGGTCGATCAGCGCCTGGACCGAGACGCCGCCCTTGGCGCGGCGGGCCAGCCAGAAGGTCTGGCGACGCAGCACCACGGCGATCTCCTGGTACAGCGCCGTCTGCGCCTCGGCCGAGATCTTCAGGTCCAGGGCCGACACGGCGTCCCAGGCCTGATCCAGACGGAACACCCGGCGGGCGGCCTCGAAGGCGATGATCAGGGCGGTGGTGTCGCATTCCGCCGAGCCGCGCAGGCGGTCGGGGAAGGTGGGGCCGCACATGTTGACGACCTCGTTGGCCATGACGGTGGCGATGATCTCGCGCCGCAGCCGATGGCTCTTCATCTCCGGCCCGAACTTGGCCAGGGCCTCCGGGAAGTAGCGGACCAGGACCTGTTCGAAGAAGGGGTCCTCTGGGGCCCGCGAGGCGACGATGTCGTCCGACAGCTCCAGCTTGGCGTAGGCGGTCAGGACCGCCAATTCGGGCCGGGCCAGCGGAACGCCGGCGGCCATCAGCTCCTTGACGCGGGCGTCGTTCGGCAGGCCCTCGACCTTGCGGTCCAGTTTCCCGCGCGCCGACAGGGCCTGCATGAAGCGCTGCTGGGCGTCCAGCGCCTTGACGCCCTCCGCCTGCTGCAGGGTCAGGGCCAGGGTCTGATCGTAGTTGTGCGCCAGCACCTTCAGCCCGACCTCGTCCGTCATGGAGGCCAGCAGCGGCGTGCGCTGCTCCGCCGGCAGGACGCCGTTGGTCACGGCCGAGCCGACCAGGATCTTGATGTTGACCTCGTGGTCCGAGGTGTCGACGCCGGCGGAATTGTCGATGGCGTCGGTGTTGATGCGGCCGCCCTGCTGGCCGAAGGCGATGCGCCCGGCCTGGGTGAAGCCCAGATTGGCGCCCTCGCCCACCACCTGCACCCGCAGCTCGTCGGCGTTGATGCGCAGCGCGTCGGTGCCCTTGTCGCCGACCTGGGCGTCGGTCTCGGCCGCCGATTTCACATAGGTGCCGATGCCGCCGAGGTAGAGCAGTTCGGCCGGCGCCTTGAGGATGGCGCGCATCAGGCTGACCGGGTCCAGCACGTCTTCGGACACGTCCAGCAGGGCCTTGATCTGCGGCGTCAGCTGGATCGACTTAACCCCGCGCGAAAAGACGCCGCCGCCTTCGGAGATCAGGCTCTTGTCATAGTCCTGCCAGGACGAGCGCGGCAGATCGAACAGCCGCTTGCGCTCGGCCCAGCTGATCGCCGGATCCGGATTGGGGTCGATGAAGATGTCGCGGTGGTCGAAGGCGGCGACCAGCTTGGTCGATTGGGACAACAGGGCCCCGTTGCCGAAGACGTCGCCGGACATGTCGCCGACGCCGACCATGGTGAAGGGCTGGGTCTGGATGTCCTTGCCCATCTCGCGGAAGTGGCGCTTGACCGCTTCCCAGGCGCCGCGCGCGGTGATGCCCATGGCCTTGTGGTCGTAGCCGATCGAGCCGCCGCTGGCGAAGGCGTCGCCCAGCCAGAAGCCGTAGGAGGCCGAAACCCCGTTGGCGATGTCGGAGAAGGTCGCTGTGCCCTTGTCGGCGGCGACGACCAGATAGGGATCGTCCCCTTCCCAGGCGACAACATGGGCCGGGCGGGCCACCGAACCGTCGGCGACGATGTTGTCGGTCAGATCCAGCAGGCCCGACAGGAAGGTGCGGTAGGCGCGGATCGCCTCGGCCTGGACGGCCTCGCGGTCCGCCGTGCGGGGCAGTTGCTTGGGATAGAAGCCGCCCTTGGATCCGACCGGCACGATGACCGCGTTCTTGACCTGCTGCGCCTTGACCAGGCCCAGCACCTCGGTGCGGAAGTCGTCGCGACGGTCCGACCAGCGCAGGCCGCCGCGCGCTACGGGGCCGAAGCGCAGGTGCACGCCTTCGACGTGCGGCGCCCAGACGAAGATCTCGCGATAGGGCTTGGGCAGCGGCAGGTCCTCGAGCTCGCGCGAGGCGATCTTGATCGAGATATAGGGCTTGGGCTCGCCGTCGGCGTCGATCTGGAAGTAGTTGGTGCGCTTGACGGCGTTGATCAGGCGGGCCAGGCGGCGCAGGGCCCGGTCATGGTCCAGGCTTTGCACGTCCTGCAGCAGACCCGTGATCTTCTCGTCCAATTCGGCGACCAGCGGTTCACGCGCTTGGACCGTCGCTTCGCCCTCGAACTTGGCCTTGAACAGCGAAACGAGCGCGCGCGAGATGTCGGGATATTCGCGCAGCGCCTCTTCCTGGACCGCCTGCGACGGATCGAGGCCCGTCTGCTGACGATAGCGGGCCAGGGTGCGGATCAGGGCGGCCTCGCGCCAGGTGACGCCCAGTTCGACCACCAGGCGGTTGAAGCCGTCGCTCTCGGTCCGGCCGGTCCAGACGGCGGCGAAGGCGGCTTCGAACGGTGCCTTGACGTCGTCGAACACCAGGGTCTCGCCGCGCGGATCCTCCATCAGGAATTCGTGGACGTGGATCTCCTCCTCGCCCAGCGGACGGATCGGATAGCCGTATTCCTCGAGCGTCTTCAGGCCCATGTCGGCCAGGATCGGCAGCACGTCCGACAGCGGAACGGTCGGGCCGCGGCGATACAGTTTGAAGCGGAATTGCAGCGAACTGTCCTCGCCCGTGCGGAAGGCGCGCACGGCGACGACCTCGCCCTTGCCGGGCAGACCGTCCGTGTTCAGACGATCGATCGCCTGCAGGTCCCGCACCGCCTCGTCGGCGTCATAGCGGTCGCGATAGGCGGCGCCGAAGGCGCGGGCCCAGCGCGCGCTGAGCGGCCCGACCTCCACCTCGTCGACATCGGCGCGGCGCAGGGCGCTTTCGAAGCGTTCCATCCAGCCGCGACCGGCCTCGGCCACGTCGGCCTCCAGCTGGGCCAGGTCGGGGATCGGGTGTTCGCCCGGCTCGACGCCGATGATGAAGTGGACGCGGGTCAGGGGCGCATCGGACAGTTGCGGATACCAGGCCGAGATGCGGCCGCCCCAGGCGCGGGCCAGGATCTGGCCGATCCGTTCACGCACCGACACGTCATAGCGCTCGCGCGGCACGAACAGCAGCACCGACACGAACCGGTCAAAGGGGTCCTTGCGCGTGAAGATGCGGATACGCGGCCGGTCGTAGAGGTGCAGGATGCCGAGCGCGATCGACAGCAGCTCGTCTTCGGTGATCTGGAAGAGCTCGTCCCGGGGATAGTTCTCCAGGATGTTCTTCAGGCGCTTTTCGTTGTGGCTGCCGGGGGCCTTGTCGGCTCGGGCCAGGGCGTTGGCGACCTTGCGCCGGACCAGCGGCACGTCGGAGGCGACCCGGTCATAGGCCTCGGCCGTGAACAGGCCGACGAAGCGGGTCTCGCCGGTGGCGCGACCGTCGGCGCCGTACCGCTTGACCCCGATGTAGTCCATGTAGGCCCGACGGTGGACGCGCGAGCGAAGGTTGGCCTTGGCCACGGTGACCGGCTCGGACAAATCCAGCTGGCGGCGCATCTGCCGGGTCAGGACCGCCGGTTCGGAGGCGCGGCGCAGGACCCGCTGCTCGGGGTCGCGCAGCACGCCCAGACCTTCTCCCGACTGGCTGAGCGGGGCCTCGGCCTCGTAGTCGCCGTCGGGCGTGCGGGGATAGGCGTAGTCGCGCGCGCCCAGGAAGACGAAATGGTCGCTCTTGAGCCAGCGCAGGAAGGCCAGGGTTTCGTCCTGAACCTCGGCCGACACGCCGACGGGCGGGGCCGTTTCCAGCTGCTCCACCGACCGGCGCATCAGGGCCAGCATCGCATTATGGTCGGCGACGGCGGCGTGGACGTCGGCCAGGGTCGCGGCCAGGCCCTCGCCCAGCGCGTCGCGACGCTCCTGCGGCACGCCGTCGACGACCAGCAGGATGACCGACAGGCGCCGCTCGCCGCACTCGACCACGGGGTGGAACAGCGCGCGGACCGAGACGCCCGCCTCGGCCAGGGCGCCCATGACGCTGTCGACCAGGAAGGGGGCGTCCGGCTGGATGATGCGGACCAGGTCGTAGCCCAGAGGATGGCCGTCCGCCGCGTGCAGCGGGCCGACGGTCACTTGAGGAGGGGACTTCTCGGGATAGGCCTTCGTCGCCTGCCATGAGGCGGCCAGCAGGGCGGCGAGATCCTCGCCCTCCAGTTCCGGCGTCTCGTCGGCGGCGTAGTCCTCGTGGGCCTGGGTCAGGAAGGACCGCTCGGCCGCGCCGGGCCCGGTTCCTGAAATCCGCGCGAAGGCCGCCTCCAGCGCGGCCGGGGTGATCGGCTGAACCGGAACGGGGCGCGGATCGGGGGCGGTCATGGAGATTCAGTCTCGGACGACGCGGCGCGTTCGGGGCCGCACTCGATTGACTAGGCCAGGTCCGGTCGCGCGGGAAGCCCCTCTTGATCGATCGTTGTCGTGATCGGCCGTCCGACGGCAAGGATTGTGCGGCGCCGCAAACGAGAAGGCCGCCGGGTGGGGGAACCCGGCGGCCTGCGCGGGCCGACGCTTTGGGGAGGGGAGGGCGCGCCGGACTCGCATCCGCCGCGGTTCGGAGGGGGGAGTGTCCCGCGGCGCTGATGTGAAGATGGGAAGCGCCTGCCCCCTTTCAAGAGCGGCTGAACGGCGAATTCGCGGCCCGGACGCGTGGCAAGGCGCCGCAGCGGATTCAGGCGTCGGCCTCATCCTTCGCGGGCGCCTTTCCGCGGCGCTTGGGCGGCTCTTCCTGGGCATAAGGTTCGCCGTCGCCGGACAGCAAAACGGCCATCCAGCGCGAGCCCTTGAACTCGGCCAGGATGGCCATGGCCACGACCGCCAGCGGGGTGGACAGGAACATGCCCACCACGCCCCACAGCTTGCCCCAGAAGGCCAGGGCCAGCAGGACCACGACCGGGTCGATGTTCTGGTTGTCGCCCTGCATGCGCGGCTGGATCAGGTTGCCGACGACGAACAGGATGGCCTGAAGCCCGACCAGCAGGATCAGGGCGGGCCAGTAGCTGTCGAACTGCACCAGGGCGAACAGGGGCGGCGCCAGGCCCGCGACGGCTCCGCCCAGCACGGGGATGAAGCCGACGATGAAGATGACGAAGGTCCAGAACTCGGCGTTCTGAAGTCCCACGGCGCGCATCAGGATCCAGGCGACGACGCAGATCATCGCCCCGGTCACGGCCTGGACCCAGATATAGCCCTCGACCCCGCCGCGCACCCGCTTGAAGACCGCCACCGCCTCGTCGCGCTGGGCCTTCAGGGGGAACATGGCGACGATCTTGCGCTGGAACCCGATCTGCGAGGCCAGCAGGAAGCCCAGATAGACCAGGACGAAGAAGGAGCCGGAGGCGACGCCCTGAACCTGGAAGGCCATGCTGGTCAGATAGCCGCGGATGTCGACCTGATTGATCAGATCCTGGGCCGTCGGCGGATTGGACAGGTCGACCAGGCCATAGACGTCGCGGATGATCTGGTCGATGCGCGGGCCGATGTTCTGGGACACGCCGGACGCCTCGCCGAAGAAGCCCGCCGCGCCGTTCACGATGATGGCGATGGAGGCGAAGAAGGCCACGACAACCAGGGTCAGTGCGGCGACGCCGGCCCAGCGGTCGTTCAGGGGGGTGCGTGTCTCCACCGACCGCTTCACCCCGTCGATCATGATCAGCAGGAAGATCGCCATGGCCAGCGGCGTCAGTATGTCCCGCAGCCAGTAGATCGCCGCTCCCGCCGCGACGGTCGCGATCAGGGCCAGGGCGTTGCGGGAGACGGCGGAGGCCGACATGGAGACGGGGTTCTTCATGCGATCCTTGTCGGCGGGGCTGGGGACGGCGTCAACTCGCCGTAACGGCGACGGTTCCGGGCGGCCGAGGACTGCGCTAGACCTTGGACCGACGCATCCGGAGCCCCGTCCATGTCCGACGCCCCATCCGACCGCCCCGGCCTGTTCCTCGGCCAGTCCGACCAGGGCGCGCCGGAGGCCCTGCTGTTGCACCGCGCCAACCGCCACGGCGTCGTCGCCGGCGCGACCGGCACGGGCAAGACGGTGACGCTGCAGATCATGGCGCAGGGGTTCTCCGACGCCGGGGTTCCGGTCTTCTGCGCCGATGTGAAGGGCGACCTGTCGGGCGTGTCCCAGGCCGGATCGCCGAACGAGAAGCTGACCGCGCGGGCCGCCGACATGGGCCTGACCCTGACGCCGCGCGCCGCGCCGACGGTGTTCTGGGACCTGTACGGTCAGAAGGGCCATCCGATCCGCACCACCATCTCGGAGATCGGTCCGGTGCTGATGGCGCGGATGCTGGACCTGAACGATGTGCAGGAAGGCGTGCTGATGGTCGCCTTCCATGTCGCCGACAAGGAGGGCCTGCTGCTTCTGGACCTCGACGACCTGAGAAGCCTGCTGGCCTATGTGGGTGAGAACGCCGACCGGATCGGGCGCGAGGTCGGCAATGTCGCTCCCGCCTCGATCGCCGCCATCCAGCGCTCGCTTCTGCAGCTGGAGCAGCAGGGCGGCGCCGCCTTCTTCGGCGAGCCGGCGCTGAGGCTGGAGGACATGATGCGCACGGGCCTGGACGGACGCGGCCAGGTCAATGTGCTGGACGCCACGCGGCTGATGAACAGCCCGCGCCTGTACGCGGCCTTCCTGCTGTGGCTGCTGTCGGAACTGTTCGAGCAGCTGCCGGAGGTGGGCGATCCGGACAAGCCGCGCCTGGTCTTCTTCTTCGACGAGGCGCACCTGCTGTTCGACGATGCGCCCAAGGCCCTGCTGGAGAAGGTCGAGCAGGTGGTGCGGCTGATCCGCTCCAAGGGCGTCGGCGTCTATTTCGTCACTCAGAACCCCGCCGACATCCCCGACAGCGTGCTGGCGCAGCTGGGCAACCGCATCCAGCACGCGCTCAGGGCCTACACCCCCTCCGAACAGCGCGGCCTCAAGGCGGCGTCCGAAAGCTTCCGGCCCAATCCCGGTTTCGACACGGCCGAGGCCATCCAGGGGCTGGGCGTCGGCGAGGCGCTGGTGTCGGTGCTGGACGAGAGGGGCGCCCCCACGGTGGTGGCGCGCACCAGGATACGCCCGCCGGATTCGCGCCTGGGTCCCGCGACCGACGCCGAGCGGGCCGCCGTGATGGCCGCGAGCCCGGTGCGCGGCCTTTACGACCAGGCGGTCAACCGCGAGTCGGCCGACGAGATCCTGGCCGCCCGCCACGCCGCCGCCAATCAGGCCCAGGAGGCGCGGTCGAAGGCGGAAGAGAAGGCCGCGCGGGCGACCCGGGCGCCAGCGCGCCGGCCCTCCAACCGCCAGACGCCCATGGAGGCCCTGACCAAGTCGGTGCTGCGCACGGCGGGTTCGACCCTGACCCGCGAACTGGTTCGAGGGCTGCTGGGCGGGCTGAAACGGCGCTAGACGGGTCTTGAAAGGCGCCGTCGCCGGGCGCATCTCCCGCTCATGTTCATCCAGACCGAACCCACGCCCAATCCCAATGTGCTGAAGTTCCTGCCCGGGCGCGACGTGTCGCCGGGGAAGGCGCTGGAGTACCGCACCGTCGACGCGGCCACGGCTTCGCCGTTGGCCGAGGGCCTGTTCGAACTGGAAGGCGTGGACGGGGTCTTCTTCGGCGCCGACTATGTTTCCGTCACCCGCCAGGCCCACGGCCCGGACTGGACGGAGATGAAGCCGTCGATCCTGGCCGCGATCATGGATCATTTCGTTTCCGGCCAGCCGCTCACGCGCGACGGCGCCGAGGCCGAGGGTCACGCGGAAGACGACAGTGAGATCGTGGCCGAGATCAAGGCCCTGCTGGACAGTCGCATTCGCCCCGCCGTCGCCCAGGACGGCGGCGACATCCTGTTCGACTCCTTCGACGAGGGCACCGGCGTCCTGTCGCTGAGGATGCGCGGCGCCTGTTCGGGCTGTCCGTCGTCCTCGGCCACGCTGAAGGCCGGCGTCGAGCAGATGATGCGCCACTACGTTCCCGAGGTGACGCGGGTCGAGCAGACGGTCTGACGGCCGCCTGAAACGATTCCGTCTCGCCAGGGGCGGCGCGCACGGCCATTATCCGCCTCATGTCGCGCTTCGTTCCCGATCCCGACGCCCTTCGTCTGGGCGAGGCTCTCGCCGCCCTGCGCCGTGAGCGCGGCCTGTCGCAGGCCGAGGCCGGCGCGCGCGTGGACATGACCAGCCAGGGATGGGGCCTCTATGAATCCGGCCGGCGCCCCGGCCTGTTCCGACCCGACGTCCAGCGGCGCTTGACCACGGCGCTGGACGCCACGCCCGAGGATCTGGCCCTGGTCCTGGCGCGGGCCGGCGAAACGACGCCCCCCGAAGGGGCCCTTGCGACCGGCGTATCGGCGCGGACGCGGGCCTGGGCCGGTCCCGAGGCCGCGCCGCGCCGTCACGCCCTGTCGACGGACGAGTTGTCGCCCTGGGCCGAGTCTGGCGTGGTGCTGGAATATCGCCCCGGGCAATGGCCGCGTCGGGGCCAGGGCTGCGTGGTGGAGATGGCGGACGGCTCGGTCCGGGTGCGTATCTATGAGGGGGGCGATGCGGAGGCCCTTCGACTAGCGGGAGCCGGGGGCCTGGATCGCGTGGAGGTCCTCGCCCGATCCGAGGTCGCGCGCGTCTCAGCGGTCACGGCCCGGCTGGAATCCTGATGAAACGAAACAGTTGTGTTTCATCGCCAGATATGAAACCTTCCTGTCAAGGACAGGAGATCGCCGATGCCACGTTCGCCCGCCGGGCGCTCCCCGAGAACCGCCGAGCCGCTGGACGCCCTCGTGGGCCGGCGGATCGCCGCGCGTCGTCAGGCGCTGGGCCTGTCGCAGACCGCTCTGGGCGAGAAGATCGGCGTCTCGTGTCAGCAGGTGCAGAAGTACGAGGGCGGGCACAATCGCATCTCGGCCTCGCGGCTGCATGGCCTGGCCGCGGCGCTGGGCCTGCCGGTCGAGGCCTTCTTTCCTCAGCGGGCGGGCGAGGCCGAGACCGTCGAACTGCAGACCTTGCGCGCCCTGACCGCGACGGCGGAGGGGCGGGCGCTGGCCGCCGGGTTCGCTCGGATCGAGGACCGCGCGGTGCGTCAGGCCCTGACGCGCCTGGTGGAGGTTCTTGCTCCGGCGGCCTAGAAGGGCGCCCATGAGAATTCTGGTGATCGATACGGCGCTGGGGGCCTGCACGGCCGCAGTGTTCGAGGACGAGCGGCCGCTGGCCATGCGGTTCGAGCCGATGACGAAGGGTCATCAGGAACGGCTGGGCGGACTGGTGCGCGACGTCGTCGCCGAGGCGGGGATGGCTTTCGACGCCCTGGATCAGATCGGCGTTACGGTCGGGCCGGGGTCGTTCACGGGCTTGCGGGTCGGGCTGGCGTTCGCCCAGGGGCTGGGCGCCGCGCTGGATCGGCCTGTCGTCGGTCTGTCGACGCTGGACGCCCTGGCCGAAAGCCTGCCGCAGGATCCGGCGCCCACTGTCGCCCTGATCGACGCCCGCCGCGGCCAGGTCTATGCGCGATCGTTCGATCAGGGCGCGCCCCATGGCCCCGCCGCAGCCCTGACCCTGGCGGAAGCCGCGCAGGAGATCGTCGCCCTGGATCGACGCGCGCGACTGGTCGGGACCGGCGTCGGCGTGCTGCTGGAGGCCTTTCCCGATCTGGCGCCGACCCTGGCCGACGCCCGGGCCGCGCCGTCGCCGGAGGCCCTGGCGCGGCTGACGCGAGCGACCGATCCGGTGTCCAGCCCGCCGCGGCCGCTGTATCTGCGCGCGCCCGACGCCACGCCGCCCAGCCGTCTGCCCGGCCAGCCGCGTCAGATCGTCCCGTGACCGACCCGGCGACCGACGCCGCCGAAGGCCTGGCCGCGCTGCATGCGACGGCGTTCGCCGCGCCGTGGTCCGCGCGCGAGTTCGCCGATCTTCTGGTACAGGCCGGCGTCTTCGCCGTGGTGGAGCCGGACGGCTTCATCCTGATCCGCCAGGTTCTGGACGAGGCGGAAATCCTGACGCTGGCGGTGCGGCCGCAAGCCCGGCGCGCCGGATTGGGCGGCCGGCTGGTGGGGCAGGGGGCCCTCGCCGCGGCGCGAGCCGGCGCTGCGCGCCTGTTCCTGGAAGTGGCCGAGGACAACGCCGCCGCTCGCGCCCTGTACGACCGGGCCGGCTTCCGCCTGATCGGCCGGCGCAAGGGCTATTACGCGGGCGGGAAGACCGACGCCCTGGTGCTGGCGTTCGACCTCGCGGCTGATCCGGACAAGGCGACGCTTCCCTGACGCGACGACAGCCCTTATTCTAGTCTGATGGACCGGATCGAAAAACTCTGCGCCGACCGCGGCATGCGTATGACCGAACAGCGTCGGGTGATCGCCCGGGTGCTGTCCTCGGCGGAAGACCACCCGGATGTCGAGGAGCTGTACCGGCGCGCCTCGGCCATCGATCCGCACATCTCCATCGCCACCGTCTATCGCACGGTGCGCCTGTTCGAAGAGGCCGGGGTCGTCGAGAAACACGACTTCGGGGACGGCCGCAGCCGGTACGAAGAAGCGGGCGACGACCACCACGACCACCTGATCGACACCCGTTCGGGCGAGGTGATCGAATTCTTCGACGCCGAGATCGAGCGGCTGAAGACCGAGATCGCCGAACGGCTGGGCTTCCAGCTGATCGGGCACAAGCTGGAGCTCTACGGCGTCGCCATCGAGGGCGCCGAGCCGTCCAAGCGCGAAGGGCTGATCTTCAAGCGCCACGCGGCCCGGGTCAACCCCGCCGATGTGGACGCCGGCTGAGCCTTAGCCTTGTCGTCGCCCGTTTCGGCGATCATAAGCCTGCCATGACCGAAACCCTGGTTCCGCAAGCGGCCGAGGCGGGACCCGCGCCCGCCAAGCGCCTGTTCATCAAGACCTACGGCTGTCAGATGAACGTCTATGACTCCGAGCGCATGGCCGACGTCCTGCGCCCGCTGGGCTATGCGACCACCGAGGCGGTCGAGGACGCCGACTTCGTCATCCTGAACACCTGCCACATCCGCGAAAAGGCGGCCGAGAAGGTCTATTCCGAGCTCGGCAAGATGCGCGAGCTCAAGGACGCCAAGGACGGCGCCATGACCATCGCCGTCGCCGGCTGTGTGGCTCAGGCCGAGGGCGAGGAGATCATGCGTCGCCAGCCGGCCGTGGATCTGGTCGTCGGACCCCAGGCCTATCACCAGCTGCCGGAGCTGCTGACCCGCACCGCCCGGGCGCGCGGCGAGCGGATCGGCGCCGACTTCGCGCCGGTCGACAAGTTCGACGCCCTGCCGGCGACGCGCGGGACCACCGGCCCCACAGCCTTCCTGACCGTGCAGGAGGGTTGCGACAAGTTCTGCACCTTCTGCGTGGTGCCCTATACGCGCGGGGCCGAATGGTCGCGCCCGCTGGCGGCTGTTCTGGACGAGGCCCGCGCCCTGGCCGATCGCGGCGTGCGCGAGGTCACCCTGCTGGGGCAGAACGTCAACGCCTATGACGGCGAGCGGGCGGACGGGAAGAAGGCGACCCTGGCCGAACTGGCCTACGCCCTAGCCGAAATCCCCGGCCTGGACCGCATCCGTTATACGACCAGCCATCCCAACGACATGTCCGACGACCTGATCGCGGCGCATGGCGATCTGGACGCGCTGATGCCCTATCTGCACCTGCCGGTTCAGTCGGGCTCGGACCGCATCCTGCGGCTGATGAACCGAAAGCATGGCCGCCAGAAGTATTTCGACCTGATCGAGCGCATCCGCGCCGCGCGGCCGGACATGGCGATGTCGGGCGACTTCATCGTCGGCTTCCCCGGCGAGACCGAACGGGATTTCGAGGACACGCTGGATCTGGTGCGGCAGGTGAATTACGCCAGCGCCTTCTCCTTCATGTACTCGCCCCGGCCCGGCACGCCGGCCGCCGGCATGGGGGCGCAGGTGGCGCCCGAGGTGTCCAAGGACCGGCTGCATCGGCTGCAGGCCCTGCTGCTGGAACAGCAGGTCGCCTTCAACGCCGCCCAGGCGGGCCGCACGCTGAACGTGCTGTTCGAGAAGAAGGGACGTCACGGCCGCCAGGCCATCGGCCGCTCGCCCTATCTGCAGTCGGTCCACGTCGACGACGCGGATCATCTGATCGGGAAGATCGTTCCGGTTCATATCGTCAGTGGTCAGCAGAACAGCCTGACCGGAAAACTGATCGCCCCCGTCCCGTCTCCGCGGGACCTTGGAGTCTCCGTGCTTGGCGCGTGAAAGCGAATTCATACCCCTGAACGACGCCGAGCTGCGCGCGGTGGTCGGACCCAACAGCCGGCATGTCGCCCTGATCGAGGACGCCTTCAAGGTGTTGGTCGAGGCGCCGGGCGGCGGGGTCTCGGTCAACGGCGGCGTGCGCGACCGAGGCGACGCCCGCCGGGTGATCGAGGATCTGGCCAAGCGCGCGGCCCTGGGGGCCGAGGTCACCGAGGCCGACGTGCGCGCCGCCCTGGGCCAGGCGCGGGGCGGCAAGGGGACGCCCGGCATGGCGGCGGCCGGCGTGTCCCTGCCCGGCGGCAAGCGCGGATCGATCGTGCCCAAGACCAAGGCCCAGGCCGCCTATCTGGACATGCTGGGCCGGTGCGAACTGAGTTTCGGGGTCGGGCCGGCGGGGACGGGCAAGACCTTCCTGGCGGCGGCTTACGGGGCTTCATTGCTTCGTCGCGGCCAGGTGGACCGGCTGGTCATCACGCGGCCGGCGGTCGAGGCGGGCGAGAAGCTGGGTTTCCTGCCGGGCGATCTGAACGAAAAGGTCGATCCCTATCTGGCCCCGATCTGGGAGGCGCTGAACGACATCCTGGGCGCCGAGGACGTGCAGCGTCGCCGCGACAAGGGCGAGATCGAGGCCGCCCCCATCGCCTTCATGCGGGGCCGCACCCTCAGCCACGCCTTCGTCATCGTCGACGAGGCGCAGAACACCAGCCGTCTGCAGATGAAGATGGTTCTGACCCGTCTGGGCGAGGGCGCGCGCATGGTGGTGACCGGCGACCCGTCGCAGATCGATCTTCTGAACCCGCGCGATTCCGGTCTGGCCCATGCGCTGCGCATCCTGGAGGGGATCGAAGGCGTGGGCGTTCTGAAGTTCGCCGCCGAGGACGTGGTGCGCCACGCCATGGTTGAGCGGATCGTGCGCGCCTATGACGCCGACGCGGCGCGGCGCCTGCCCGCGCCCGATCTCGAAGACGCGGAATGATCGAGGTCGAGGTCGAGGCGGACGCCTGGTCCGCTCTGCCCGAGGTCGAGGCGACCGTCTCGCGCGCGGCCGCGGCGGCGCTGGGGACCGTCGAAGGCGACGTGGTCGTGCTGCTGACCGACGATGAGGCCGTGCGTGACCTGAACGCCCGCTTTCGCGACAAGGACAGGCCGACGAACGTCCTGTCCTTTCCCGCGCCGGAGAACGCCTTTCCGCACCTGGGCGACATCGTCCTGGCCCACGGCGTCTGCGCCGAGGAGGCGCGGGCGCAGGGCAAGACCCTGGCCGACCATCTGAGCCATCTGGTGGTCCACGGCGTGCTGCACCTGCTGGGCCGCGACCACGAGGACGACGCCGAGGCCGAAGAGATGGAGGCCGAGGAGCGCGAGATTCTGGCCGGGCTGGGCGTCGCCGATCCCTACGCCGCCGACGACGAGGCCTGAGCCATGACGCCCGACGCCCTGCTTGATCGCCTCGCCGGGCCGATCCGCGCCCTGCCGCCGCGCCGGCGCGCCGTGAGCTGGCGACTGATCCGCATCGCCCTGGCCCTGCTTGCGGGCGCGGGGACGGCGCTGGCGCATCCGCCTTTCGGGCTCCTGATCGGCCTTGTGGGCTATCCACTGCTGATGATCCTGGCCGAGCGTTCGGACCGGCCACGTGGCGCCTTCTGGATGGGATGGCTGGCGGGGTTCGCCTATTTCTTCATCGGTTGCTGGTGGGTCGCCGAGGCCTTCTTCGTCAACCCGGAACAGGCGTGGATGGCGCCCTTCGCGGCCAGCCTGCTGCCGGCGGGGCTGGGACTGTTCTGGGGCGCGGTCTGCGCCCTCTATCGCCGGACCACGCCGATCGGCGTGGTCCGGGTGCTGCTGTTCGCGGCCCTGTTCTGCGGTTTCGAATGGCTGAGAGGCCATGTGCTGACCGGTTTTCCGTGGAATCCGGCGGGCGCCAGCTGGCGCGCAGGCGGGGCCATGTCGCAGTTCGCCTCGGTGGTCGGCGTCTATGGCTTGAGCTTTCTGACGGTGGCGGGGGTCTCGGCGCTGGGCGTCCTGGTCGGGCCGGGCCTGTGGCGCGGACGGTGGATCGCGGCGGGACTGGGTCTCGGCGCCCTGGTCGCGGTCGGCGTGGGGGGCGCGGTCCGGCTGGGCGGCGCGGACCTGCGGTTCACCGACACGGTGGTCCGGATCGTCCAGGCGGACGTCGACCAGGAATCCAAGTGGACGCCCGAGGCCTATCGTTCGATCGTCGATCGCTATCTGCGCCTGACGGCCCAGCCGGCCGCGCGGACCCCCGACGTGGTGGTTTGGCCCGAAGGGTCTCTGCCGGCCGCCGACTATCAGGTGTTCGCGCCGGGCGCGGCGGAGGGCGAGGGGATCGCGGCGGCGCTCAAGCCCGGCCAGACCCTGCTGATGGGACTGGCGCGCGGCCAGGCCGATCCGACGGCGCCGGACGGCGCGCGCTACTACAACAGCCTGTTCGCCCTGCATGACGAGGGCGGCGTCGGTCTGCGGGTCGCGGCCGTCTACGACAAGCATCGGCTGGTGCCGTTCGGAGAGTATCTGCCGCTGGGCTCGGTGATGACCGCCGTGGGCCTGCGCAGCCTGGTGCACATGCCCAGCGACTTCTCCGCCGGCCCGACGCCGGCGCCGATCACCCTGCCCAACGCGCCGCCGGTCCAACCGCTGATCTGCTACGAAAGCCTCTATCCCGGCTTCACGCCCGGCGCCGCAGGCCGCCCGGCATGGATCGTGAATGCGTCCAACGACGCCTGGTTCGGCAAGACCTCGGGCCCGCGCCAGCATCTGAACCTGGCCAGCTATCGGGCGATCGAGACAGGCCTGCCGATCGCACGGGCCACGCCCACAGGCATATCGGCGATGATCGATCCCTGGGGGCGGATCGTAGACGGCGATCGGCTGGACCCCGGCGTCATGGGGGTGATCGACGCCCGGTTGCCGCAGCCCGCCGGCGTGACCCCGTACGGTCGGACGGGTGACTGGCCGTTCGGTCTCGCGCTTCTTCTAAGCGTGGCCTTAAGCTTGTGGCCCTTGCGGACGCGCTCTAAGGTCTGACCTGGTCGTTTACTATAAAGCAGGATGTGAGATGGCGCGCGGCGAGGATACTCAGGATCCGCACCCGGTCGATCGTCACGTCGGACGTCGCGTTCAGGAAAAACGCCTGGGACTGGGGCTCAGCCAGACGGCGCTGGGCAAGGCGGTCGGCGTCAGCTTCCAGCAGATGCAGAAGTACGAAAAGGGTCAGAACCGCATCTCGGCGTCCAAGCTGTTCGAGATCGCGGACTTCCTGAACGTCGGCATCCCCTACTTCTTCGACGGCTACAGCAGCCGGCCCGGCCTGGCCGAGGAATCCGCGCCGGCCTTCGATCACGACCATCCGGCCACGCGCCAGTCCCTTGAGATCGCCCGCCTGGCTCCGCAACTGCCGCTACGCAAGCAGAAGCTGATCCTGGAAATGATGCGGGAGATGCTGGAGGACGGCGCCGGCGATTGAGACCGGACAGACCTGCGGCGGCCTGTCGGTGGATGCCGGACGCGGCGCGGTCTAGGATGACGGCTTCCTTTTCCCCCACGGACCTCGTCTCTTGCGCCTGACTTCCCTGTTCGTCGGCCTGATGCTGTTGCTGGCGCCCCTGGCGGCCCACGCGCAGCCGGCGGTAGGGACGGCGGCCCTGGTCGGCCTGGGCCCCCAGCGCACCGAGCGGATCGAGGCCGAACTGGTTCCGATGTCGCAATGGGCGACGCCGGGATCGACCGTGATCGTGGCCGTGCGCCAGGCGATCCAGCCGGGGTGGCACACCTATTGGCGCAATCCGGGCGACTCGGGCGGGCCGACCACCCTGGACTGGACCCTGCCGACCGGCGTCCGGGCGGGCGAGATCGTCTGGCCGCTGCCTGAGCGTCAGCGTCTGCAGAGCCTGGTCAACTACGGCTATTCGGGCGCCGTGCTGCTGCCCGTGCCGATCGAGGTTCCGGCCTCGGCGCGACCTGGACAGGTGCTGTCGCTGCGGGCCCAGGCGCTGTTCATGGTGTGCAGCGACCAGATGTGCGTGCCCGACGAGCTGCCGCTGGCGCTGGATATCGAGGTGCGCGAGGGCGCCGCGCCGCTGGACCCGGCCTATGGCGCGGCGATCCAGGCGGTGCTGACCGACGCGCCGCGCCCGGCGCCCATCGAGGCGCGTATCGCCCTGACGGACGGCCGGCTGACGTTGAGCGCGGCGGGCGGGCCGCTGGCGGGGGCCGACATCGGCCGGGCGCACTTCTTCCCCTTCCAGGGCGGGGTCATCGACCACGCGGCGGACCAGACGGCGACGCGGGGCGATCAGGGCCTGACCCTGACGCTGGCGCCCGGACGCGGTGCGCGCGGCGGCCTGAGCGGGCCGGTCGCGGGGGTGCTCGCCACCGACGCGGGGGCGTGGGAGATCACGGCTGAACCAGGCGCGGCGCTGGCCGGAACGACGGGGCGCGCGATCTCCGGCGAGGCGGGCGAGCGGGAGGACCCGGCGGGCGGCGCAGGGGCGACGGGCCTGCTGCGGGCGGCCGGGCTGGCCTTGCTCGGCGGGCTGATCCTGAACCTGATGCCCTGCGTCTTTCCCATACTGGCGATGAAGGCGGCGGCGCTGTCGGCCTCGGCGCATGAGACGCGGGTTGCGCGTCGCGACGGCCTGCTGTTCCTGGCGGGGGTTCTGGCGACCTTCCTGGTTCTGGCCGGGGCCTTGCTGGCGCTGCGGGCTGGAGGGCAGGCCATCGGCTGGGGCTTCCAGCTGCAGTCTCCGGCGGTGATCGCCGTGCTGGGCCTGCTGATGCTGGCCGTGGCGCTGAACCTGTCAGGCGTGTTTGACATCGGTGGGTCATTGCAGGGCGCGGGAAGATTGTCGCATGTCTCTGGCGGCGCGGGGGCCTTCCTGACCGGCGTGCTGGCGGTGGTGGTGGCGGCGCCCTGCACGGCGCCCTTCATGGCCGTGGCTCTTGGCGCAGCCCTGGTCATGCCTTGGCCAGCCGCGCTGCTGGTCTTTCTGATGCTGGGGCTTGGTCTGGCCCTGCCCTATGTGGTCGTCAGTTTGTCGCCGGGCCTGTTGCGGCGCTTCCCCCGGCCGGGGCCGTGGATGGAGCGGCTGCGGCGGCTGCTCGCCTTCCCGATGTACGGCGCGGCCCTGTGGCTGGCCTGGGTGTTCGCGCGCCAGACCGGCGGCGCGGCCCTGGCCCTGCTGTTCGGCGCCGGCCTTATGCTGGCCTTGGCGCTGTGGCTGTTCGGCCTGATGCAGGGCGAGCGGACGGCTGGTCGGCGCAGCTGGCTCAGCGGAGCGTCGGCTCTGATCGCCCTGGCGCTGGCCACGGTGGCGGGCGTGGCGGCGGCGCGGGCGCCGGTGGTGGAGCCCGGCGAGGCGTCCGGCGAGACGGTGCTGGCGTCCCAGCCCTGGTCGCCCGAGGCCGTGCAGGCGGCGCAGGTCGAGGGCCGTCCGGTGCTGGTCAACTTCACCGCCGACTGGTGCGTGACCTGCAAGATCAACGAGGGCGCGGCCCTGTCCTCGGCCCGCGTGGGCCAGGTGATCACGGCGACGAACGCCGTCTATCTGGTCGGCGACTGGACCCGGCGCGACGACGCCATCGCCCGCGAGCTGGAACGCCACGGCCGGTCGGGCGTGCCGCTGTATCTGCTGTATCCGGCCGGCGGGGGCGAACCGCGCATTCTGCCGCAGCTGCTGACCGAGGGGCTCGTGATAGACTCCCTACAGGAGGCCGCGCGCTGACTGCGGCCCGCATCAGGGAAACGCCGTCATGATCCGCCTGACCCTCGCCGCCGTCGCCGCCCTGGCCGTCGCCGCCTGCCAGCAGCAGGAGGCCGCCGCGCCTGTTGAGGCCGCATCGAACGAACCGGCGTCCGCAGCCGCGGCGCAGGAGGGTATGGCCCCGCCCTTCACCCTGGTCGACGCCGAGGGGACGCAGCGGTCGCTGGCCGACTTCCGGGGCCGGACGGTGGTCCTGGAGTGGACCAACGAGGGCTGTCCCTATGTCCAGAAACACTATGGCGCGGGGGCCATGCAGGCGCTGCAGCGCGAAGCGACCGCCGACGGCGTGGTCTGGCTGACCATCGTGTCCTCGGCGCCCGGCACGCAAGGCTTCGTCGAGGGCGAAACGGCGCGCGCCTTCAAGGCCAAGCATGACGGCGCCTGGACCCACCTGCTGCTGGATCCGACCGGCGAGGTCGGCAAGCTGTACGACGCCAAGACGACGCCCGACATGCGGGTGATCGATCCGCAAGGCCGCATCGTCTTCGAGGGCGGCATCGACGACCGGCCGACCAACAAGCCCGAGGACCTGGAGGGCGCCACCAACTTCGTCCGCGCGGCCCTGACCGACATGGAGGCCGGCCGGCCGGTCCAGACCCGCTTCGCCCAGCCCTATGGCTGTTCGATCAAATATCCGGAGACGGTGGAGGGGTAGCGAGGTCCATAACTTCCGTCATCCTCCGGCAAGCCGCGTCTTCGCGGCGCAGACCGGGGGACCCAGCGGCGCGCGAGAGCGCGAAGCTGTCGCGGATTCCAACGATCGGGCGCGACTGAGCCTTCGCCTTCGGCGCCGCTGGGTCCCCCGGTCTCGCTATGCCCGCCGGAGGATGACGAAGAACCTACACCGCCGGCTGCGGCGGGGCGGTGATGACCTCGACGTTGTCGTTCAGCAGGTAGGACAGTTCCGACAGGGCGACGGCGCGTTCGGCCGGGGTCGGGGCGGTCTGGACGGCGGCGACCTTCTTGGGGATGTCCTCGGAAATGCCGCGCAGGATGCACTTCAGGTCGCCGTCCGTGCCGCGTTCCTTCAGGATCAGGTGACCCTGCATGTCCAGCTGGGACAGGGCCTCGGCGCGGGTCTTGAAGCCGGTGAAGACCGGGCCGGCGAAGAAGCCCTCGGCGTCGGCGGCCTTGGAGGCGGCCCAGCCGTCCACCAGGGCCTTCAGCTCGGTCGACCGGGCGATGATGTCGGCGAACAGCGGCTCGCCAGCCACGGACACGGGCGCGCCGGCCGCGGCGGGCGGCTGGGATGCGGCCTCGGCCACCGCCGGGTTGGAGACCATCAGGGCGATCGAAAGGGCGATGCCGCAGGACATGGAGAACCTCGGGGGCTGACTTCCTGTTTCAACGTCCGCTAGGACGTTGAACCGGGATACGCCCGACCCGTAAACGAGTGTTTACCCTATCGCCTCCCCCGACCGCCTCCGAGGACTGATCATGAGCCGCGACGCCGCCTGGACCGCCTTCGACCGCACCGCCGCCGAGGCCGGAAAGACCCGCATCGTCGATCAGTTCTCCGCTGATCCCGACCGTCTGGCGCGGATGTCGGTCGAGGCGGCGGGGCTTTACCTGGATCTGTCGAAGCAGAGCTGGACCAAGGCCGCCTTCGAGGCCTGCCTGGACCTGGCGCGCGCCTGCGACGTGGAGGGCCGCCGCGCCGCCCTGTTCGCCGGCGAGGCGGTGAACCTGACAGAGGGCCGTGCGGTGCTGCACTCGGCGCTGCGAGCGGCGGCGGGCGCGGACTTCCATGCGCTGGGCGAGCCGGTCTCGGCCGAGGTGGACGCCGTGCGCGCCGACATGAAGGCCTATGCCGAGGCCGTGCGTTCGGGCGCCGAGGCCGGCGCGACGGGCCAGCCGTTCAAGGCGATCGTCCATGTCGGCATCGGCGGATCGGACCTGGGGCCGCGCGTGGTGTGGGACGCCCTGCGCCCGCTGGACCCGTCGATCGACCTGCGCTTCGTCGCCAATATCGACCCGCGCGACATGGCCGAGGCGCTGACCGGGCTGGATCCCGAGACCACCCTGGTCGTGGTGGTGTCCAAGACCTTCACCACCCAGGAAACCCTGGCCAACGCCGAGGCGGCCAAGGCCTGGCTGGCGGCGGCCCTTCCGGCCGAGGGGATGACGAAACACTTCATCGGCGTGACGGCCGCGCCGGACAAGGCGGCCGCCTTCGGCTGCGGACGGACCTTCGCCTTCCGCGACTGGGTCGGCGGGCGGTATTCCCTGTGGTCGGCGGTCAGCCTGTCGTGCGCCATTGCGCTCAGCTGGGACGTGTTCGAGGCCATGCTGGCCGGGGCGGCGGAGATGGACGACCATTTCGTCGCGGCGCCGCTGGAGCAGAACGCGCCGGTGCTGCTGGCCCTGGCCCAGGTGTTCAACGTCGACGGCCTGAGCCGCCCGGCACGGACGGTGGCGCCCTACGCCCATGCGCTGCGCGGCCTGCCGTCCTTCCTGCAGCAGCTGGAGATGGAATCGAACGGCAAGCGGGTGCATCGCGACGGGACGCCGGTGGACCGCCAGACCTGCCCTGTGGTGTTCGGAGAGCCCGGCACCAACGGACAGCACGCCTTCTTCCAGCAGATCCACCAGGGGCCGCAGGTGGTTCCGGCCGAGTTCGTGATCGTGGCCCGCACGCATGAGGACGCGCCCGAGTCGCCTCTCTGGTCCAACGCCCTGGCCCAGGGCCAGGCCCTGATGCTGGGCAAGACGACCGAGGCGGCCAAGGCCGAGGGTCTGGCGCAGGGATTGTCGGAGGAGGAGGCGACGCGTCTGGCGCCCCACCGCACCTTCACCGGCGACCGGCCCTCGACCGCCATCGTCATGGATCGGCTGACGCCCCGGACCCTGGGCGCCCTGATCGCCCTCTATGAGCACAAGACCTTCGTGGAAGGGGTGGTCTGGGACATCAACAGCTTCGACCAGTGGGGCGTGGAGCTGGGCAAGGTGCTGGCCAAGGCGATCCTGAAGGATGTCGGGGCCGGCGGCCCCAGCGCGGACCTGGACCCCTCCACCGCCGCGCTGATGACGCGACTGATGGGCTGAGGCCGCGAAAAAGGGCGCTCCGTGGGGAGCGCCCTTCCTCATTCTCGATAATCTAGGCCTTACCAGCGACGGTCGTAGCGGTAGTCCCGGTCGCGGCGATAGTCGTGGCGCGAGTTGTAGCGACGGTCTTCATACCGGTAGTCATAGCCGGAGCGGCTGCGGTCGATGCCGTGCTCGCGCTCCCAGTGGCCCTGGTTCCGGTAGCAGCGGCCGCCGCGATAATATTCGCAGCCCGAGCCGCGGTTGGTGGCCACCGCGCCCAGGGCCGCGCCGGCCAAGGCGCCGCCCGCGATATAGGTGCCGTCGCCATTGCCCAGCAGGGCGCCGGCCAGGCCGCCGACGGCCGCGCCGATCAGGGCGTTCTGGGCGCTGTTGTCGTCGCGGTCGCGGTCCCGATACGACTGGGCCGAGGCAGGCGCCGCCATCATGGTCAGGGCGACGACCGGCGCGGCGGCGACCGCGGTGATCTTCAGCATCTTCGACATGGTCCGTCTCCTTTTGCTCTGTGCCCGGCCAGCGTTCCGGAAGGGGAATGCCGTGAGCGTTGGGTTGGTTCTAACGGGCGGCGCTTGAACGACCCCGGAGCCTGTCATTCATTTTCGGTTCATTCGTTGCGGAAGTTTCGCGCGGAAATCGGTCCGTCCCGCTTGACCCCGCCGGCCCGCCTGCCTAACTCCCGGCCGCGTTAGCACTCTCGTCGGTCGGCTGCCAAAACGGCGATCGCGGGAGGGCCGACCGACTGTTCACAATCGCCCCATCCGGGGGATCAAGGGAGACAACCGATGGCGTTTCGTCCGCTCGGCGACCGCGTGCTGGTCAAGCGCGTTGAAGAAGAATCCAAGACCAAGGGCGGGATCATCATCCCCGACACCGCCAAGGAAAAGCCGCAGGAAGGCGAAGTCGTCTCCGTCGGCCCCGGCGCCCGTGACGACAAGGGCGTGGTCAACGCCCTGGAGCTGAAGGCTGGCGACCGCATCCTGTTCGGCAAGTGGTCGGGCACGGAAGTGAAGATCGACGGCGAAGACCTGATCATCATGAAGGAGTCCGACGTCCTGGGCGTGCTGTCCTAAGCACCCGACGTCCGACGTTCCTCAATCAATCCATATAGATAGGAGCAGCCCGCATGGCCGCTAAGATCGTACAGTTCAACACCGACGCGCGCGACAAGATGCTGCGAGGCGTCAACGTCCTCGCCAACGCCGTCAAGGTGACCCTGGGCCCCAAGGGCCGCAACGTCGTGATCCAGAAGTCCTTCGGCGCCCCGCGCTCGACCAAGGACGGCGTCTCGGTCGCCAAGGAAATCGAGCTGGAAGACGCCTTCGAGAACATGGGCGCCCAGATGATCCGCGAAGTCGCTTCGAAGACGAACGACAAGGCGGGTGACGGCACCACCACCGCGACCGTCCTGGCTCAAGCCATCGTGCAAGAAGGCCTGAAGGCCGTCGCCGCCGGCATGAACCCGATGGACCTGAAGCGCGGCATCGACAAGGCCGTGGGCCTGGTGCTGGAAGAGATCAAGACCAACTCCAAGCCGGTCTCCAACAACTCGGAAATCGCCCAGGTCGGCACCATCTCGGCCAACGGCGACTCCGAAATCGGCGAGCTGATCGCCCAGGCCATGGCCAAGGTCGGCAACGAAGGCGTCATCACGGTTGAAGAAGCCAAGACCGCCGACACCACCGTCGACGTCGTCGAAGGCATGCAGTTCGACCGCGGCTACCTGTCGCCCTACTTCATCACCAACGCCGACAAGATGGAGGCCGTTCTCGAAGAGCCGCTGATCCTGCTGTTCGAGAAGAAGCTGACCTCGCTGCAAGCCATGCTGCCGATCCTGGAAGCCGTGGTGCAGTCGGGCCGTCCGCTGCTGATCATCGCCGAGGACATCGAAGGCGAGGCCCTGGCCACCCTGGTGGTCAACAAGCTGCGCGGCGGCCTGCGCGTCGCCGCCGTCAAGGCCCCCGGCTTCGGCGACCGCCGCAAGGCCATGCTGGAAGACATCGCCATCCTGACGGGCGGCCAGGTCATCTCGGAAGACCTGGGCATCAAGCTGGAGAGCGTCACGCTCGACATGCTCGGCAAGGCCAAGAAGGTTTCGATCACCAAGGACGACACCACCATCGTCGAAGGCGTCGGCGGCAAGGATGAGATCGAAGCCCGCGTGGCCCAGATCAAGCGCCAGATCGAGGACACCACCTCGGACTACGACAAGGAAAAGCTGCAGGAACGTCTGGCCAAGCTGGCCGGCGGCGTCGCGGTTCTCCGCGTCGGCGGTTCGACCGAAGTCGAAGTGAAGGAAAAGAAGGACCGCGTCGACGACGCCCTGAACGCCACGCGCGCCGCGGCTGACGAAGGCATCGTTCCGGGCGGCGGCATCGCCCTGCTGAAGGCCTCCAAGATCCTGGCCGACGTCAAGGGCGACAACGCCGACCAGAACGCCGGCATCGCCATCATCCGTCGCGCCCTGCAGGCTCCGATCCGTCAGATCTCGGAAAACGCGGGCGTCGAAGGCTCGATCGTGGTCGGCAAGGTGCTGGAAAACGACCAGGCCTCGTTCGGCTTCAACGCCCAGACCGAAGAGTATGGCGATCTGGTGCAGATGGGCGTCATCGACCCCGCCAAGGTCGTTCGCACGGCCCTGCAAGACGCCGCTTCGGTGGCCGGCATCCTGATCACCACGGAAGCCGCCGTCGCCGATGCGCCGAAGAAGGCCTCGGCCGGCGCCGGCGCCCCCGACATGGGCGGCATGGGCGGCATGGGCGGCATGGACTTCTAAGTCCAAGTCATCCCAGGCTGAAATGCGGAAGGGCGGGCCAGCGATGGCCCGCCCTTTTTCTTATGCCGCTGGCTGTCCGCCGAGGGGCCAGATCTGGGCTCCGCGGCCGGTCAAAAAGCTGAAGTCGAAGAGGCCAGCTTGCCCCGCGGGCGGTTCAACGCCTAGTCATGCGCGGTGAACAGACAGTCCCTCATCATCGATTGCGATCCGGGCGTGGACGACGCCGTGGCCCTGATGCTGGCCTTTGCGGCGCCGGCGCTGGAGCTGCTGGCGGTGACGACCGTGGCCGGCAACGTTCCCGGCCGCCTGACCCAGCGCAATGCGCGGATGATGCGCCAGATCGCCGGCCGCGAGGACGTGCCCGTCTTCGGCGGCGCCGAGCGGCCGATGAAGCGGCCTCCGGCGGGGGCGGGCGAATTCCATGGGCCGGAGGGGCTGGGCGACCTGGAGCCGTTCGAGCCGGCCGCCATCGTCGGCGACGGACCGGCGGCCAACGCCATCGTCGACCTGGTCATGCGCCGGCCCGAAGGGTCGGTGGCCGTGGCCGTGCTTGGACCCATGACCAATCTAGCGCTGGCCATGCGGCGCGAACCGCGCCTGGCCGAGCGGCTGGGGCCGGTGGTCGTCATGGGCGGAGCGCGGTCGGAGGGGGGCAACATCACCGCCTCCGCCGAGTTCAACATCTGGGCCGATCCCGACGCGGCGGCGGTGGTGTTCGGATCGGGCTGCTCGGTCGTGGCCTTCGGCCTGGACGTCACCCATCAGGTCCGCGCCACCGAACCGCGCATCGAGGCGATCGAGGCGGTGGAGTCCGAACCGGCGCGGACGGCCACGGCGATGCTGCGCTTCTCGCAGCGGGTCGAGCGGACGGTGGTGGGGTGGCAGGCCGCGCCGCTGCACGACGCCTGTCCCATCGCCTGGCTGATGGCGCCGGAGCTGTTTGAGCTGAAACCCTGCCGCATCGAGGTGGAGACGCAGTCGGACCTGACGCGCGGCCATACGGCGGTGGAGTTTCGGGTCGATGCAGCCGCGGCCCGCCACCACTGGGCGGTCAAGGCCGACGGCCAGGGGGTGTTCGACCTGATCGCCGCGACCCTGGGGGCTGCGGCATGAGGATCACCGTCGTCGGCTCGATCAACCTGGATTTCGTCGCGCGCGCGCCGCATCTGCCGGCGCCCGGCGAGACGGTCACCGGCGCCGTCCTGTCGCGGCATCCGGGCGGCAAGGGGGCGAACCAGGCGCTGGCGGCCGAGAAGCTGGGCGCCGAGGTCTGCCTGATCGGACGGGTGGGGAACGACGCCCAGGCCGGTGAGGCCCTTGGCCTGATGGAGCAGTACGGCGTCGACCTGTCGGGGGTGGAGGTGGACATCGCCGCCCCGACCGGCGTCGCCCTGATCTCGGTCGACCCGTCGGGCGAGAACCAGATCGTCGTCGCGGCCGGGGCCAATCACCTGGTCACGCCCGAACAGCTGCCGCAGCGGATCGAGGGGGCGCTGATCGTGCAGCTGGAGCTGCCGATCGAGACTGTGGAGGCGGCGGTGGGCCGCGCGACCGGCTTCGTCTGCGCAAACCTGGCGCCGGCCGCGCCAGTGTCGGAGCGGTTGCTGCGCCGCGCCGACCTGATCGTGGTCAACGAGACCGAGGCCGCCTTCTACGGCGACGGCCTGCACCGGGGCGGGGGCCGGGTTGTGGTGACCAAGGGGGCTAGGGGCGCCGCCATGTACCAGCGCGGCGTCGAAATGGCCTGGGCGACGCCGCCGGTCGTCGAGGCGATCGACGCCACCGGCGCCGGCGACGCCTTCGTCGGCGCCATAACCGTGGCCCTGCTGGAGGGCATGGCGCCGGACGCCGCCCTGCGGTTCGCCTGCGCCGCCGGGGCGGCCGCCGCGCC
>NZ_JAYRPA010000087.1:0-9127 GCF_041911375.1 Brevundimonas sp. | reverse complement strand
TGCACCGCCGCGCCCAGCCCGCCCGATCCCGCCGCGGCATTGACGGCGTTCAGCACCGCCCGCGCCAGCTCGCCCAGGCTCACCTCCCCGTCCGCCGCCGCCCGCGCCAGCGACCGTGTCAGGCTTTCGCCCGCCCGGTCGAAGGCGTCCTCGATCGCCCCGGCCGCTCGCTCGGCGGGTTCCCTCAGCGCCTCCAGCGCCGCCGCCGCCTCGGCCGCCTTCAGCGGCACCCCGTCCAGCCCGCCCGGCTCGAACTCATCCGCCATCCGGCCACCCCTCCATCATCCGCTCCAGTCCGACCCGCCCCAGCGGCTCCGCGCCCGCCGGCGCCTCGACCAGCATCCGCCATTCCCTCAGCGACAGCCGCCAGAACGCCTCGGGCGTGATCCCCAGGGCCGCCGCCGTCCGCAACATCTCGGCCCAGGGCGTCATCCGGCCGCCGCCGCGAACGCCTGCGCCACGCCTTCCGCCGCCTCGCGCGGATCAACCCGGGCCGCCAGCGCGCCGTCCTCGCCCCCGCCCCGCAACAGCGCCGCCAGCACCAGCATCAGGTCCCGCGCAGACAGCGCGCGCATCCGCTCGGCCACCCCCGCCAGTCCCTCGACGCCCAGCCCCGTCTCGATCTCCGCCAGCGCGCCCAGCGTCAGGCACAGCCTGCGCTCGGCCCCGGCCAGGACGACGACCGTCTCGCCGCGCACGCCGTTCATCAGATCGCGCTGAACCCGATCGCCCCGGCGCTGGCCAGGCTGATCGCAAACGTCGCCTCTCCCGCATGCTCGCCGGCGTACTCCAGCGCCGCCACCAGGAACGGCCCTTCCAGCACGCCGAAGTCCGGCACGATCAGCCGCCAGGTCTTGGCCGCCTGATCGAAGAAGGCCTCGCGAACCAGGGCGTCGGACGCCGCATCGCGGAAGATCCCCTGCCCCGCCACCGCCGCCGACTTCACCCCCGCGCCCGCCAGCAATTCGCGCCACCGACCGGCGCTGTCGCCGTCCGTCGCATCCACCGTGCGCGCGTTCAGCGAGATCGTTCGCGCCCTCAGCCGCGCGCAGACATGGCCCAGCCAGCCGGCGCTCTCGCCCCCGGCCCCCGTCTCGTCCCCATTTCTCGCCATGAACCAACCATAGCGCACCAGCGTCCTCAGGCGCGTCGATCGCCTCGAGAAAAGCACAAGCCCATGATTTCGTTGAATTCAGACCAGCGTCATTATGACAGTTGGCCGGATCGACCTGACGCCGTCAGCCCCGCTCCAGCGCCCACTCCGGCGCCTCGAAGTCCAGGGCGTCCTCGGCCTCCTTCAGCGCCAGCTCCGAGATCGTCTGCCCGCGCACCGACACCCCCGCCGCATGCACGCTCTCCCGGTCGCCCGACACCAGCGGATGCCACCACGCCAGGTCCCGCCCCTCGTGGATCCGGCGATAGCCGCACGACTTGGGCATCCACTCCAGCGCCTCGATATTGCCGGGCGTCAGCTTGATGCAGTCCGGCACGTGCATCTTCCGGTTCGCATAGTCCGAGCAGGCGCACGTCGCCGGATCGAACAGCTTGCAGTGCACCCGCGTCGGGATCACCTCGCCCGTGTCCTCGTCCTCGAACCGGATCACGCAGCACAGCCCGCACCCGTCGCACAGGCTCTCCCACTCCGTGGGGCTCATCTCGGCCAGGGTCTTGGTGCGCCAGAAGGGTTGCATGTCGGCCTCATACAGGTCGACCCCGGCGATGTCGCGGCCGATCGGTCGTGGCGGTCCCCACCGTCCGCCGCTATATCCGCCGCCATGGCCGCCAGACCCCCTTTAGTCGCTCTCAAGGACGTCCGCCTCCAGGACGGACCCCGCCCCCTGTTCGACGGCGTCGATCTCGCGGTCGAGCCGCGAAGCCGCGCCGCTCTGGTCGGGCGGAACGGCGCGGGCAAGTCGACCCTGATGAAGGTTGTCATGGGCCTGATCGAGCCCGACAGCGGCGACCGTTCGGTTCAGGCCGCCACCCGTTTCGCCTATGTGCCGCAAGAGCCGGTGATCGTCGGCGACACCCTGCTGGACTACGCCAGCTCCGGCGAGGCCGAGCCCTGGACCGCCGAGGCCTGGCTGACCACCTTCGGCCTCGATCCCGCCAAGTCGACGCAGGGCCTGTCGGGCGGCGAGACCCGCCGCGCCGCCCTGGCCAAGGCCTTCGCCGAAGAGCCCGACCTGCTGCTGCTGGACGAGCCCACCAACCACCTCGACATCCTGGCCATCGAACTGCTGGAGAACGAACTTCTCCAGGCCCGTTTCGCCGTCCTGGTGGTCAGCCACGACCGCGCCTTCCTGAACCGCGTCACCGACACGGTCCACTGGCTGGAGGGCCGCCGCGTCCGCACCCTGAACAAGGGCTTCGTGGAGTTCGACGACTGGTCCGCCAAGGTCATGGAGGAGGAGGCCGAATCCCTTCGTCGCCTGACCAAGAAGATCGAGGCCGAGACCTACACCTTCTACCGCTCCATCACCGCCCAGCGCACCCGCAACGAAGGCCGCGCCCGCGCCCTTCAGGCCATGCGCGCCGACCGCGCCGAGCGCGTCCGCGACCTGCCCAGGGAGCTGAACCTGGGCGTCGATTCCGGCGTCGCCTCCGGCAAGCTGGTCGCCGACATCAAGGGCGTGTCCAAGGGGTTCGGCGAGCGCACCCTCTTCAGGAACCTGACCACCCGCATCATCCGCGGCGACCGCCTGGGCATCGTCGGTCCCAACGGCGCGGGCAAGACCACCCTGGTCAAGGTGCTGCTGGGCGAACTGGCGCCCGACGAGGGAGCCGTCCGCATGGGCGCCAACCTCGAGCCCGTCTACCTCGACCAGTCGCGCGAGGGGCTGAAGTCCGACATGACCCTGTGGGACGCCCTGACGCCCGGCGGCGGCGACTCCATCCTGGTGCGCGGCCGCTCCATGCACGTCGCCGCCTACGCCAAGGACTTCCTCTTTTCCGAGGCCCAGCTGCGCCAGCCGATCTCGACCCTGTCGGGCGGCGAGCGCAACCGTCTGCTGCTGGCCCGCGCCCTGGCCAAGCCCGCCAATCTGCTGATCCTCGACGAGCCGACCAACGACCTGGACATGGACACGCTCGACAAGCTGGAAGAGCTGCTGGAGGGCTATGACGGCACGCTGATCCTGGTCAGCCACGACCGCGACTTCATCGACCGGCTGTCCACCTCGACCCTGGCCCTGAACGGCCGCGGCGACATCGTCGAGACCCCCGGCGGCTGGACCGACTTCGTCCGCCAGAATCCGGGCTTCCTCACCGCCTCTCCCTCCCCCTCGGGGGAGGGCAGGCCGCGCAGCGGCCGGGCGGGGACGGCAGGGGACGCCCCCCCGCCGCCGCAGCCCAGGAAGACCGCCAAACTCTCCTACAAGGACGCCCGCCGGCTGGAGGAGTTGGAGACGCTGCTCGAAACCCTGCCCGCGACCATCGCCAGACACGATGCGACCCTGGCCGATCCCGACCTCTACGCCCGCGATGCCAAGGCCTTCGACGCCGCCATGAAGGCCGCGGAAAAGGCCCGCGCCGACCTCGAGGCCGCCGAGCTGGAATGGCTTGAGCTGGAAGAGAAGAAGGCGGCCCTGGCGGGCTGAGCCTCAGCCGTCCGTACCGCCCTGGTCCTTGGACGCCGCCGCCTTGGCGCGCCGATCCTGCACCACGGCCACCACGATCGCCGCCACCAGCCCGAAGGGAAACCACAGCCCGAACTTGCCGGTCAGCAAGCCGATCAGGCCGAAGATCAGCAGCACGGCGAAGGGGGTCAGGCGTTTCATCCCGCCAGGCTAGGCCAAGGCGCGGCGGGCCGTCCAGCATCTTGAGGGCGGCGCTCGCCATGTCTGCGCCCCTCGACGTCCGGATCGGCGTCGCTATCTTCGCCCCATGCCCCTTCGCACCCACGTCGTCGACTATCCGCCGCCGCAACTGGCCGCCCAGCGCCGCATCAATGCGGTCCTGGCCCGCGCCCCGCGCCTGCGGACCGATCCGTGGCGCGTGGAGGCCGGCCAGCGCCTGTCGCTGTGGCTGGACGCCGCCGCCGGCCGCGTCACCGTCCCCCGCCTGAGGAAGCGGGGCGTGACGGTCGAGATCGTCCAGACCGACGACGACCAGCCGGTCCCCCTGCGCATCCTCCGCCCCGCCGGCCCGCCCCGTGCGGTCATCCTCGATATCCACGGCGGCGGCTGGGTCCTGGGCAGCGCCGGCCTGAACGACCGGCTGAACGCCCATCTGGCGCACCACGGCTTCTGCGTCGTCTCGGTCGACTATCGCCTGCTGTCCGAACGGCGGAAGGTCTTCATCGACTGCGCCATCCAGGACTGTCTCCAGGCCGCCTACTGGACCGTCACCCACGTCGACCAGCTGGGCGCCGCCGATCTGTTCATCGCCGGCGAGTCGGCGGGCGCGCATCTGGCGGCCCTGACCGCCGTCGCCCTGCGCGACCAGGGGCTGATCGACCTGGTGAAGGGCTGCGTCTTTTCCTACGGCGTCTTCGACCTGTCGGGCAGCGAAAGCGTCCGTTCCGCCGGCCCGGAGACCCTGCTGTTCAACGGCCCGACCATGCAGGCCGACCTCGCCCGCCTCGCGCCCGACCGCGACGAGGCCGGCCTGCGCCAGGCCGACGTCTCGCCCCTCTACGCCGATCTGACCGGCCTTCCGCCGGCCCTGTTCCTGGCCGGCGAATACGACCCCCTGTTCGAGGACAGTCTGCTGATGGCGACCCGCTGGGGCCAGGCGTCCGAGGCCGACCTGATCCGCGCGCCGGAGACGCCGCACGGCTTCCTGCATTTCGGCGGCCCGGCCGCGCGCGGGGCCCGCACGGCGATCCGCCATTGGGTCGACGCCCGCCTGGGCGATACGAAATGACGCGCTGAACCCGACGAAACCAAAAGCCAAGCTGGGGATTGGTTCTGGTCACGGTCGGCGATCACGGAGGAACAGGGCCAATGCTTGCTGAATCAGGGGGCGCGCGGCCCTATCTTCATCCGCTCCACGCGCTTCTTCTGGGCTTCCCCATCGCCCTGTTCGTCTTCGCCCTGTTCACCGACATCGCCTATCTGAGGACGGCCGAGGTCCAGTGGACGAACTTCTCGGCCTGGCTGATCGTCGGCGCCCTGGTGTTCGGCGGCCTGACCGGCCTGTGGGCCCTGATCAGCCTGGCGCTGGCCTGGCGCAGCCCGGCCCGCCGCGCCGTCGCCCTGTATGTCGGCGCCCTGGCCCTGGCCTGGATCTTCGGCCTGATCAACGCCTTCAAGCACAGCCAGGACGCCTGGAGCTCGGTCGGAACCTTCGGCCTGATCCTGTCCATCCTTTCGGCCGTGCTGGCGCTCGTCGCCGGCTGGTTCGCCCATTCCATTTCGACCGTGCGGGAGATCGCGTGATGATCGGACGTCTTCTCGGCGCGACCGCCTCCGCCCTCGCCCTCACCCTGGCCGCCTGCGGCAGCCCCAGCGATCCGGCCCTGAACCAGACGGGCGCCCAGCCGGACCTGCCGCGGCAGGATCAGACGCTGATCCCGCCCATGAAGATCTCGCCGCCCGGCGGCTGGAACGGCGAGTTGCCGACGGTCCCGGCCGGCTTCACCGTCACGCCCTTCGCCACCGACCTCAAGATCCCGCGCCAGATGCTGGTCCTGCCGAACGGCGATGTGCTGGTGGCCGAGGGCTCGGGCGGCGCCGAGGCCCCCAAGATGCGGCCCAAGGACGTCATCGCCGGCGTCATCAAGGCCAAGGGCAAGAGCAAGGTGAAGGGCGGCAACCGCATAACCCTGCTGCGCGACGCCAATAACGACGGCACGCCCGAACTGCGCGCGGTCCTGGTGGAGAACCTGAACGCGCCCTACGGCCTGGCCTATGTCGACGGCTCGCTCTACGTCGCCGAACAGGACGCCCTGACCCGCTTCCCGTTCCAGCCGGGCCAGACCGGCATCTCGGCCCCCGGCCAGCAGGTGACGGCCCTGCCGTCCCACATCAATCACCACTGGACCAAGTCGATGACCGCCAGCGCCGACGGGCGCCTGCTCTACGTCGGCATCGGATCCAACTCGAACGTCGGCGAACGCGGCATGGCGGTCGAGCAGGACCGCGCCGTGGTGTGGGAGATCGACCGCATGACCGGCGCCCACCGCACCATCGCCGAGGGCATCCGCAACCCCACCGCCCTGTCGATCGAGCCGTCCACCAACCTGCTGTGGTCGGTCGTCAACGAGCGTGACGAACTGGGCCCGCAACTGGTCCCCGACTATCTGACCCAGGTCCGCGACGGCGCCTTCTACGGCTGGCCCTACAGCTACTGGGGCAAGACGCTGGACCCGCGCGCCCATCCGCAGAAGCCCGAAATGGTCGCGCGCGCCATCGCGCCCGACTACGCCCTGGGCTCGCACGTCGCAGCGCTCGGCCTGGACTTCGCGCGCAGCGGCGGCTTCGGCGGATCCTTCGCCAACGGGGCTTTCGTGGGCATGCACGGCAGCTGGAACCGCCAGGATCCGTCCGGCTACAAGGTCGTCTTCATCCCGTTCGCCAACGGGCGCCCGTCGGGGCAGCCGGTCGACTTCGCCACCGGCTTCCTGAAGGACGGCAAGGCGCGCGGCCGCCCCGTCGGCGTCGCCTTCGACCCGGCCAAACGCATCCTGCTGATCGCCGACGACGTGTCGAACACCGTGTGGCGGATCGCGCCGGGCGGATAGACGAGGGACGTCGTCCTACCGCCAGCTAGAGGACCTCGTAACTCGCCTCCGGTTTGCGCGCGTGGCGCCGAGCCGGAGGCGTCCGTTTCTGTGGACAACGCAAACCGCTGATCCGCCGAAGCGAATTCGATCCGTCCACAAACATTAACAGGCTTGTCCACCGCCGCCGGGCCAGTCGTGCACATCGGGGCGAGTTCGGGCGCTTGCCTCATAGCGGGTTTCGTCGGAACGTCAACGGGCCAAGGGACACGGCGGCGCGGAAATCCGGGGGAGACCCCGGAAATCAAGCGAACCGGCCCGGCTCTCCGACCCGACGTGACCGGGCGGTCTTCGGATCGTAACGTGCGACGGGCGGGATCCAGGCTCCAGTTTCCGGCGGTTCGCCGTCGGACGTACGGGGGAACCGGATCGGGATCGATGGACGACGCAGCGCAATCTGCGGAACGCCAAAGACCAGGAGCGCGACAGGATACAGCCGACCGCCCTTCCAGGTTCGCCTGGCACGGCGCCGACGCCGAGGCCCTGACCCGAACGGCCAAGTCCCAACCCGGACTTGGCGAGGGGACGAAGAGCACGGGTTCGCCCGGACGCTTCGTCCCCTCGCTCAATTCCGGCGCCTCTCTGCGGCGTCCGCCCGCGCCGCCTTCCCAACGCCGTCATCCGCCCCTAAAGCAGGACCATGATCCAGCGTGGGAATCGCCTGCTGACGCGTCGTCGCGCCATGGCCGCCGGCGGCGCCGCCCTGCTGGGCGTGACCGGCCTTTCCGCCTGCGGCCGCACCGAGGCGCCGGTGGACGAACAGGGCCGGGTGCGGCTGCGCTTCGCCACCGACTGGCGCGCCCAGGCCGAGCACGGCGGCTTCTACCAGGCGCTGGCCTCGGGGGCCTATGAGAAGCGTGGCCTGAACGTCCAGATCGTCCAGGGCGGGCCCGGCGTGAACGTGCCCCAGCTGCTGGCCTCGGGGGCGGTCGAACTGGGCATGGGCTCCAACAGCTTCATCCCGATGAACCTGGTCGCGGCCGGCGCGCCGGTGAAGGCGGTCGCCGCCTTCTTTCAGAAGGATCCGCAGGTCCTGATCGCCCACCCCGATCCGGCGCTGGAGAGCATCGCCGATCTGGCCGGCCGGCCCTTCCTGCTGGCCGACGCCTCCATCAGCGCCTTCTGGGTGTGGCTGAAGGCCCGCTACGGCTTCACCGACGACCAGGTGCGCAAATACACCTTCAACCTGGCGCCCTTCCTGGCCGACGAGCGGGCGGTGCAGCAGGGCTATCTGACCAGCGAGCCCTACACCATCGAGCAGGAGGCCGGGTTCGAACCGAAGGTCTTCCTGCTGGCCGACGAGGGCTATCCCTCCTACGCCGCCATGGTGCTGGCGCCCAACGCCTTCGCCCGCGACAACGCCGCGGCCCTGCGCAGCTTCATCGCCGCCTCGGCCGAGGGCTGGCGCGACTATATCCGGGGCGACGCCTCCGCCGCCGACGCCCTGATCCGCAAGGACAATCCGGAGATGACCCAGCCCATCCTGGACCAGGCGCGCGAGAAGCTGCGCCAGAACGCCATCGTCGACGGCGGGGACGCCGCCCTGTTCGGCCTGGGCGCCATGACCGAGGAGCGCTGGAAGGCCTTCTTCGACGTCACCAGCCAGGCGGGCGTCTACGACCCCAGCCTAAACTGGCGCGACGCCTTCACCGACAACTATCTGCCGGGCCGTGGCTGACGCACCGGCCGCCGCGCTGCGGGACGTGTCGGTCGCCTATCCGAGCCGGCCGGCCCTGGGGCCGCTGAACCTGACCGTATCCTCCGGCGAGATCGTCGCCCTGGTCGGCGCCTCGGGCGCGGGCAAGTCGACGACGCTTCGGCTGCTGGCGGGACTGGACCAGCCCAGCGGCGGCCAGGTCCTGCGCGCCGCCGCCCCCGGCCGCACCGGCTTCGTCTTCCAGAGCGCCACCCTGATGCCATGGGCCGACGCCCGGACCAATGTGGCCCTGCCGCTCGAGCTCGCCGGCCTGTCCAGGGCCGAGACGCGGACTCGCGCGGACCAGGCCCTGGCCGCCGTCGGCCTGGGCGATCGCCTGACGGCGCGTCCGGGCCAGCTTTCGGGCGGCATGGCCATGCGGGTGTCGCTGGCCCGCGCCCTGGTCACCCGCCCCGACCTGCTGTTGCTGGACGAGCCGTTCGCGGCGCTGGACAGCGTCACCCGACGGCGGCTGATCGAGGATCTGCACGCCGTCTGGGCCGGCGCCCGCCCGCGCCCCGCCATCGTCTTCGTCACCCATGACGTCGAGGAGGCCGTCTATCTGGCCGGGCGGGTGGTGGTGCTGGACGCCGCCAGCGGCCGGGCGGTCGCCGATCTTCCCACGCCCGGGGCGGCGCCGCGACCCGGCCGCGGGCGCGCCGAGCCCGCCTATCGCCAGGCAGTCGAGGCGGTCGCCGAGGCGCTGG
>NZ_JAYRPA010000086.1:0-6876 GCF_041911375.1 Brevundimonas sp. | reverse complement strand
GGGCGCCGGCGCCGGGCGCGCAGGCCCGCTTGCCCGCGCCGCCGTTGAACGAGCGGAAGTTCGGGACGGTCGGCGCCGTCGCTCTGGACGCCGAGGGGCGGCTGGCGGCGGGCACCTCCACCGGCGGCACGACCGGCAAGCGCTGGGGCCGGGTCGGCGACGTGCCGGTGATCGGGGCGGGGACCTACGCCTCCAACCGCGACGGCTGCGCGGTCTCGGCCACGGGGGATGGGGAGTTCTACATCCGCGCCACCGTCGCACGCGACATCTGCGCGCGCATCGCGGCGGGCGCTTCGGCCCGAGATGCCGGTCAGGCCGAGGTCGACGAAGCCCTGGCGCTGGGCGGATCGGGCGGGGTCATCGTCATGAGCCTCGGGGGCGCGCCCGCCTACGCCATGACCACCTCGGGCATGTATCGCGGCGCGGTGTCCTCGTCCGAACCGGCCCGGGTCGCCATCTACGCCGACGAGGAACGCTAGCCCCGCCTCCAGATAGCAAGACGCCCCGCCGGCGGACCGGCGGGGCGTCTGATCTTCAGGCCGAGCGGCTCGGTCAGGCGTTGGCGGCGACCGGGGTCTGGGCGGCGCGCAGCAGGGTCTTGGCGATCAGGCGATCCCAGCCCAGCAGCGACACCAGGTGGGCGTAGATCTGGCCCAGGGCGCCGTTGTCGCGCAGTTCGGCCAGCTTGTCGGCCGGCAGGGCCTTCAGCTTGTCCTCCGACACCGCATAGTATTCGGCCAGCTTCTGGGGCTCGCCCGGCGTGCCGTCGGCGTTGCGCGGGGTGAAGCTGGCTTCGCGCACCTCCAGCAGGCCCATGTCGTCCAGCAGCTTGACGAAGGACTCGGTGCGCTGGCGCTCCTGCTCGAAGCTGTTGCAGAAATCCATCGCCATCTTGACGTAGTCGCTGGCCTCGCCGTTGACGAACAGCGGGTTCTGGCCGCCCTCGGCGACGATGTCCGCGCCGCGGTCGATGCACAGGATCAGGCGCTGGTTGGCCTTGTCGTCGGCGAAGACGAAGGGAAAGCGGCGCACGAAGGCGGGGATGTAGGCGTCAGGCTCGAAGTCGCCGGCGGGCGAGACGAAGACGTTCTCGCCGGCGCGCAGGCCCATGACGGCCGCCGGCTGCTTCTGGGCGCCCATGAAGATGACCGGGTACGACAGGGCGGACGCGGCGAACTCGGTCACCGTCAGCGGCACGAAGTTGGTCTGACCCACGAAGGCGTAGGGCTTTTCGGCGGCGTTGACGCCCAGGGTTCCGTGCTGCGTGGGATCCAGCGGCTCCGGCTGCTTGTAGAAAAGGACGGCGCCTTCGAGCGGCGATTGGGTGGTGTCAGTCATTGAGGCCAGGACGCTCTGGAATGGAATGAGGCGGGCCTTCTAGCCCAGGCCCGCCTCATCGGCAAACCGCGCCTTAGAAGGCGTAGGTGACGCCCAGGCGCAGGTTGCGGCCGGGCAGGGGGGCGATGTCCTTCAGGAAGGAGGTGTGTTCGCGCGCCTCCTCGTCGGTCAGGTTGTGCGCCTCGGCGAAGAGGGTGACGTTCGGATTGGCGAACGGCCGCACGGCCCCCGAGAGGTTGACCATCGTATAGGCGTCGGTCGGCAGCTCGAAGTCGGCCAGCCGATCCTGCTCGCCCACGTGGCGCACCTCGCCGGTCAGATCCCAGCGCGGGCTGGTCCAGGCCAGACGGGCGGTGGCGGACCACGGCGGGATGCGGGCGGCGGGCCCCAGGTCGGTGTCGGCGTGAACGTAGTCGGCCGCGCCTTCCAGCGACACCTTGCGCGCGCCGCTTTCCCACAGGGCGTAGGCGGCCTCGGCCTCGAAGCCGCGGAACTCCGCGTCGGTCTGGACGAACTGGAAGATCGGGAAATACTCGTCCTCTTCCTCGAAATAGAACTCGTCGCCGGTGGCCCGCTCGTCGATGAAGCCGTCGTACCAGGACTGGTACAGGTGCAGGTCGCCGGTGAAGCGGCCGCGATCGTAGTGGATCGTGCCTTCCAGCGTCGTGACCTTCTCGTTGTCCAGGTCGATGTCGCCCGTCTCGTAGGCGTCGGTGGCGATGTGGACGCCGTCGGCGAACAGTTCGGTCTCGCTGGGCGCGCGCTCGGTGCGCGACAGGCTCACGCCCAGGAACAGGCCGGCCTGCGGGCGCAGGAAGGCGGCGACGGAGCCGGACCAGCTGTCGAACTCGCGTTCGACCTGGGTCGTCTCGCCGATGGGCGTGGCGGTCAGGGTGCGGCGGTCGTAACGCAGGCCGCCTTCGAAGCCGAAGCGATCGCGGTCGTAGCGCTGGACCGTATAGATCCCCTGCTCCTCGACATCGACGGTGGGCACGAAGGCTTCTTCGCCGATGGCCTCGAAATTGCGCTCCAGCGCCTGGACGCCGATGGCGCCGTTCCAGCCGTTGCGCGCGCGCTGGATCAGCTCGCCACGCGTCTCCCAGCCATCGGAGTTGAAGATGGTGCCCGGCTCGCCCGGCCCCTCGAATTCGGTGTGGGTGTAGTCGGCGTGGCCATAGGAGGCGCGGACCCGGGCGAAGGGACCGGCGTCGAACCGGTACTCGCCCCGGCCGTCCCAGCGCTGCTGCTCCAGGTTGATGAAGACGCCGGGCTCGGCGACGGTGCCGTATTCGCTTTCGGTCGACTTGTAGGACAGGCCGACGAAGCCCTTATCGCCGATGTAGGAGCCGCCGACGCCCCAGGCGTTCAGCTGGGACCAGCTGTTGGGCTGTGATCCGCCCTCGCCGCGTTCGATCCCCTCGGCCTCCGCCAGGATGCTGGAGACGGCGGGCGCGGGGATGTCGTAGTCGTCGGTCTCGCGCGTCGCGCCGTTGATGCTGAAGGCGAAGGGGCCCGCGCCGAAGGTGGCGTGGCCCGAGGCGCCCCGGCCGTCGTCGACGCTGGAGTATTGCGTCGAGATGCGGCCCTCCAGGCCGTTCTCCGGCTGCTGCTCGGGGATGCGGTCGTCGATGATGTTGACGACGCCGCCGATGGCCGAGCCGCCATAGACCAGGGTGGCCGGGCCGCGCACGATCTCGACGCGGTGCGCCTCGGCCGGATCGGTGGCGACGGCGTGATCGGGCGAGACGGAGGAGGCGTCGATCTGGCCCAGGCCGTTGGTCAGGACCTGGACGCGCGGGCCCGACAGGCCCCGGATCACCGGTCGGCTGGCGCCCGGCGCGAAATCGGTGGAGCGCACGCCCGGCATGCCGTTGACCAGGTCGCCCAGGGACACGGCCGGGGCGATGGCCAGCTGCTGCTCGTCGATCACGTCGGTGGCGATGGTGGTGGCGCGCTGGGTCACGCCGAAGGGGGTGGCGGTGACGATGACGTCGTCGACCTCGACCGGCTGGGACTGCGCCAGGGTCGGCTGGGCGAGGGCGCTCCAGCTCAGGGCCCCCAGCGCGACGGCGGACAGCAGCGGAGATCGGGTGACGGGAAGCGGACGCATGGACACAACTCTTCTCAGGCGGGGGGTCTTGTTCTGTTATGAGATAACATCACGAACCGTCAAGCCATGTTCGGTTGCGGCGGAGGCGGCCAGCCATTAGCTGTGGCGCATGGGTTCCGCCTGCGATCACGATCACGACCGGTCCGGCCTGCACGGCGGCGCCCTGTCGCGCGCGCTGGCGGCCGCCGATGCGCGATCGGTCCAGGCCGGCGAACGCATGACCGCCCCCCGCCGGCGGGTGCTGACGCTGCTTCTGGAAGCGGGAGAGCCGGTCAAGGCCTACGACCTGATCGCCCGCTTCGGCGAGGACGGCCAGGCCGCCAAGCCGCCGACCGTCTATCGTGCGCTCGAATTCCTGGAGAAGCTGGGTCTGGCGCACCGCATCGCCTCGATCAGCGCCTATGTCGCCTGCGCCGGACACGACGGCCAGGCCGCCCACGCCGCCGCCTTCCTGATCTGCGACTGCTGCGGGGCCACGGCTGAGATCAACGGGCCGGACCAGGGCGCCATCGACGCCGCGGCGGCGCAGGCCGGCTACGCCATCGCCCGCACCACCATCGAGGCGCACGGCCGTTGTCCAGCCTGTCGCGAGGCGGCGTGAGCATGGACGCAGCGCTGATGACCCCGCCCCGCCGCCTGACCGTTTCGATCGCGAACCGCTGGGGCGCCGGCGACATGACTGTGATGGACTTCGGCGATCAGAACCGGCCGGTCGATCTGGTGTTCTCGCACGCCAACGGCTTCAACGCCGCCACCTATCGCTCCCTGCTGGCGCCGCTGTCGGCCTCCTTGCGGATCTGGGCCCCGGACCTGCGGGGTCATGGACGGTCGAACCTGCCCACCTTCACGCGGCCCAAGACCAGCTGGCTGGACCATCGCGACGACCTGCTGTCGCTGCTGGAGACGATCGACGGGCCGCCGGTCGTGCTGGCGGGCCACTCGATGGGCGGGACGGCCTCGCTGCTGGCCGCGGCCGAGCGGCCGGACCGCGTCTCCAGCCTGGTGCTGTTCGACCCGGTCATCTGGAAGCGGTCCGCCGTGCTGGCCTTCAACCTGCCGTTCGTGCATCGGCTGGCCGGCCGCATCCCGATCGCCGCCGCGACCCTGCGCCGCCGCGCCGTGTTCGAAAGCCGCGAACAGGCCATGGCCGCCTATCGCGGGCGGGGCGCCTTCAAGGGCTGGCCGGACATGGTCTTGGCCGACTATCTGAGCGACGGACTGACCGAGACGGCCGAGGGCTTCGGTTTGACCGCGGCGCCGGCCTGGGAGGCGGCCAACTATGCGTCCCAGGCGCACGATCCGTGGCGGGCCATGCGGCGCTGTCGCGACCCCATCCGCATCCTCAAGGCCGAGCACGGCGCCCTGACCCATGTGCCGGCGCGGCCGCGCGGCCTGCCCCACGTCTCGGTAGAGGTCGTCGCGGGCGGCGGCCATCTGTTTCCCATGACCCACGCCGACGTCGCCCGCGACGCCCTGTTCGACGCGGCGGTGTAGCCCAGAAATCGGTAGGCTGATGGTTCGGCCCCATGATAAGGGCGCCGCTGAGCATAACGCCGATCGAGACGCCGATTGCCCTTCTTCCACGCCGGTTCCGCGCCCCGAGGCGCCGGCCCCCTTTCCGGGGCGCTGCGCGACGGCCTGATCCTGAGCCCGGGCATGAAGGTCGGTCTGTTCGGCGGCTCGTTCAATCCGGCTCACGACGGCCACGCCCATGTCGCCGAGACCGCGATGCGCCGACTGGGCCTGGACCGGGTCGTCTGGCTGGTCTCGCCGCAGAACCCGCTGAAGGACGCGCGCCACAGCGCCCCGCTGGCCGAGCGCATGGCCTCGGCCCGGGAACACGCCCACGGCCCGGCGATGATCGTCTCGGACTTCGAGAGCCGCGTCGGCGTGCGCTGGACCGTCGACACCCTGCGCGCCCTGGTCGCGCGCCATCCGGGGGTGAACTTCGTCTGGCTGATGGGCTCCGACAACCTGGCCGATTTCCACCGCTGGCGGGGCTGGACGGACATTATGCGGCTGATGCCGGTGGCGGTGATCGCCCGGCCGGGGTCGCTGCTGGACAGCCGCACGGCGCCGGCGGCCGCGCGCTTCTCGCCCTTCCGCGTCCCGGCCGCGCAAGCCGGCCTGCTGCCCAGCCTCAAGGCGCCGGCCTGGACCTATCTGACGGCGCCGCTGAACCCCCGGTCCTCCACCGCCATACGGGCGGCGCGGGCGGGCGAAAAGGGCGCGTGATGCGACTGTGATCGGGGCGCCGGTTCACGATCCGGCCCATCCGTGCTAGAGGGCTGCTTTAGTCAACGCTCCCGGAGCCCTCCGCTGACCCCCTCGCCCGCGTACGATACGCAAGACGCCGCCGTCTCCAACACGGCGCACGAGATGGACGCTATCGAACCTCTCCATTCCGAAGACGGTTTTGAATCCGACGGTCCCGTCGGCGAATCCGCCCCGCGCCCGATCGGCGCGACCCCGCTCGAAGAAGCCCTGCTGAGCCGCCTGGACGACGACAAGGCGCAGGAGATCGTCCTGATCGACCTGAAGGGCAAGAGCGCCATGGCCGACACCATGATCGTCGCGTCAGGCCGCTCGCACCGCCACGTCGGCGCCATCGCGGACCACCTGCTGCGCACGCTCAAGGAACAGGGTCTGGGCCGGGCCAAGGTCGAAGGCCTGCCGCATTGCGACTGGGTGCTGATCGACGCTGGCGACGTCATCGTGCACCTGTTCCGCCCGGAAGTGCGCACCTTCTACAACATCGAGAAGATCTGGGCGGTCGATTCCGCCCACCGCACCGCGCGCGACTGATCTCGTGAAGCTGGGCATCGTCGCCATCGGCCGGCCGGGCCGCGGGCCGGAGGCGACGCTGGCCGACGACTACGCCCGGCGCGCCACCCTGGCGGGGCGCGCGCTCGGCCTCGGCCCCCTCGAACTGATCGACCTGGAGCCGAAGAAGCCGGGCAAGGCGCCGGAGGCCGAGCTGATCCTGGCCGCCGCCGAGGGCGCGCATCTGATCGCCTGCGACGAGCGGGGAAAGACCTATTCCTCGCGCGCCTTCGCCGACCATGTCGCCCTGCTGCGCGACCGGGGCGAGCGGCGGCTGGTGTTCGCGATCGGCGGAGCCGACGGGCTGGACGCGAGCGTGCGCGCGGCGGCCGGATCGACCCTGGCCTTCGGGCCCCAGACCTGGCCCCACGCCCTGGCCCGCGCCATGCTGGCCGAACAGCTCTATCGGGCCGTGACCATTCTGGCCGGATCGCCCTATCATCGCGACTGAGATGCGTCGCGCCGCCCTTCCCCTCCTGCTGCTGGCGGCCGTGTCCGTCGCGCCCGCCGCCTCGGGCCGTCAGGCGCCGGAGAGCGAGCTGTCGCGCCTGCAGGCCGAGTTCCGCGACGAGACCGCCCGCGCCCGGCGGCTGCGCGCCGACGCT
>NZ_JAYRPA010000085.1:0-15460 GCF_041911375.1 Brevundimonas sp. | reverse complement strand
CGTCGGGCCGCAGCTTCCTGGCCTATCGGGTGCGCGGGCGGCGATGGATCGTGATGGGCGAACCGGCCGGCCCGCTGGAGGAGCGGCAGGACCTCCTGTGGGCCTTCGCCGAATTGGCCGACAGCTACGGCGGCGCGCCCGTCTTCTATTCCGTAGGCGAAGAGATGCTGGGCGACCTGGCCACCATGGGGCTGGCGGTGCGCAAGGTCGGCGAGACCGCCGTCGTCGACACGGCCGTCTTCACCACCGAGGGCAAGGGCAAGCAGAACCTGCGCACCGCCGTGAACCGCGCCGAGCGCGAGGGGGGCGCATTCGAGGTGCTGCCGCCCGGCTCCGCGCGTCCGCTGGAGGCGGAGCTGAGGGCGGCGTCGGAAGCCTGGCTGGGAATGCACAACGGCGAGGAGAAGGCCTTTTCGATGGGGCGGTTCGACATCGACTATCTGGACCTGACGCCGCTGGCGGTGATGCGGGAAGGCGGGCGCGTCGTCGCTTTCGCCAACCTTCTGGTCACGCCGAACGAGGCGGCGGTCGACCTGATGCGCTACAGTCCCCAGGCGCCGCACGGTGTGATGGATTATCTGTTCACGCGCTGCATCCAGTGGGCCAAGGCGGAAGGGATCGCGCGGTTCGACCTGGGCATGGCGCCGCTGGCGGGGCTGGAGGACCGGCGGCTGGCGCCGGTCTTCGCCCGCGTCGGCGCCCTGGTGTTCGAAGAGGGCGGGGCGCTGTACGGCTTCCAGGGTCTGCGCAGCTACAAGTCCAAGTTCGGCCCGCGCTGGGCGCCGCGCTTCATCGCCGCCCCCGCCTCGACGCCGCTGGCCCTGGCCCTGCTCGACGTGGCGCTGCTGACCAGCGGCGGTTGGCTGGGCATGCTGGGCCTGCGCAAGGGCTAGGCGGATTTCGCTCTAGGTCAAAAGGGCCTTCAGCACGCCGTCCAGCACGGGCCGGCCCCTGGGCGTCGCGATCAGCCGGCCGGCGCGCATCGTCAGAAAGCCCTCGGCGACCAGGTCCGCGACCGGCCCATCCTCGCCAGACAGGTCCAGGGGCCCCAGCAGGGCGGCGGGCGCCCCCTCCGTGGTGCGCAGGCCGAGCAGCAGCCGTTCCTCGGCCGCGTCCCGCGGCGACAGGGCCTCGCGGTCCGACCAGGGCGCGCCCGAGGCGACGCCGGAGACATAGTCGGCGATCCGGCGATGGGCGACCGTGGCGGTGCGAAGGCCGTCCAGCGTCAGCCGCCCATGCGCCCCGGGTCCCAGGCCCAGATAGTCGCCCCCGCGCCAGACGTGGAGATTGTGCGCCGAGCGGGCGGCCGCGTTCCGGGCGTGGTTGGAGACCTCATAGGCGTCGAACCCGGCCGCGCCCAGCACGGCCTGGGTGGTCTCGTACAGGGCCGCGGCGCCGTCCTCATCGGGGGGGACCAGCGTTCCGCGCCGCAGCGCGCGACCGAAGGCGGTCTCGGCCTCGATGGTCAGCTGATAGGGCGAGACATGCTCGAACCCCAGGGCCAGGGCGGCCGTCAGCTCCCGCGCCCAGGCGTCGGGGGTCTGGCCGGGTCGGGCGTAGATCAGGTCGATCGACAGGCGGGGGAAAAGCCGCCCGGCCAGCTCCACGGCGCGCAGGGCCTCGGCCGCCGAATGGTTGCGCCCCAGACTGGCCAGGGAGGCGTCGTCCAGCGCCTGCACCCCCATCGATAGCCGGTTGACGCCGGCCTCGGCCAGGGCGGCGAAGCGGCCGGCCTCCGCGTCGGTGGGATTGGCCTCCAGGGTGATCTCGATGTCGCCGCGCGGCGGGAACAGCGTCCGGGCGCGAGCGATGACGGCCGCGACGGCGGCCGGGTCCATCAGCGACGGCGTGCCGCCTCCGAAGAAGATGGAGGCCAGGCGGCGCGGACCCGTCAAAGCCGCCTGCGCCTCCAGGTCGGCTAAGATGGCCTCGGCCAGCGCCGCCTGCTCCTCGCCCCGGCCCCGGTCGCGCACCACGTTGAAGTCGCAGTACGGGCAGATGCGCGAACAATAGGGCCAGTGGACATAGAGGCCGACGTCCGTCCCCGGATCGAGGGGATCAGTCAATCAGCGCCGCCTTCAGCTTCATGAAGGCGCGCGTGCGGTGGCTGTCGGCCTCCTTCACGGCGGGTTCCAGCTCGCCATAGGTCAGGGTCTGGCCCTCGGGGATGAAGATCGGATCGTAGCCGAAGCCCCGCGCGCCGCGCGGCGGGAAGGTCAGTTCGCCGTGGACCACGCCCTCGACCACGACGCAGGGCCCGTCCGGCCAGGCCACGGCCAAGGCCGAGGTGAACCAGGCGCGACGGTCGGTGGAGCCGATTTCGTCCAGCCGGTCCTCGACCTTCTTCATGGCGACGGCGAAATCCTTGGACGGTCCGGCCCAGCGCGCGGAGAAGATGCCCGGCGCGCCGTCCAGGGCCGCGACCGAGAGCCCGGAATCGTCGGCCAGCGAAACCTCGCCCGACAGCAGGGCCGCATGGCGCGCCTTCAGCATGGCGTTGCCGACGAAGGTGCTCTCGGTCTCGTCCGGTTCGGGCAGGTTCAGCTCGCCGGCGGTGACGATCCGGTAATCTCCATCCAGCAGCGCCTCGATCTCGCGCGCCTTGCCGGGATTATGGGTGGCGGCGACGATCCGCATCCCCTTGATAAGCCTGAGATTCATCGACGATCACGCCCCTGAAACAGTCCATTGCCAAAGTTTAATATCGTTAAACGATATGTAACGTGATTTTCCGCTGGGCACAGCCTATCTTGTGAACATCAGGAACGGGGCCGCAACGTTCCGGACTTTCCGAGAAATCGGAAAACATCATGCGGACAAACAAATCAACGGGGCGAAAATCGTCCCTTCAGGATCAACGGAGAAATACGATGCATACGATGAACACCTCGATGTGGCTGGACAAGGTCGGCGCTGCTTTCGTCAGCACGGTTCTGATCGCCGCCCTGCCGACCGCCCTGGTCGCCATCCTGGTCCAGGCTTTCTGATCGCCTCACTGAAGCGTACCTCAGTTTCGATCAAGAGAGCTTTGACGATCTCGATGAAGACCGCGATGTATGGAGCCGCGTGCGGGTTCGCCGGACCCCGCGCGGCCCTCGCGCCCTTCCTTCCGGCCTGAAAGGCCGATCTTCCATGCGCCTGCCGACGTTGCGATCGACGCCGAAGCCCGCCGGAGCGCACAACCCCGACTTTCTGTCGTCCGTCCGTGGCCTGGGGCCCGGCTCCGTCTCCAGCGTGCTGAAGATCGCCCTGGACGTCGCCTATGTGCTGCTGGCCCTGATCACCGGCGTCCTCGTGCTGCTTCTGATCGCCGCCGTCTTCATTCCGCTGGACAATGTGAACGTCACCGTCAGCGGCGATTCCGGCGGCCGCCAGCTGCCCCTGACGCGGATGCTGCTGCTGTTCGGCCTGGGGGCCGTGACGGCCTATTTCGGGGGCTTCATGCTGATCTTGCGCAGCCTGCGCCGCATCTTCCGCACCCTGACCATCGGCGATCCCTTTCATCCCCAGAACGTGCGCCGCCTGCGCCAGATCGGGCTGATCCTGGCCGTCGTGACCGGCGGCGTGTGGGCGGCCCAGAGCTTCGTCGCGGCGCGCCTGGCCCCCGGCGTCATGGAGCCGCAGGGGATCGGCGAACTGCTGACGCCGATCTTTTCCGTACTGATCGTCTTCGTGCTGGCGGAGGTGTTCCGCGAAGGCGCGCGCCTTCGCCGCGAATCCGAACTGACGATCTGAGCCGTTTCCGGTAGGGACTATCGCATGGCTATTCGCGTCCAGCTCGATCGCGTCCTCGTCGAACGCCGCATGTCGCTGACCGAGCTCGCTGACCGGGTCGGGGTGACGGTGGCGAACCTGTCGATCCTCAAGACCGGCAAGGCGCGCGCGGTGCGCTTCTCCACCCTGGACGCCCTGTGCCGCGAGCTGGAGTGCCAGCCCGGCGACCTGCTGGTTCACGAGCCCGGCCCGGCCGAGGCGTTCGACGACGATGCGGAATGAAGCGCCGGCCGCCCGCGTCCCCCGATGACGGCCTGAGCCCGGACGACCGCCGCCTGTGGCAGCGCGTGACCGGGACCGTCACCCCGCCCCGCAAACGCAAGCCGCCCCGCGTTCAGCTGGTCGCCGGCCCGGTCGAAGACCCGGGGGCGCCGGCCCGGTCTGAGGCGACCGATCAGACGAGGACCGCCAGGCGCGAACTCGTCCCGCCCCGTACGACGCAGCGACGCGCGCCCCCGACCCCTTCGCCCGCGCCGTCGAAGCCCTCGCCTCGCAAGGCCGCTCCGCCTGAGGATGTCGAACCGAACCGCAAGCGCCGCCTGACGCGCGAACGCGATCCGATCGAGGCGCGCATCGACCTGCACGGCTTCGGCCGGTTCGAGGCCGAGGACCAGTTGCGCGGCTTTCTGACCGCGTGCCAGGCGCGCGGCATGCGGGCCGTGCTGGTGATCACCGGACAGGGACGGCTGGGCGGCGGGGTGATCCGCGCGTCCTTCGCCGAGTGGATGCACGCGCCGGCGCTGCGCACGATCGTCTCGGGCTATACGGTCGCCCACCAGCGTCACGGCGGGAACGGCGCCTTCTACGTCACCCTGCGCCGCAAGGCGTAGAGCGTGATCGGCTGAGGCGGACCGATCTCGCTCTAGGCGGCCAGGGTGCCGACCATGTCGGCCGTCTCGCCGCGACCCAGCAGGCCGGTCTCGAAGTCCATGAAGATGTCCATCAGCTCTTCGACGTTCACGGCCGGGGCGCCGGGGCCGAAGCGGAAGCGCCAGTAGCTGACGATGTGCTGGACCGCGCCCAGCTGGTCGCCCAGGCGCGAGAACATCGACGGCGCGTCCAGCAGGAAGTCGCGGAAGGCGATGGGCCGCCCCTCCTGGGTCAGCTTGGCGTAGGCGTCGTCATAGACGCGCAGGGTGCGGCTGACCTCGTCGCAGGTCTTGATGATGCGGCTGCGCAGCACGCTGCGGCCGCGCGTCAGATATTCCTTGGCCTGGGAATCGACCTTGCCGACCGGGCGGATGGTGCGCACGGCCTCGGCCACCGCGGCGACGTCGCACAGCAGCGCCCCCAGCGTCCACTTGTAGTAGAGGAAGCCTTTCCAGCAGAAGACGCCCTCCTCGTACTGCTCCGGCGCCAGGCGCAGCGTCAGGCGCAGCGCGTCCAGCTGGTTGCCGGGCGTGTTGGACAGGATCTTGGACGCCATGCGGGAGGCCGAATCCTGGGTCCCGGTCACGCCTTCCCCGCCCAGGCTGAGCGTCACCAGCGGTTCGATCTCGCTGCGCACAAAGGCGGTCATCCGCACCAGGTCGCCGTCGCTGATGGAGAAGTAGCAGGGCGCGGGGTCCAGCCCGCCGCGCCTCAGCTGTTCGCGCAGCAGGAAGGGGTCAAGCGACGGCAGCCGGTCGATCAGTCGCAGCGTCTCGATGTCGGGATGGGTCGCCGGGACGCCGAAGGCCTCCATCATCGACCGTTCGAAGCCGATCTGGTTGACGAAGACGTAGCGGCCGCCGGTCTTCAGATCGCTGTCCTCGATGGGGATGACGATCTTGGTCGCCACCTGCCGCCGGCCGGTAAACAGATCGAACTCGTTGCGGCGCAGCCGGTGCTTGATGATCAACGCTCGGTTCAGGGCGGCGGTGCGAAAGATCGGGCGCGCGGCCCAGTCGGGGTTGCGCACGGCGCCGTCGGAGCGGCTGTCGCCATTCTCCTCCCAGACGCGCAGCAGGTTCAGCACGCGGGCGGTGGAGGCTGAGCCGCGGAGATGTTCCAGATTTCGGACGGCGCGATCGGTCATGAGGCTTTCCTCGGATGAGGCACCCTGTCACACAAAGATGACCAACGGCTTAGCTGCGATGATCAGCGTTTCGCGCAAGATCCGGATCAGAACCGGGGGTTCAGGCCGCCCCAGAAGCTGCGTCCTTTGTCCTTGTTGTTGTAGCGATCGAAGAAGAGCGCCCCGTCCACGCCCGGTAATCACCGTTGCCGCCCGGATCGCGAGACTCGGCGTCATCGGTTGAGACGTCGCGACCCAGCAGATTGTCGACGCGCGGGTTGACGCAAGGGTCGCACCCCTGGCCGGGCGGCTGGCGCGCGGTCGGCCAGAGGATTAAGACAGGGGCATGCAGATGTTCGACATCCTGGTCCTGATCGCCGTCGCCGCCGTCAGCATCACCCTGGGCTTTGGCCTGTATTCGCTGTTTCGGGGCGGCGCCTATGCGCGGTCGAACTCGAACCGCCTGATGCGGCTGCGGGTCGGCCTGCAGGCGGTGGCGGTGCTGGTGCTGGTCGCCGGCATGCTGTGGAAAGCGACGAGCCACGGCTGATGGTGGTGCTGAACAAGATCTACACCCGCACCGGCGACGACGGCCGCACCCGTCTGGCGTCCGGGGCGTCGGTGTCCAAGACGGACCCGCGGGTCGCCGCCTATGGCACGGTGGACGAGTTGAACGCTGTGCTGGGCGTGGCGCGGCTGAACAGCGGCCAGAACGACCGGATCGACGCCATGCTGGGCCGGATCCAGAACGAGCTGTTCGACCTGGGCGCCGATCTGGCCACGCCGCTGGAGCCGCCGCCCGCCTGGGAGGCGCTGCGCATCGTCGAAAGCCAGACCGAGCGGCTGGAATCCGAGATCGACTGGATGAACGAAAGCCTCAAGGCGCTGGACAGCTTCATCCTGCCGGGGGGGTCTCCCCTGTCGGCGCACCTGCACCTGGCGCGCACCGTCTGCCGCCGCGCCGAACGCGAGGCCATTGGGCTGATGGAGTCCGGCGAGGCGGTGAACCCCGAGGCGGTGAAATACCTCAACCGCCTGTCCGACCACCTGTTCGTCGCCGCCCGCCGAGCCAACGCCAACGGGGCCGGCGACGTGAAGTGGAAGCCGGGCGCGACGCGCGCTTGATCCTTCTCCCCTCGGGGGAGAAGGTGGCCCGCGGAGCGGGTCGGATGAGGGGGCGCCGGACGCGGATGTGGCAGTCGCCGAGAAGCACCAGGCAGTCGAGACGTCTTCGCGCCGTCATGACCGGCGCGGAGGCGATCCTGTGGTCGATGCTGCGCAATCGGCGACTGGACGACCTGAAGTTCCGCCGTCAGGCGCCAGTCGCAGGCGCCATCGCCGATTTCGCCTGCCATGAGATCAGGCTGATCCTCGAGCTGGACGGCGGGGTGCATGACCTGCACGGGGCTCGGGACGCGGCGCGGGATGAGCGGCTGCGTATCGCGGGCTATACGGTGCTGCGCTTCCGGAACGCGGACTTTTCGAGGAACCCCGCGGTGGTGCTGGAGGCCATACGGCGACATGCGGAGGGGCGGAGACAATCCCCTCATCCGACCGGCTCCGCCGGCCACCTTCTCCCCCGTGGGGAGAAGGGACCAAGAGATTAGGCTCAGGCCTTTTCGAACAGCTTCTGCCAGCGGCGCGGCGTGCGGTTCTTCCAGGCGGCGCGGTGGTAGGCGTCCGAGCCGATCAGCGGCACGACGGTGGTGGCCTCGGCGAACACCATCTGCTCGTGGGTGGTCTGCACCTTGCCCCACGACGCGGCTTCCTTCAGCGTCGAGGACGAGCAGGCGCCGTCGCGGACGTCGGCGACCGTGATCTGAACCGCATAGCGGTGCATCTCGGCCTCGATCCCCAGGATCTCGGCGCAGACGACGGTGTCCTGGGCGAAGTTCTTCGGCACCCCGCCGCCGACCATGAACAGGCCGGTAACGCCCGCGGCGATCTTGATGTCGGTCAGTTCGCGGAAGTCGGCGATGGCGTCCAGCATCATGTAGGGCTGGCCAGCAGCGGCCCGCTCCTTCTGGTGCTTGACCAGGCCGAAGCCGGCCGAGGAGTCCACGAACGCCGGGCAGAAGATCGGCACGCCCATCTCATAGGCGGTCTGGATCAGGCTGCCTTCCTTCTTGGCGTTGCCCTCCGACAGCCACTTGCCCATCTCCCAGATGAACTCACGGCTGGAATAGCCGCGCGGCTCCAGACGGTTGGCGATCTCGAGAATCGTGTGGTCGCAGGCCTGGAGCTCTTCCTCGTCGATGTAGGTGTCGTAGATCCGGTCGATGTAGTTGTCGCGCAGGACGTTGTCGTCCACCTCGCCGGCGGCCTGATAGTGCTTGAAGCCCAGGGCCTCGAAGAAATCCATGTCGACGATCGAGGCGCCGGTGGCGACCACGGCGTCGATCATGCCGAACTTCACCATGTCGCGGTACACGTGCATGCAGCCGCCGGCCGAGGTCGAACCGGCCAGGATCAGCCACGGCGAGCAGTCCTGGTCCTCCAGCGCCATGTTGAAGATGTCGGCGGCGCGGGCGGTGTCGCGCGACGAGAACGACATCTTGCGCATCGAGTCGATGATCGGCCGGGCGTCGAAGCTGGTGATGTCGACGTGCTCGACGACGTTCTGCAGCAGCTGGGCCTTGGTGTTCGATTGAACGGGAGCGTTCATTTCGGAGGTTTCCCTTTGATTTGAGCGCCCGTCGGAAACAACGGGACCGTCGGGACGGAGCGACCGACGGTCCTGATAGACCGTCACCCCCGGAACGGTTCCCGGGGGCGACGCAATGCGAGGTTACTTCCGGCGTTTGCGCTGGCCGGCCTTACCCTTGGGACGTGACAAGCGCACGACCTTGCGGGCGGTCTCCTCCGCCGTGGTGCGCACGGTCGGAATGGAGCGCGGCGCCAGGCCATAGAGCGAAGCCATCGGGGCGTCCTCGACCGCGGCGACGTCATGTTCGCCATAGCCGTTGAAGCCCGTCGTCATGGCCACGCCATAGGCGCCCAGCATGCCGATCTCGATATAGTCGCCTTCGCGAATGTCGGCCGGCAGCCAGAACGGGCCCGGCATGTGGTCGATGGAATCGCAGGTCGGACCGTAGAACTGGAACGCCTTCAACTCGCCGGCGCTGCCGCCGTCCCGGACCAGCTTGGTCGGGAAGGGCCAGCGCGAGTGGGTCGCGTCGAACAGCGAGCCGTAGGAGCCGTCGTTCAGATACAGGGCGTCGCCCTTGCGCAGGTCCACACGGGCCAGCACCGAGGAGCTTTCGGCCACGAGCGCCCGGCCGGGTTCGCACCACAGCTCGGTCGTTTCCGAAACCGGCATCTCGGCGAAGCCGCGGTGGATGGCGTCGGCGTATTCGCTCATGTCCGGCGGGACCATGCCCGGATAGACCGACGGGAAGCCGCCGCCGACATCGACGATGTCGACGATCACGCCCGCGCGGCTGATCGAACGGCCGATCTGGGCCATGGCCGCCTGGTAGGCGGTCGGGCGCATGCACTGGGACCCGACGTGGAAGCTGACGCCCATCAGGCCGTCCTTCACCGCCTGGCGGGTCGCCAGCAGCAGGGCCGGGGCCTGGTCCGAGGACACGCCGAACTTGCCCGACAGCGTATAGGCCGCGCCGTCGGCCGAGACCGCCATGCGCACGACCAGGTTCAGGTCGTCCGCGCCGCCGGTGGCGTCGAGGATCTTGTTCAGCTCCTCCACGCAGTCCAGCGAGAAGGTGCGCACGCCATGGTCGAAATAGGCCTTGGTGATGGCCGCCCGGCTCTTGACCGGGTGCATGAAGGCCAGACGCGCGTCGGTCGTGACCGAGCGGACGAGCTCGATCTCGGCCAGCGACGCCACGTCGAAGCCGCGCACGCCGGCTTCGACCAGCGTTTCGATGACCCAACGCGACGGATTCGCCTTCACGGCGTAGAAGACGTCGGCTTTCAGATTATCCTGGAACCAGCGCGCCGCTACGGAAACCGAACGCGGACGCACGAGTGCGACGGGACGTTCAGGAGGCCGCTCACGGACCAGGTCCAGGGGAAGCTGGTACGTGCGCAATTCACGTAACCCCCTGTTGATTGTTAACCCAGACCGGCGTTAGCAGCGCGTAACGGTTAGACCTACGGGGTCCGCCGGAAGGCGCGATATGGGGGCATCCCGCTGTCATGTAAAGCGGTTTTTTGGTGGCGGCGGCGAACGCGGCCCCACGCGCAACCTCCACGGCTCAGCTTCGTTCAGGGCCCGGAGGATTCATGAACCGTTGGCTGTTCTTCTGGCGCCGTCTCAGGCGTCAGCTCTGGGTGCGGGCCTCGGCCTATGCGGGGCTGGGCCTGGCCGCGTCCCTGCTGGCGGTGCTGCTGGCGCCCTGGGTCCCGACGACATGGCCGAGCGGCTGGGCGGGCAGTCGGTGGAGTCCGTCCTGACCGTGCTCGCCTCCAGCCTGCTGGGGGTGGCGACCTTTTCGGTCGGGGCCATGGTCACCGCCTACACCTCGGTGTCCAGCGCGGCCAGTCCGCGGGTCGCGGCCCTGGTCACCAGCGACGGCGAGACCCAGAAGTCGCTGGCCACGTTCGTCGGCGCCTTCCTTTACGCCATCGTCTCGGTGACCGCGATCAACGCGCACTATTACGGACAGGAAGGCCGGGCGATCCTGTTCCTGTTCAGCCTGGCGGTCGTCGGCCTGGTCGCCTTCCGCCTGCTGGCGTGGATCAACCGCCTGTCCAGCCTGGCGCGGGTCGGCCACATGGTCGACCTGGTCGAATCCGAGGCGCGACGGGCGCTGGGCCAGCGACGCGACAATCCCTGGCTGGGCGGGCGCGCGGGCCGACTGGACGTCGCGGTCGACGTGACCTCGGACGCCACGGGCTATGTGCAGAACGTCGATCCGGACCACCTCCAGGCCGTGGCCGAGGATCATGACTGCCGGGTCCAGATCGTGGCGGCGCCGGGCGCCTTCGTGCGGCGCGGCGAGGTTCTGGCCCGGGTCGATCTGCCGCACTGCGACGACGAGGCGCAAGGCGCGTTCCGATCCGCCTTCGCGATCGGGGATTCCCGGTCCTACGACCAGGACCCGCGCTTCGGCTTGATCGTGCTGGGCGAGATCGCCGCCAAGGCGCTGTCGGCGGGGATCAACGATCCCGGCACGGCGATCCAGGTCATCGGCTCGGGGGTGCGGCTGCTGGAGGAGTGGGCGACCCGCCCCCGGCCGGACGCGCCGCGATGCGACCGGCTGCTGGCGCCCTCGGTCTTCGAGGCGGACCTGCTGGATGACGTCTTCGGCCCCATCGCCCGCTATGGATCCGCAGATGTCGCGGTGGCGATCCGCCTGAGAAAGGGCCTTTTGTCGCTGGCCCGACTGGACGCCCTGGCCGCCCCGGCCCAGGCGTTGGCCGCCGAGTCGCTGGAACGCGCGCGGCGCGACCTGCCCATCGCCGCCGATCTGGCGCGCGTCGTCGCCATCGGACCGGACGCCCCGTCCGCCGCCTGAGCGGGAGACGAGACTGGACGAAATCGTCCGGTCCATGCGATTAGGAGTTGCCCAAACGCCGTTTCCGCGTATTGCGGCGCCCCTTCGCCACAACCTCTCCAGCGAGTTCATGAGTTCATCCGCAGCCGCCGCCGCTCCCGGGCTCGTCTCGGCGCGCGACGTGTCGAAGACCTTCGGATCGCGAAAGGCGCTGGACGGCGTCTCGATCGAGGTCGCCTCCGGCGAGATGGTCGCCCTGATCGGGCCGTCGGGCTCCGGCAAATCGACGCTTCTCCGCTCCATCACCGGCCTGCAGTCGATCGACGGCGGCAAGGGAACCATCGCAGTCTTCGGCGACACGGTGCAGAAGGACGGCCGCGTCACCGGCTCGGTGCGTCGTGCGCGCGGCAAGCTGGGCATGATCTTCCAGCAGTTCAACCTGGTCGGCCGCCTCAGCCTGTTCTCCAACGTCATGCTGGGCGCCCTGGGCCGCCTGCCGGCGTGGAAGGGGCTGCTGGGCGTCTGGCCCCAGGCGGACAAGGACAAGGCCATGGCCGCCCTGCACCGCGTCGGCGTGTCGGACTACGCCGGCCAGCGGGCCAACACCCTGTCGGGCGGCCAGCAGCAGCGCGGCGCCATCGCCCGCGCCATCGTTCAGGGCGCCCGGGCCATCCTGGCCGACGAACCCGTCGCCTCGCTGGACCCCGTCTCGGCCCGCAAGGTGATGGAGCTGCTGGTCGAGCTGAACAAGCGCGACGGCATGGGCGTGATCGTCACCCTGCACCAGGTCGACTACGCCATCCGCTACTGCGACCGGGTCATCGCCCTGCAAGGCGGCAAGGTGGTCTATGACGGCCCCTCCACGGCGCTGGACCAATCGCGCCTGATCGACATCTACGGTCCTGAATTCGAGGACGCGTTCTGGGAGACCAAGGCATGAGCCTGTCCCTTAATTCCACGGCCGGGAAAGTCTCCCGCCGCCTGTTCGCGGCCGCCGGCGCCGCACTGCTGCTGACGGGCCTGGCCTCGTGCGGCGGCGGCGACGAGAAGAAGGCCTCGGGCGCCACGCCGTCCGAGATCACCTTCTCCATCCTGTCGGCCGAGGGGCAGGCCTCGTCTGGCCCGCTGTGGCAACCGCTGCTGGACGACATGTCCAAGGCGATCGGCGTGCCGGTGAAGCCCTTCTTCGCCGGCAACTACAACGTCCTGATCGAGGCGATGCGCTTCAACCAGACCCAGGTCGGCTGGCTGTCGGCCAAGCCCCTGCTGGAAGCGGTGGACCGTTCGCAGGCCGAGGTCATCGCCCGCATCGTCGATCCGGAAGGCCGCGACAGCTACACCTCGACCCTGATCGTGCGAAAGGGCTCGGGCATCACGCTGGACGACGTCATGGCGTGCGGAAAGCGCTACAGCTTCGGCATCGGCGACGCCCAGTCGACCTCGGGCACGCTGGCGCCGCTGACCTTCCTGTTCAATCCGCGCGGCGTCGTGCCGGCCCAGTGCTTCTCGACCGTGCGCTCGGCCAACCACCAGGCCAACGCCTTCGCCGTGGCGACCGGCGTGGTGGACGTGGCGACCTCCAATTCGGTCAACACCATCTTCATGCGCCGCGAGAACCCCCGCCTGGCAGAGCAGATCGAGGAAATCTGGCAGTCGCCCCCGATCCCGGAATCCGGCATCGCGATCCGCGAAGACCTGGACCCGGCGCTGAAGGAGAAGATCCGCAGCTTCTTCCTGACCTACGGCCAGGGCGAAGGCGCCGAGGCCGAGCGCCAGCGCGAAGTGCTGGCCGGGCTGAACTATTCGATGTTCCGCGCCGCCGACGACGCCTATCTCGATCCGGTTCGCGAGATGGTGGCCGACCAGAAACTGGCCGAGGCTCGGACCAAGAACGACCAGGCCGGCGTCGCCGCCGCCGAGCGTGAACTGGCGGCTCTTCGCGCCAAGCGTGAGGTGCAGCCTTGACCGAAGCCCGCGTCGACATGGCCGCCAAGGGCGGCGTGGCGCCGACCGCGATCCCGAACCCGCCCCGGCGCTCGGCGTCGGCCCTGGCGTTCGACGTCCTGCTGTGGGGCGGTCTTGCGGTGGTGCTGATCGCCAGCTTCGGCAAGGTGGACATGCAGAACCTGCCGCGCCTGTTCTCGGGCTCGGAGAACATCTCGACCTACGGCGCCGAACTGCTGCGGCCCGACTGGGACGCCATCTTCCCCCCCGGGGACGCCTGGACCTCGTTCAAGACGATCTTCAGCGAGCCCACGGCCAGCCTGGCCGGCCAGATGTGGCTGACGGTGCAGATCGCCCTGTGGGGCACCTTCCTGGCCGTCTTCCTGGCCCTGCCGCTCAGCCTGATGGCGTCGCGCAACATCGCGCCGGGCTGGCTGGTCTTCATCGTGCGCCGCGTCATGGACCTGCTCCGCTCGATTCCCGACCTGGTCATCGCCACCCTGTTCATCGTCGCCGTCGGCCTGGGTCCGCTGGCGGGGGTGCTGGCCCTGGCGCTGAACACCGGCGGGGTCCTGGCCAAGCTGTTTTCGGAAGCCGTCGAGTCGATCGACAAGGGCCCCGTCGAGGGCGTGCGCGCCACCGGCGCCGGCCAGCTGCACGAGATCGTCTGGGGCGTCTTCCCCCAGGTGGCGCCGCTGTGGACCTCGTTCGCCCTGTACCGCTTCGAATCGAACAGCCGCGCGGCCACCGTGCTGGGCCTGATCGGCGCGGGCGGCATCGGCCAGACCCTGTTCGAAAGCATCCAGGCCTTCGACTACAGCCGCGTCGCCGCCATCGCCATCGTCATCGTGGTCGCCGTGACCCTGATCGACACCCTGTCCCAGGTGATGCGCAAGCGCCTGCTCTGAGGGCGGCCTCGCCGAACTGTCACAAAGCTCCATTAAACGGGTCGTTCACAGAAGGAACCGTCTCATGAAACGCGCGCTCATCACGGCCGTCTCGGCCCTTTCCCTGATGGCCCTCGCAGCCTGCGGCGACAACGGCGGCGGCGCGTCCGGCGGCGGCGCCCGCGCCGGCATCTGGTCGGCCGGATCGTCCACGGTCTTCCCGTTCGCCACGCGCGTGGCCGAAACCTTCGCCCGCGCCTCCGGCGGCGCGGCGCCCCGCGTCGAGTCGCTGGGGACCGGCGGCGGCATCCAGGCCTTCTGCCAGGGCGTCGGCCCCACCACTCCGGACATCGCCAACGCCTCGCGCCCGATGAAGGCGTCAGAGTTCGACCTGTGCCAGAAGAACGGCGTCACCGAGATCGTCGAGCTGAAGATCGGCTTCGACGGCATCGTCATCGCCACGGCGCGCAGCGGCACCAGCTTCAACTTCGAACTGAACGACATCTACGAAGGCCTGGCCAAGGAAGTGCCCGGCGCCGGCGGCCAGTTCGTCGCCAACCCGGCCACGACCTGGAACCAGGTCAACGCCGCCCTGCCGAACCAGCGCATCCAGGTCTATGGCCCGCCGCCGACCTCGGGCACGCGCGACGCCTTCCTGGAACTGGGCATGACGCCCGGCGCCAAGCTGGTGCCGGCCGCCGCCGCCGTGGCCGAAAGCGACGAGGACCGCTTCGAGGCCATCGCCCACACCCTGCGCGAGGACGGCGCCTGGATCGACTCGGGCGAGAACGACAACGCCATCGTCCAGACCCTGACCCGCACGCCGGGCTCGCTGGGCGTGTTCGGCTTCTCTTTCCTGGAGCAGAACCTCGACACGGTGAAGGCCGAGACGATCGACGGGGTCGAACCCAACGCCGACACCATCGCCGACGGCTCCTATCCCCTGTCGCGCAGCCTCTACATCTATGTGAAGAAGGCCCACATCGGCGTGACGCCGGGACTGCAGCAGTTCGTGCAGGAGTTCCTGTCGGAAGGCGCCGCCGGTCGCGGCGGCTATCTTCAGGACCGCGGCCTGATCCCGCTGCCGCAAGACCAGCTGACCGCCCAGCGCGCGGTGGCGTCGGCGATGACGCCGATGCAGCGCCCCGCCAGCTGATGCGGAACCGATAGCCGTCCCGCCCTTTCTTTCGCCGGTCCGCACCGGCTAGAAGGGGCGGGACAGCTGTCAGGATCCTACATGACCCCCACTCCCGCGCGCCTGCGCAAGGCCGTTCTGCCCGTCGCGGGCCTCGGCACCCGGGTTCTTCCGGGCACCAAGACCACGCCCAAGGAACTGCTCAACGTCGTCGACCGGCCCATCCTCTCCTACATCGTGGAAGAGGCGCGCGAGGCCGGGATCG
>NZ_JAYRPA010000084.1:0-72214 GCF_041911375.1 Brevundimonas sp. | reverse complement strand
CGGCGGCGGCGGCGTCGGCCTGATGGGCACGGCGGCCCGCGCCGCCCACGAGGCCGGCGGCCGGGTGCTGGGCGTCATGCCCGCGTTCCTGCGCAGCCGCGAGCGCCTGTTCGACGACGTCGAGACCATCGTCGTCACCTCGATGCACGAGCGCAAGCAGTTGATGTACGACCAGTCCGACGCCTTCGTCGTCGCCCCCGGCGGGATCGGCACCCTGGAAGAGATCGTCGAGCTGCTGTCGTGGAAGCGGCTCGATCTCCACAGCAAGCCGGTCGTCTTTCTGAACATCAACGGCTTCTGGAACGGCTTCTTCGAGCTGATGCGCCACAGCGTGGCCGAGGGCATGACGCCGGCCTCCTTCCTGCAGGCGTGGACGGTGGCGGACACGGTCGACGAGGCGATGAGCCAGCTTCAGGCCCGCGACGAAGCGCCTCGCTTGCGACATGACCTGCGATAAGTGAACACTGCTCACATTCGTGGGCGGCCGGGATTGACAGTTTTCCAAAAAAACTGACATTGGGGCATGACCGCCGTGTGGCGGGTCGTCATCCTCGGAGATATCCCATGCGCGCCCTCGTTCTCGCCGCCGCCCTGTTCGCGGCGGCCCCGGCCGTGGCCCAGACGGCCGCGCCGACCAGCCTGACCCTGGCGGACGCCGCAAAGGCCCCTGCTCGTCCTCTGATCATCGACGGCGCGCGCTGGACCTGCGACGGCGCGACCTGCACCGCCTCGGGCGGGTCCGAGCAACCGGCTACTCGCGCCTGCCGCCGCATCGTGCAGCGCCTCGGCCCGGTGACGGCCTTTTCGTGGAAGGGCGTGGCCTTGACGGCGGAACAGATCGCCGTCTGCAACGCCTGACGGACCGGCGGACGGCCGTCAGGCCGTCTCGCCCTTCAGGCGCCGCACGATGGTCTCACGGCCGATCAGCGGCGCCATCGCCGCCATGTCGGGCCCATGCGGCTGGCCCGTAAGCGCCAGCCTCAGCGGCATGAACAGCGCCTTGCCCTTGGCGCCGGTCTCGGCCTTCACCGCATTGGTCCAGGCCGACCAGGCGGTCTCGTCGATCGTCTCGGGCAGCAGCCGCAGGGCCGCCTCGGCGAAGCCTGCGTCCTCGATCACCGGCGTGACCGGCCCCTTCACGATCTTCGCCATTTCAACGACATCGGCGAACTTGTTGAGGTTGGGCCGGACCACGTTCCAGAAGTCTTCGCCCAGATCCGCATCCGCCGCGGCCAGTCGCGGCCGCGCCGCCTGATACGACAGGCCGTGCAGCGCCTGGGCGTTCAACCGGTCCAGGTCCGCCGTGTCGTACCGCGCGGGCGAGCGGCCCATCTTGGAGAAGGCGAAACTGGCGCCCAGCGCCTGAACCGACTCGCCGACTTCCAGCGGATCGGAGGTGCCGATCCGGCCCAGGTGGCTGGTGATGGCGATCGGCTCATAGCCCTGGTCGCGCATGTCGCTGATCGACAGCGAGCCCAGACGCTTGGACAGCGCCGCGCCGTCCGCGCCGACCAGCAGCGGCATATGGGCGAAACCGGGGACCGGCGCGCCCAGCGCCTCGAAGATCTCGATCTGCGCGCCGGTGTTGGTGACGTGGTCCTCGCCCCGGATGATGTGGGTGATCGCCATGTCGATGTCGTCGACGACCGACGGCAGGGTGTAGAGAAACAGGCCGTCCTCGCGGATCAGCACCGGGTCCGACATCGAGGCCGTGTCCACCTCGGCATGGCCGCGCGCCAGGTCTTCCCAGGCCACGCGCTTGCCGTCCAGCTTGAAGCGCCAGTGCGGACGCCGCCCCTCCGCCTCATAGGCGGCCTTCTGTTCGTCGGTCAGGTCCAGCGCGGCGCGGTCGTAGATCGGCGGCAGGCCGCGCGACAGCTGCACCTTGCGCCGGCGATCCAGTTCCTCGGCCGTCTCATAGGCCGGATACAGCCGTCCGGACGCCTTCAGCTTCTCGGCGGCTTCTTCATAGCGGTCGAACCGCTTGGACTGGTTGTACCGCTCGTCCCAGGTCAGGCCCAGCCAGGTCAGATCGTCCTCGATCCCCTGCTCGAACTCGGGCGTGGAACGCGCCAGGTCGGTGTCGTCGATGCGCAGCACGAACGATCCGCCCTGCCCCTTCGCGAACAGCCAGTTCACCAGGGCGGTGCGGACATTGCCGACGTGCAGCTTACCCGTCGGCGACGGGGCGAAACGAACCTTGACGGACATGAAGACCTAGACCTCGAAAGCGAGGCGGCTAGGTCGCGCCGCAACCCGGCCAAGTCAAGGCGTACGGCCCCGAAAGCGTCAGTCGTCGCGGTGAACGCGCTCGCGGCGCTCGTGGCGTTCCTGCGCCTCGACCGACAGGGTCGCGGTCGGACGGGCCTCCAGCCGGCCCAGGCCGATCGGCTCGCCGGTGTCCTCGCAATAGCCGTAGGAGCCGTCCTCGATCCGCCGCAACGCCTCGTCGATCTTGGAGATCAGCTTGCGCTGGCGGTCGCGCGTCCGCAGTTCCAGCGCCCGATCCGACTCCGACGACGCGCGATCCACCAGATCGGGGTGGTTCTCGGTCTCAGCCTTCAGATTGACCACGGTGCCGCGGGACTCGCGAAGGATGTCGTCCTTCCAGCTCAGCAGCTTCTTCTTGAAATACGCAAGCTGCCGTTCGTTCATGAACGGCTCGTCGTCGGACGGGCGGTAGGCCGCCGGTTCTTCGGACACTACGGACGCCAATGCGTTCATCGCACTCACGCTCTTAAAGCACGCCCCCCTGTGGCGTAGGGGCCGTATAGTCACCCCGGCGAGTCGCGGCAACGCGGCTCGCGATTCCGTGATCGGTATTCGGCCGACGGTCCCCGGACCGTGACAAATCTCTCGCGCTGTAAAGGACTTATTGCCCGGCTTGGCGGCCGCTCAATCGCCCGAGCGTCGCATTTCCGCCTTGGCCAATTCGACCGAGGCCCTGAGGTCGATCTGATCCAGAACCGCGCCCAGACCGGCGTCCTCGTCCTGCGGGCGCTCCTCGCGCAACGACCGCGCCAGACGGTCCAGCGCCGCCGCATCCGGCTCGCCGCCCAGCAGCGCCAGCTTCAGCTCCTCCAGCCGGTCCAGCAGCCCGCCCCCTCGCCGGATCGCGCGACGGCGCCGCTCCAGCGGCCCTTCGACGCCCTGCAGCGCCATGAGCGCCGAGACGTCGCCGACGCCTGCGGCCGCCGCACTGGGCGCGGCCGAGGCCGGACCGGCGGCCTGCGCCGTCTGTCCTAGCGAGAAGCCGGACGTCGGACGCGCGGAACGCCCGCTTGTGGCGGCGGCGGGACCAGAGGGGCCGGTGACCTTCATGGGATGCTCCGGGACATGGGCTAGGCTTCCCATCCCCGAATGAGCGTTTGGTTAACGGCACGGCAAATATTGCCGGACGGCAGCCCCACGCCTGTTGTCCGCCCTTTGAATTCAGACGCCTTTTTTCACGGCACGATCTTCGCAGACCTGTTGGGCAAATGCGTATGGACCTCGCACCGATGCAAAATCTGCTTGCCCGACTCATCGCCCCGCTGGCTCTGGCCGCCGTCGCCGGCGGTCTGGCGACCCCCGCCCTGGCCCAGTCGCGGGTCAAGGACATCGCCGCGGTCGAGGGCGTCCGCTCCAATCAGCTGGTCGGCTACGGCCTGGTGGTCGGGCTGAACGGCACCGGCGACTCCCTGCGCAACTGCCCCTTCACCCGCCAGTCGCTGGAAGGCATGACCGAGCGGCTGGGCGTCAACATCCGCGGGACCAACGCCAACTCCAAGAACATGGCCGCCATCATGGTGACGGCGGACCTGCCGGCCTTCGCCACGCCGGGCTCGCGCATCGACGTCTCGGTCTCGTCCATGTGCGACGCCAAGAGCCTTTTGGGCGGCACGCTTCTGGTCACCAGCCTGCAGGGCGCGGACGGTCAGGTTTACGCCGTCGCTCAGGGCTCCATCCAGACGGGCGCGGTCTCGGCCTCGGGCGCTTCCGGCTCGTCGGTGACGCGCGGCGTGCCGACCGCCGGCCGCATCGCCTCCGGCGCGACGGTCGAGCGCGAGACGGGCTTCCAGCTGGCCAACATGAACGAGGTCCGGCTGACCCTGCGCAACCCGGACTTCACCACCGCCCAGCGGGTCGCCGGCGTGATCAACAGCGCCTATCCCGGCTCGGCCCTGGCCGAGAACGGCTCGGTCGTGGCCCTGCGCGCGCCCGGCCAGATGGGCATGGCCGGCTTCATCAGCCAGATCGAGAACCTGCCGATCACGGTCGATTCGCCCGCCAAGGTCATCATCGACGAGGTCAACGGCGTGATCGTCATGGGCGAGGCCGTGCGCATCTCCCAGGTCGCCATCGCCCAGGGCAATCTGACCATCTCGGTGGACGAACGCCCCTTCGTCAGCCAGCCCGCCCCCTTCAGCCAGGGCCAGACCGCCGTGGTGCCCGACACCGGCGTCAGCGTCGAGGAAGACCTTGGCACGCAGATGCGCCTGGTCGGCGGCGCCGCCAACCTGTCCACCCTGGTCAACGGTCTGAACGCCCTAGGCGTCAGCCCGCGCGACATGATCAGCATCCTGCAGGCCATCAAGGCCGCCGGCGCCCTCCAGGCCGACATCGAGGTGATGTGACCATGATCGACCTCGCCCCGCCCGCCGACCTGCTCAAGCCAATTGGCCAGGCCGCCGACCGCATTTCCGGCGCCGCCCAGGACAAGATCCGCCAGACCGCCGCCGACTTCGAGGCGACCTTCCTGGCCCAGATGATGAAGCCGATGTTCGAGGGCCTCTCGACGGACGGCCCCTTCGGCGGCGGCCACGCCGAACAGACCTGGCGCAGCTTCATGGTGGACGAAATGGCCAAGAAGACCGTCGCCGCGGGCGGCATCGGCCTGGCCGTCTCCGTGATGAGCGAGATGCTGAAGATGCAGGAGCAGTCGCAATGACCGACACCGAACTGGCCGGCGCGCGTGTACGCCAGCTGATCGACCTGACGCGTCGTCTGGGCGACCGTCTGTCGACCGAGACCCTGGCCTTCGAGGAGCATCGCCCCCGGGACATCGCCGCCGGCCTGCCCGAAACGCAGGAGATGGCCAATCTCTACCGGCGCGATTCCGCCCACGTGAAGGCCAATCCCGCCCTGATCTCGGACGCCCCTCTGGCCGATCGCAAGGCGCTGGCCGAGGCGACCGTCGCCTTCGACGCCATCCTGAACCGGCACGCGCGCGCCGTTGACGCCGCACGCACCATCTCCGAGGGTCTGGTGCGCACCATCGCGCAGGAGGTCGCCGCCGCGCGCACGCCGGCCGCCGCCTACGCCGCCGACGGACGCGCCGCACAGGGTGACGGCCGCGCCGTCGCGTTCAACCAGAAGGCCTGAGTCTGCGCCATTCATCGGAGATAACGGCGTTGCCGATTTTTTAAGCGGCGGCGTGCATTCATGCGCGCATGACGACGACCGTCCGCTTGCTGGGTCTTGCCTTCGCATCCGCCGATGCGTTGATCGAAATCGACTCCAAGGGCGCCATCGCCTTTGGCATGGGCGCCGGCCCTGTGTCGGGCCAGGACGCGGCGGGCTGGACCGGCAAGCCGCTGGGCGATCTCCTTCACGAAGGCGCTTCCGTCGTCTCGGCCGTCCGCGCGGCCACGGCGGGCCAGCGCACGCCCCCGATACCCGTGATCCTGCTGGCGGGCCCCGACCGCCTGCGCCGCGCCACCTTGCGCGCCTTCGTCCTGCCGCAACTGGCCCCGGCCATATCGTGCGCGCTGAGCTATGAAGGTCCCGCCTTCGCCGCCGCCGATCTCGAAACGCCGCCCCTGACCGATGCAGAGGGCTTCCTGGCCTCGGCGGGCCCCGCCATCGAGGGGACCGCCGGCCTGGCCTTGGCCTTCCTCGACGTGCAGGGGCTCGAGGATCTCGCGGGCGACGTCGCCGAACGCATGCACCGCCGCATCGAGGCCACGCTTCAGTCCGCCGCCGCGGAAGGCTCCAGCGCCGCCCAGCTGACGTCGGAACGCTTCGCCGTCCTGCGCGCGGCGGGCGATCGGCGCGACATCGCCGCCGAGATCGTCGAGGCCGGTCGCGCCGAAGGGGTCGATCTGGCCGCCCAGACCCTGGCGTCCGAGGTGCCCAAGGGTTCGGACACCCTCTGCGTCCTGCGCGCCATGCGTTTCGCAATCGAGGGGTGCCTGAAGGACGGCGGCCTGGCCAACCCCCAGATCGCCTTCGCCGATTCCCTGAAACGCACCTTCCGTGACGCCGAGACCTTCCGCAGCCTGGTCAAGTCACGCGAATTCCAGGTCCATTACCAGCCGATCGTCCACCTCGATTCCCGGGCCGTGCACCATTTCGAGGCCCTGGCGCGCTTCAACGCCAACAGCGGCCCCGGCGAGGCGATCCGCATGGCCGAGGAGTTGGCGCTGATCGAATCCTTCGATCTGGCCGTCGCGGAAAAGGTCCTGAAGCGCATGCGCCAGCCGGGCGCCGGCCTGTTGAAGATGGCCGTGAACGTCTCCGGCGGCTCACTGGGCGATGACGCCTATGTGGAGAACCTGCTGTACATGACCAGCGGCGCCGCGGCCGAACGCAAGCGCCTGATCGTCGAGGTCACCGAAACCGCGGCCGTCGCCGACCTCGACGCCGCCAACCGCCGCATCGGCGCGCTGCGCGAAGCCGGCATCAAGGTCTGCATCGACGACTTCGGCGCCGGGGCGGCGTGCTACGACTACATCCGCAAACTCTCGGTCGACGCGGTCAAGATCGACGGCCGCCTGGTCCGCGACATCGAAACGGATGAACGCTCCAGGACCCTGCTGCACAGCATCGTCGAGCTGTGCCAGTCGCTGAAGCTCGAGATCATCGCCGAGATGATCGAGACCGACAGCCTGGCCAAGGCGCTTCAGGCGCTGGGCGTGCAGTACGGCCAGGGGTGGCTGTTCGGCCGCGCCGAGGCCGAGCCCCGCACCCAGCTGGCGTCCGCCGCCCCGATCCGTCGCCGCGGCGCCGTCGAGGCCTGGGGCTAGCGTCAGGCGTTCGGCGCCCCGCGGCCTCTGCATCGGACGGTGTTCACAGCGCCAGCGTCCGCTCCACCCCGACCGCATCCAGAAACGCAGCGTCGTGGCTGACCGTCACCAGCGCGCCGTCATAGGCGGCCAGGGCGGCCTCGACCGCCTCGACCGACTCCAGGTCCAGATGGTTCGTCGGCTCGTCCAGGACCAGCAGCTGCGCCGGCGCGGCGCCGGTCATGACGCAGGCCAGCGCCGCCCTCAGACGCTCGCCGCCCGACAACGCCCCGACCCTGCGATGCGCCGCCGTGTTCCGGAACAGGAACCGCGCCAGCGCCGCCTGGGCGTCATTGACCGTTCCCGTCGGGTTCAGCCGAAGCCACGCCTCCAGCAGGGTCTCGCCTTCACCCAGGATCGCCGCCTCCTGGTCCAGCAGCACGGCCCGCACAGGTCGTTCGGCCGTCCCGGCGGTGGGCGCGAGTTCGCCGGCGATCAGACGCAGCAGGGTCGTCTTGCCCGCCCCGTTGGCGCCGGTCACGGCCACCCGGCTCGGCCCCGTCAGCGTCAGATTCACCGGACCCAGAACCGGCCTGCCTTCGGGCGTCGCCCATTCCACATCGCGCAACGCCAGGACCAGGCGGCCCGTCGCCAGGCCCGTCGGCGGCATCGGTATGGACAGGGATCTCGCCCGCTCGACCCGGTTGCGCGCCGCCGCCAGGGCCGCTTCGGCCGCCGCAGCCTGACGCGCCGCCAGCAGATTGTCGCGCGCGCCGCTGTTCTCAGCCCGCTCGGACCGCGCGCCCAGCAGGATCTTCGGCATGTCGCCCTTCGCGCCCTTGCGTCGTCCCGCGGCGTCCCGGCGGGCCTTGCTCTCCGCCCGTCGCTGCGCCTCCGCGCCTGCCCGGGCCGCGTCCTTTTCCGCCTCGGCCAGGTCGCGCTCCGCGGCCGCGCGCGCCTCGGCCTTGCGTTCGGCGTAGAGGTCGTAACCGCCGCCGAACACCGCCACGCCCAGGCTGGACACCTCGATGATCCGGTCCATGCGCCGCAGCAGGGCGCGGTCGTGGCTGACCACCACCGCCCCGCCGGTCCAGCGCTCCAGCAGGCCGGCGACCAGCCCCCGCGCCTCCACGTCCAGATGGTTGGTCGGCTCGTCCAGCAGGATCAGGTCCGGCCGGTCCATGATCAGTCGCGCCAGCCTGAGCCGCGTACGCTCGCCGCCGCTCAGGGCGGCCGTCTCCCGCGTCAGCGTCAGGCCCGGCAGTCCGACCTGCGCCAGCGCCTCGCCGATCCGCGCCTCCAGGCTCCAGTCCGCCTCGGCCAGGTCGTCGGCGCTTCCCCGGCCGGCCAGCACCCGGTCGATGACGGCCACGCCCGCCGCGACGCCCAGGGCGCCCGCCACGGTCTCGCCCGCTTGCGGTTCAGCCCGCTGCGCCAGAACCCCGATGGAGGCGTTGCGCACGACCGCTCCCTCGGATGGCGGCTGCGCGCCCGAGATCAGGCGCAGCAAGGTGCTCTTGCCCGCGCCGTTCCGGCCGACGACGCCGGTCCTTTCGGACCCGAACGTCAGGCTCAGATTGTCGAATAGGGTGACGCCGTCAGGCGTCCGTGCGGCGACCTTGTCGAATGTCGCGAGCGCGGACACGGACGCGCTTGGCCTTGGGCTGGTTGGCATGGAGGATCACGAGCAGCATGGCGGACAGGGCGGAACCGGTTGCCAATGCGATGATCATGATCGTCGAGCCTCCTTGCTCAGTACTCAGGACACAGAGGATGGCGTCTCCGGAGACGCTCCGCAACCCTTCCGCGCGCCCGCCGGGAACACGGCCGCGTGAGCGAGAGGTCCAGGGAGAGGACCAGTCCCTACGCAGGGCGTCGATGACGCCCGCAGCGCACGAAGTACGGCGCTGCCCCAATGTTCCCTCATTGTTCTTGCTTAAATCGCGCGATTCATCCCCATATACCGCCGTCGCCCCGGAGCCGCCGGGGCCTCCCCGCGTTCCCGGAAAGCATGACCGAAAAGCACAACTTCATCCGCGTTCGCGGCGCCCGCGAGCATAATCTCAAGGGCGTGGACCTCGATATCCCGCGCGAACAGCTGGTGGTGATGACCGGCCTGTCGGGCTCGGGCAAATCCTCCCTGGCCTTCGACACCATCTACGCCGAGGGCCAGCGCCGCTATGTCGAGAGCCTGTCGGCCTACGCCCGCCAGTTCCTGGAGCTGATGGGCAAGCCCGACGTCGACCTGATCGAGGGCCTGTCGCCGGCCATCTCGATCGAGCAGAAGACCACCTCCAAGAACCCGCGCTCGACCGTCGGCACCGTCACCGAGATCCACGACTACATGCGCCTGCTGTGGGCGCGCGTGGGGGTGCCCTATTCGCCCGCCACCGGCCTGCCGATCGAGAGCCAGACCATCAGCCAGATGGTCGACAAGCTGGTCGCCCTGCCGGACGGCGAGCGCATCCTGCTGCTGGCGCCGGTGGTGCGCGGCCGCAAGGGCGAATACAAGAAGGAGATCGCCGAATGGCAGCGCCAGGGCTTCCAGCGCCTGAAGATCGACGGCCAGTTCTATCCGATCGACGAAGCGCCGACCCTGGACAAGAAGTTCAAGCACGACATCGACATCGTCGTGGACCGGATCGTCACCAAGCCTGACCAGGAAGGCCGCTACGCCGACAGCCTGCAGACGGCCCTGGGCCTGGCCGACGGCATCGCCACCGCCGAATGGGCCAGCGTGGCCGAGGGCGAGACGGCGCCGCGCACCCTTGTCTTCTCGGAACGCTTCGCCTGCCCGGTCTCCGGCTTCACCATCAGCGAGATCGAGCCGCGGCTGTTCTCGTTCAACAATCCCTTCGGCGCCTGTCCGGTCTGCGACGGCCTGGGGGTCAAGCTGGCCTTCGACGCCGACCTGGTGATCCCGGACCGCGACAAGAGCCTGCACAAGGGTGCCGTCGCCCCCTGGGCGCGCGGCCCCTCGCCGCTCTACACCCAGACGCTGCAGTCGCTCAGCCGCCACTACGGCTTCTCGATGGACGTGGCGTGGCGCGAACTTCCGGCCCAGGCCCACAAGGCGATCCTGTACGGAACCGGGTCGGAAAAGATCAAGTTCACCTACGACGACAACGCCCGCAAGTACGAGGTCTCCAAGCCGTTCGAGGGCGTGCTGCCGAACCTGGAGCGTCGCTGGCGCGAGACGGACAGCGCCTGGGTCCGCGAGGAACTGGCCCGCTACCAGTCCGAGACCCCGTGCGAGGCCTGCGGCGGCAAGCGGCTGAAACCCGAGGCCCTGGCGGTCAAGGTCGGCGGAGAGGACATCGCCGACATCTCCATGCTGTCCATCTCCAAGGCCTACCTCTGGTTCTCGACGCTGGAGCAGAGCCTGACCGACAAGCAGATGGAGATCGCGCGGCGCATCCTAAAGGAGATCACCGACCGGCTGCGGTTCCTCAACAACGTCGGCCTGGACTACCTGAATCTGTCGCGGTCCTCCGGCACCCTGTCGGGCGGCGAGAGCCAGCGCATCCGCCTGGCCTCGCAGATCGGCTCGGGCCTGACCGGCGTCCTTTATGTGCTGGACGAGCCCTCCATCGGCCTGCACCAGCGCGACAACACCCGCCTGCTGGAAAGCCTGAAGGGCCTGCGCGACCTGGGCAACTCCGTCCTGGTGGTCGAGCATGACGAGGAAGCCATCCTGACCGCCGACTATGTCATCGACATGGGCCCCGCCGCCGGTGTTCACGGCGGCACGGTCTGCGCCGAGGGCACGCCCGAGCAGGTCATGGCCAACCCGAACTCCCTGACCGGCAAATACCTGACCGGCGAGCGCGAGATCGAGATTCCCGCCGACGGCCGCCGCCCGATCGACCGCAAGCGGATGCTCAAGATCAGCGGCGCCAGCGGCAACAACCTCAAGAGCGTCACCGGCGAAATCCCCGTCGGGGTCTTCACCTGCATCACCGGCGTGTCCGGCGGCGGCAAGTCGACCTTCACCATCGAGACCCTGTACAAGGCCGCCGCGCGCCGCCTGAACAACGCCTCGGACGCCCCGGCCCCCTTCGATCGCATCGAGGGGCTGGAGCATTTCGACAAGGTCATCGACATCGACCAGTCGCCGATCGGCCGCACCCCGCGCTCGAACCCCGCCACCTACACCGGCGCCTTCGGCCCGATCCGCGACTGGTACGCCGGCCTGCCGGAGTCCAAGGCGCGCGGCTACGGTCCCGGCCGGTTCAGCTTCAACGTCAAGGGCGGCCGCTGCGAGGCCTGCCAGGGCGACGGCGTCATCAAGATCGAGATGCACTTCCTGCCCGACGTCTACGTCACCTGCGACGTCTGCAAGGGCAAACGCTACAACCGCGAGACGCTCGAGATCGTGTTCAAGGGCAAGTCGATCTCGGACGTCCTGGACATGACGGTCGAAGAGGCGGCGAGCTTCTTCAAGGCCGTGCCGCCGATCCGTGACAAGATGCTGACGCTGGAGCGGGTGGGCCTGGGCTACGTCAAGGTCGGCCAGCCGGCCACCACCCTGTCCGGCGGCGAGGCCCAGCGGGTCAAGCTGTCCAAGGAGCTGTCCAAGCGCGCCACCGGCCGCACCCTCTACATCCTCGACGAACCGACCACCGGCCTGCACTTCGAGGACACGAGAAAGCTGCTCGAGGTGCTTCAGGAGCTGGTCGAGGCCGGCAACACCATTGTGGTGATCGAGCACAACCTCGATGTCATCAAGGTCGCCGACTATCTGCTGGACTTCGGCCCCGAGGGCGGCGACGGCGGCGGCGAGATCGTCGCGGTCGGCACGCCCGAACAGGTGGCGGACAACAAGGCCAGCTGGACCGGCAAATACCTCAAGGAGGTGCTGGATCGGCACGAACAGCGCCGCAAAGCCCGGGTCGCCGCCCTGGACGCGCCCAGGAAGAAGGCGCGCGCCAAGGCCTCGGCATAGCTTCGCACCCCATTCCCTATGAAGTCACCCTCGGGAGACGCCGAGGGTGACGGGCCCGGTCTTGACGCTCAGCCGTCGCGCAAGCCTTGCCACGCCGCCGAGAACGGAGCGTAGAGCACCGCCAGCTGCAGGGCCGAAAGCACGGCGTTGACCACCGACCAGCCCAGGATCGCCGGCCAGGCCTGTCCCAGCATGGCCATGGCCGGCACGCCGTCCAGGACCGCCAGCCGCTCCAGCCCGCCGGTCATCAGGGTGATGGGCATGGCCACGATGGAGCCCAGCAGGCTGACCACCATGGTCATGATGAAGACGATCACGCTCATGCCCAGCAGCGGCCAGAAGTGTCCGCGCGTGGCCTTGAACGATTCGAGGATGACGATCCTGCCGCGGTCCAGGGTCATCGGGACCGCCAGGCTCAGCCGTACGGCCGCCCAGATCAGCAGCGCGACCAGACCCAGACCAAGCAGCAGGGCGATCAGGAACATCACCGCCTGCCCCGATGCGCCGCCCAGGTGGGCGATCGTGCCGATCACGACGAAGCCGATCGCGCTCGCAAGGCCCAGCATCACGCTGATCACCACGCTGACCGCCATCACCCGCAGTTCGTCCTTGCCGAGGCGCAGGTAGCCCCAGGCGTCCTCGGCGGGTCGCAGAACCGCGCGGGCGACCGCCGCGCTCAGCACCGCCGCGACGACCAGCCCCACCGGCGCCAGCCAGCTCAGGCCGACATAGGCCATGGCCAGCTGCCGGACGTCCTCCAGCGACGGTTCGGCGGATTGTTCGACCGCCTGGGCCAGCGTCATGATCCGCGCGAACGACCCGGATCCGACGCCGAACATGACCAGGAACATCGCCAGATAGACCGCGGCCCACAGCAGCACCAGGACGGGCTTGCGACGGACGACGCGGAAGCCTTCGAAGGCGGCTTCGGTGGCGGAAAAGGTCATGAGCGGGCTCCTGAACGACTCGTCACAACTCTAGCGCACCCTGCGGCGAACCATCGAGCAATTGTCGACAGGCCGAGGCGAAGGGCGCGCACAGCAGGGTCATCACCGCGCCATAGAGGAAGGCGCCTGGCCCGACCAGAACCAGAACGATGACGGCGATGGCCCCCGGCGACGGCAGGATGTCGCGGAAGGTGACGGCCTCGCCCAGGGCCTGCACGTGGGCGAAGGCGCCGCTGGCGAACAAGGCGATGATCACGAAAAAGCCGATCATCAGATAGACCGCCATATAGATCAGCCAGGTGCAGACCAGCAGACCCAGCAGCGATCCGACCCGCCCCCTGGCCAGGTTCCAGCCCTCCACGAAGGCGAACCGCTCCAGCATCAGCGTCGCCGGGGCGATCAGCGAAAGACGCGCCATGGCGTAGATCACCGCCGCGATCAGGCCCAGGGTCATGAGGAAGCCCAGCACCATCGCCAGCGCCTCGTTGACCTGCCAGGCCACCGCGCCGATGGCGACGCCCAGCAGGACCAGGATGATCACGGCGATGTAGGCGCCGAAGAAAAGGGCGATGCCGACCACCCCGATGCGCAGTTCGTCCATGCCCGCCCGCATGAAGAAGTAACGGTCCGGGCGCCCGATCCTCAGCGTCGCCCGCATGGTCGCCGTCCAGATGATCACGCCCAGCGCCAGTTGGCCCAGATTGGCCAGCATCGACAGGCCCTGCAGCGCCATGACCCGCCCGAACATCTCGGGCGACGGATCGGCGCTCCCGGCCTCCATCAGCGGCAGATCGGCCAGCGAGCCGAACACCATCGCCGAAGAGGCAAGTCCGAAGCCGACCGCGACCAACCCCCAGATGAAAACCGCCAGCGGATGGCGCCGGATGACGCGAAGGGGCGTGGCCAAGGCCTCGCCGATGGAAAAGGTGTCAGCCATGCGCGTTCTCCCGCGGCGAAATCGACGCCAGCCGGCGATAGGCCGCGCCGGCGAAGGCCAGTGTCAGCGGCGCCTGGACGCCGGTCAGCACCAGCGCCCAGATCATCCAGCCCGCCTCGCCTCTCAGCCACCCCAGTCCCGCCGCCAGGACCAGCGCCAGCTTGGGCGCCGCGGTGACGATCAATCCCGCCAGCAGCGGCCAGAAGCCGGCCTTGGTCAATCCCATGGCCTGCAGCGAGACGATGCGCCCCTCCGCCGCCGTCGCCGGCGCGGACAGGGACAGCCGCGCGAACAGGGCGACGACCGCATAGGCGGCCAAGGCGATGATCGCGCCCAGCAGCCCCAGCTTCCACAGCGCCCCGACCGCGGCCCAGTCGCGCGCGCGGATCGCCTCTGCGTCCAGTCCGGCCAGGCCGAACAGCGCCAGCAGCACCAGCGCCGCCACCGACAGGATCATCGCCATGAACACCCCGCACAGGGCGAAGGCGGCCAGCAGCCGCGCCTCCGTGGCGCCGAACTGCAGTCCCGCGGGGCCAAGCCCCAGCGCCCGCGCGCCCTCCAGGTCGGTCGACACCGCGATGCGCGACAGGGCCCCGACCAGCACCAGCCCGGCCGCCATGCCCGCGACGGCCGCCACGGCGGTCGGCAGAAAGGGCCAGGCGCTCCACGCCAGCGCCGACAGGACGATCGCTCCCGCCCCCTCGCGCCACGCCCGCACGAAGCCGCGCCCCGCCTGCCGCAGCGCCGCGCCCAACCTCAGTTTGCCGCCTGTCTGGCTCAATGCCGCATCCCCAACCCGCCGTCGCTATAGCAGGGGATCATGACTTGCGGCCAGACGAGCGCTAGAAGCCCCGCCATGACCTCCTCCTGCGCTTCCGTTTCCCCCGTCCACGTCATCGGCGGCGGCCTGGCCGGCTCCGAAGCCGCCTGGCAGATCGCCTCGGCCGGCGTTCCCGTCGTCCTGCACGAGATGCGCGGCGTCCCCGGCGTGAAGACCGACGCGCATCACACCGACGGCCTGGCCGAGCTGGTCTGCTCCAACTCCTTCCGCTCCGACGACTGGGAATACAATGCGGTCGGCCTGCTGCACGCCGAGATGCGCGCGCTCGATTCCCTCATCATGAGCTGCGGCGACGCCAATATGGTGCCCGCCGGCGGCGCCCTGGCGGTGGACCGCGACGGCTTCTCGCAATCGGTGACCTCGAAACTGCAAGCCCATCCCCTGGTCACCATCGTGCGCGAGGAGATCGCCGGCCTGCCGCCCGAGCAGTGGGACAATGTCATCGTCGCCACCGGCCCGCTGACCTCCCCGGCCCTGGCCGACGCCATCCTGAAGACGACCGGCGAGGAGAGCCTCAGCTTCTTCGACGCCATCGCCCCCATCGTCCACGCCGATTCCATCGACTTCGACATCGCCTGGCGCCAATCGCGCTACGACAAGGAAGGCCCGGGCGGGGACGCCGCCGCCTATGTCAACTGCCCGATGGACAAGGCCCAGTACGACGCCTTCATCGACGCCCTGCTCTCCGGCCCCAAGGCCGAGTTCAAGGACTGGGAGAACGTCCCCTATTTCGACGGTTGCCTGCCGATCGAGGTGATGGCCGAGCGCGGCCGCGAGACCCTGCGCCACGGCCCGATGAAGCCCGTCGGCCTGACCAATCCGCGCGACCCGCAGGTGAAACCGCACGCCATCGTCCAGCTGCGCCAGGACAATGCGCTGGGCACCCTGTTCAACCTGGTCGGCTTCCAGACCAAGCTGAAGCACGGGGCGCAGGCCGAGACCTTCCGCATGATCCCGGGCCTGCAGAACGCCCAGTTCGCGCGCCTGGGCGGCCTGCACCGCAACACCTTCCTGAACTCGCCCAAGCTGCTGGACCGTCAGCTGCGCCTCAAGGCCATGCCGCGCCTGCGCTTCGCCGGCCAGGTGACGGGGGTCGAAGGCTATGTCGAGAGCGCCGCCATGGGCCTGCTGACCGGCCGCCTGGCCGCCGCCCAAGCGCTGGGACGCGACCTGGCCCCGCCCCCGCCCGAGACCGCCATCGGCGCCCTGGTCGAGCACATCACCGGCGGGCATCTGGAAGGCTCGAAGTTCCAGCCGATGAACATCAACTACGGCCTGCTGCCGCCGCTTGAGGCGCCGCGGGTGGACGAAGAGGGCAAGCGCATCGCGCCGAAGGATCGCGGGCGGGCCAAGAAGCGGCTGATGAGCATCCGGGCGATCGAGCGCCTAAAGGCGTGGCGGGACGCGGCCTAGATCCGGCCCCGCAGCGTCGCCCAGACCAGCCTCAGGCGCTTGACCGCCTCGGGCTCCTCCGCCCGGATCAGGGTCGCCGCGGCCACGGCGGGAAAGGCCGCCGTCGGCAGCCCCTTCAGCGCAGCGTTGGCGCCTCGTCGCGCGGCCCGCGCGTCGTCGGTCTTGCCGACCTGCGCCAGTCCGCGCACCCGCCCGGCCTCCGCCGCCTTGTCCGCATGGCCTGGGCCGGCCAGCACCTGGACCGCCGTCTGCATCGGGCCGACGTAGAAGGCGTCCAGGTCGTGCGGTTCGCCGTGAACGCGGCCGATGTGCGCCTCGATCAGGGCGTCGAACGGCGCGCGGTCCAGTCCGTGACGGGCGACCACGTCGGTCACGGCCTCCAGGACCGGATGCCCCTTGCGCGCGACGCCGGCGAAAACCCCGTCCATCTGCTCCGCCCACCAGGTGTAGCGCATCTCGGCCAGCAGCGGCTGCGTCACCCGCGTCGGAATGGCCAGCAACTCGGCCTCGAAGGCGTAGAGGGCGATCAGGTCGGCGCGCGCGCGCGGGTCCGCGACCAGGCGGCTGGACAGCCAGCGGTCCAGGTCGGCTTCCCGGACCTGCTGGTCCAGCAGCCCTTCGGTCGGTGCGGCCGCGTCGGTCAAGCCGCGCGAGAGACCGCGAAGTCGGCCAGGTCCTCCAGCGCCGTGCGCCAGTCCGAGGCCGGCAGAACGGCCAGGGCCGCCTTGGCCGCGTCGGCGTGGTCCCCGGCCAGGTCGAGCGTCGCCCCCAGCGCGCCGGATCCGACGATCAGTTCGCGCGCGCGGCCGAAGTCCTCGGGCGTGCGTTCGCCCTTGGTGATGGTCCGCTCCCAGAACGCCGCCTCGCGCCCGCGCGTACGCGCCGCGCCCAGCAGCAGCGGCAGGGTCGCCTTGCCCTCGTTGAAGTCGTCGCCGGCGTTCTTGCCCAGCGCGTCGGTGGTGGCGCCATAGTCCAGGGCGTCGTCGGCCAGCTGGAACGCGATCCCCAGCGCCATGCCGTAGTCGCGCAGCGCCTTGATCGCCGTCGGGTCCGCGCCGGCGCCGACAGCGCCCGCCTCGGCGGCGGCCGCGAACAGCTCGGCCGTCTTGGCGGCGATGATCTGCAGATAGACGTCCTGGTCCAGGTTCAGGTCGTGCGCCCGCGTCAGCTGCAGCACCTCGCCCTCGGAGATCACCCGCGACGCCTCGGCCAGGATCCCCAGCGCCCGCATCGAATCGGTCTCGACCATCAGTTCGAAAGCGCGCGCGAACAGGAAGTCGCCGACCAGCACGCTGGTGGGGGCGCCCCAGATCAGGTGGGCCGCCACCTTCCCCCGGCGCAGCTCCGATGCATCGACGATGTCGTCATGCAGCAGGGTGGCGGTGTGGATGAACTCGACCGCGGCGGCCAGCTTGCGCGGCGCGGCGATGTCCCCGGCGGCTCCGGTCGCCCGCGCCGCGGCCACGGTCAGCAGCGGACGCAGCCGCTTGCCCCCCGCCGACACCAGATGCTCGGCCAGCCTGGGGATGACCGGCACGTCCGACTGCATCCGGTCGAGGATCAGCGCATCCACGGCGGCCATGTCGGTCTCGGCCAGCCGGACGAGGGCGTTGACATCCCCCTTCGGGCGGTGAGCGGCGGCGATGGCAGCGTCCAAGACAGGCTCTTTTCACAGGGCGCGCGCGGGCGCGCGCGGAAGGCGATGACGACACGGCGGCTTGCCGGATCGCGATGCGGCGCACAATGGTGATCCCCCCCTTGAGGGTCAAGGAGATTGAGGCTTGCATCAGCCCCCCGTCGCCCATCCGGAGATCGTCGAGAACGGCCTTCTGGACGGGCGCGTGCGCCTGCGCCAACCGGCCCGCGGCTATCGCGCCGGCCTCGACGCCGCCTTGCTGGCGGCCGCCGTTCCGGCTTCGCCGGGCCAAGGCGTGATCGAGGCCGGATGCGGCGCGGGCGCCGTGCTGATGCAGATCGCCGCGCGCCGGCCCGGGGTCGCTCTGGAAGGGCTGGAGCGCGATCCCGCCATGGCCGCCCTGGCGGGCGAGAACGCGCGGCTGAACGGCGTCGACGACCGCACGGCGATTCGCACCGGCGACGTGGCGGCGGGGTTCCGCGCGCTCGGACGGACGCCATTCGACTGGGCGGTGTCGAACCCGCCCTTCTTCGACGACGCCTCGGCCTTGCGCGCCCCGGCCGAGGGCAAGCGCGGCGCCTGGATGGCCGACGACGGCCTGGCGGCCTGGACCGGCTTTCTCCTCAAGGCGGTGCGTGAGGGCGGCCGCATCGTCGTCATCCATCGCGCCGACCGGCTGGCCGACCTCCTGGCGCTGCTGGGCGACAAGGCCGGCTCCTTCGCCGTCCGCCCCATCCACCCCTTCGCCGACGAACCGGCCAAGCGCGTCCTGGTCCATGCGATCAAGACCGGCAAGGCGCCGCTTCGCCTCCTTCCCCCGCTCGTCCTCCACGACCGCTCCGGCGCCAAGCACACGCCGGAGACCGACGCGATCCTGAGGGGGCAGGCGGCGCTGGACTGGTAATGAGGCCGCCCCTTCTGGCCGCCTCCTGCTGGCTTTCGGCCGCGGAACGGAACGAGAGAGTTTCCGCGCCGGTCGTCAGCCGCTATCTCCCTGCCATGTTCCTGCGCCCCCTCTTCGTCACCCAGGTCTATGAAGCCTCCCTCGCCGACGGCCGGGGCTGGGGCGACTTCAACGCACGGCTTGTCGACGTCGTGCGCATGATGGCCCAGGAGGACGAGGCCGGCCGTCGCTGGTGCCGCGCCAACGGCTATCGCGGCTACACCTCCTACGGCTCGCTGAACGACCTGCCCCAGCGCTTCCCCGAGTTCGCCGAACTGAAGCGCCACCTCGACCGGCACGCCGTCGCCTACGCCCGCGCCCTGAACTTCGACCTGGCCCGCAAGCCCCGCCTGGACAATCTGTGGGTAAACATCCTCAAGCCCGGCGGCGGGCACACCGGCCACATCCACCCGCACGCCTTCCTGTCGGGCACCGTCTATGTCGACGTGCCCGACGGCGCCTCGTCGCTGAAGCTGGAGGACCCCCGCCTGCCCTTCATGATGGCGCGCCCGTCGGTGACCGACGAAGCGCCCGAGGCCGAGCGCCCCTTCGTCTATCTGCAGCCCCGCGCGGGCACGGTCCTGATGTGGGAAAGCTGGCTGCGGCATGAGGTCCCGACCAACCAGGCCAGGGCGGACCGCATCTCGATCAGCTTCAACTACGCCTGACCGGTCAGCGGCTTCCAGGCGGCCATGGCCGACGTCACCACCGAATCCAGCTCTTCCCGTGAGGCTCCGCCCTTGGCGCTGAGGCTCAAACCCTTGTGGACGGTGGCGTAGAAGTCCGCGACCGCGCGGACGTCGGTCCCTGCCGCCACGTCGCCGTCCTGCACCCCGCGCTCAAGCCGGCGCGTCAGGGTGTCCGCATTGCTGGCGCGCAGTTCGCACAGACCCTGCGTCAGTTCCGGCGACAGCTCGCCCATCTCCGTGGCGGTGTGCAGCACCATGCAGCCGGCCGGCGAGTCGGGACAGGAAAAGGCCTCGACGGCTTTACGCAACAGGCCCTCGACGCTCTCGCGCGCCGTCGGCGCCTCCATGATGGCCCAGAACGATGCGCTGTTGACGGCCACATAGCGTTCGATCGCCTCCCGAAAGAGGCCTTCCTTGGAGCCGAAGGCGGCGTACAGGCTGGGCGAGGCGATGCCCATGGCGGCGGTCAGCTCGCTCATCGACGCGCTCGCGTATCCCTTGGCCCAGAACACGCGCATGGCGGCGTCCAGGGCCTGTTCACGATCGAAGCTGCGGGGGCGACCGCGCGCCGGGCGGGCGGCGACGCCGTCTTTCGGCGACATTCGGACCTCTTTTGTACAGATCGATAAATAATCCCTTGCGGTGAGAGGACAAGCCTCCCAGCTATTCTGTGCCAATCGATACAGATTGGCTGACACAACCAGGATCGTCGAGAATGACCTCTCCCTCCCTCCCCCTCTCCGGCAAGCGCGCCCTCGTCACGGGCGGCGCCCGCGGCATCGGCGCGGCCATCGCGCGCCGGCTGGCCGCCGACGGCGCCGATGTCGCGCTCACCTATGAAAAGTCCGCCGACAAGGCCGAAGCCCTCGCCGCCGAGCTGCGCGCCCTTGGCCGCAAGGCCGTCGCCATCCAGGCCGACGCCGGCAGCGCCGCCGGAGCCCCGGCCGCCGTCGACGGCGCCGTCGACGGTCTCGGCGGCGTCGACATCCTGGTGAACAACGCCGGCGTGGCCCGCATGGGCGCCTTCGCCGACCAGCCGCTTGAGGACATCGACGCCCTGCTGAACGTCAATGTGCGCGGCGTCCTGCTGACCACCCAGGCCGCGCTGAAGCACATCCCGGACGGCGGCCGGATCATCACCATCGGCAGCACGGTAGGCGAGAAGGTCGGCTTCGGCGGCATCACCGTCTACTCGGCCTCCAAATCGGCGCTGGAGTCCTTCAGCCGCGGGCTGGCGCGGGAACTCGGGCCGCGCAACATCACGGTGAATGTCGTGCGCCCCGGCGCCACCGACACGGACATGAATCCGTCGGATGGCCCCATGGCGCCGTCCGTTCTGCCCAGCCTCGCGATCGGCCGCTATGGCCGTCCCGAGGAAGTCGCCGCGGCTGTCGCCTTCCTGGCCGGCCCGGACGCCGGCTACATCACCGGCGACGGCATTCTGGTCGACGGCGGCGCCAACGCCTGATCGGTCGCGTGGGGGCTCCACGCCCCCTCGCCGCCACATGGCCGAAGAACCAGGATCACCTCACCGTCGCGTCCGTCGGCTTCACCCGCGCGCTCATGGCCGTGCTGCTTGCCGGGCGATAATGCCGGGACGGATAGTCCCGCCCCTGCCGGGACATTCCGCCGCGTACAGTCGGGACATCGCCGCCTTCGACCTGGCGCCCTGCGGTCCTGTGGTAGTCTGCATCTGCAGATCCGGTCTTTGACATTGACAATCCCGCATCCCGGCGCGCCGCCCGTTCGCCGGGCCCCTCGGCGGGCGCTCCGCGGCCGTGAAACGGCATGGGCCTGCGTTCACGATCCGCCCGGATTTCCGTCTCGGGAGACTTTGGCGACGTTCGCCTCATTTGCCCTCGCGCGTCAGGATCGCTACATCCGCGCGAACCTCCCCATTCCGACGAACCCCAAGGGCGAAACCGCACCTCATGGCGCAGCAATATATTTTCCAGATGCAGGGTCTGACCAAGACCTTCGCAGGCGGCAAGAAGATCTTCGAGAACATCTGGCTCAGCTTCTACAACGACGCCAAGATCGGCGTCGTCGGGGTCAACGGCTCGGGCAAGTCCACCCTGCTGAAGATCATGGCCGGCCTGGACAACGAGTTCACCGGCGAGGCCAAGGCCGCCGACGGCGTCAAGCGCGGCTACCTGGAGCAGGAGCCCCAGCTCGATCCCAATCTGAACGTTCGCCAGAACGTCGAGGCCTGGTGCGAAGAGAAGCAGTGGGTCAATCGCTTCAACGAAGTGGCCGCCGAACTGGGCGAGAACTACACCGACGAGCTGATGGAGGAGATGACCGCCCTCCAGGAGAAGATCGACGCCGGCGACGTCTGGGACATCGACAGCCGCATCGAAATGGCGATGGACGCCCTGCGCTGCCCGCCCGACGACTGGGAAGTCACCAACCTGTCCGGCGGTGAGAAGCGCCGCGTGGCCCTGGCCCGCCTGCTGCTGTCCAAGCCCGACATGCTGCTGATGGACGAACCGACCAACCACCTGGACGCCGAGTCGGTGGCCTGGCTGCAGCATCACCTGGAGACCTTCCCGGGCTGCGTCATCCTGGTGACCCACGACCGCTACTTCCTGGATCAGGTGACCAAGTGGACGCTGGAGCTGGACCGCGGCAAGGGCCATCCGCACGAGGGCAACTACTCCTCGTGGCTGGAAGCCAAGCAGAAGCGCGTCGTCCAGGAGCAGTCGGAATCGGAAGCCCGCCAGCGCGCCCTCACCCGCGAACTGGAATGGGTCCGCTCGGGCGCCAAGGCCCGTCAGGCCAAGTCCAAGGCCCGTCTGGCGGCCTATGAGAAGATGGTCGCCGAGCAGGAGAACAGCCGGGCCGCCCAGACCCACGCCGTCATCCAGATCCCGCCCGGCCCGCGCCTCGGCAACATCGTGCTGGAGGTCGAAGGTCTGCAGAAGACCTATGGCGACAAGGTCCTGTTCGACAACCTGACCTTCAAGCTGCCCCCCAACGGCATCGTCGGCGTCATCGGTCCCAACGGCGCCGGCAAGTCGACCATGTTCAAGCTGATCACCGGCCAGGAGCAGCCGGACGGCGGCACGATCAAGGTCGGCGAGACGGTCAAGCTGGCCTATGTCGACCAGTCGCGCGACGACCTGAAGCCGGAAGACACCATCTGGCAGGCCATCTCGGGCGGCACCGACATCATGATGGTCGGCAAGCGCGAGATTAACTCCCGCGCCTATGTCGGCAGCTTCAACTTCAAGGGCGGCGACCAGCAGAAGAAGGTCGGCCAGCTGTCCGGCGGTGAACGCAACCGCGTGCACCTGGCCAAGACCCTGGCCTCGGGCGGCAACCTGATCCTGCTCGACGAACCGACCAACGACCTGGATATCGAGACGCTTCAGAACCTGGAAGAGGCCCTGGAAGAGTTCGCCGGCTGCGCCGTGGTCATCTCCCACGACCGCTGGTTCCTGGACCGCCTGGCCACCCACATCCTGGCCTTCGAGGGCGACAGCCACGTCGAATGGTTCGAAGGCAACTTCGAGGCCTACGAAGAGGACAAGAAGCGCCGTCTGGGCACCGACGCCCTGATCCCGCACCGGATCAAGTTCCAGAAGTTCGGCCGCTAAGGTCGCCGCTTCAGGGCCGGACGAGGCGCAATCGCCCCTCGTCCGGCCCCTGGTGTGCTTCAGATGCTGAAATCCGCGGGAGGTTCGGCGCGGTCCAGCCAGTCCGCGATGCGTTCGGCGGCCTCTTCGGCCGTCATAGTGGTGGTGTCGACGACGATTTCCGCCGCCTCGGGCGCCTCGTAGGGGCTGTCGATGCCGGTGAAGTTCTTCAGCTCGCCCGAGCGCGCCTTCTTGTAGAGCCCCTTGACGTCGCGGGCCTCGGCCACGGCCAGCGGCGTGTCGACGTGGACCTCGACGAACTCGCCCGGCCCCATCAGGTCGCGCGCCAGTCGGCGCTCGGCGCGGAAGGGCGAGATGAAGCTGACCAGGACGATCAGGCCGGCGTCGACCATCAGTTTCGACACTTCGGCGACCCGGCGAATGTTCTCGACCCGGTCCTCCTCGGTGAAGCCCAGGTCGCGGTTCAGGCCGTGGCGGACGTTGTCGCCGTCCAGCAGATAGGTGTGGCGGCCGTCGGCGTGCAGGCGCTTCTCGACCAGGTTGGCGATGGTCGACTTGCCCGCGCCCGACAGGCCGGTCAGCCAGACGACGCGGCCGCGTTGGTTCTTGATCGCGGCGCGGGCGGCCTTGTCCACCGACAGGTCCTGCCAATGGATGTTGTGCGCCCGGCGCAGGGCGAAGTGCAGCATCCCCGCCCCGACCGTGCGGTTCGAGATGCGGTCGATCAGGATGAAGCCGCCCAGGTCGCGGTTGGCGGCGTAGGGTTCGAAGGCGATCGCGGCGTCCAGCGACAGGTTGCACACGCCGATCTCGTTCAGCTCCAGCCGCTTGGCGGGACGCTGCTCCAGGGTGTTCACATCGACCTTGTGCTTGGGCTCGGTGATGGCGGCCCCGACGATCTTGGCGCCGATCTTGAGCAGGTAGGGCCGCCCAGGCAGCATGGCCTCCTCGTCCATCCACACCAGGGTCGCCTCGAACTGGTCGGCCGCCTCGGGCGGGGCGTCCGCCGCCGCCAAAACGTCCCCGCGCGAGACGTCGATCTCGTCGGCCAGGGTCAGGGTGATGGACTGGCCGGCCACCGCCCGCTCCAGGTCGCCGTCGGCGGTGACGATGCGCTGAACGGTCGAGGTCTTGCCCGACGGCAGCACCCGGACCGCATCGCCAGGGCGCACGGTCCCGGCGGCGATCAGCCCCGCGAAGCCGCGGAAGTCCAGATTGGGTCGATTGACCCACTGCACCGGCAGGCGGAACGGATCAGCCCGCAGATCGTCGCCGACCTCCAGCGTCTCCAGCAGGGTCATCAGCGGCGGTCCGGCGTACCAGGGCGAATGGGCGCTGCGTTCGGTGATGTTGTCGCCGCGCAGGGCCGACATCGGGATGGCGTCGAAGGCCTCCAGCCCGATCTGGTCGGCAAAACCTCGGAACTCGGCGACGATGGCGTCGAACACCGCCTGGGACCAGCCCATCAGATCCATCTTGTTCACCGCCAGGATCACGTGGCGGATGCCCAACAGGCTGACCAGATAGGCGTGCCTGCGCGTCTGGGTCAGCACGCCCCGCCGCGCGTCGATCAGGATGACGGCCGCGTCGGCGGTCGACGCGCCGGTCACCATGTTGCGGGTGTACTGCTCGTGGCCGGGCGTGTCGGCGACGATGAACTTGCGCCGATCGGTCGAGAAGAAGCGATAGGCCACGTCGATGGTGATGCCCTGCTCGCGCTCCGCCGCCAGGCCGTCGACCAGCAGGGCGAAGTCGATGTCGCCGCCCTGGGTGCCGACGCGGCGGCTGTCCGCCTCCAGCGCCGCCATCTGATCCTCGAAGATCATCTTGGAATCGTAGAGCAGCCGCCCGATCAGGGTCGACTTGCCGTCGTCCACGCTGCCGCAGGTGATGAAGCGCAGCAGGCTCTTGTGCTGGTGTGCGTCCAGATAGGCCGCAATGTCGGTGGCGATCAGGTCGGACTGGTGCGCCATCAGAAATAGCCCTCCTGCTTCTTCTTCTCCATCGAGGCGGACTGGTCGTGGTCGATCACCCGCCCCTGCCGCTCCGACGTGGTGGTCAGCAGCATTTCCTGGATGATCTCGGGCAGGGTGGCGGCCGTGCTCTCGACGGCCCCGGTCAGGGGATAGCAGCCCAGGGTCCTGAACCGCACCGACCGCATTTGCGGCGTCTCGCCGGGTTTAAGCGGAAAGCGGTCGTCGTCAACCATGATCAGCGCGCCGTCCCGCTCCACCACCGGCCGTTCGGCGGCGAAATACAGCGGCACGATGGGGATGTTCTCCAGGTGGATGTATTGCCAGACGTCCAACTCGGTCCAGTTGGAGATCGGGAAGACGCGGATGCTTTCACCCGGCCGCTTGCGGGTGTTGTACAGCCGCCAGAGCTCGGGCCGCTGGTTCTTGGGATCCCAGCGGTGTTCGGCCGTGCGGAAGGAGAAGATGCGCTCCTTGGCCCGCGCCTTCTCCTCGTCACGCCGCGCTCCGCCGAAGGCTGCGTCAAAGCCGTGCAGGTTGAGCGCCTGTTTCAGCCCCTCGGTCTTCCAGAGATCGGTGTGCAGGGCCGAGCCGTGGTCGAACGGATTGATCCCGCGCGCGACGGCGTCCGGGTTCCTGTGCACCAGCAGATCGAAGCCCAGTTCGTCCGCCATCCGCTCGCGCATTTCGTACATGGCGCGGAACTTCCAGGTCGTATCGACATGCAGCAGCGGAAACGGCGCCTTGGATGGATAGAAGGCCTTCTTCGCCAGATGCAGCATGACGGCCGAATCCTTGCCGATCGAATACAGCATCACCGGCCGTTCGGCCTCGGCGGCCACCTCGCGCATGATATGGATGCTTTCCGCCTCCAGACGCTGAAGATGCGTCAGTCGCTCGGCCGGAACAGCGGCCGTTGTCGGGGGGGCGTCAGTCATGAAAGGCAAGGTGTTCGCTCGTTCAAAGACGGCCCAGACACCGCAAAGCCTGGCCGGGCGCAAACGATTGATACTATGACCGAGGTTCAGAAATCATCCCCGCATCCGCCGGCCGGTGATTCTTGCCCGATTTCGGCCACAAATGCGCGACTCATGCTGCAAAGCCACGTCCGCCCTGTGGACGTTTTGAAAATCCGTCATTTTGTGATAGGTTCTGTTTCATTGGATCGGGCGGTCCGCGAACTCCTCGCGCCGCCCGTGTTTGCGACAGAATCCCGTCCATGAAGACGGGATCGGCCAGAGGTTTGGTGATCCGTTTCCGCATCTGACGCCTGCATCTTTTCATCCAGCGGCCCCGCCGGTGGATGAAAACCTGTCTGTGTTCGACGCGCCTTCGCTTCGCCCGGCCCTGTCCGGGAAAGGACGAATATGACGAGCAAGACTGGTCTGGAGTTCAAGGTCGGCGACGCGGTCGTCTATCCGGCGCACGGCGTCGGCAAGGTGGCGGCGATCGAGACTCAGGAAGTCGCGGGCATGTCGCTGGAGGTCTATGTCGTGACCTTCGACCACGAGAAGATGACCCTGCGCGTCCCGACCAAGAAGGCCAAGACCGCCGGCCTGCGCTCGCTGGCCGCCGACGACGTCGTGACCAAGGCCCTGACCACCCTCAAGGGCCGCGCGCGCATCAAGCGCACCATGTGGTCGCGTCGCGCCCAGGAATACGAAGCCAAGATCAACTCGGGCGACCTGATCTCGATCGCCGAGGTCGTCCGCGACCTGCACCGCGCCGACACCCAGCCGGAACAGTCCTATTCGGAGCGCCAGCTCTATGAATCGGCTCTGGACCGCATGGCCCGCGAAGTCGCCGCCGCCAACAAGATCGACAAGGACGCCGCCGTCGAACTGCTGGCCAAGTCCCTCAGCGCCAAGAAGCCGGTCCCGACCGCCGAAGCGGCCTGATCGCGCGACATCGCCGAATAAACGAAGGCCCGGGAGCGATCCCGGGCCTTTTGCTTTGCGATCCCTGACGGATTGCGCTCAGGATCGGGGAATCGATCCTCCCTCCCCACGGACGCTTCATGCCCTCTGGACTCATCGCCCTGCTCGACGACGTGGCGGGCATCGCCAAGCTGGCGGCGGCGTCGGTCGATGATGTCGGAGCGGCGGCGGGCAAGGCGTCGACCAAGGCGGCCGGCGTGGTGATCGACGACGCGGCGGTGACGCCTCGCTATGTGACGGGCCTCTCCCCAAGCCGCGAACTGCCCATCATCGGCAAGATCGCCGTGGGGTCGGTGCGGAACAAGCTGCTGCTGATCCTGCCCGTCGCCCTGCTGCTGACCAGCTTCGCGCCCTGGGCCCTCACGCCGATCCTGATGTGCGGGGGCGCCTATCTCTGTTTCGAGGGGGCCGAGAAGCTGATGGAGATGTTCGGCGGGCCGGCCCATGGCGAGGCCGCGCCCGTGACGGGCGACCCCGCCGCGCTGGAGGCCGCGACCGTCTCGGGCGCGGTGCGCACCGACCTGATCCTGTCGGCCGAGATCATGACCATCGCCCTGAACGACGTCTCCGACGCGCCGCTGCTGACACAGGCGGGGGTGCTGGTCGTGGTGGGCCTGGCCATGACGGTGGCGGTCTATGGCGTCGTCGGGCTGATCGTGAAGATGGACGATATCGGCCTGCATCTGGCCGAACGGTCTTCCCGCGTGGCGCGGGGCTTCGGGCGCGGTCTGGTCAAGGCCATGCCGGTTGTCATGAGCGCCCTGTCCACGATCGGCACCATCGCCATGCTGTGGGTCGGGGGCGGCATCCTGCTGCACGGCTCGCACACCCTGGGCCTGGCCTGGCCGGCCGAGCCGGTCGAACACCTGGCTCATGCGATCGAGACCGCCCTGGGGCCCGTCGGCGCGATCGCGGGCTGGCTGACCACCGCGGTCATCTCGGGCGTCATCGGCGTGATCGTCGGCGGCCTGATCGCCGTCGTGCTGCATCAGGCGATGCGGCTGAAGCCGGGCGGTTCGCACTAGCGGCGGCCGCCCGGACGCCGCGAGAACGGCTCAGAAATATTCCGCGTTCGCGGGGCACTGGGCGCTGATGCGCCGGGCGGTGATGCTGGCGGGGATGTAGGGCGTGCCGCGGAGCAGTTGGGCGCCCCCGTTGAAGCGGAAGCTGGTGTCCTCGTACGTCCCGTTCAGCCGCACATTGACCGAGCGTCCCTTCTTGTCGCGGCACGTCCCCTCGAAGCGGGCGTTGCCGTCGCCGACCACGCGGACCGGATAGGTGCAGCGCCACCGGTTGGTCGACAGGCCGCCGAAGAAGCGGTTGATCTCGCTGGGCCGCACGCATTTCCGCTCGGTGTCGCGCTGCCCCAGGGCGCTGGTGGTGTACTCCCAGTATCCGGGCAGCACTTCCGACTGGGCGGCGGTCTGGGCCGGCGCTAGGGCGGGCGCGGCCAGCATGAAGCCGCCCGCCAGGACGGGGGCGGCCACGGCCAGGGCCTTGCGGGGCAGGCGCTCGATCAGGGTCTTCACGGACTTGGCGGCTGGGCTGGTGATCTTCATGGTCATGATATGGATATGATAGCCTGCAATTGAATGCAGGCTGAACGGCGCGGTCGCCCCGTCCTTCCTGCGGCAGCGCCGACTCAGGTTGACGCCTGCGCCCCTCTCCCTTATACGCCCCCTCTCTCGCGCGGGACCGGTTTCCGCGCGTACCTGTTTCATGCGTCTGTTTCCTTCTGGGCCGGACGCCGCACCTTAAGGATCTGACGATGTCGCGTCGTTGCGAACTCACCGGTATCGGCCCGATGGTCGGCCACAGCGTGAGCCACTCGAACATCAAGACCAAGCGCCGCTTCCTGCCGTCGCTGAAGACGGTCAAGGTCACCTCGGACACCCTGGGCCAGACCTTCTCGCTGCGCATCTCCAACGCCGCGCTGCGCACGCTCGACTACAAGGGCGGCCTGGACGCCTTCATCGTGAAGGCCCGCGACGAGCAGCTGTCGATCGCCGCTCAGCGCATCAAGCGCCAGATCCGCGCCAAGCTGGCCGAGCAAGCCGCCGCCTGATTCGGCGTCGCATGAAGATCTGGAAAAGGCCGGCGGAAACGCCGGCCTTTTTCTTTGCTCGCTCCGCCTAGGCCGCCACCACCGTCACGGACTGGCGCACCATCTCGCAGCGTTCCTGCGTGGTCAGGAAGGCGATGTCGGCCGCGTCCCGCCCACAGGCGATCCGCACCAGCCCCTCGACCGGCGCCAGGCGCGTCGGATCGACCAGCCACCAGCCGTTGCTCAGCCAGACCTCGAAGATGGCGTGGAAATCCGGCGGATTCAGCTGATGCGCAAAGGCGCTGACCGCCCGGGCCGGAATGCCTGAGGCGCGGCACAGGGTCATGCCCAGATGGGTGAAGTCGCGACACACGCCGGCCCGGTCGATGAAGGTCCGGGCTGCGGTCGTCTCGGTGTCCGAGACGCCATGCTCATAGTCCACATGGGTGCTGATCCAGTCCAGGATGGCCAGCACGCGCGCGCCGCCCGTCGTATCGCCGAACTCGCGCGTCACGAACCGGCCGAACTGATCCGACGGGCAGTATCGGCTGGGCGACAGATAGGGCAGCACCTCGGCGGGCAGTTCGCCCCAGTCGTGCTGCGTCACATTGGGCGGCAGGCCCTTCAGCACGCCGTTGTCCACCACGGCCTCATAGGTGAGGCCGACCTCTCCCGACACGTGGCAACGCAGCGTGCGGGCGCCGAATTCGGCGTCCTCGTCCTCATGGGCTTCGACGGCGGGCGAAAAAGCCAGTCGCTCTTCAAGGATCTGCTGGCCGGGCCAGTGGGCGACCTGGATCTTGTAGATGGCGTCCGTCGGCGGATCGAAACGATAGACGAGCTCGGCGCGGACGCGCAGTTTCATGAAGGCACCAGAAAAAGAAGGCTCAAGGCCGCTCAACGCCATGCGACTACGGCTGTTCCGTGGCGGCGCGCGGAGACTCCCCGGATGGTACGGCGCCGGACATATCGCGTCGGAAATCGACAAGCGACTACAGTATGTTAAGGTGGTGGCTCATGTCGGCCTCCCCCGCCCTCTCCGCCCTTCGTCGGGCGACCGTCGCCGACCATGCCGCGCTGGAGCACGAAGCGGAAATCGAGTCGCGCCTTGCGGATCCTTCGACCCGCGCCGCGACCGTTGCGGCCTTCCATCGTTTCCACGCTGCGGTCGAGGCCACAGCCCATCCCGCCGTAGCCGCCCTGGACGGCCCGTTCCGGCCGCGATCGCGGGCCGAAGGCATCGCGCGCGACCTGATCGCCCTCGGCATGACGCCACAGACCGTTTCGTCGTCTCTGCGGACGATCTCGACCGGCGCCGCCCTCGGATGGGTCTATGTGGCCGAGGGTTCGATGCTGGGCGGGCGCATCATCCGCAAGCGCCTGACGGCGGCCGGCGCCGACCTGCATGGCCTGACCTTCCTTGACCCGTACGGCGACCAGACCGGCGAGCGTTGGCGCGCCTTCCTGGCCCTGCTTGACCAGGCCTGCGCCGATGGCGCGGCGATGGTCGACGATATTGTCCGCGGCGGCGTGGAGGCCTTCGCCTTCGCCCGCCAGATCCTGACGCCACAGCCGGAAGAGGCCGCTGCATGACCGATTCCGCCTTGCGCGACGACATCGACCTGACGGACTGCGATCGCGAGCCGATCCACATTCCTCAGGCTGTCCAGCCCCACGGCTTTCTGCTGGTTCTCGACGGCGACTCTCTGACGATACTTCAGGGCGCCGGGGCCATCGAAGATCTGACCGGCCGCGCGGCGTGGCTGAACCGTCCCGTCGCCGAACTTCTGGGCGATTCCGTCGTCCGGCGGCTGGGCCAGATGGCGCAGTCAGAGGCGCGCGGCTTCGCCTGTCGCTGGCGCGCCGCCAATCGGCTGGAATACGATGTGGTCGTCCATTACGCCCCCGCGCTCATGGCCGGTCAAGCGCCGCGGCTGATCGTCGAGGTCGAGCAGAGCTCCCAGCAGACCCGCCTCGGCGTCGAACTGATCGCCCGCCTGGACGCCGCCGGCGCCGGGATGGAGCGGGCGGGAACGACGCAGGAGGTGTGCGACCATGCCGCCGAGGCGTTCCGCCAGCTGACCGGCTTCGACCGGATCATGATCTACCGCTTCCTGGACGACGAGGCCGGCCGGGTCGTCGCCGAGGCGCGGGCCCATGGGGCGTCCTCGTTCCTGAATCACCACTTCCCCGCCACCGATATTCCACGCCAGGCGCGGGCCCTCTATCTGCGCAATCCGGTGCGGGTCATTCCCGACAGCCATTACAAGCCCCAGCCGCTGCGTCCGGTCGCGCCCGACGAACCGCCGCTCGACATGAGCGACGTGGGCCTTCGCTCGGTTTCGCCCGTCCATCTCCAGTATCTGAAGAACATGGACGTGCGCGCCTCGGCCTCGGTGTCCATCATCGTCGATGACGTCCTGTGGGGCCTGGTCGCCTGCCACAGCGCGACGCCGCAGCTTCTGCCCTATGAGATCCGCGTCGCCTGCGCCACCCTGGCCCGCACCCTGGCGCGGCAACTGAAGAGCAAGGCCGACGCCGAACTGTACCGCGAGCGCGTGCGCCTGCGTCGTCTGGAAGACGGCCTGGTCGCGCGCCTTCCGGCCGAGCGGCCGCTGGAGCAGGCGCTGGCCGATCAGTCGGCGCAGCTGATGGAGCTGGTCGGCGCCGACGGCGTGGCCCTGGTCCGCGAAGGCCATGTGGTCCGCTTCGGCCACACCCCGCCGGAAGAGGCGTTCGCCACGCTGCACGACTGGCTGCGCCGCCAGCCGGGCCTTCGCCCCGTGTCGACCAACGCGCTCTCGACCCTATTGCCCGAGGCGGACGCCTGGCGTCTTCACGGCAGCGGCCTTCTGGCCGTGCGCCTGCCGGGCGACGATCCGCTGTCGATCCTTTGGTTCCGGGCCGAAATCCTCGAAACGGTCCGCTGGGCCGGCAATCCGGAGACCGCCGTGAAATCCGGCGGGGCCCTGACGCCGCGCGCCTCCTTCGAGGAGTGGTCGCAGACCGTCTCGGGCCGCGCCCGCCGCTGGTCGGCGTCCACCGTCGAGTCCGCCGCGCGCCTGCGCGATGCGCTGGCGGACTTCGCGGCCGTGAACCAGTTGCGCAGCCTGAACCAGTCCCTCCAGGCTCGCCTGACCGAGCGCGACCTGCGGCTGGAGCAGCAGCAGTACCTGATGCAGGAGGTCAACCACCGCGTCCAGAACAGCCTGACGCTGGTGTCCAGCTTCCTGGGCCTGCAGGCGCGCGAACAGGCCGACGGGCCCGCCGCCACGGCGCTTCAGGAGGCGCGCCGCCGCGTGCGCGCCGTCTCCACCGTCCACAGCCGCCTCTATCGCGGCGACGACAACACCAGCATCGACCTGAACCGCTACATCGGAGAACTGGTGGCCGATCTGGGTTCGAGCATGGGGCCGGACTGGGCCGCGGCCATAGACACCGACCTAGCGCCCGTGTGCGTCGAGGCAGGCCGCGCGGTGACCATCGGCCTGGTGCTGACCGAGCTGATCATCAACGCCCAGAAGTACGCCTACGACGGCGCCCCCGGGCCGCTGCGGATCCACCTGACCGAGGACGAGGACGCTTTCCGCCTGTCGGTCGCCGACCAGGGCAAGGGCGGGCACAAGGCGGGCAAGGGTTTCGGTTCGATGATGATCCGCTCCCTGGTGGGCCAGCTGGATGGGCGGATCGACTATCTGGATCGCCGGCCGGGGCTGGAGGTCGTGCTGAAGGCGCGCATCAACCCGACGCTCTGACCGGATGGTCAGGGGTCCCGGCGCGGCCTAAAGAGCCGCCATGACCTCCCCGCTCCCGCGACTTTCCCCGCGCGCCCTCGCTCTTGTCGTGCTGCTGTTCTCGGCCTGCGTGCTCGGGCTGGCGCCCATTCTGGTGCGGCTGACCGAAACAGGGCCGGCGGCGGCCGGGTTCTGGCGCTTCGCCTTCGCCCTGCCGCTGCTGACGATCCTGGCGCGGCGCGAGCTGGGCGGCGTCGCCACCCCGTCGAAATGGGCCTTGCTGGCGGGCCTGTTCTTCGCGCTGGACCTCAGCTTCTGGCACTACGGCATCGTCATGACCTCGGTCGCCAATGCGACGGTGCTGTGCAACCTGACGCCGGTGGTGGTCACCCTGTTCGGCTGGTTCGTGCTGAAGGAGACGCCGCACCGGCTGTTCCTGGTCGCCGTGGCTCTGGCCATGGGGGGCGCCTTCGCCATGGCCGCGGGGGCCGATGGCGGACAGGGGACCAATCCCCTGCTGGGCGACCTGTTCAGCCTGTCGGTCGCGGTCTGGTACTCGGGCTATTTCCTGGCGGTGAAGGCGGCGCGGGCCACCGCGGGCGCCATGCGCATCACCTTCTGGGCCACCCTGCTGGGCGCGCCGCTGCTGCTTCTGGTCGCGCTGGGTCTCGGCGAGGACATCCTGCCCGCTACTGTTGCCGGCTGGGGCGCCTGCGTGGCGATGGGGATCATGCACGTGTTCGGCCAGGGCGGCGTCGCCTGGGCGCTGGGCCGCCTGCCCGCATCGGTCACCGCGGTGACCATCCTGATCCAGCCGGTCGTCGCCGGCCTGCTCGGCTGGCTGGTGTTCGGCGAGACGCTGACCCCGATCCAGGCCGTGGGCGGCGCCCTGGTCCTGGCCGCCGTGGTGCTGGCCCAGCGCTCGGCCCAAACGAAAACGGGCGCAGGGAATGCCCCCGCGCCCGCTTCCTAGCCTGTCGGCTTGTCGACTTAGAGGACCTTGAGGTCCACAGCCGAGGTCTTGCCGCGCTGGGTTTCCAGCTCGTACTCGACCTTGGCGTTCTCATCGAGGCCCTGAAGGCCGGCCTTCTGAACGGCGGTGACGTGAACGAACACGTCAGAACCGCCGCTGTCGGGCTGGATGAAACCATAGCCCTTGGTGGGGTTGAACCACTTGACCGTACCGGTCGCCATGTCTGCGTCTCCGTAAACGCGCTTTTCCAGGCAGGTCCCCCTCGGGGTGACCCGTCAGCCCATCTGGACAGCTCGTTCAGGCGAAGGAGCGAGACGCGGGTTTGGACCCCACGCAAAATCCGGACTGCATCCGTGTTGTCACCCGGCTTTTCGGACCGGTCAACAGCAAAGCGATTCTGGGAAAGGCCCCCGTTTGATTAATCAGACCTCAGCCGCAGACGCCGCGCGGCGCTGCGTCCAGGTGCAGGTGGTCGGCGTGGGCGGCGTTATAGTCCGGGGTCAGAACGTTCGAGAACAGGCGGCAGCCCCCGCCCCGCGCCCGCTCCAGGAACCGCGCGCCGCTCTCGCCCGCCGGCCCCTGCCCGTCCCAATCGGCCAGCACGCTGACCTTGCGCCCGTTCTCTAGGGTCACCGCCGCGACGTCCAGCGCATTGGCCCGCGCGTGCTCGCTGGGACGATCGTCGACGTTGGACGAACCGTAGATGCGACGGCAGGAATAGGTCCCGAAATTCTCGACCCTGGCCACCGGCGAGCCCAATATCTCCCGCGCCGCCGGCTGCAGCACCTGCCGGTCCCACAGGACATAGCGCAGCGCCAGCGGGCACTGCATCACCACGCCGGCGGGGGCCAGCGGCGTCGCACCGCCGGTGATCCGCACCGCCCCGCGCACCTGGCAGAAGCCGCCGTCGTCGCGGTCGGACGCGCGCTCGACCTGCACCCCCGCCTCACGCAGCAACCGCATGCAGGCTTCGGTCGGCGCGGTCACATCCCGCGGCGTCGCCGTGCGCGGCAGGTCGAAGGCGGCCACCTTGCTCGCCGTGGCCCGCCCGATCGGACGATCCAGGTCCAGCGGCTTCCAGGGCAGGTCCTGCGGCGGGGCGAAGGCGTTCAGCAGGGCGAAGGCCGCGCACGCCAGCAGCCCGACTTCCCACAACAGGTTCCAGAAGTCCGCGAAGTCCCGCTTCATGCCGCCCAGCGCCGCCCCATGGCGGGACCCGAACGGCCCCGCTTCCCAACGCACGGAACGGCGGATGCGTTCACCAGGGCCTCTCGCGCCCCGCGTCGGATGCCGGACCGCCTTACCCCAGCGTCCGAACCAGTCCCGGCATCAGTCCGCTCGCCGCGCCCGCCTCCATGCTGACGTTGGCCAGGCCGATGAAGGCCACGCCCCGCGCGGGCGCGACCGCCGCCGCGGTGTGCCACAGGGTGTTCGACCCTTCGTGCATCAGGGCCGGCCCGCCGGCCCAGGGGACGTTCGGCGGCGCGAGCCAGCCCAGCGCATAGGGCCGGCCCTCGCCCGCCCCAGGCGCGGCCAGCAGGGCCATCGTCTCGGGCTTCAGCCAGCCGCCCCCGTCGGTCAGGAACAGCCTCAGCCACGTCGCATAGTCGGCCAGCGTCATGTGCGCCGTCCCCGCCGGACCCAGCGCCAGGGGATTGTCGCCACCCGGATCGCTCGGATCGACCGGAATGTGCGTCGCGCCCCCGGCCCATCGATGCCCCCAGGCGTTGCCGCCGCCCCGGATGTCGTGGGCCGGCGCGCCGAACCCGCCAGACGCCAGGCCCAGCGGCCCGAACATCTCGGTGCGCATCGTCTCCTCCCACGGCGCCCCCGTGACGGCCTCGATGGCGGCGCCCGCCAGGATGTAGTTGGCGTTGGCGTATTCATAGCCGCCCTTCGTCCCCGTGGGCGGACCCGCCAGCATCTTCTCGGCGATGGCGCGCCGCTGTTCAGCCAGCGGCCGGGCGTCGGCCCGCGCCGTCATGTAGAAGACCATGCCCAGGGCGTCGGCGTCCCTGACCCCCGCCCGATGATGCAGGAAGTCGCGGATCGTCGTCCCGGACCAGGCCGGATCGACCGTCGCGCCCGGAAACAGGTCGTGAAGCGGCGTGTCCCAGCGCGCCCGCCCCTGTTCGACCAGCCGGGCGTACAGCGCCGCCGTCATCGCCTTGGTGTTCGACCCCAGGTGCCACCGGTCATCCAGCGTCGCGGGATCGTCTCCGCCGAAACGGCGAACGCCCCGCACGGCCGACCAGGCCAGGCCCTCGCGCGTCACCACGCCGGCGGCCAGCGCCACGGGCCGGGTCTCGGCGAACACCCCGTCCAGAACCGCGTCATAGGCCGCGACCTCCGCCCGCGCGGGCAGCGCCGACAGGCCGGCGACGGCCAGGCTTGCGGCCAGTACGGTGCGGCGGTCGGTGATCATGGCGCTGCTCCTTTGGGGATCCCTTCCAGCCTAGCGAGCCCGGAAGGCGAACGCACGCGCCAAGCCGGCGATGTCGGGCTTCGTATCGCCGCGCTTGCCGTCGTCGGCGCGCAGGGCCAGTGTCGGCCCATGGCAAAGAAATCCGACAGCTACGACGTTGAACTTGAACGGCTGCAACTCGCCGTCGTCGAAACGCAGGCGTGGACGATCGAGCACGGTCTTCGCGTGGTCATCGTCATGGAAGGCCGCGACACGGCAGGCAAGGACGGCGCCATCAAGCGACTGACCGAATACATGTCCCCGCGCCAGACCCGCGTCGTCGCCCTGCCCAAGCCCAGCGACCGGGAATCCAGCCAGTGGTATTTCCAGCGCTATGTCCCGCATCTGCCGGCGGCGGGCGAGACGGTGATCTTCAACCGGTCCTGGTACAACCGCGCCGGCGTCGAGCCGGTCATGGGCTTCTGCACGCCCGAGCAGTACGCCCAGTTCCTGACCGACGCCCCGCGCTTTGAGCGTATGCTGACCGACGACGGGGTCATCCTGATCAAGCTGTGGCTGGACATCTCGCGCAAGGAGCAGGCCCAGCGGCTGAAGGAGCGCCGCAACGATCCGCTCAAGAAGTTCAAGCTGTCGTCGCTGGACGCCGAGGCCGAAGCCCGCTTCGACGCCTATTCGGAGGCCCGCGACCGGATGCTGGCCGAGACCAACCGCGACTTCGCTCCCTGGACCATCGTGGCCACCGACGACAAGAAGACCGCGCGCCTGAACGTCATTCGCCACATCCTGTCGGTCCTCGACCACGTCCAGGGCGAGATCGAAAAGCCCGACCCCGAGGTCGTCTTCGGCGCGGACAAGGCCAAAAAGCTGCTGGCCCGCTGAGCCGCCTTACATCCTGAACAGACCGAAGGTCGTTTCCGGAATGGGGGCGTTCAAGCTGGCGCTGATGGCCAGGCCCAGGACGTCGCGGGTCTGGGCCGGATCGATGATCCCGTCGTCCCACAGGCGCGCCGTGGCGTAATAGGGATTGCCCTCGTCCTCGTACTTCTGGCGGATCGGCGCCTTGAAGGCCTCGGCGTCTTCCGGGCTCCAGCTGTCGGCGTCGCGGTGGACGGTGGCCAGGACGCTGGCGGCCTGTTCGCCGCCCATGACGCCGATCCGGCTGTTCGGCCAGGTGAATAGAAAACGCGGCGAATAGGCCCGGCCGCACATGCCATAGTTGCCCGCGCCGAAGCTGCCGCCGATCAGGACGGTGAACTTGGGCGTCTCGGCGCTGGCCACGGCGGTGACCAGCTTGGCGCCGTCCTTGGCGATGCCGCCGGCCTCGTACTTGCCGCCGACCATGAAGCCCGAGATGTTTTGCAGGAACAGCAGCGGAATCTTGCGCTTGCAGGCCAGCTCGATGAAATGGGCGCCCTTCTGGGCGCTTTCCGAGAAGATGACGCCGTTGTTGGCCAGGATGGCGACCGGATAGCCCCAGATCCGGGCGAAGCCGCACACCAGGGTCGAGCCGTAAAGGGCCTTGAACTCGTCGAACTCGGAACCGTCCACCAGGCGGGCGATCACCTCGCGCACATCGTAGGGGGCGCGGACATCGTCGGGGATCAGGCCGTAAAGTTCTTCGGCTGCAAAGGCCGGCGCGCGGGGTTCGCGCACATCCAACTCGACGGACTTGGTCGTGTTCAGATTCGCGACGATGGACCGCACGATCTCCAGCGCGTGTTCGTCGTTCTCGGCCACGTGGTCGACCACGCCCGAGCGTCGGCCGTGGGTCTCGGCCCCGCCCAGCTCCTCGGCGGAGATGACCTCCCCGGTGGCGGCCTTCACCAGCGGCGGCCCGGCCAGGAAGATGGCCCCCTGGTTGCGCACGATGATCGTCTCGTCCGACATGGCCGGCACATAGGCGCCGCCGGCGGTGGACAGGCCCATGACGCAGGCGATCTGGGCGATGCCCTGGGCGCTCATCCGCGCCTGGTTGAAGAAGATGCGGCCGAAGTGGTCGCGGTCGGGGAAGACCTCGGCCTGGTGCGGCAGGTTGGCGCCGCCGGAATCCACCAGATAGACGCACGGCAGCCGGTTCTGCTCGGCGATCTCCTGGGCGCGCAGGTGCTTCTTCACCGTCATGGGGAAGTAGGCGCCGCCCTTCACCGTCGGGTCGTTGGCCACGATCATGACCTCGCGGCCCGAAACGCGACCGATCCCGGCGATCACGCCGGCGGCGGGGGCGTCGCCGTCATACATCCCGTGCGCCGCCAGCTGGCCGATCTCGAGGAACGGCGATCCGGGGTCCAAGAGCCGTTCGACGCGGTCGCGCGGCAGCAGCTTGCCACGGGCGACATGACGCTCGCGCGACTTGTCGGACCCGCCCCGCGCGGCCTTGGCCACATGGTCGCGCAGCTCGGCGACCAGGGCGCTGTTGTGCGCATGAAGGGACTTGTACTTGGGGCTTTGCGGATCGACCGCTGACGTCAGCTTCGGCATGGGGGGTGCTTTAGGCGGGGAAAGAAGGCCGAACAAGCGCACAGCACTCTCTCCCCGTCCGGCGAGGATGATCGCGCAGCGACCGGGTGGGGGCGGCCCGGCAGGGTCGCACGTGGCATAGGCCAGCGAGGGAGGAGAGAGACTCGTTGCGTTCTCCGCCCTTTTCCCCTATACGCGCCCGCTTTCCAGGGCTTCGGTCCTGTCGCGGAACACCAAAGGGTCGGACGTTCGGTCCCGCCGCCGCGCCAGGAGCCATCGTGGGGACCGACTTACCCGGTCGTTTCCGCGCCGACGCCCATAAGGGAGACTACCGCATGGCTCTTTACGAGCACACGGTCATGACGCGCCAGGACATCTCGGCGCAACAGGCCGAAGCGCTGAACGACACCATCAAGGATCTGATCGTCGCCGGTGGCGGCTCGGTCGCCAAGATCGAATACTGGGGTCTGCGCAACCTCACCTACCGCGTGAAGAAGAACCGCAAGGCTCACTATTCGCTGCTGGCCGTCGACGCGCCTCCGGCCGCCATGGCCGAAGTCGAGCGTCAGCTGGGCATCAACGAAGACGTGCTGCGCTGGCTGACCGTCCGCGTCGAGGAACTCGACCTGGAACTGTCGCCGCTGCTGGCCCGCCGCGAGCGTGAACGCGAGCGCGAGCGCGAGCGCACCCCGCGCGACGACGCCGCCGACGCCGAATAAGGAACCCGGAACATGACCGACACCACCGCCCCGACCCCGGGCGCTCCGGCTGGCTCCGGCGCCGCCGGCCGCCGCCCCTTCTATCGTCGCCGCAAGGTTTGCCCGTTCTCGGGCGCCAACGCGCCGAAGATCGACTACAAGGACGTGAAGCTGCTGCAGCGCTACGTCTCCGAACGCGGCAAGATCGTGCCTTCGCGCATCACCGCCGTCTCCCAGAAGAAGCAGCGCGAACTGGCCAAGGCCATCAAGCGCGCCCGCTATCTGGCCCTCCTGCCGTACGTGGTGAAGTAAGATGAAGGTCGTTCTGCTGGAACGCGTCGAGAATCTCGGCGCCATCGGCGACGTCGTGTCCGTCAAGGACGGCTTCGCCCGTAACTTCCTTCTGCCGCGCGACAAGGCCCGCCGGGCCACCGCCGCCAACTTGAAGGCGTTCGAACTCGACCGCGCCGCCATCGAGCAGCGCAACGAGAAGAACAAGGCCGACGCCCAGAAGGTCGCCGACAAGATCGACGGCCAGACCTACGTCATGATCCGCCAGGCCGGCGAAACCGGCCAGCTGTACGGATCGGTCGCCGGTCGCGACGTCGCCGAGGCCATCCAGGCCGAAGGCGGCAAGGTCGAGCGTTCGCAGGTCGTGCTGAACACGGCGATCAAGACCCTGGGCGTCCACGAAGTGCTGGTCCGCCTGCACGCCGAGGTCCGCGCCACGGTCAAGGTCAACATCGCCCGCTCGCAAGACGAAGCCGAGCGTCAGGCCAAGGGCGAGGACGTCATCCGCAGCCAGTTCGACGACGAGCGCCAGGCCGCCGAGCAATCGGCCCAGGAGCTGATCGAAGGCGGCGCCGGTCAACAGGAAGGCTTCGGCGACGAAGCCTGATCCGACCGGATCGACAGACGTTGAAGGCGCGCTCCGCACGGGGCGCGCCTTTTTCTTTGCGCACGATCAGCCATCAGTTTTCCTGATGTGCGGCGACAGGAGAAGTGGCCGGGCGCGCGATTGACCCGTCATCGCCTCGCCCCAATATCGCCAGCGTCGCGACACGCTCCCCCCTTCGTCGCGGCGGAGACGAACATGCGTCATTTCACCCATCTGACGACCCCGTCGCTTCCGCTCCCGCGATGTCGCCGCGGCTGAGCCGCTTCCCGACGACCTACAATCAAGCTTGTCCAACCGGCGGCGCAAACGACCGCCGGATCGCGCCCCGCGCGCCCAAACAGGATCTCTCCCATGACGCACAAGACCTTCTCCCAAGCGCCGGCCCTGCTGGCCACGGCGTCCGTTCTCGCCCTGCTGACCGCCGCGCCGGCCTTTGCTCAAACCGCCCCGCAGACTGAAGAAGCCGCCGTCGTCGACGACATCGTCGTCACCGGCACCCGCGTGCAGAACCGGTCCCGCCTCGACACCCTGGCGCCCGTCGACGTGGTGACCGCCGAGACGCTGCAGCAGCGCGGCACCACCGAGTTCGCGGCGGCCCTGTCGCAGTCTGTCCCCTCGCTCAGCTTCGCCCGCCCCAGCGCGGTGGACGGCACCGATTCCATCCGCCCGGCAACGCTGCGCGGTCTGTCGCCGGACCAGACGCTGGTGCTGCTGAACGGCACGCGCCGCCACGCCTCGGCCCTGGTCAACGTCAATGGATCGGTCGGACGCGGTTCGGCCGCGGTCGACCTGAACGCGATTCCCACGGCGGCGCTCGACCGCGTGGAAGTGCTGCGCGACGGCGCCTCGGCCCAGTACGGCTCGGACGCCATAGCCGGGGTGGTCAACCTTCGCCTGAAGGAGGCCTCCAGCGGCGGCGGCGCCAGCGTCACCTACGGCCAGTATCTGACCACCGTCGAAACGGCGCGCGGCGAGCGGGACGAAACCGACGGCCAAACCGTCACCGCCACCGCCTGGCAGGGCTTCGGCCTGGGCGAGGACGGCTATCTGACCCTGTCGGCGGAGTACCTGAGCCGCGACGCGACCAACCGTTCGGACTTCGACCCGCGCGCCAACGCCTATGCGCCGATCACCGCGCGGCTGGGCGACCCCGAGGTCGAGCAGTGGACCGTCTTCGCCAACGCCGGCAAGGGGTTGGGCAATGGCTGGGAGGCCTATGGCTGGGCCGGCTACCAGGATCGCGACAGCACCAGCGCCGCCTTCCCGCGCCTGGACAACAACGCCAACAACGTGCCGGCCATCTATCCGAACGGCTTCCTGCCCCTGATCGCCGTCAATTCCCAGGACACGTCGGCGGCGGGCGGCCTGCGGGGCCAGCTGGCCGGATGGGACGCGGACTTCAACCTGGTCTATGGCCGCAACGCCCTGGATTTCCGCACCGAGAACTCGCTGAACAGCACCTATGGCGCGGCCTCCCCGACCAGCTTCGACTCCGGCTCGCTGATCTATGACCAGTGGGTGCTGAGCGCCGACTTCAGCCGCGCCTTCGAGGTGGGCCTGTCGGGCGGGCCGCTCAACTTCGCCTGGGGCCTGGAGCAGCGCTGGGAGAATTATCAGATCGAGGCCGGCCAGCCGGAAAGCTACAATCGCGGACCGCTGGGCGGCAACACGGCCCTGGCCGGCGGCGCTCAGGGCTTCGTGGGCCTCCAGCCCTCGAACGCGGTGGACGTCGACCGCGACAACTTCGCCGCCTACGCCGACGTCGAAATCCCCCTGACCGACAAGCTGACGGTCGAGGGCGCGGTGCGGTTCGAGGACTATTCCGACTTCGGCGACACCCAGACCGGCAAGTTCAGCGCCCGCTATGACTTCAGCCCCGCCTTCGCCCTGCGCGGCTCCGTGTCGACCGGCTTCCGCGCGCCGTCCCTGCAGCAATCCTTCTTCACCTCGACCTCTTCGGTGATCCAGGATGGAGCCGTGGTCGAGACCGGGACCTTCCCAGCCACCAGCGCCATCGCCGCGGCCTTGGGCGCCCGCCCGCTGGAGGCGGAAACCTCGACCAACTACTCGATCGGGGCCGTCGTTCGCCTTGGCGGCTTCGACCTGACCGTGGACGCCTACAAGATCGACATCGACGACCAGATCGTCCTGTCCGAACTGATCAACCGCAGCTTCTCGCCGCAGGTGGCGGGCTTGCTGAATCCGCTGGGCGTCCAGTCGGCGCGCTTCTTCCTCAACGGTGTTTCGACCGAGACCGAGGGGGTGGACGTCGTGGGCCGGTATCGCCTGTTCACCGACAACGCCGGCGACTTCGACTTCACCGTGGCCGCGAACTTCAACGATGTGTCGGTGACGGGTCTGCCGACCTCCTCCTCGGTGCTGAACCCGGTCCCGACCCTGTTCGCCCGACAGCGCATCCTGACCATCGAGGACGGCACCCCCGACACCAAGATCTCGGCCGCCGCCGACTGGAGCCTCGACAAGTGGGGCGCGACGGTGCGCGCCACCTACTATGGCGACGTGCTGCAACCGGCCTCGACCGCGGCGGGCGACTACAACACCGGCGAGAAGACCGTCGTGGACCTGGAAGGCCGCTATCAGCTGACCGACCGGGTCGGCCTGGCCATCGGCGTGGACAACGTCTTCGACGAATATCCGGACTATGTGCCGGAAACGCTGAACTCCAACGGCGTGCTGGGCTTCCCCTACTACTCGCCGTTCGGCTTCAACGGCCGCTACGCCTATGCGCGGGTCAGCCTGAACTGGTGATGTCAACCAGACCGACGTGAGACGGGGCGTCCTTCGGGACGCCCTTTTTCGTTTTGCCCCGCCCTTTCGGGCCCCGCGCGCGACTGCGCGGCGAAGTCCACAGCCCTATCCCCGTTCATCTTCGACCCGACGCCGGATTCCGTCCGCATCCGACGCACGGCGGCGGTAAAGCCTTAATCGACATGAACGCCTTCGCCCCCCTGCCCTTCTCCGCCTCGCCGACCGATCACGGCGGGATCTCGTCGATGCCGCACAATCTGGAGGCCGAGCAGGCGCTGCTGGGCTCGCTGATGTTCGACAACGCCGTGTTCGAGCGGCTGAGCGACCGGCTGCGGGGTTCGCACTTCTACGAGCCGTTCCACCAGCGGCTCTACGAGGCCATCGAGGATCACATCCGCCAGGGCATGCTGGCCGAGCCGACGATCCTGATGGAGCGGTTCAAGCAGGATCCGGCGTTCCAGGAGTTCGGCGGCCTGCGCTATCTGGCCGATCTGGTCGACCGGGCGCCGCCGGCCGCCAATGCGCCCGACTACGCCCGGGTGGTGTACGACCTGGCCCTGCGCCGTGACCTGATCCGCATCGGCGGCGAAATCATCAAGGAGGCGCCGAATCCCGAGACGCCTGCCGACGAACAGATCGAACAGGCCGAACAGACGCTGTACTCGCTGGCCGAGACGGGCAAGCCTTCGTCCGGTTTCGTCAGCTTTTCCCACGCCCTGTCGGGCGCCGTTCAGATGGCGGCCGAGGCGTATCAGCGCGACGGCAAGCTGGCCGGCCTGGCCACCCACCTGGACGATCTGGACTCCAAGCTGGGCGGCCTGCACCCGTCCGACCTGCTGATCCTCGCGGGCCGTCCGTCGATGGGCAAGACGGCGCTGGCGACCAACATCGCCTTCAACGTGGCGCGCAACTATCAGTGGGAGCCGACGCCCGAGGGGCGCAAGACCGTCAACGGCGGCGTCGTCGCCTTCTATTCGCTGGAAATGAGCGCCGAACAGCTGGCCATGCGTATTCTGGCCGACGCCTCGGGCGTGTCCTCGGACAAGCTGCGCAAGGGCGAGATCAACGCCTCGGACTTCGGCAAGATTCGCGACGCCGCGGTCGAGATCGGCGAAAGCCCCCTCTACATCGACGCCACCGGCGGCCTGTCGATCTCCAAGCTGGCGGCGCGGGCGCGGCGCCTTAAGCGGATGGAGCACGGGCTGGACCTGATCATCGTCGACTACCTGCAGCTGGTGACCACCGGCGAGAACAGCCAGAAGAACCGCGTGCAGGAGGTGTCGGAGATCACCGGCGGGCTGAAGGCCCTGGCCAAGGAGCTGTCGGTGCCGATCATCGCCCTGTCGCAGCTGTCGCGTCAGGTCGAGCAGCGCGAGGACAAGCGGCCGCAACTTTCCGACCTGCGCGAATCCGGCTCGATCGAGCAGGACGCCGACTGCGTGATGTTCGTCTATCGGGAAAGCTACTACCTGGGCCGCGCCGAACCGCGCGAGGGCACCGAGGAACACCTGCAGTGGCAGCAGGACATGGACCGTCTGCAGCACCAGGCCGAGGTCGTCATCGGCAAGCAGCGCCACGGCCCTATCGGCATCGTCAAACTGGCCTTCGACGCCGACACGACCAAGTTCGGCAACCTGGCCCACGACGGGCGGTATCAGGAACCCAGCTACGAATAGGCGGGGGCGGACCGCACCGGGTCGCCACCCTTCCCGGGCCGGACCTGCCGACAGGCCGCGACGCCTCCGCTATCCTAGTTTCAGGGACATTCCGACGTCGGAACAACGTCTTGATGTGGCCGCCCGGCGATCGAGCGTGCGTCCGCTCGGGATCGGGTAAGGTGCACAGTCCTGCGCGATGCGGCCGCCGGGACCCCATTTCACACTATCTGGACGATTCGCACTGTGTTTTTCCTCGGCCGGTCGGACCCGCACCGCCCAGAGCCCGCCTCGAAGACGCCGACCCCTTCCATTGCAAGAAACTTGCGTCATAAGGGCCGGATGCCCTCTCCCGCCGTGCTTTCCGTCGATCTGAGCGCCCTTGCGCGCAACTTCCACACCCTTCAGGCCTTGACGGGCGCGCCGGTGCATCCAGTGGTCAAGGCCGACAGCTATGGGCTGGGAGCGAACGCCTGCGCGACGCGACTGATGGCCGAGGGCGCGCGGACCTTCTTCGTGGCGAGAGCGGCCGAAGGCGCGGCCTTGCGGACGACGCTGGGAAGCGAGGCGGTCATCTATGTGCTGGACGGTTGCCACGACGACGCAGCGGCGCAGCTGAAGGCGGCGGACCTGCGGCCGGTGCTGAACCAGCCCCGCCAGCTGCGGGCCTGGCGCGAAGCGGGCGGCGGCGCCTGCGGCCTGCAGATCGACACCGGCATGAACCGGCTGGGCTTTCGCCCCGAGGACGCGCCCGAGGCGTTCGACGACCTCACGCTGGTGATGAGCCACCTCGCCTGCGCCGACGAACCCGGCCAGCCCATGAACCGGCGCCAGCGCGACGCCTTCGCCGCCGCCGCCGAACGGTATCCGGGCGTGATCCGCTCCTTCGCCAACTCCGGCGGCTGTTTCTTGGGTCGGGATTACGCCTTCGATGCGGTGCGCCCTGGCATCTGCCTTTACGGCGGCGGGCCCGAGGGGCGGCCGGACGCGCGGATCGCGGCGGTCGCGACGCTGAGCGCCGAGGTGCTGCAGGTGCGCGACGTGCCCGCCGGCGAAAGCATCGGCTATTCCCGCGGCTTCGTGGCCGAGGGGCCCGTGCGCGTGGCGACCGTGGCGGCGGGCTACGCCGACGGCCTGCTGCGGGCCTACAGTCCGCGCGGCGCGGCCTGGGCGGCGGGCGAGACGCGGCCGCTTCTGGGACGCGTGTCGATGGACGTCTGCGCCATCGACGTGACAGGGCTCGACGTCGCGGTCGGCGATTCCGTCGAGCTGTTCGGCGCGAACCGCCTGCTGGACGATGCGGCGGCCGCGGCGGGGACCATCAGCTACGAGCTGCTGACCTCAATCACCGCCCGGGCGCCGCGCCGCTATGTCGACTAACGCGCGTCCTTGACCACCTCGCCGCCCTTGACCACCACGGCGACCGTCTGAAGCGCGGTGACGTCGGCCAGCGGATCGCCGGCGACCGCGATCAGATCGCCGTAGCGTCCCACCGCCACCGCGCCGACGTCGGTTTCGCGCCCTAGGGCCTGGGCCGCGTTCCACGTCGCCGCCTGAATGGCCTCGGCGGGGCTCATGCCGTAGCGGACCATGACGGCCAGCTGCTCGGCGTTGCGCCCATGCGGATAGATGGCGGCGTCCGAGCCGAACACCATCCGCGCCCCCGCCTGATGCGCCCGGCGGAAGTTGTCGCGCTGGGCCTGGGCGATCTCGCGGTCCTTGCGCAGATTGTCCTCGGTGACGCCGAACTCGGTCCCCGTCGCCTGGGTGAAGTCGGTGTTGTAGATGTCCATCGACAGCCACGTCCCGTGCTCCCGCGCCAGGCGAATCCCTTCGTCGTCGATCAGCGAGGCGTGTTCGATGGTGTCGATGCCCGCGCGGATCGCGGCCTTGATCCCCTCCGTCCCGTGGGCGTGGGCGGCGACCTTCAGCCCCCACATGTGCGCCTCGTCCGCGACGGCGCGCAGCTCGGCCTCGGTCATCTGCTGCTGGCCGGGCTCGGTGTTGTGCGAGAAGACGCCGCCGGTGGCGCAGACCTTGATCACCTGGGCCCCGTACTTGCGCACCTCGCGCACGCTGTGCCGGGCGGCGTCGGGGCTGTCGGCGTTGTATTCGTTGCGCATCTCCATCGAGTGCGGCAGGCCGGTGTGGTCGCAATGCCCGCCGGTCGCGCCGAAGGAGACCCCCGCCGGGATCACGCGCGGCCCCTGCACATGGCCGCCGTCGATGGCCTGGCGCAGGGCCACGTCTGCGAACGGCGGGCCGCCCAGGTTCCGCACCGTGGTGAAGCCGGCTTGCAGCGTCGCCTGGGCATGAGGGACCTGCAGGATGGGCTCGAAATCGTCGGCGAAGCGCATGGCCTCGAAGCCCGCGACATAGGGCGTGCCGGCCAGGTGGACGTGCATGTCGATCAGGCCGGGCAGCAGGGTCAGACCCGCCAGATCAAGCCTCCGGGCGTCCGTCGGCAGGTCGGCCGGGGCGCGGTCGCTCACGGAGATGATGCGGCCGTCTGTGATCACCACCACCGGGTTTGCGACGTAGCGGCCGCGCTCGACATCGACCATGCGGTCCGCCGTGACGACCAGCGTATCAGCCATGGCGGCGCCCGCCGCCATGCTCATCGCCATCGCCGCCGCGCCGACGGCGACCCATTTCCAGACAGTCATGATCATCCCCGTTGCCTCTCCGCCGATCCTGCCACGGAATCAGCGATGGGAAACGGGGGAAAGCGATCAGAGACCCGCCAGGCCGCTCATGGCCGCCGTGCTGGCGACGAACATCATGCTGATGCTGCCTATGAGGGCGCTGATGATGAAGTACACGACGACGCTGAGCACGACGGTGACGACGAAATAGCCCACCTTCTTGTCCTCGGGCGTCTTCATCAGGATCGGCAGGCCGACGAACAGCAGATAGAAGCTGTAGAGGCCCAGGATCGCCAGGACGCCCAACATGGGAATCAGGCCGAACACGCCCGCCAGCCAGGCGGCGGTCCAGGAATAGACCGCGACCTTCATCGCCTGGACCTTGTTCGGCGCCGAGCCGAAGCTGGGCGCCAAGGCGTTGATGATCAGGCCCAGAAGAAAGACGCCGAGCAGCGACAGCAGATAGCTGACCACGGCGATGACCAGGGCGCCGGAGATCGGCATGCGCATGCCGAAGATCGGCAGCAGCTGGCCGCCCAACAGGCTGCAGATCGGGCCAATGGCGGCCAGGATCATGGCGTAGCGGGTGAACAGGGTCTGGGTCGTGGCGAACTCGCCGTCGATCCTTTCCCACTCCGCACGGGGCTGCAGCAGTATGCCCTTCACGCGCGCCACAAGGGCGGGGTCGAGGGCGGGCTGGCTCGGCTGATCGGTCATGGGGCGCTCGGATTGGGAGAACAAGGTGCGGCATACTGTGCCTGCCTTGGCCCGAGATGCAAAGGACTGAGAGTCAGTCTCATTTCGGCACGCACGTCAGTTTCGGACGTGGCCGGGCCGACGGTGGATAGCCGCCGTGCGGGCTTCTGCTAGACAGACGTCATGGCTCGCGACTCCGCTCTCTACGTCTGTCAGTCCTGCGGGACGGTCCACGGCAAGTGGTCCGGCCAGTGCGGGTCGTGCGGCCAGTGGAATACCCTGAGCGAAGAAAGCCGCTCGGCTCCGCCCGGCGCGATCAAGCCCGCAGCCTCGGCGGCGGCGCGTGGCCGCGGCATCCATTTCGAGACGCTTCAGTCCGACGCGCCCGAGCCGCCGCGCATCATCACCGGCGTGGCCGAGTTCGACCGCGTGTGCGGCGGCGGCGTGGTCCCCGGCTCGGCCATACTGCTGTCGGGCGATCCCGGCGTGGGCAAGTCGACCCTGCTGCTGGAGGTGACGGCCAAGGCGGCGCTGCGCGGGGCGAAGGTGGCCTACATCTCCGGCGAGGAGGCCGTGGAGCAGATCCGCGCCCGCGCCAAGCGGATGGGGCTTGCCGACGCGCCGGTCAACCTGGCGGCGGCGACGGCGCTGCGGGAAATACTGGCCACGCTGAAGCGGGAGAAGTTCGACATCGTCATCGTCGATTCGGTGCAGACCCTCTGGTCCGACGTGCACGAGAGCGGACCGGGCTCCATCACCCAGGTGCGGGCCTGCGCCGGCGAGCTGGTGCGCCTGGCCAAGAACGAGGGGCCGGCGGTCGTGCTGGTCGGCCACGTCACCAAGGACGGCCAGGTGGCCGGGCCGCGCGTGGTCGAGCACATGGTCGACGCCGTGATGACCTTCGAAGGCGAACGCGGCTATCCGTTCCGCATCCTGCGCGCCGGCAAGAACCGCTTCGGCGCCACCGACGAGATCGGCGTGTTCGAAATGGGCGACAGCGGCCTGCGCGAGGTCGCCAACCCCTCGGCCCTGTTCCTGGGCGAGGGCAAGGAGCGGGCGCCGGGCGCGGCGGTGTTTGCGGGCATCGAGGGCTCGCGACCCGTCCTGGTGGAGATGCAGGCGCTGGTCGCGCCGTCCGCCTATGGCACGCCGCGGCGGGCGGTGGTGGGCTGGGATTCCGGCCGCCTGGCGATGCTGCTTGCGGTGCTGGAGGCGCGCTGCGGCCTGGGGTTCGGGGACAAGGACGTCTATCTGAACGTCGCGGGGGGCTTGCGCATCAACGAGCCGGCGGCGGACCTGGCCGCGGCGGCCGCCCTGATCAGCTCGGCCCTGGACATGCCCCTGCCCCAGGGCTGCGTCGTGTTCGGCGAGATCGGCCTGTCGGGCGAGGTCCGCAGCGTCGGCCGGGCCGAGGCGCGCCTGCGCGAGGCGCAGAAGCTGGGGTTCGACCAGGTGCTGTCGCCCGCCCTCACGGCCAAGACCAAGGGGATGAAGGTGACGTCCTCGACGCGTCTGTCCGAAGTGGTCGAACGAATCTCGCAGAACCGCTATTAGAAGAGGGTGAGCGCCGCCAGGACCCCCTCTGCGTGACCGGATACGACGTCTTCGTCATCGTCGTGCTGCTGTTCTCGGCCGCCGCCGGCTGGGTGCGCGGCGGCGTGCGCGAGATCGTGACCCTGCTCAGCGCCCTGCTGGCCGCTCTGGTCGCCCTGGTCGCCCTGCCCTTCACCGCAATGGCTGGGCGCGCCGTCGTCGATCCCGATTGGGCGGGGACGGTGCTGGCGGCGGTGCTGACCTTCTTCGTCGTCTATTTCGGCCTGCGCATCGCCGGCTCCATGTTGTCCAAGAGCGCCCAGGCTCATCCACAGCTGGGCGGCGTCGACCGGCTGCTGGGCGTGGTGGTCGGCGCGGCGCGGGCGCTGGTGCTGATCGGGGCGGTGCATCTGGTGATCGCCGCCGCCGCGTCGGGCGAACGCACGCCGCGCTGGCTGACCGGGGCTCTCCTCTATCCGGTCAGCGCCGTGGGGGCCAAAGCGATCCAGGTCGTGCTTCCCGGCATCGGACGGGGCGTGGACGCCATCTCGCCCGTCGTGAATTCCTCAGTACGCCAAGGGTTTTCCGATGAGGAAGCCTTGCCCCAGCCGCAATCCGGGACTACTTCGCCGCGCGAAGCCGCCCCCTAGTTTCCCAAGTCCCCAGGTCATCGGAGCCCGACGATGCGCCACCATATCGCCGATCCCGTCGTTCACCGCGAGCACTGGCGCGAGCCGGAGGACGACCAGCTTCGCCTGGAATGCGGCGTCTGCGGCGTGTGGGGCGCGGAAGAGGACGAGGGCTCGGCCATCGTCGCCCTGGGCCTGCACGCCCTGCAGCACCGCGGCCAGGAAGCCTGCGGCATCGCCAGCATCAAGGACGAACGCTTCTACACCGAACGGCACCAGGGCCTGGTGGGCGAGGCCTTCGGCGGCGCCGACCTGGCCGGCCGGATGCCCGGCCGCGCGGCCGTGGGCCACACGCGCTATTCGACCGCCGGCGGGTCCTTCCTGCGCAACATCCAGCCGATGTTCGCCGACCTGGACCAGGGCGGCATCGCCATCGCCCACAACGGCAATCTGACCAACTTCAAGTTCCTGCACAGCCAGCTGGTCGGCGAAGGCGCCATCTTCCAGTCGACGTCGGACTCTGAGGTCATCCTTCACCTGATCGCCCGCAGCCGTAAGGCCAAGATCGTCGATCGCTTCATCGACGCCCTGGCGCGCATCGAGGGCGGCTACGCCCTGGTCGCCCAGACGCGGCACAAGATGATCGGCGCCCGCGACCCGCTGGGCATCCGCCCGCTGGTGCTCGGCCAGGTCGGCGAGGCCTGGGTGCTGGCGTCCGAGACCTGCGCCCTGGACATGATCGGCGCGACCTTCGTGCGCGACGTCGAGCATGGCGAGGTCGTCGTCATCGACGAGAACGGCCTGCGTTCGCTCAAGCCCTTCCCCGCCCGCGCCGCGCGCCCCTGCCTGTTCGAATACGTCTACTTCTCGCGCCCGGACTCGGTCGTGAACGGCCGCTCGGTCTATGAGGTCCGCAAGGAAATGGGCCGGGGCCTGGCCCGCGAGCTGGGTGTGGACGCCGACATCGTCGTGCCGGTGCCGGATTCCGGCGTGCCGGCGGCCCTGGGTTACGCCCAGGAGAGCGGCATCCCCTACGAAATGGGCATCATCCGCAGCCACTATCTGGGCCGCACCTTCATCCAGCCCAGCCAGGGCGCCCGTCAGAAGGGCGTGCGCATGAAGCACAGCCCCAACAAGTCGGCCCTGGCCGGCAAGCGCGTGGTGCTGATCGACGATTCCATCGTGCGCGGCACCACCTCGGTCAAACTGGTCCGCGCTGTCCGCGCCGCGGGCGCGACCGAAGTCCACCTGCGCTCGGCCAGCCCGCAGATCCTCTACCCCGACTTCTACGGCATCGACATGCCGGAACGGGCGCAGCTGCTGGCGGCGAACAAGACGCTGGAAGAGATGCGCGAACTGCTCGAGGTCGATTCCCTCGGCTTCCTGTCGATCGACGGCCTGTACCGCGCCATGGGCGAGACGGGGCGGAACAACGCCAATCCGCAGTTCACGGACCACTATTTCACCGGCGACTACCCGACCCGCCTGCTGGATCGCGAGATCGAAGAGGGCGGACGCGAGTTCGGCGCCAAGCAACTTTCGCTTCTGGTCAGCGCTTAACGGCGTATGGAAAACCGGCTCGGCTACTTCTTCATCGAGACCCCCGACATCGACAGGGCCCGGACCTTCTACGGCGCCTTGTTCGGCTGGACGTTCGACGCCGGCTGGTCGAAACCCACCTACACCCATGTGAAGGCGGCCGGCGCCGAAGGCGAGACCGCCTTTGGCATCGTGAAGGGAGAGAAGAAGGACTTCTCGCACCTCTTCTTCCAGGTCGCCGACGTCGACGCGGCCTGTCGGCGGGTGGTCGAACTGGGCGGTCAGGCCGCCATTCCCTCCGACGCGCCCTCGGGCCGCAACGTCGTCGTCCGCGACGATCAGGGCGTCACCTTCGGTCTCTGGTCGCCGCCGCGCGATTAGCCGCTTGGCGGGCGCGGGCCGCCCGCGCTATCAGGCGCCATGTCCGAACACCCCCTCTCCGACCGTATCGCCCTGGTCGTCGGCGCCTCGCGCGGCATCGGCTATGAAAGCGCGCTGGCGCTGGCCAAGGCCGGCGCCCACGTCATCGCCACGGCGCGCACCCAGGGCGGCCTGGAGGAGCTGGACGACGCGATCTTCGCCGCGACCGGCAGACACGCCACGCTCATCCCCTTCGACCTGGTGGACGGCGGCGGGATCGACCGTCTGGGCGGCGCGATCTTCGAGCGTTTCAAGAAGCTGGACATCTGGGTCCATGCGGCCGCCACCATGGGGCCGTCGGGCCTGACGCCCGTGTCCCACGCCGACCCGCGCGAATTCGCCAAGGTCGAGAAGACCAACTTCACCGCCGTCTATCGCCTGATCCGTTCCCTGGAGCCGCTGCTGCGCGCCTCGGACGCGGGCCGGGCCATTCACCTGACCACCAGCGTAGCGGCGGCGCCGCGCGCCTTCTGGGGCATGTACGCCGCGACCAAGGCCGGCGCCGAGGCCCTGGTGAAGGCCTGGGCGGACGAGGTGGAGAGCACCCCGATCCGATGCAGCATCGTCGACCCCGGCCGCATGCGCACCCAGATGCGCGCCCAGGCCTATCCGGGCGAGGATCCGCAGACTCTGCCCCATCCGTCCGAGATCGGCCCGCTGGTCGTGGAGCTGGCGCGCGGCGACCTGACGCCGCCGCTGACGATCCGTTTCAAGGATTGGAAGTCGGGACCGTCGGCGGAAGCGCTGGTTTAGCTTCAGCTCCAGGCCGTGCCGAACGTCGGCTCCTCCCGGAAGGGGAAGTCGCCGTCGGTCGAGGCCGACAGGTCGCGCCAGGCGTCCAGTTCGACCCTGAGGCTGGCCGCCCGGCCTTCGACGACGGCGATGGCGTCCGTCCCGGCCGACCAACGGACGGGCGGATTGTCGGCGTTCGCCAGCGTGACCAACGCCTTCCCAAGCTTGGCCGGATCGCCCGCCTGGTTCTGGTTGCGGGCGGTGTAGAAGGCCCGGATGGCCGCCGACGCCTCGGCGTAGTCCGCGATGGGCGTGTCGCCGTATCGAACCGAACTGGCGTCCAGGAAGTCGGTGCGGAAGAAGCCCGGCTCAACGATGGTCATGCGGATGCCGAACGGCCGCACCTCGGCGGCCACGGATTCGGTGAAGCCCTCCACCGCGAACTTCGACGCGCAATAGATCGACCCGCTCTCGCCGCCCACCAGACCGCCGATGGACGAGATGTTGAACACATGGCCCGAACGCTGGGCGCGCATGATCGGCAGGACCGCGCGGGTCATGTCGAACAGGCCGAAGACGTTGGTGTCGAACTGAACGCGGGCATCCTCCGGGCGCATTTCTTCAAACAGGCCCAGATGGCCGTAGCCGGCGTTGTTGACCAGCACGTCGATGCGGCCGAACCGGGCGACGGCCGCCTCTACGGCGGCGGCGATCTGGCCTGGATCGGTGACGTCCAGCGCCAGTGAAAGCAGGACGTCACTGTCGGCGCCGAAGGCCTCGACCAGCGCCTGGCGCCGGCGGCCGGTGGCGACGACGCGGTCGCCGGCTTCAAGAGCGGCCTGGGCGATGGCCGCGCCGATGCCGCGGGTCGCGCCGGTGACGAGCCAGGTCTTAGGGCCGTTTCGGGGTAAGGTCGGGGTCATGGGAAATCTCCTCTGGATGACGGGCCGGAGAAGACGCCCCAATGGACGCGGCGCGTTAGCGCGATCCGGGCGAAGACTTGCACGATCCTGTCAAAGACCCTCCGCCCGCTTGCGCGGTGATCGCCGCAGGTATTCAGTCAGGTCATGACGCTCTTGCCTGAAATGGGAGACCTGATCGCGCGACACGCGCCGACCGACCTGTCGCGCTCGGCCGTGCCGGGACTGCGTCTTTACGCCAGCGACCGGCCGACGCGCATGGTCTCCGTCAACTACGACCCGATGCTGTGTCTGGTGGTGGCCGGATCCAAACAGACGATGCTGGGAGACGTCGTCTATCCCTACCAGGCCGGCGACTGCCTGGTGGTGTCGGCCGAGCTGCCGGTTTGCGGCAGCGTGATCGAGACGCCCTATCGGGCCCTCAGCTTCGACCTGAACGCCGCGACCATCGCACGAATGATGCTGGAGATGGGCGTCCCGTCGCTATCCGACCAACCGCCGCCGTCGGGCATGCGCGTCGCGCGACTGGACGACGACCTGCTGGAGCCCCTGGCGCGTCTGGTCCGGCTGCTGGACCGGCCGCAAGAGATCGCGATGATGACGCCGATGATCGAGCGCGAACTGATCTGGCGATTGCTGAACAGCCGCCACGCGCCGACCGTTTGTCAGATCGGCTCGTCCGAGAGCCGGCTGTCGGGGGTGAACCGCGCCATCCGGTGGATCCGGGACAACTATGCCCGTCCCATGCGTGTGGAGGACCTTTCCGCCATGGCGGGAATGAGCCTGTCCACCTTTCACCGGCATTTCCGCACCGTGACCACGATGAGCCCGCTCCAGTTCCACAAGCAGGTTCGTCTGCAGGAAGCCCGCGCACGCCTGCTGAGCGGGGACGACGGAGCCGCAGAAACAGGGTTCACCGTCGGCTACGACAGCCCGTCGCAGTTCACGCGGGAGTACGCGCGCCAATTCGGTCTTCCGCCGGGGCGCGACAGGGTTCGGATGCGCGAGACGCTGTCGGCCGGCGGACTTTCGACGGGGTGAGGCGCGGCGCGCGTCACTCCTCGGACTGCAGTTCTTCCGACGCCGGCCGAAGGGGTTCAGGCAAAACCGGAGGCGTCGAGTCCACGTAGACGAGATAGTTGCGCCAGACCACATGAGTGCGCTCTCGCGTCATGTCGATGCGGCAGCGGAGCGCCGCGGCGGTGCGGACCGAGCCGCGCGCCCATTTCTCATAGACGCCGCCGCAGACGATGTCGGCATAGGCCCTCCAGACCAGCTGGGCGTTGTCGAGGTGGGCGCGCTGGGACGAGCGGGAGCCGTCTTCCGCGTTCGCCCCATCCAGGTTGTCAGCGGTGCGGCGGGCGACGGTCAGATAGCGCTCCATCCGCTCGGTCTCCCGCCGCAGGTCGCGGGTCGCGCAGGCGTTGATCTCCGGCGTGTTGGCGGCCTGGGTGCAATCCGGCGGCAGGTGATCGGGCGACTGCATCGCGGCGACGCCGGCAAGGATGAGGATAAGCATCGGGGGTCTCCTACGAAGCCCCGCCACTCAACGCCCCCCCACCGATCGTAGGCAAGCCCTTTCACAGCGCCTCGACAAGGTCGGCCAGGTCGGCGGGCCAGACGGCCTCCCGGGATGCGCGAATCTCGTCCGCAGACCACCAGCGATGTTCGGTCAGAACCTGCCGCTCATCCTCGGTCCAGCCGCTGGCCGAGAGGGCGAAGGGCTCGACCCGAAGCAGGAAGAAGCGCTGGTCCACATTGGCCATACGGCCATCGGGCAAGCAGAACTCGACGACCCGACGGGCGACCTGCGGGCCGGGATCGACCACGGACAGGCCCGTCTCCTCGAACAGCTCGCGCCGCGCGGCGTCTTCATAGGTTTCGCCGGGGTCGCAGCCGCCGCCGGGCGTGGCCCAGAAGGCCGTGCCCGCCAGCGGTCCGTCGGCGTAGACGAAGCGGAACAGCAGCACCCGCCCCTGCCCGTCCAGGATCAGCCAGCGCGAGGTCGGCCGATCGGGAAGGACGCCCTGGACCTCGCTCATGCGATCAGCGCTTGGCGCCGCCCTTCTGGCCGGTGCGGACGCGGCCCGAGCGCGAGACCTGGCGGGCGCCGCCGCGCGCGCCCTTGCCGACGATGGCGTTGGTCCCGGACTTTTTGGAGGCGCTGGCCTTCAGCCCGCCCAGGGGTTTCACCTTGGGCTTGATGCCGGCCTTGGCCTTCTGCTCCAGCGCCTTGCCGGGCAGGTTGGACAGACGCTCCTCGGCCTTCTCCGCCTTCTGGATGCGGCGCGGCGCGGTCTTTGCGGCGCCCTTGAAGCGTTCGGGCCCCGACTTGGCGCCCCCATCGACATAGGGGTTGTCGCCGCTGGACTTGACGTTCAGGCGGATCGGCGTGCCCGGAAGGTCGAAGCTCTCGCGGATCGAGTTGACCAGATAGCGCTTGTAGTGGTCCGGCATCGAGGCGGCGCGACTGGCCATCAGCACGAAGGTGGGCGGACGGGCCTTGGTCTGGGCGATGTATTTCGGCTTGATGCGCTTGCCGTCCACGGCGGGCGGCGGGTGGCGCTGGGTGGCCATGGACAGCCAGGTGTTGAGGTCCTTGGTCTTCACCTTGACCGACCAGGTGTCATAGGCCTGCAGCACGGCCGGCATCAGCCGTTCCACGCCCCGGCCGCTGTGCGAGGACAGGGCCACGAAAGGCGAGCCCTTCAGCTGGGGCAGCTTGTCCTCGGCCATGGCCTTCAGCTTCGCCAGCTTGGCCTGCGGCTCCTCTTCCAGGTCCCACTTGGAGGCGACATAGACCAGGGCGCGCCCTTCCCGCTCGACCAAGTCGGCCAGTTGCAGGTCCTGGGTGTCGAAAGCGTCGTCCTTGTCCATCATCAGGATGACGACTTCGGCGAAGGTGATCGCGCGGATGGTGTCGGCGACCGACAGTTTCTCCAGCTTCTCCTGCACGCGCGCCTTTCGGCGCATGCCGGCGGTGTCGATCAGGCGGATGTTCTTGCCTTCGAACGTCCAGTCCACCGAGATGGAGTCGCGGGTGATGCCCGCCTCGGGCCCCGTCAGCAGCCGGTCGTCGCCGATCAGCCGGTTGATCAGCGTCGACTTGCCGGCGTTCGGGCGGCCGATCACGGCGATGCGGATCGGTTTGTCCGGCTCGTCGATCTCTTCGATGAAGATGTCCTGCGACGCCGCAACGATGGCGGCGTACAGGTCGGCCATGCCCTCGCCGTGCTCGGCGGAGATGGCGACCGGCTCGCCGAAGCCCAGGGCGTGCGCCTCGCCGACGCCGCCCCCGCTCTCGCGGCTCTCGGACTTGTTGGCCAGGAGGATGATGGGCTTGTGCACCTTGCGCAGGCGTTCGGCGAAGATGCGGTCCAGCGAGGTGACGCCTTCGCGGGCGTCCATCATGAACAGGATCAGCTCGGCGTCATCCAGCGCGGCCTCGGTCTGCTCGCGGATCCGGGCTTCCAGGCTTTCGTCGGTGACGTCCTCATAGCCCGCGGTGTCGATCAGCGTCAGATCCATGTCGCCGATGTTGCCGTCGGCGTACCGCCGGTCGCGGGTCACGCCGGGGCGATCGTCGACCAGCGCGAGGCGCTTGCCGACGAGGCGATTGAACAGGGTCGACTTGCCCACATTGGGGCGGCCGACGATGGCGACCTTCAGAGCCATGTCGGCCTTCTAACTCAGTTTGCGACGAAACGTCAGCGGATGCAGATCAGTTGGCCGGAATCCGTCAGGACATAGAGGGCGCCATTATAGGCGCTCGGGGCGATGAAGGCGGGCGCGCCCAGGTTCAGCATCGCCTGCTGGGCGCCGGTCTTCGGATCCATCGCGACCGCCTCGCCGAACGAATTGACCATCACCAGGCGGTTGGACGCCAGGATCGGGCCGGACCATTGCGGCCGGACCTCGTGGTCGAACAGGCCCAGGAAGCCGCCTTCCTTGCGCACGCGGCCTTCGTTCAGCTCGCGGGTCCAATAGACCTGGCCGGTGTCGCGGTTGGCGACGATCAGCTCGCCGGCCTTGGAGACGACGAAGACGGCGTCGCCGACCGGCAGGGGCGCGTTGACGCCGACGATCGGCAATTGCCAGCGCGGCTGACCCGAACGGATGTCCACCGCAGCCAGCTGGCCGGAGTGGCTGACGCCGTACACCGTGCCGCGGCTGACCACCGGGCGGCCGGCGATGTCGCGCACCTCCGACAGGGCGCTGGTCCGGCTGGTGTTGGACAGCGTCTGTTCCCACACCGGTTGGCCGTTGTTGGCGCGCAGCGCGACCAGCTGCCCCGAGGCGAACGGCGCGATCACCGTCTCGCCGGTGACCGCCGGGCTGGACGCCCGCAGGACGCGGGCCGGCTCGCCGATGCCGCGATAGGCCCAGACCTGGGCCCCGGTCGCGGCGTCGAAGGCGAACATCTGGCTGTCGACGTCGACCACATAGACGCGGCCCGCAGCGGCGGTCGGGGCGCCGTGGATCGGGGAATCGACGTTCTGGCTCCACACCACCGCGCCGGTGTTCGCATCCAGCGCCGACATGGTCCGATAGCCGGACGAGACGAAGACCCGGCCGCCGGCCACCGCGACGCCGCCGCCGAAGCCGCCGCCGCGACCACGATCACGCCCCTCGGGCTTCACATTGGCCTTCCACAGGACGTCGCCGGTGTCGGCCGAGACGGCCGTCACGGTCGACTCGCCGTCCAGCACGAAGATCTTGCCGTCGGCGGCCACAACGGGCGCCATGACGTCGCCGGGATTGGCCGAGCCCGCGCCGATGTCGCGTCGCCAGGCGATCTGGAAGTTCGGCGCGGCGATGACGTGCTCGACCAGGTTTTCCGGCGTGCCGCCCGGCTGCGTCCAGGCCGTGGCCGCCTGCGGTCCCGGCAGGAAGAAGTCGCGGCCGGCCAAGGCGGCCGACGGGGCCAGTTGCTCGTCGAACTCGAGCACCGAGATGCGTTGTCCCGCGGTCGCCGTGGCCTGCGGCTCCTCGGCGCGCCCGAGGCCGAACGGCAATGCGCGGCGCACGGTCCCGCACGAGGCGACCGTCAGGGCGACGCCGCAGATCAGCGCGACTTTCAGAGCTCGGTTCATCGAAGGCGTCCTGTCCGGTGACGTCACTGTTGGGCCGGCGCGGCCGGCGCGGCGGGCGATTGCGCGGCCGGAGCCGAAGTCGCGGGGGCGTTCTTGGCCGCGTTGATCACGCCCGGCAGAGCCGCCGCCGTGCCCGAATCGATCAGGGCGATGGCGGCCTGGGCCTGCTGGCGGACGGCGTCGGGCACGTCCTGCCCCAGTTGCAGCACGACCAGGGCCGAGCGCGCCTCGGTGGTCTTGCCGTGCTGCAGCCGCGCCAGGGCCAGCGCGTGCTGGGCGAAGGCGTGCATGGGACGATCGTCCTCGGCCAGCGGCGTCAGGCGGCTCTCGAGCTCGGCCAGGGGCGCGGTGTCCATCAGAAGCCAGACGGCTTTCAGCGCCGCGGTGTCCGCCAGGATCGGGTCACGCGTGGCCTTGGCGGCCTCGTCGAACAGGCGGACGGCGTCGGGGATGCGATTGGCCTCGACCGCCAGACCGGCCTGCTGCTGCAGCGCCAGGGCCTTGTACGCGCCGTTGCCCTGCTCGACCGTCTCCTGGAAGGCGGCGCGGGCGTCGGCGGGCTTGCTCTCGCGCAGGGCTTCCATGCCCCGGTCATAGGCTTCGGCGCCCTTGGACGCGCGGCTGGTCTGATAGCTGTCCCAGCCCCACCAGCCGAGCGCGCCGATCAGGGCGACGATCAGGACCACGCCCAGCACGGGCAGCCAGGTGCGGGCCAGGCGCTTGTACCGGTCGGAGCGGAGCTCCTCCTCGACCTGCTCGAAGACATCAACCACGGAAACGTCGCCCCAAAAAGATCGCTGCACGGAATCCGGCGGACCCTAGAGGGTCGCCCTCACGCCCGCAACGAAGCCGTTACGGCGAAGCCGGTTTTTTCGAGAAGTAGGTCTCGACTTCGGCAGGAAAACGGCGGGCTTTCACGTCGGATGCGAACGCGGCGGCGGCGCGGTCGATCTCGCCGCGCAGATCGGCGTATTTCCGAACGAATTTGGGGGCCCAGTCGAACATGCCCAGCATGTCGTTGACCACCAGCACCTGGCCGTCGCACGCCGCCGAGGCGCCGATGCCGATGGTGGGGACCGGGATCGTCTCGGTGATCTCGCGCGCCAGGGATTCGGCCACGCCCTCGATGACGATGCAGAAGGCTCCCGCCTCGGCCACGGCGACGGCCTCGGCCATCACGCGCTCGCGTTCGGCGTCGGTCCGGCCCTTGGCCTTGAAGCCGCCCTCGGCCAGCACCGCCTGGGGACGCAGGCCGATGTGCCCCATGACCGGGATGCCGCGCTTGACCAAAAACCGGACGATCGGGGCCAGTTCCACGCTGGTCTCCAGCTTCACCGCCTGGGCGCCGGTTTCCTTCATGACCCGAACGCAGGCGTCATAGGCGGCCTGCTCGCCGCCCTCGTAGGCGCCGAACGGCATGTCCACGACCACCAGCGCCCGGCGTGAGCCCCGCACCACCGCCTGGCCGTGCAGGATCATCATCTCCAGCGTGACGCCCACGGTGTTGGGCAGGCCGTGCACCGCCATGCCCAGGCTGTCGCCTACCAGCAGCACGTCGCAGTGTGGGTCCAGCAGGCCCGCCATCGGCGCGTCATAGGCGGTCAGGCAGACGATCGGCTCCGCCCCCTTGCGCCCGGCGATGTCGGGCACGGAGATGCGCCGAACGGTCTCCTGCGTGTGGATGGACATCGAAGGCCTCCTGTATGAACGCCCGTCAGATAGGCGCCGGGAGGCCTCGAGTCACCTAGATGTCCTGCGAAAGCTTGACGGCTCCGGCCGCCAGCAGGGCGAAAAGCGCGCCGGCGACGATCCAGAACGTCATCATGCCCGAGCCGCTCATCAGATCCACCGAGTTCAGCCCCAGACCGTCCAGCCCCGACTGCGCCGCCCCTTGCGCCGTCGCCGCGGCCGCCTGGACGCCCTGGCTGAGGGTCGTCACCTCGGCGTCGCCGGCTGTGAAGTTCAGGTTCACGCCCTCGCGCACGGCGATCAGGCCGCCGACAAGCCCGGCGGCGGTCAGCGCCAGCCCGCGCCAGCGCGAGCGCTTCTCCAGACGGGTGCGAAACTCGGCGACGAACAGGGCGTCGTCGGCCATCGTGGGGGCGCGAGCGAACAGGCGCTCGATCGCCGGGTCGAATTCATCAGCCGACATGCGCCGACCTCCCGCCTGAAGCCGCCGCCGGCTGAAGCCGGGCGCGGAGTTTATCCAGACCACGTTTGACATGGGATTTCACCGTTCCGAGCGGCAAATTCATGGCCGCGGCGATTTCCGGATGGGCCATGCCCGCGCCGTGGCACAGGGACACGCACACCCGTTCGGTCTCGTTCAGCGTCTTGAGCGCCTCGTCCAGATCCATGAAGCCGGCGCGGTCGACCGCGAGGTCGGCCTGGTCGGTCTCGACCTCGGCGACGTATCGGGCCTCGCGGGCGACGCGCTTCAGATAAAGGCGCGCGGCGATCTTCTTGATCCAGCCGGCGAAGGTCCCCTGCCCCCGGAACTCCGAGCAGCGCTGGAAGCCCTGCAGAAAGGCGTCCTGCGCCACGTCGTCAGCCAGGGACGGACTGGCCCCCATCCGGCGCAGCAGCCCCCGGACCGCCGATCCGTGCCGGCGGACCAGCTCGCCGTACTCCCGCCGTCCGCCGGCCGCCGCCTGGGCGGCCAGCTCGACGTCGTGGAGATCGCGCAAGGATTTGCTCATGACGGTTTCCCCCTGTCGGTCGCCGTCAGTCCTTGCTCGGGTTGAAGAAGCTCAGGACGATGAAGGCGACGCCGATCACGGCGGGAATGCAGGCGATGCCCAGCAGACCGTTGTCCACGCCGCCGTTCCAGTCGTTTCCGCCCAGGCTGCTGACGATGCCGAAGGCGGCGATGCCGATACCGGTGGCCAGCCAGATGATGCCCCGGCGGATGTCCTTGATGCGCGAAGGCAGGGCCTTCTGCACGTCCTTGGTCATGACGTCGATCAGCTCTGCGGGCAGCTCCTGCCCCTTGTCCACCGCGTGGCGGACGGTTTCCTGCATGTCCCGCTTCTCGCGGTACTTGAGGAACGTCGGGCCGACTATGATGGCCGTGATGGTGCCGAAGACGGCGAAGATGGCGAAGATCGGAATGAAGTCTTCCATGGCGATACCCCTGTGATCCCTTGCGGCGCAGCCTGATGCGGCGGCCTTCTGATCACAAGAGGCGCCGACGACCGCCCACGGATGCGCGAACCGACGTGAAATCTTCGTAAGGTCAGCCCCGCCCCTTCAGTCTTCCACATCGCCCTCTTGGCGATGCGGATCGCGGAAGCGCCGCTGCAACCGATGTTCCAGAGACGGCGGGTTCGCGCTACGGTCCGGGCCTGGTCCTCTTCTCGTCAAGGAACGCGCCATGGCCCACGTCACCTATCGCATCGTCGAACATGACGGGGGCTGGGCCTACAAGGCCGGAGAGACATTCTCCGAAACCTTCGCCAGCCATGACGAAGCCAGGGCTGCGGCGGTCCGCGCGGCGCGCGAGCAGAGGGCGCCGGACGAAAGCGCGGTCATCGAATACGCCGACGACAACGGCGACTGGGTGACCGAGCGCGCCGACGGGCACGACCGTCCGGCGACGGACGTCGAAGGCTGAGCATGACCGACCGCAATCTGGTGGTCTTCGCCGCCCTGAACGGCGCGCTGGCGGTCGTGCTGGGCGCCTTCGCCGCCCACGGCGCCGGGCCGCAGATCAAGACCCCGCTGACCGCGGGGGCGCATTACCAGCTGGCGCACGCCGTCTTCGCCCTGGCCTGCGCCGTGTGGACCGGCGGCGGCCGCATCGCCCGGGTCGCGGGCTGGCTGGGCGCGGCCGGCGGATTGGTGTTCAGCCTGTCGCTGGCCTTCATCGCCCTGCTCGGCCTGCGGGCCATGGGAGCCGTCGCGCCGATCGGCGGCATGCTGATGATCGCCGGTTGGCTTTGTCTCGCATTTGCGGCATTCCAGGGTCGTAGATCGTAACGGCCAAGCTTGGGCCGCCGCTGAAAGACCGCTTCATGGCCTTCCCCGCGCCCGCCGAACCGCGTCGCGAACTCTATCCCGAGATCGAACCCTTCGCCTCCGGCTGGATGGAGACCGACGGGGTCCACGAGATCTACTACGAGGAGTGCGGAAACCCTCAGGGGCGGCCGGTCCTGGTGCTTCACGGCGGACCTGGCGGCGCGGTCAATCCGGGGATGCGACGCTACTTCGATCCGGCCAAGTACCGCATCATCCTGTTCGACCAGCGGGGATGCGGCCAGTCGCGCCCGAACGCCTCGCTCGAGGACAACACCACTTGGACCCTGATCGCCGACATCGAGCGGCTGCGCCAGCGTTGCGGCGTCGACAGATGGGTGGTGTTCGGCGGGTCGTGGGGTTCGACGCTGTCGATGGCCTACGCCATCACCCATCCTGATCGGGTGATGGCGCTGGTGCTGCGCGGCATCTTCCTGCTGACGAAGAAGGAACTGCACTGGTTCTACCAGGACGGCGCCAGCATGATCTTTCCCGACGCCTGGGAGCGGTTCGTGGCCCCCATCCCCGAGGCCGAGCGCGGCGACCTGATGGCGGCCTACTACAAGCGACTGATCGGCGACGATGTCGCAGAGCGGGAGCGCTGCGCCGTGGCCTGGTCCAGCTGGGAAGGCGAGACGGTCAGCGTCGAGGGGCCGAGCGCCCGGCCGGACAAGTTCGCCGAGCCCGAATTCGCGGTCGCCTTCGCCCGGATCGAGAACTGGTTCTTCACCAACGGCGGCTTCTTCCCCGAAGAGAACTGGATCCTGAACAATGTCGACAAGATGCGGTCCATCCCGTGCTGGATCGCGCAGGGCCGCTTCGACGTGGTGACGCCGATCTCGAGCGCCTGGGCCCTGCATCGCGCCTGGCCCGAGGCGAACCTGGACATCGTTCCTGATGCAGGCCACGCCTCGTCCGAACCTGGCGTCATCGACAGCCTGGTGCGCGCCACGGACTGGGCCGCGACGGTCTAACCGGCCGCCAACGCACCCCACGCAAACCGACGCGGCGACCAAGCCTCAAGCAGCGCTAGGCGCGGTAGGCGAACAGATCGGGGCTCAAGCAGCGCGAAGCGCGATAGGCCAACAAAAAGGCCCGGCGGTTTCCCGCCGGGCCTTTCGATCTTCAGCGAACGCTGAAGGCCAGATTACTTGATCTGAACCTTGGCGCCGGCTTCCGTCAGCTTCTTGGCGATCTCGTCGGCTTGTTGCTTGGAGACGTTTTCGACGACGTTCTGCGGAGCGCCTTCGACCAGGTCCTTGGCTTCCTTCAGACCCAGGTCCGAACGCACGCCACGGACTTCCTTGATGACGTTGATCTTCTTGTCGCCGCCGTCGACCAGGACGACGGTGAACTCGGTTTGCTCTTCGGCGGCTTCAGCCGGAGCGCCACCGGCGGCGCCGCCGGCCGGCATGGCCATGGCGACCGGAGCAGCGGCGCTGACGCCCCACTTTTCTTCCAGCAGCTTCGACAGCTCAGCGGCTTCCAGCACGGTGAGCGAGGACAGGTCTTCGACGATCTTGGCGAGGTCGGCCATTGTCAGTTTTCCTTCGGAGGGTTGGTTTCAGAGAGAGATGCAGAGATGAAAGAGGTCGCCGCTTACGCGGCTTCCTTGGTGGCGTAGGCGTTGAACACCCGGGCCAGCTGACCAGCGGGCGCTTGCAGCACGCCGGCGATCTTGGTCGCGGGCGCGTTGAGCAGGCCGATGAGCGAGCTGCGGACTTCGTCGAGCGTCGGGAGCTTGGACAGAGCCTCCACACCCTTGGGATCGACGACGGTTTCACCCATGAAGCCGCCGACGATCTTGAAGCGATCGTTGGCCTTGGCGAACTCGGTGGCGACCTTGGCGGCCGTACCGGGGTTCTCGGCGTAGGCGATGCCCACCGGACCCTTGAACAGGCCGTGGTAGTCGCTGCCTTCTTCGGCTTCGAGCGCCTTCAGCGCCAGGCGGTTCTTGACCACCTTGAACGCGCCGCCTTCTTTACGAAGACGGCCACGCAGGTCTTCCATTTCCGCAACGGTCAGACCCAGGTTGTGGGCCACGACCACGCTGCCGGCGTCGGCGAAAACGCCCTTGAGCGATTCGATAGACTCGGCTTTTTGAGCGCGATCCATTGCGGTCTCCAGTCTTGGTATTCGCCGCCGGGCTTATTCCCGACGACGGATTTGGCCAAAGCGTCTTGCGTCGCCGCAAGGCGTTCGGGCCGGTCGTATTGTCCGAAGGATGCGTCTGACGGCGTCCGTCCCGGAATGCGGGCTGACATCGCAAGGTCGCGTCCCCATCTCCCCACGGCGTCAGAGGGCTCTCTGACAGTTATGGCGCGGGTGGCCCCCACGCCCCGAAGTTCTCGGACAGGACCGTCAAAGGGATGAACCTGTGACGGGAAGCGGCGCTCTTACAGGGACGCCGGCGATAAATCAAGGAGCACGACGCATGGCCTATGAACTCTTTTATTGGCCGGGCATCCAGGGGCGCGGCGAGTTCGTGCGCCTGGCGCTGGAGGCCGCAGGCGCCGACTATGTCGATGTTTCGCGTCAGGACGACGGCGCGGCGATGATGAGGCTCATGAAGTCCGGACGGACGCCGTCCTTCGCCCCGCCCTTCCTGCGCCTGGGCGACCGCACCGTGGGGCAGGTCGCCGCCATCCTGGCCTGGATCGGTCCCCAGCTGGGTCTGGCGCCGAACGGCGACAGCGACCGCGCCTGGCTGAACCAGATCCAGCTGACCCTGGCCGACCTGGTGGCCGAGACGCATGACACCCACCATCCCGTCGACCTGATGGCCTATTACGACGACCAGAAGCCGGAGGCGGCGCGTCGCGCGCAGGGGTTCCGCGACCATCGGATCAATAAGTTCCTGAACTGGGCCGAGCAGGTTCTGGCGCGCAATCCGGCCGGACCGCACTGGCTGGTCGGCGACCGCCTCACCTACGCCGACCTGTCGCTGTTCCAGGTGGTCGAAGGGCTCCGTTACGCCTTTCCCACGGCGACCGCCCGCGTCACCGGCGACACGCCTCATGTCGCGGCGCTCCGCGACCGCGTCGCCGCCCTGCCCCGCATCCAGGGCTATCTGAACAGTTCCCGGCGCATCCCCTTCAACGAGGACGGCATCTTCCGCCGCTATCCCGAACTGGACGGCTAGCGGACCGGCTTGGCCGTGTCTGTCAGGCCGCCTTATCCCTCAACGTCGCCGTGAACTGGCGTATCAGCGCGGCGAGGTCCGGCTCGTGCACCGCCGCCGCGGCGTCCTCTGGCGTCATCCAGCGCCGCTCGCGCTGATTTGCCTCGGGCCAGTCCCCGAGCTGAAGGATGACCTGCATTGGATAGACGGCCACGACGCAACGCCGCAGCTCGCCATTGCGGATGACCTTGTTGTAGCGAAAGTGTCCGATCGAGGCGGATGCGATCTCTCCGCGCACGCCGGCTTCTTCGACCGCCTCCTGGGCCGCGGCCTCGGCGTCTGTCTTGCCCGCCATCCGCCCGCCCTTGGGGATGACCCAGCGGCGCGTCTCGCGCGAGGTGATCATCAGAATCTGGGGTCCCTGGTCGCCCCGTCGCCAAGGCAGAGCCGCCACCTGCCGCGTTTCCGACCGGCCGGACCGTTTCGCTGGTTTAGCCATTGTCTGTCCCCTGGCCGACGACGGTTCAATGCGGTTTCATTCCGCTCGTCAACCGCTCCGTCGACAGATGGTTCAGAAACATGTGGCGACGCCTTGCACCCCTCGGCGTGCGCTCCACTAAATCGCGAAAGCCAGCCGCCGAGACGTCGGCGACGCCCGCCAAAACCCCTGACGACAGTCTGCCCGCACAACGACATTTTCGTTGACGGTCCATTCGCACGTGCAACATTACGGATCGGTCATCAATGCGCTTGGGGGAGCGCTGTATGATAGAGGATAATCTTGATCAGGACGCGCTGCTGGTCCTGGCCAGCCAGGCCTTGGCCCGACTGGATCCGAAGAGCGCACTATCTTTCCTGGATCGAGCCGACCGACTAGGCCGCACTCACAACAGCATACTGAACCGCGCGCTGGCGCTGCGTCTTCTCGGCGATTTTCACGCATCCATCCTGACGCTGGATGAGGCGCTGGAGATGCAGCCGTACGATTTCGTCGCCCTGCTGGCGAAAGGCGCCATGCTCGAGAAGCTGGGGCATCAGAGGGCTGCGGTGCAGATCTACGCGGACGCCTTGAAGATCACCCCGCCGCCCGGCGCCCGGCCGCCAGCGCTTACGGCGCAGATCGAGTACGCCACGCGGCTGGTCGAACAACACGCCATTTCCTTGCGAGATTACCTGCAGTCAGAGGTCGCCAGTCTGCGGGAAGGCATGGACGAAGCCACTCGCGAACGTTTCGACGAGGGATTGGAAATCTACGCCGGGCTGAAACAGCCGCCAAAACAGCAACCCCTTCTGCTTAACTACCCCCGCCTGCCGGTCATCCCCTTCTACGACCGCACGCTGTTTCCATGGCTGTCGGAACTGGAGGCGGCCTCGCCCATCATCGTTGAGGAGCTGAAGGGGGTGCTGGACGGAGGGATGGAGGATTTCGTCCCCTACATCGCCTTTCCGAAGGGCGCGCCGGTCAATCAGTGGGGGAAGTTGAACCACTCACGGGACTGGTCCTCGCTGTTCCTCTGGAAGGATGGCGTGCAGCAGGAAGCCGTCTGCGCACGTTTTCCCAGGACTGTTCAAGTCCTGGAAAATCTCCCGATGGCGCGTCAGGACGGTTTCGCCCCCACAGCCGTGTTTTCGGCGCTCCAGCCCCATACACACATCCCGCCACACACCGGGTCTTCCAACGTCCGGCTGCTCGCTCACCTGCCTCTGATCTTGCCAGGCCCCGCCCGCTTTCGGGTCGGCAACAGCGTGAAGGAGTGGAAGATGGGGCAAGCCTGGATCTTCGACGATACGATCGAACATGAGGCCTGGAACGACGCCGAAGAAATGCGCGTCATCCTGATCTTCGACGTGTGGAACCCCTATCTGACCGAGCAGGAGAAGACGCTGATCACCGCGATGATGAAGGCCCAGCGCGCCTTCCTGCGCTCCTGAACGCCGCAGCAAAAGAAACGGCCCCGGGGACACCCCCGGGGCCGTCTTTACATCCAGTCGAGAGGACCGATCAGGCGCCCAGCGAGGCCGGATCGATCTTGATGCCGGGGCCCATCGTCGAGGACAGGCTGATGCGCTTGACGTAGGTGCCCTTGGCGCCCGACGGCTTGGCGCGGACCAGGGCGTCCACGATCGCCTTGACGTTGGCTTCCAGGGCGTCCTGGGCGAACGAGGCCTTGCCGATGCCGGCGTGGACGATGCCCGCCTTCTCGACGCGGAACTCCACGGCGCCGCCCTTGGCGTCCTTGACGGCCTGGGCGACGTTCGGGGTCACGGTGCCGACCTTGGGGTTCGGCATCAGGCCGCGCGGACCCAGCACCTTACCCAGACGACCGACCAGGGCCATCATGTCCGGCGACGCGATGACGCGGTCGAAGTCCATGAAACCGCCGGCGATCTTCTCGTACAGGTCTTCGGCGCCGACATGTTCGGCGCCGGCCGCGGTGGCCTCGGCCGCCTTAGCGTCCTTGGCGAAGACGGCGACGCGAACGTCACGGCCGGTGCCCGAGGGCAGGTTGACCACGCCGCGGACCTGCTGGTCGGCGTGACGCGGGTCGACGCCCAGGTTGACGGCGATCTCGATCGACTCGTCGAACTTGGCCTTGGCGTTGTCCTTGACCAGCTTGATGGCGTCGGCGAACGGGACCAGGTCCTGGGTCACGCCGGTGCGGGCCTTGTGAGCCTTGGTTTGCTTGGCCATGTGCTTAGCCCTCCACCACTTCGAGGCCCATCGCGCGGGCGGAGCCTTCGATGATCTTGGCCGCAGCGTCGAGATCGTTGGCGTTCAGGTCCTTCATCTTCTTTTCGGCGATTTCACGCAGTTGCGTCTGCGTGATCTTGCCGGCGATCTCGCGGCCGACCAGCTTGGCGCCCGACTTCAGGCCGGTGGCCTGCTTCAGGTACCAGGTCGCCGGCGGCGTCTTGGTCACGAAGGTGAACGACTTGTCCTGATAGACGGTGATGACGGTCGGAAGCGGGGTGCCCTTGGCTTCCTTCTCGGTCCGCGCGTTGAACTCCTTGCAGAAGCCCATGATGTTCACGCCGCGTTGACCCAGAGCCGGGCCGATCGGGGGCGAAGGCGTGGCCGAACCGGCCGGCACTTGCAGCTTGATATAGCCGAGAATCTTCTTGGCCATTGGTCTCTCCTATGGATGATCCCGGACTGTGGTCCGGAACCGGTGAGCCGTGGTCCGGCATGGCTGCCTCCCACGGATTTGCCCGCATGCGCGGGAGGCGCGCGTATAGCCGAGAGACTAAGGAAACGCAACGACGCCCCTCGCCCGCCCTCGCTCCGATCGTGAGGTCGACAAAAGAAAGAAGCCGCGCCCTCTCGGACGCGGCTTCAAAATCTCGGAAGGTTCGAGAGCGTCAGCCCGCGACCTTCTCCACCTGGGCGTATTCCAGTTCGACCGGCGTGGCGCGACCGAAGATGGAGACGGCCACCCGCAGACGGGCATGTTCCTCGTCCACGCTCTCGACCGAACCGTCGAAGCTGGCGAACGGTCCGTCGATGACCTTGACCTTCTCGCCGATGTCGAAGCGGATCGTGGGCTTGGGACGCTCCACGCCCTCTTCCACAGCGCCGATGATGTTCTGAACTTCGCGCTCGGACACCGGCAGCGGCTTGGTGCCGCCGGCCGCGCCCAGGAAGCCGGTGACCTTCGGCGTGTTCTTGACCAGGTGATAGGCCTGGTCGGTCATCTCCATCTTCACCAGGACATAGCCGGGGAAGAACTTGCGTTCCGAGTTCACCTTGCGGCCGCGGCGGATCTCCACCACGTCCTCGGTCGGCACCAGGATCTCCGAGAAGGCGTCTTCCAGCCCCTGCTGCCGGGCCTGTTCGCGCAACTGCTCGGCGACCTTCTTCTCGAAGTTCGAATAGGCGTTGACGATGTACCACTTGTGGCGGGGATTGGCGGCCGGCTTGGGCGCAGCATCGGTCATGGAGGCGTCTTTCTCAGGAACCGAGAGCGATGATGTAACGGAAGGCGAAGCCGAGACCGGTGTCCACCACCCAGAAGAAGATCGCGGCGATCAGCACCATGATGAAGACCATCACCGAGGTGATCCAGGTCTCCTTGCGGCTGGGCCACACGATCTTGCGCCCCTCGGCGCGCACCTGGCTGAAGAATTGAGCCGGGCTCGTTTTCTTCTTGGACTCGGCCGCCTCGACGGCGATCGTCTGGCCCGCCGGGGCGGTCTGCAGCTTCGAGCCCATCTGCGGGCGCTTGCCGGGGTTCTTGGCCTTGGCCATCAGATGCTCTTCAAACAATTGATCCTGTCGCCCCAGATGGGAAGTCCCATCCGGAAGCGACAGGGGGAAATGGCAGGAGTTGGGGGACTCGAACCCACGACCCCCGGTTTTGGAGACCGGTGCTCTACCAGCTGAGCTAAACTCCTAGACAATCGCAGGACCGCGAGGCCCTTACGTTCGCCAGAGGGGCGCGTATGCCCCACGCCGCCCCCGATTTCAAGGGCGGATATGCCGCGCCCTAGTCCTCGTCCAGATGCGCGGCGACGGCCTGCTTCTCTTCGTCGGCCCGGATCAGTTCCTTGAAGATCAGCTTGTCGATGCGGCGGTCGTCCATGTCGATGACCTCCACCTCGAAGCGGCCGACCTGCATCACCTCGCCCTCGTCCGGCACCCGTGAAAGCTGATGCAGGATCAGGCCGGCGACGGTGTGGAATCCTTCGTGCTCGCCGAAGTCCTCGCCCAGGGCGTCGGCCAGCTCGTCCAGGTCCGTCTGGCCGTCGACCAGCCAGCTGCCGTCGGCGCGCTGATGAATGTAGGCGCCTTCCTCGTCATGGCTCTCGTTGAAGTCCCCGGCGATCATTTCCAGGATGTCGGTGGCGGTGACCACGCCTTCGAACGCGCCGTATTCGTCGACGATGAAGGCCATGTGGACCTTGGATCCCTTCAGGATCTCCAGCGCCTTCAGCACAGAGGTGGACTGGGGGATGAAGGCCGGCTCGGCCACCACGCTCTCGACGTCGAACTTGCCGTTGGTCAGCAGGCTGTCCAGCAGGTCCTTCTTGTGGACCACGCCCAGCGGATTATCGACGTCGTTCTCCCGCGCCACGACGATTCGCGAATACGGGCAGGAACGGATTTCCTCGCGCAGCTGATCCTCGGTGTCGTCCAGGGCGATCCAGAAGACCTCGTGGCGCGGCGTCATGGCGACGCGCACCGGACGATCCCCCAGGCGCAGGATCTCTTCGATCATCTCCTGCTCTTCCGGCTCGATCAGGCCCGCCGAGGTGCCTTCCGCCAGGATGGTGGCGACCTCCTCCTGGGTCACGTCCGAACCGTCCCGGTCCTTCACCCCCATCACCTTGAGGATGCCCGAGGTGGAGGCCGTCAGCAGCAGGACGAACGGCTTCATCACCAGCGCCACGGTCGAGATCGGCTGAGCCATCTTGGCGGCGATCGTCTCGGGGAAGATCAGCGCCAGCCGCTTGGGCACCAGTTCGCCGACGATCACCGACACATAGGTGATGCAGACGACGACCAGGGCGGTCGAGAAGATTTCCGTATAGGCGGCCAGGGCTGGGAAGCTGGTCTCCAGGATGCGGTCCAGCTCTCCGGCGATGGTCGCCTGGCCGTAGGCGCCGGCCAGAATGCCGATCAGGGTGATCCCCACCTGGACCGCCGACAGGAACTGCGTCGGCTCCTCAGAAAGCTTCAGCGCCTTGCGCGCGCCGCGGTCCCCCTTCTCCGCCCGGCTCTGCAGCTTGGATTTCCGGGATGAGACGACCGCCAGTTCGGTCATGGCGAAAAGGCCGTTGAGCACCACCAGGAGCAGAACGACGACAATAGCGATGAGTAACATCTAGGGGGTTTGAGGACCGACGCGGCGCGACAAACGGCGTCCGCGTGGCGACACTAGGCGACAATCGCCCTGCGCGCCATGATTTCCTTGAAATCAGCCCGCGCGGCCGGCCTCGACCGAGCCATAGGCGCCGAAGACGGGCCGACCCTGGGCGTCGTATTGCGTCGCGCAGGCCGACATCCCGATCAGGGTGCCGATAAAAATACCGATGCGAACCGCGCGAAACATAGGGTTACCAAATCCTTAACGTCCAGAAGCGAACGTAGATCGGGGATTTGGGTTGCGGACAAGCCCGTACGCCTGACAGGCGAACGCAAACGCAGAAGCGGCCCCCGGATTGCTCCGGGGGCCGCTCTGTCACGTGATCCAGTCTCGGCCTCGAACCGCGCGTGAGCGCGAGAGGCCGAAAGCGGCGATCGTCGATTACTCGATGATCTTGGCCACGACGCCGGCGCCGACGGTGCGGCCGCCTTCACGGATGGCGAAGCGCAGGCCCTGGTCCATGGCGATCGGGGTGATCAGCTCGACGTTCAGCTCGGCGTTGTCGCCGG
>NZ_JAYRPA010000083.1:0-1214 GCF_041911375.1 Brevundimonas sp. | reverse complement strand
GGAAGGCCCGGGGCAGCTCGGGCGCAGGGGTCTCGGCCAGACTGGCCGCCTCGGGCGCGGGCTGCGGTTCCGGCGTGGTCGCCGGCTCGGGCGTCAGGCTCAGCTCCAGCGGCTCCTCGACGCCGGCGCGCCACACCTCGCCGCACGACTGGCAGCGCACCTTGCGCCCGTTCGGCCCCATCGCGTCGTCGCGAACGAAATAGCTGGTGGCGCAGGCGGGGCAGGTCAGTATCATGTCGTCTGACTGCGAGGCTCGCGCCCCCTCCCGAGAGGCGCGTCCCGCGCCCCGTCCCTGAAACCCAAAACGATGCCGTCCTCGCCCGCCAGCGCCGCCGATACCGCCTCCGCGCCCGAGACCGTCCGCCTGTCGGGCGTGGGTTTCGGCTATGCGGACGCGCCCGGGATTCTGCGGGACGTTAACCTCATTCTGCCGCGCGGCTCTTTCCACTTCCTTACCGGACCGTCTGGCGCCGGAAAGTCCTCGCTTCTGCGGCTGCTGACCCTGGCGGCGCGCCCCCAGGCCGGCCGAATCAGCCTGTTCGGCGTCGACGTCACTGAAATCCGCCGCCGCGACGTCCCCGCCCTGCGCCGCCGCATGGGCGTCGTGTTTCAGGATTTCCGCCTGCTGGACCATTTGTCCGCCTTCGAAAACGCCGCCCTGCCCCTGCGGCTGGCCGGAGGCCGCGAGGCCGACCACGCGGCCGATGTCGAGGAGATGCTGGAATGGGTCGGCCTGGGCCGGCGGATGGACGCCCGACCGCCGGCCCTGTCCGGGGGCGAGAAGCAGCGCCTGGCCATCGCCCGCGCCGTGATCACCCGGCCCGGCCTGATCGTCGCCGACGAGCCGACCGGCAGCGTCGACGCCGCCATGGCCGAGAAGCTGCTGCGGCTGTTCCAGTCGCTGAATCGACTGGGCGCGACGGTCCTGATCGCCAGCCATGACCGCACGCTGGCCGAAAGCTCGGGCGCACGCGTCCTGCATCTGCACAAGGGCGGACTGTACGAGGCGGCGACGTGATCCGCTTCCCGCCCCAGCGCCGCCCTGGCCTGCTGCCGCCCGCCGCCGCCGGAGAGCCGTGGCTGATGACGGTCATCGCCGTGCTGTGCTTCCTGGCCTGCCTGGCCGCGGTCGCCGCCTCCGCCGCCGACCGCGCGGCCCAGGGCTGGGCGCGTCAGCTGGGCGCGGAGGCGACCGTCCAGGTGCGCCCCCGCGT
>NZ_JAYRPA010000082.1:0-20851 GCF_041911375.1 Brevundimonas sp. | reverse complement strand
GGCGCCCCAGGCGCCCTTGGCCGGCGCGGCGGCGTCGGCCAGGACGGTCAGCAGCGGACTGGCGATGCGGGTCAGGCCCGCCACGGCGCCGCCCGTCTGGGCCTCGCGACGCGGATCGTCGGCCGTCTCGTCATGGGCCCGGGCGGCGGCGACGCGCGCCGTGGTCGAGGGGCCGCCGCCCTGAAAGGCCGCCAGCCGACCATCGGGCAGGACCACCGTATGCAGCGCCTCGGTCAAGCGCGCGACGGCGCCCGAAACGGCCTCGGGCGTCGGCTCCGACAGTTGCGCCAGGGCGTCGTCCAGCGTCAGCAGGTCGAGCAGCAGCTCCAGCCCCGCCTCCGGGCTGCGCGAAGCGTGTCCGCCGTCCTCCAGCACCGTCGCCTTCAAGGCGCCTTCCAGGCCGCCCAGGGCGCGCCGTCGAAGGCCCTGCCCCACCGGTCCAGCCAGGGCGCAGCCCGCGACCGCGGCGGCGGTCAGCTTGGTCGCGCGTTCGGCCTGACCGCCGGGCGGCCGCAACAGCTGGCGGGCCTGGCGCGCCAGGCTGTCGGCCAGGCGCAGGCGCTCCGCCTCGGTCGCCACGGCGCCCAGCTTGCGCGCGGCGCAGGCCAGATGGATCACGCGGCGCGCCAGAATGGCGGGGCCCCAGGCGAAGGGCGACCAGCGGGCGAACGTCTCCTGCCAGGCCAGGACCAGCCGCAGGGCCTCGCGCGCGCCGCGATCGCCCTGGGTCATCAGGGCCGGCAGCCAGGCGAAGGCGTGAAGCTCGACCGCAAAGGCGCGCGACGGGCTGGGCCGGTTCCAGGGGTCGGCGGGCGGCTCGACCTCCATCGAGGCCGCGCCCAGCACGAAGCGCCCGCCCAGGATCGCCTTGCCCTGGGCCGCGCTCTGTTCGGCGTCCAGCGGGCGGAAGTCGCGCGGCGTGGCCGCGAAGCCCGTCGCTTTGCGCCCACCCAGGGTCAGGCCGTACCCCGGCAGGCCGTAGAGTTCGATCCACATCTGGCGTGTGGCCAGCCGGCCGGCCAGAGCGGGCCAAAGGCCGGGTCCGGTCCGGACCTCGCCCGCGCGGACGGGGGTGCGCACGGGCGCGCCGGGCAGGCCCGGGATGTGGCCGGGGGCGACGTCGGGGCCGCCGTCCGAGCCGCGCGGCGCGAAGGGACCGAGGGGGCTCACGCCGCGTCCGGGCGGGCCTTCAGGGCCGCGATATTGGTCGCATAGTCGCCCTTGAACACGAAGGAGCCGGCGACCAGCGCATCGGCCCCGGCGGCGACGCAGGCGGCCGCATTGGCCGAGGTGACGCCGCCGTCGACCTGCAGATGGGCGGCGGAGCCGGCGCGGTCGAGGATGCCGCGCGTCCGCTCGATCTTGCGCAGGGCGCTGTCGATGAACTTCTGTCCGCCGAAGCCCGGATTGACCGACATGATCAGCACCAGGTCGACCAGGTCCACCACCTCTTCCAGGATCGACAGCGGCGTGGCGGGATTGAAGACGATCCCGGCCTTGGCGCCCAGCTGGCGGATGCGCCCCAGGGTTCGGTGCAGATGCGCGCCGCTCTCGGGATGGACGCTCAGAATGTCGGCCCCCGCCTCTCGGTACGCCTCCAGCCAGTTGTCGACCGGCGCGACCATCAGGTGGACGTCGAACGGCAGGCGCGTATGGGGCCGGATCGCCTTCACGATGTCGGGGCCCATGGTCAGGTTGGGCACGAAATGCCCGTCCATGACGTCGATGTGAATCCAGTCGGCGCCCGCGGCGTCCAGCGCACGGACCTCTTCACCCAACCGCGAGAAGTCGCTGGCGAGGATGGACGGGCAGATCAAGGGGGATGCGACCATGCCCCCGGATAGGACGGGACGGCGGCGGGGGCAAGGCGGGCCCGCTGACGCCTAGGTGATCCGTTCCAGCCGCGCGGCGAAGAAGCCGTCGACGCCGCCGCGTTCGGCCCACATGGAGGGCAGGATGCGCAGCCAGCCTTCGGGCGTCAGGGATTCCTCGGGCGCGCCCAGCGCGGCGGGATCGGCCGGCACGGTGCGGAAGGCGGGGTTGCGGCGCAGGAAGGCGATGATCTGGGTCTCGCCCTCCTCGCGCTCCAGCGAGCAGGTGCAATAGACCAGACGGCCGCCCGGCTTCACGCGGTCGGCGGCGGCGTCCAGCAGGCGGTGCTGCACGTCGGCCAGCTTGGCGACCTCGGCCGGGCGGGTGGCGCGAAGGACTTCCGGATTGCGGCGGAAGGTGCCCGTGGCGGTGCACGGCGCGTCCAGCAGGACGGCGTCGAAGGTGCGGTCGTCCGCCCAGTCCTCGGCCGGGACGGCCACGACCTCGGCGGTCAGGCCGGTGCGTTCCAGGTTCTGCGCCAGGCGCTTCAGCCGCGAGGCCGAACGGTCAAGGGCGACGACCGCGGCGCCGGCGGCGGCCAGCTGCAGCGTCTTGCCGCCGGGCGCGGCGCACATGTCCAGCGCCGTCTCGCCGGCCTTCACCCCCAGCAGACGGCCGGGCACGGCGGCGGCGGCGTCCTGAACCCACCAGTCGCCGTCCTCGAAGCCGGGCCAGTGGGCCACGTCGCCGCGACGGCCGGTGCGGACGGTCCCCCCGGGAAGCGCCTCGCCCTCGACGGCGGCGGCCACGGCGGCCGGATCGACGCCGGGCTTGAGGCTAAGATCGGTGGCCGGCTCTTCCCGCGCGGCCAGGGCCAGGCCGGCCAGCGCCGCCTCGCCATAGGTCGCCTTCCAGCGGGCGGCGATCCAGTCGGGCAGGTTGCTCTCGGCCGTGGTCAGACCGGGGCCGTCGCGGCCCACGCCGCGCAGCACGGCGTTGACCAGGTTCTTGTACGGCCGGGTCTTGGGGTCGCGCTCGGCCAGTTTCACGGCGGTCGACACCGCGGCGAAGGCGGGGGTTTCCAGCACCAGCGTCTGGGCCAGGGCGATCCGCAGCAGGGTGCGGACGGCCTCGGGCGGCGCCTTCTGCAGACGACGATCCAGGATCTGGTCGATCTCGCCCAGGCGCCGCAGCGCGGCCATGGCCACGGCGCGGGCGAAGGCGCGATCGACGGGCTCCAGCGCACGAGCCGTCGGCTGCGACAGGGCCTCGTCCAGGCCGTTGCGCTTCTCGAGCGCCGCGTTCAGCAGGACGCCGGCGACCACGCGGGCCTCGACGCCGATGTCGTCCTGCGACGGGGCGGCGGCCGGGGTCGCGGCCGGCCGCGCCTTGCCCTTGGTCGCGATGCGGCGCCCGCGCGCGTCCGAGTTTCTTCCCGTGGTCAAACCGCCACCTGCGCGCCCAGCTCGACCACGCGGCCGGGCGGAATATGGAAGAAGTCCGTCGGATTGGCGGCGTTGCGCATCAGGAAGATGAACAGACGATCCTGCCACAGCGGCATGCCCTGCCGCGCCGACGGGATCAGCGAGCGACGGCCCAGGAAGAAGCTGGTCGACATGATGTCGAACTTCAGCCCCTGCTTGCGGCACAGGCCCAGGGCGCGCGGCACATTGGGCGTCTCCATGAAGCCGTAGGAAATGGTCAGCTTCTTGAAGTCGTCGTTGATCGGCTCCATCCGCACGCGCTCCTTCTCCGGCACGCGCGGCCGTTCGGCGGTTCGCACGGTCAGGATGACGTTCTTCTCGTGCAGCACCTTGTTGTGCTTGAGATTGTGCATCAGGGCGACCGGGGCGACGTCGGGGTCGCTGGTCAGGAAGATGGCCGTGCCCGGCGCCCGGTGCGGCGGGCGGGCCTGAAGCATCTCGATCAGGTCGGCCAGCGGCAGGCTGTCCTTGCGGGTCTTGGCGGTCAGGATCTGGGTGCCGCGCACCCAGGTCCACATCACCACCACCAGACAGGCGCCCAGCACCAGCGGCATCCAGGCCCCGTCCGGAATCTTCAGCAGGTTCGACGTCAGGAAGACGCTGTCGATGAAGGCGAACGGGATCAGCGTGCCCGCGACCGCCCACATCGGCCACTTCCAGCCCTTGGTGATGACGAAATAGGCCATCAGTGTGTTGACCAGCATGGTGCCGGTCACCGCCACGCCATAGGCGGCGGTCAGGTTGTGCGAGCTCTGGAACACCACCAGCAGCACAAGCACGCCGAACATCAGGAAGCTGTTGACCGCCGGGACGAAGATCTGGCCGGCCTGGGTCTCGGACGTGTTGCGGATGTCGATGCGCGGCAGCAGGCCCAGCTGCACCGCCTGCTGCGTCACCGAGAAGGCGCCGGTGATGACCGCCTGCGAGGCGATCACGGTCGCCGCCGTCGCCAGCACCAGCATGGGCCAGTAGGCGATCTCGGGCACCATGTTCCAGAACGGATTCTCGGACGCGCCGGGATTGTCCAGGATCAGGGCGCCCTGGCCCAGATAGTTCAGCGTCAGGCACGGCAGGACGAAACCCAGCCAGCCCATGCGGATCGGCGCCTTTCCGAAATGGCCCATGTCGGCATACAGCGCCTCGGCCCCGGTCACGGCCAGGAAGACGCTGCCCAGGATGATGAAGCCCAGGAAGCCGTCCTCGATCAGCAGCTGCACGCCATAGTGCGGCGACAGCGCGCGCAGGATCGAGATGTCGTCGAAGATGTGAAACAGCCCCAGGCCGCCCAGGCACAGGAACCAGACCGCCGTGATCGGCCCGAAGAACTTGGCAAGGCCCGCCGTGCCGCGCGACTGCACCAGGAACAGGGCGATCAGGATGCCGGCCGAAATCGGCACGATGAAGGGATCCAGGCCGCCGCCGATCCCCGGCGCGTCCTGAAGGCCCTCGACCGCCGAAAGCACGGAGATGGCCGGGGTGATGATGCCGTCGCCATAGAACAGCGCCGCGCCGCAGACGCCCAGGATGAAGATCCAGGCGCTGCGTCGCCCGACCGCGTACTGGGCCAGCGCCATCAGCGACAGGGTGCCGCCCTCGCCCTTGTTGTCGGCGCGCATCAGGAAGAAGACGTACTTGAACGTCACCACCACCATCAGCGCCCAGAAGGCCAGCGACACCACGCCGACGACGGCCAGGTCGCCGCCGACGCCGTCGCGCGCGTGGTCGATCGCCTCGCGCAGCGCATAAAGCGGGCTGGTGCCGATGTCGCCGAACACAACGCCGATCGCGCCCAGGGTCAGGGCCCAGAAGCCGCCGTGCGAGCTGCTGGCGCCGCCGGGCGCGTGGGACTCGGGTCCCGTGGCGTTGGTGGATGTCTTCGGCGTGATCAACGCGGCGTGGGGAGCGCCCGCGTCGTGGGGAGTATCCCCGGCCATGCGTATCCTCCGGGTCGCCGACAGGGCGTCGGTCCCTTCAAAGCGGCGAGCCTTTAGGCCCATTCCTCGCGGTCTTCAATCGCGACCGGCGGGATTCAGTTTCGCGGTCCGGCGCGCGGATTTGTGATTCGGCGCGGGAATGCCTATTTTCTCTTCTGGAACACGATCATGTCAGACAGCCAGCGCTTCCCCGTCGCCGCCCACGCCCTGGCCTATATGGCCCACAAGGGCGCATTCGGCCCTGCCCAGGCGGCGCCCAGCGCGCTGCTGGCGTCGTCCATCCCGACCAATCCGGTGGTGGTGCGCCGGGTCACGGCCCTGCTGGCCAAGGCCGGACTGATCGCCACCCGTCCCGGCGCCACCGGCGGCTCCTGGCTGCTGCGCCAGCCCGAGGACATCACCCTGGACGAGGTGCTGAAGGCGGTGAACGGCTGCGCCCACCTGGGCTCCACCCCCGCCGGCGCCAAGGGCTGTCCTGTGGGCGAGCATATCCCGCGCCAGGTCGCCAAGGCCCTGACGGCTGCGGACCAGGCCGCCAGCGCCGCCCTGGGCAAGATCACCATCGCCGATCTCCTGGCCAAGGACCCGGCGTCCCTGGCCGGTTTCGCCCCGCACGCCTCCTGCCCGGCCGCGGCCTGAGGTGAGCAAGCGCACGGTCCTCGTCACCGGCGCCTCGGCCGGCATCGGCGCGGCCCTGGCCCGGGTCTACGCCTCCGAAGGATGGAACGTGGTCCTGACCGCCCGGCGCGAGGCGCCGCTTCGCGCCCTGGCCGACGAGATTGTGGCCCGGCACGGCGTCGATGCGGCGGTGGCGACCGAAGACCTGTCCGATCCCGAGGCGCCCCCGCGCCTGGTCGCGGCCCTCGCCGCGCGGGGGCTGACGATCGACGGCCTGGTCAACAACGCCGGCTTCAGCCGGGTGACGGGTTTCCTCCAGACCGAGATGGCGGACCATCACGCCATGCTGCAGGTCATGCTGATCGCGCCGGCGGAGCTGTCGCGCCTGCTGCTGCCCGGCATGGTCGAGCGCGGCTTCGGCCGGGTGCTGAACGTGGCCTCGGTCGCGGGTCACCTGCCGGCCACCGGCGGCGACACCCTGTACGGTCCGATCAAGAGCTTCCTGATCAAGGCCAGCCAAGGCCTGAACCTGGAGACGCGGGGCACGGGGGTCCACGTCACCGTGATCAATCCCGGCTACACCCTGACCGAATTCCACGACGTCAACGGCTCGCGCGCCGAGGTGTCGAAGGCCTATCCGGCCTGGATGTGGATGACGGCCGACCACGTGGCCCGCGTCGGCTTTGCGGCCTGCGAGGCGAACCGGCCCCAAGTCACGCCGGGCCCCATGAACAATGTCTTGGTCGCCCTGGCCCGCCACCTGCCCGAAGGCCTGGCCCTGCGGATAGCGGCCGGCCACGCCAAGCGGCTGGAGCGGATCTAGCCTTCCGCCGCGATCAGTTGCCGCCGGCCGGATAGGGCGTGGTCACCGCCCCCGATATCATCCCCGGAATGGCCTCGCCCAGACCCAGCAGGATGAACTGGATCGCCAGGGCGCACAGGATCAGGCCCAGAACCTTGACGATGATCGCCATGCCGACCTCGCCCAGCAGGCGGCTCAGCGATCCGGTCAGGGCGAAACAGACGAAGGAGACGGCGCAGGCGGCCGAGATCGCGACCAGCGAGCCCATGGTTCCCGCATAGCCGAGCTTGGCCGCCTCTCCCGCCTGGATGATGACGGCGGAAATGGCGCCCGGACCGATCATCAGCGGAATGGCGAACGGCACGACCAGACGCTGGAAGCGACGCCGGGCGTAGCCGCGCACATCCTTGCTGTCGGCCAGGGCGTCCTTGTCGGCGAACATGGCCAGGAAATCGCCACGCGCCATGTCGAGACCCAGAAACAGCAGCAGGATGCCGCCCGCGATCCGAAAGGCGGCCAGCGAGATGCCGAAGAACTGCAGCAGGCCCAGGCCCGTGAACAGGAAGAAGGCCAGAAAGACCGCGGCGAAGGCGCAGATCAGGGCCGAGACTGAAATGCGCTGGCGCAGCGTCGCGCCGGCGGTGGCGGCGGCGAAGATCGGCAGGTTGCCGATGGGATCCAGCAGGGCGAACAGGGTCACGAACAGGTTGACACCCAGATCGACCGCGTTCATCGCATTCCCTCGCCCAACAACCAGAATCGCCGGTCCGCCGACGCCCTCGCGTCTGGCATAGCCGGTCAGCGCGAGCCCGTCGATGACCCAACCTGACCGTCCCGTTCCGAACAGAGGGCCCGACGAGCGGATCATCTGCGCCCTGGACGTGCCGTCGACGGCCGAGGCCGCGCGACTGGTGGAGACGATCCAGGATGCGGTGGGCTTCTACAAGATCGGGCTGCAGCTCTTCGCCGCCGGCGGAATGGAGCTGGCGCGCGACCTCAAGGCGGAGGGGCGCAAGGTCTTCCTGGACTGGAAGCTGCACGACATCGGCGCGACGGTGGAGAAGGCGGCGGCCAATCTGGCTGGGTCGGGCTGCGACCTGCTGACGGTCCACGCCCGACCGCAGGTGATGGCCGCGGCCGCGCGGGGCGTGGCGGGCTCGGGCCTGAAGGTGCTGGGCGTGACGGTCCTGACCAGCCTGACGGCTGAGGATCTGGCCGCCGACGACCACGCCCTGTCGCCGGCCGAACTGGTCGAACTGCGGGTGCGTCAGGCGCTGGAGGCGGGAATCGACGGGGTCGTCTCCAGCCCGCACGAGGCGGCCCGGGTGCGCGAGATCGCCACCCAGGCGGGCCGCGACGACTTTCTGATCGTGACGCCGGGCGTGCGTCCGGCCGGCTCGGCCCAGGACGATCAGGCCCGGGCGGCGACGCCCGAGGCGGCGCTGAGGGCCGGGGCCACTCACCTGGTGATCGGCCGGCCGATCACGGCGGCGGCCGATCCGCGTCAGGCGGCGCGGGCGATCGCCGAGACGATCGCCCTGGTCTGAAGCCTAGCCGCGCTCGCCAGGCTCCTGGCGATAGTTGTGACGCGGCGGGGCCTGAGGGGCCACGTTCTCCGGCGGCGGCAGGTCGCCGTAGTAGGTCGGCGGGGCGACCTGCATGGGCGGCTGCTCGACATGGGTCGGGGGCGCGTACTGGACCTCCGGCGGGGCCACGCGGATGTCGGGCTGACCGACCATGACGCGGGCGGGGCCGACATCGACCGGCGCGGGCCGGACCTCGACCGCGGCCTGCTCGACATAGGCCGGCGGCGCGACCTGGACCTCGGCCGGAGCGACGCGGACGTCGGGGGCGCCGACCATCACCCGCGCGGGGCCGACCTGGACCGGCGGGGCCTGCACGTGCACCGGCGCCTGTTCGACATAGACCGGCGGGGCCGAAACCACGTCCGGCGGGGCCAGGTTGACGGCCGGCGCGTCAACATAGACGCGCTGCGGACCGACGTTGACCGGCGGCGACTGCACATAGATCGGCGGCTGCTCGATATAGACCGGCGGAGCCGAGATGATCTCGGGCGGGGCGAAGTTCACCTGCGGCGGCGCGACATAGACGCGCTGCGGCGCGACCTGGACCGGCGGGGCTTGCACATAGGCGGGCGGGCCGTAGCAGCCGCAGCCGTGGTCATAGGCGGGCGCCGGATAGGGCGCCGGCGCGGGGCGACGCCAGCCGATGTAGTTGCGGCCGAAACCGGAGACGGCGTAGCCCATCGGCGCCGAGACCGGCGCGGGACCGGTGAACTGGATCGCCGGGGCGCCGTAGTAGCCGCCGCCGTAGTGACCGGCATCGCCATAGCCGCTGCCATGGACGGCGACGCCGCCGTGGCCGCCGCCGCGCGAGAAGCCCGAGCTGTAGGACGACGAATACGACCGCGCGTTCACCGCGCTGTAGCTGCTGGCGTAGGACCGGGCGCTGGCGCTGGCGTTGGCGTAGACGCCGCCGTTGACGTTGACATTGATGTTGCGATTGCCGCCGTGGCCGCCGCCGCACGAGCCGCAGCCACCGCCGTGGCCGCCGCCTGGACCGCCCGCCAGCGCCGGCGCCGCCGACAGAAGCAGGGCCGCCGCAGCGGCCGAGAGAATGGAATGTATCGACATGGGACAGGCTCCGCTGATTCCCGGAACCTCTGGCAAGACCCAAGCCGGGCCGCCCCTAGAAGTCGACCGCCAGCCCCTTCTTCTCCCAGTCGCCGTAGCGGGTGGGCTCGGGGCCCTTCGGCCCGCCGTGCTCGACCGCCTGCGCCCGCGCTTCCTGGGCCGCGCGACGATCGGCCGCTTCCAGAAGCGCCCGGCGCGCGACGTCGCTCAGGGGCCGGTCGGGGGTCGCGTGCGGCACGCCGGCGTTGAAGCCGGGGACTTCGGCTTCGTCCGTGGACGGCGCAGGCGCGGCGGGGGTGGGATGTTCGGTCACAGGGCGGCTCCCTTGAGGGCGGGGCTGGGTAGCATCAAATAGGCGGTGCGATGAACCACCTGAAGACCTTCATTCTGCTGGCCGGCCTGACCGCCTTGTTCGCGGGCCTGGGCTACCTTATCGGCGGCGCGACCGGCATGGCGATCGCCCTGCTGTTCGCGGGCGGGATGAATCTGTTCAGCTACTGGAACGCCGACAAGATCGTCCTGCGCATGTACCGCGCCCAGCCGGTGGACGAGAACCACCCGAACGCCGTGGTCAGGAACTATGTCGCCGACGTGCGCCAGATGGCGCGCGACGCCGGCCTGCCCCAGCCGCAGGTCGCCATCATCCCCAACGATCAGCCCAACGCCTTCGCCACCGGACGCAATCCGGAACGCGCGGCGGTCTGCGCCACCACCGGCCTGCTGGACATGCTGACGCGCGAGGAAGTGCGCGGCGTGATGGCGCACGAACTGGCCCATGTGAAGAACCGCGACACCCTGATCATGACGGTGACCGCGACGATCGCCGGCGCCATCGCCGCCCTGGCCAACTTCGCCCTGTTCTTCGGCGGCGGCGACGACCGCGAGCGGCCGGGCGGCCTGATCGGCGCCCTGGCGCTGATGATCCTGGCCCCGATGGCCGCCGGCCTGGTGCAGATGGCCATCAGCCGCGCCCGCGAATACGAGGCCGACCGCGTCGGGGCCGAGATCGCCGGCGATCCCCACGCCCTGGCCGCCGCCCTGCAGAAGATCGAGGCCTACGCCAAGCGCATCCACAACCCGACGGCCGAGCGAAATCCGGCCTCGGGCCAGCTGTTCATCATCAATCCGCTGGCGGGCAAGGGAGCGGACAACCTGTTCTCGACCCACCCCGCCACCGGCAACCGCGTGCGCGCCCTGATGGAGCTGGGGACGAAGATGGGACTGCGGCCCAGGGCCTTCGCGGACCCGGTCGCGCCGACGCCGGTCTCATCGGCCCGGCCCGCGACGACCGGCGTCCCCGCTACGCCTACCCCGCCCCGAGGCCCCTGGGGCTGAGGCTGCGCCCCCGCAGGCGCGGCGGTTTGCAGAAGACCGCCGGATCACGTCAGATGCGTCCAGTTTGATTCTGGGGGTCTCATCATGTCGCGTCTGCTCGCCTTCGTCTCCGCCGCCGCTCTTCTGGCCACGCCGGTCGCCGCCCAGTCGGTGGACCGCGTCGCCGTCAACGGCATCATCGACCAGGGGCTGAACCACAGCCAGGTGATGCAGACGGCGGCTTACCTCACCGACCGGATCGGCGGGCGGATGACCAACTCGCCGCAGATGCGCGAGGCCGAGCGCTGGGCGCAGCAGCAGTTCCGCGACTACGGCCTGTCGAACGTCCGCGCCGAAGGCTTCGAGTTCGGCCGCGGCTGGTCGATCGTCCGCTCCAGCGCCCGCATGACCGCGCCGCGCCCGTTGGATCTGCGGGCCATCCCGGTGGCCTGGACGCCGTCGACCAACGGGACGATCAGCGCCAGCGTGATCGTGGCGCCGATCTCCAAGGTCGAGGATTTCGACAAGTGGCGGGGCAAGCTGGCGGGCAAGATCGTCATGCTGTCCCAGCCGGGCACGGGGTCGGAACCGACCGAGCCGGCCTTCCGCCGCTGGACCAGCGCCGAGCTGGCCGAGCGCAACACCTACAACCAGCCGCAGCATTCGCCGCACGCCCTGGCGCGCCAGCTGAAGACGGTCAACTTCGCCAACGAACTGGACGCCTTCCTGGTCGAACAGGGCGCCCTGGCCTGGGTGCGGATTTCTCAGCGCGACGGCGGCCTGCTGCACGGCACCGGCTACACCTACCAGGTCGGCGCCACGCCGAAGCTGGCGGGCATGGAATTGGCGGCCGAGGACTATCGCCGCCTGGCGCGCCTGGCCCTGACCGACGCCCCGCCGACGCTGGAGCTGACGAGCGAGGTCCGGTTTCACGACGAGGACGTCAACGCCTACAACATCCTGGCCGACATCCCCGGCACGGCGCGCGGCGGCGAATACGTCATGGCCGGCGCCCACCTGGACAGCTGGGTCGCCTCGGACGGCGCCGTCGACAATGCGGCCGGCAGCGCGGTGGTCATGGAGGCGGCGCGCATCCTGAAAGCCCTGAACGTGCGGCCCAAGCGCACCATCCGCTTCGCCCTGTGGAACGGCGAGGAACAGGGCATCCTCGGCTCGCTGGCCTATGTGGACCGGCACCTGGCGACGCGGGCGCCGTCGGACGATCCCGCGCTGGCGGGCCTGTCGAACAATCGCACCTGGCGCAGCCGCTGGCCCATCGAGCCGCGCGCGGGCTATGGCGATCTGGTCGCCTATTTCAATCTGGACAACGGCTCGGGCAAGATCCGCGGCATCAACGCCGAGGGCAATGTCGCCGCCGCCCCGATCTTCCAGGAGTGGCTGGCGCCCTTCGCCAGCATGGGGGCCACGACGGTGTCCCTGCGCAACTCGGGCGGCACCGACCACGTCTATATGCAGACGGTGGGCGTCCCCGGATATCAGTTCATCCAGGACCCGCTCGACTATTCCAGCCGCCTGCACCACACCAGCATCGACAGCTACGACCACCTGAAGGCCGAGGACCTGCGTCAGGCGGCCGTCATCCTGGCCAGCTTCCTGCTGAATGCGGCCAACCGCGACGAACCGCTGCCGCGCATGCCGTTGCCGACCCAGCCGACGCCCAGCGATCCGTTCGAATATCCGCAGGACTGAGCCGGCGGACCGAACCAGCAGAAGGGGCGACGGAAACGTCGCCCCTTTTTCTTCATCGCGTCACACGCGCTCGACGCACATCGCCACGCCCATGCCGCCGCCGATGCACAGCGTCGCTAGGCCCTTGCTGGCGCCCGAGCGCTTCATCTCGAACAGCAGGGTGGTCAGGATGCGCGCGCCCGAGGCGCCGATGGGGTGGCCGATGGCGATGGCGCCGCCGTTGACGTTCACCTTGGCCGGGTCGAGGCCCAGCTCCTTGACCACGCAAAGGCTCTGGGCGGCGAAGGCCTCGTTGGATTCGACCAGATCCAGATCCTCGACGCTCCAGCCGGCCTTTTCCAGCGCCTTCCTGGAGGCCGGGATCGGGCCCGTGCCCATGACCGACGGATCGACGCCCGCGGTGGCCGACGAAACGATCCGGGCCAGGGGTTGCAGCCCGCGCGCCTTAGCCTCGTCCGCGCTCATCAGCACCAGGGCGGCGGCGCCGTCGTTCAGGCCCGAGGCGTTGGCGGCGGTGACCGAGCCGTCCTTGGTGAAGGCCGGCCGCAGCTTCTGCATCGCCTCGATGGTCGCGCCGTGACGGATGTATTCGTCCTTGTCGACGGTCACGTCGCCCTTCCTGCCCGGGACGACCACCGGCACGATCTCCTCATCGAACTTTCCGGCCTCCTGGGCGGCGGCCGCCTTGTGCTGGCTGGCCAGGCCGAAGGCGTCCTGGGCCTCGCGGGTGATCGCCCACTTCTCGGCGATGTTCTCGGCCGTCTGCCCCATGTGATAGCCGTTGAAGGCGTCCCACAGCCCGTCGCTGATCATGGTGTCGACCAGGGCGACGTCGCCCATCTTGTGACCGCTGCGAAGCTGCTGGGCGTGAGGCGCCTGGCTCATGCTCTCCTGGCCGCCGGCGACGACGATCTTTGCGTCGCCCAGGGCGATCTGCTGGGCGGCGACGGCCACCGCGCGCAGGCCCGAGCCGCAGATCTGGTTCAGGCTCCAGGCGGGGGCTTCCTTGCGGACCCCCGCGCCGACGGCCGCCTGGCGCGCCGGACCCTGGCCGGCCGCGGCCTGCAGGACGTGGCCCAGGATCACCTCGTCCACCTCGTCGCCGCTGACGCCCGCGCGTTCCAGCGCGGCCCGCACGGCGATCTCGCCCAGCTTGGAGGCGGGAAGCGACGCCAGGCCGCCCAGGAAGGCGCCGACGGGGGTGCGGGCGGCGGAGACGATGACGACGTCGGTCATGAGATTTCACTCGCTGCTGAAATTGCTGCGTTGCGCTTTTGCCGCATCGCAGGGCCTTCGTCACCTCCGACGGCGCCTGTTCAGCCAATCGTCATCCCGCCGGCGCATTGTGCGGGGAACGATCGACGCGATCCCGGATTGGAAGGCCATGCTTCCCACGCTGAAACGCCTCGCCGCCCACGTCTGCACGCCGGACGAGCTGGACATGATCGAGCACTACCCGTCGCGCGCCGAAAAGCTGGCCGACCTGTGGGTCCATATCGTCGGCCTGATGCTGGCCGCCGTCGGCGGGATCATCCTGGCCGGACTGGCGGGGGTTTATGCGGGGATCGGCGGGGTCATGGCCACGGCCATCTACGCCCTCTGCCTGGTCGGCATGCTGACGGCCTCGACCATCTACAACTGGACCAATCCCTGCGCCGCGCGGCCTGTTCTGCGCCGCCTGGATGAGGCGGCGATCTTCCTGATGATCGCCGGCAGCTACACCCCCTTCACCACGCAGCGGTTCGAAGGCGGCTGGTCGATCGGCTTCACCGCCCTGATCTGGACCTTGGCCTTCACGGGCGCGGGGGTGAAGCTGTTCGCGCCGCGCATCTCCGACCGGTTCTGGAGCGCGGTCTATGTGCTGTTCGGCTGGCTGGCGGTGGCGGCGCTCAAGCCGATGGTCGAGACGGTGCATCCTGTCGCCCTGGGGCTGCTGGTGCTGGGCGGGCTGATCTATACGGCGGGCGTCTTCGTCTTCATCAGCCCCAAGATGAAGTTCCGGCGCGCCATCTGGCACGGCTTTGTCGTCACGGGCGCCACCGTGCACTGGACCGCCGTGCTCGTGGGCGTGGTGCTGGCGCCGGCCATGAGCCACTGACCCGCCTTTTCCGCCCCTCTGGCGCTTCGCGCCGCGACGGAGGATAGTGCCGCGTTGCAACATCGCGAGAACAAGCGTGGCTGACGAAAAGACCAAGGGTGGAAAGACCGGCGACACCGGCGTTGTCGTCATCAAGAAGTATGCGAACCGCAGGCTCTACAACACGCGGACCAGCGCCTATGTGACGCTGGAGGACCTCGCCGCCATGGTGCGCGAGGGGGTGGAGTTCGTGGTCTATGACGCCAAGTCCAACGAAGACCTGACCCGCCAGATCCTGACCCAGATCATCTTCGAGGAGGAGAACCGCGGCGAGGCCCTGCTGCCGGTCCAGTTCCTGCGACAGCTGATCGGCTTCTATGGCGGCCAGATGCAGGGCGTGCTGCCCTCGTACCTGGAGATGTCCCTGGCCAACTTCAGCCGCCAGCAGGAGCAGTTCGCCAGCCAGATGAGCCGCGCATTCGGCACGGGCGCGGGCGCCGCCCTGATGGAGGAGGCGGCGCGGACCAACATGGCCATGTTCGAGCGCGCCATGCAGATGTTCCCCGGCTTCGCCTTCCCGCGCACGGAGCCGACGCCCGGCGCCGCGACCGCCGAGGCGAAACCGGCGGCCCCGGCCGATGCGGCCCTGGACGAGATGCGTCGCCAGATGGACGAGATGCGCGCCCAGCTTGACCGCTTGGCGGGCGGCGGGGCCAGTCCGAAGTGACCGACGAAATCCGTCCCGTCGCGGGGTCGGGCCCGATCGATCCGGCGCGCGAGCGTCGTGAAGGCGATCGTCGCCAGCGCCAGCGGCGGGACACCCGCGAGCTGGTCCCGACCCAGGAAGCGGCCGAGTTCCAGCCCGCCCCGCCCCCGGCAAGAGCTGCCGCGCGACCGCCGGCCGATGCTGGCGCGGCGGCCTTCGTGGCTCAGCAGATCGGCCAGACCGGCCAGAAGCGCGGCCTGCGCGGAGGGCCGCCGGTGCTGGGCGCGGCGCGCGCGGCCTATCTGGGAAGAGAATACTCGGGGCCGGACGAGCGGCGGCCGCCCGTCGGCAGGACCACCGACACCGACATCTGATCGCGCGGCACGGCGCTTGCTTGGAGCGGGACCGACCATCCCTTTCCGGAGCCGCTCATGCCCCTTCTCGGCGCCCTGTCCAGGCTGTTCGACGTTTGCGTCGTCGCGCTCATCTTCACGGCGTTTTCCTGAGGTCGCCAAGGCGGCCTCAGGCCAGGTCTAAATCCTTGCGCGATGCGATGATGGTGACGATGAACCCCGCCAGCACGTCCAGCAGAACCATCGTCACGATCAGGAAGAAGGTCGAGGTCGCGAAGCCCGGCAGCAGCAGGAATTCGATCAGCACGGCAATGAACAGGATCATCGACAGGGCGTGATTGATGATCGCGGCCCGCTGGCTGGACGTCGACTTCACCAGTTCGAAGAACAGCAGGATCAGGCCGACGAACAGGATCATGTCGCCGGCGCCGATGGTCCACTGCGCGCCCGAGGTCATGGTCACCGAGAAGACGGGCTCGCGCAGCAGGGCGTCGCCGTTGACCGCGCCCTCGCCGCTCCCGCCGAACAGCACGACGATGTTGTAGAGCATCACGGGAATCAGCAGCAGCGGAATGGCGATCAGCATGGTCAGATCCGGGCGGGCGCGCCGCCCCCTGCGGTTCCGCCCTGCTTAACGATAACCTTGATGCCGCCCGACCGCCAAGCGCCGGGTCAGGCTTTTGGGAAGCCGCCCGCGCGACTGAGCGCCGAGGGGGCCGGTCGGCCGATCGCCCGGCCGATCCACCGCGCCGTGACGATCAGCGCGTCCAGGTCATAGCCGGTGTCGAAGCCGGCCCGCTCCAGCATGTAGACCAGGTCTTCGGTGGCGATGTTGCCCGTCGCGCCGGGCGCGAAGGGACAGCCGCCGATGCCGCCGACCGAGGCGTCCAGCACGTCGATTCCCGCCTGGACCCCCGCATAGGCGTTGGCCAGGCCGGTGTTTCGGGTGTCGTGGAAATGCAGCCGAACGACGGCCTCGGGCGCCGCCTTGCGCGCCGCCTCGACCTTGCGGGTCACAGCCCAGGGATCGCCGGCGCCGATGGTGTCGGCCAGGCCGATTTCGGACACGCCGAGCGTGGCCAGGCCGCCGACCAGATCGACGACCTGCTGCACCGACACCTCCCCGTCGAACGGACATCCCCAAACGCAGGAGATCATCGCCGACAGCGAAGGCGCGCCCTGCGAGGCTTCGGCGTTGTGGCGTCGCGCCACGATCTCGCCCAGCATCGCCAGCTGCCCCTCGACGGTCAGGCCCTGGTTCTTGAGCCCGAAGCCGTCGGTGGCGGACAGGGCCACATTGACCTCGTCCACGCCGGTGGTCAGGGCGCGGTCGTAACCCTTGCCGTTCAGCACCAGGCCGATGCGGCTGCGGCCGGCCTCGGGCGGCAGGCCCGCCATGACCTCTTCCGCCCCGGCCATCTGGGGCACGTATTTTGGATGGACGAACGAGACGGCCTCGATCCGTCGCGCGCCGGCGCTCTCCAGACGTCGGACCAGTTCGGCCCGCACCGCCGGCGCCAGAACCGCTTTCTCGTTCTGCAGCCCGTCGCGTGGGCCCACCTCGACGATGTGGATGAAGCGGCTCAACGTTCGGCTTCCGGATCGGCGGGCGCCACGGCTGCGCGCGGCGGCGGCGCATAGACCGTCAGACTGACGTCGTCGCCCTGGGAATAGTTGTGGCCGCTCACCACGGTCGTCGCCCGGCCCGCCACGCCCAGCCGGGCGGAAGCGGCGCGGAAGGCGTCGGCGTCCCGGGCCTCGACGATGGCCGGCCTCCCCTCGGAGAGGGCGCGCGCCGCGCCTTCCGCATCGGTCAGCTGGGTGTCGCGCCCGGTCAGGAAGACGAAGCTGGGCTCATGAAAGCCCGTGATCGCCACCGGCCCCGGCGTCCGGCCCTGCCGCGGGTGCAGGTCGGCCGCCTCAAGCGCCCGCTCGAGCTGGGGCGCGATGGACAGCGGGCGCAGCTGGCGGATGGTGCCCGCCAGCGTCGCGTGGGCCAGGACGCCGAAAGCCAAAGAGGCGATCAGGGCCGCGCCTGTGGCCCGGTTCAGCAGGAGGAAGGCGCCGATGGCGCCGGCCGCCAGGGCGGCCACGACCGTGATCGCCGCCCAGGTCTGGGCCGTCGAGGTGCCGTACACCGTCAGGCCGTAGACCGTGATGGCCACGATCAGCAGGGCGGCGAACACCGCCAGCGCTGCGCCGGTGATGCGCGAAATCTTTCCGATCGGTCGCGCCAGGGCGGCGGCCGCCAGCAGGGCCAGCGCCCCGAACGTCGGCAGGGTGTAGTGCCACAGCTTGGTCGGCGTGATCTCGAACACCAGCCAGGCCGGAACCAGCCAGCAGACCAGAAAGCGGATCGCCGGCTCGGCGCGGCGCGTCCAGCCGGTCGCCATCGCCGCCGGCAACAGGAGGGTGGAGGGGAAGAACAGCAGCGGGGCCAACAGCAAATACATGCCGGGGAATCCGGAATGGCTTTCGTGCGCGCCGGCCAGCTTGGGGGCCAGGTCGCCGCCTATGGCTTCGCGCCAGAAGCCGCCGTCGGTGGCGATGGTGATGGCGATGGCCCACGGTCCGACCATCAGCGCCACCAGCGGCAGGCCCCAGCCCCAGCCCAGGCGACGCAGCCACCGGATGTCGCGGTCCCAGATCGACAGCGCCGCCATGGTCAGGGCGACGACCATCAGACCGATCGGGCCCTTGATCAGGATCGACAGCCCCAACCCCAGCCAGAACAGCAGTTTGTGCGGGCGGATCGGCTGTTCGCCGGCCCTCGCGGCCATGTAGATCCGCGCCAAGGCCGCCATGGCCAGGGTCGTGGCGCCGCACAGCATGGCGTCGGTCTTGGCGATGCCCGCCTCGCTCGACAGCAGGAAGGTGGCCCCCAGGATCGCGCCGCCCAGAACCCCGACCCGCGCGCCGAACAGGGCGGCGCCCGCCCAGGCGACGGCCCAGGCGGCCAGCATGGCGCCCAGCAGCGACGGCAGCCGGTAAGAGGCGATCTCACGGTCCTCGACGTCCGAAGTCAGGGACACCGCGGCCGCCTGCATCCAGTAGATGCCGACCGGCTTCTTCCAGCGCGGCTCGTCCTGGAAGCGGATGTCGACATAGTCGTCGCTCTCCAGCATCTGGGCCGTGGCCTGGGCGAAGCGGCTTTCGTCGCGGTCCAGCGGCGGCAGCAGCAGAAGGCTCGGCAGGCCGGCGACCAGGGTCAGCAGCATCGCCAGCAGCGGTCCGCGCCAGCCGGCGACAAGGCGATCGAGATCGATACGGTTCATGCGCCCGTCTTACACGCAGGTCGGGCGCGCGTCAGCCATCTCCCCCTCAGCGCCCAACTCGGCTATCAGGCGGCGATGAACGATGCAGCGCTTCCCGACATCTCGGTCGTCGTCCCGGTCCATGACGAGGCCGGCGCCGCCGTCGACCTGGCGCGGGAAATCGCCCAGGCCTTCGACGGCCGGGCCTACGAAATGATCTTCGTCGACGACGCCAGCCGGGATCCCACCCTTCAGGAACTGAGGTCCGCCATGGCCGACCTGCCGACGCTGCGCGTCCTGGCTCACGCGACGAATGCAGGCCAGAGCCGGGCCGTACGCACGGGGGTCCTGGCGGCGCGGGCGCCGATCGTCGTCACCCTGGACGGCGACGGCCAGAACCCGCCGGCCGACGCGCCCCGCCTGGCGGACGCGCTGATGGCGGCCCCGCCGGACGTGGCCATGGTCGGAGGGCGTCGCGCCAGCCGCCAGGACAGCGCCTCCAAGCGCCAGGCCTCGCTTTGGGCCAACCGCATCCGGCGACGGCTGCTCGGCGACGACGCCGACGACACCGGGTGCGGGCTGAAAGCCTTTCGACGCGACGCCTTCCTGCGCCTGCCGTACTTCGATCACATCCACCGCTATCTGCCCGCGCTGATGATCCGCGAGGGCTATCGCAACGCCTATCTCGACGTCGGCCACCGCCATCGGGAGACGGGGCGGTCGAAATACACCAACTGGGGCCGCCTTCGCGCCTCCTTGTCAGACCTGGTCGGAGTGATGTGGTTGAAGTCGCGCGCTCGACGGCCCGGAGCCATCGCGGAATTTTAGCGCCTCCATGGAACCGGCGCCGTCTTGTCACATTGTGGTTCGGGCGGCGATGCATCAGCGGAATTTTCCGTGTAGCATCAACGTCACGGTCCATGAATGAGCGGGTTAAGGCCCTCTTTTCGCCTCGACCTATGTCAGCGGTGCTGTTATGAGCGCAATCAGGCGGTCGTACCGCCGCATAATCCTGAAAAGCGGAGGGCTTCCCCTTATGCGTATGAAGACTTTGGTTCTGGCCTCCAGCGCTGCGGCCGCCCTGGCGCTGTCCGCCGGCGCTGCTTCGGCCGAGCCGAACGGCTGGTACGGCGCCATCGACGCCGGCTATCACATCATCGACGACATCAACGCCGAGTCGTCGACCACGGGTTCCAACTGGAACTATGAAGTCAACGACGGCTGGGCGGCCTTCGCCCGTCTGGGCTACCGGTTCAACCCGAACTGGCGCGTCGAACTGGAAGGCGGCTACCGCTCGGGCGACATCGGCACCGTGCGCGCCGTCAGCGGCAACGGCGGCCTGTGCAACCTGACCCCGGCGACGGGCGGCTGCTTCTCGCCGGAAGGCGACATCGAGTCGATGACCCTGATGGCGAACGTCATCTATGACTTCGGCATGGAATACTGGGGCGTTCGTCCCTTCGTCGGCCTCGGCGCCGGCGTGAACCGCGTCCAGACCGAAACCATCGGCAACCTGCGTAGCAACCGCGGCGCCGCCTTCGCGATCGACGACTCCTCCGCCGAGTTCGCCGCTCAGGCGATCGCCGGCCTGGCGTGGGCCGTGAGCGATCGGGCCAACATCGACCTGACCTACCGCTACCTGACCGGCGACTCCTCGTGGGATTCGCGCACGGTCGGCGGCACCAGCTTCGGCGAATGGGACGGCGACTACGACCAGTCGCACACCGTGACGCTGGGCCTGCGCTACAGCTTCGGCGCGGATGAGGTCGCCCCGCCGCCTCCGCCGCCGCCCCCGCCGCCTCCGCCGCCCCCGCCGCCGCCTCCGGCCCCGGCCCCGGCCCCGGCGACCCCGCAGGCGCGTCAGTTCGTGGTCTACTTCGACTGGGACCGCTCCGACCTGACGGCTGAAGCCCGCTCGGTCATCACCCAGGCCGCCAACTACGCCAAGTCCGGCCGTCCGACCCGCGTCCTGGTCGTCGGTCACGCCGACACCTCCGGCTCGGCCGCCTACAACATCGGCCTGTCCAACCGTCGCGCCCGCACCGTGGCCGACTCCCTGGTCGCCCAGGGCGTCAACGGCGGCGTCATCGCGCTGGACGGCAAGGGTGAAACCGCGCTCGCCAAGGCTACCGC
>NZ_JAYRPA010000081.1:0-29005 GCF_041911375.1 Brevundimonas sp. | reverse complement strand
GGCGGCGGAGACGGCGGAGGCGTCGGGGGTTCGGGCGTTGCGGCGGGCCTGGCGCCGGGCGCGCCAGCGGGGCCTGAGGTGGGTGACGGTGACCCAGGCGCAGCCCAGGGCGGCCAGCACGGCGATGACGCGGAACACGTCGTCATAGGCCAGGACGTTGGCCTGCTGGGTCACCTGGCGGCCGAGCAGGGCCACGCCCTCGGCCTTCAGCAGGGCGGGGTCGGTCAGGGTGTGGGCGTAGGCGCCCGACAGCTGGGCCAGGCGCTGGGTCACCTGCGGGTCCGAGGCGACGATGTCGGCGGCCAGCTGGTTGGAGTGATATTTCTCGCGCACGATCTGAAGCGTGCCGGTCAGGGCCGATCCGGCCAGGCCGCCGACGTTCTGAAGCACGCTGAACATGACGATGAAGCTGATCAGGTTCTGCTTGCCCTGCTGCAGCACGCGCGAGATGCCGATCATCAGCGCCGGGCCGATGAACATGGCCGAGGCGAAGGCGATCATGGCCTGGCTGAGATAGAGCTGGGCCGGGCGGGTCAGGACGGTCGCATGGCTGTCGATGAAGGCGCCGACGGCGATGAGGCCCAGCGCGATGGCGATGGGCTTGTTCAGCTTCTCCATGTTCAGGGTGAAGGCGCTGACGGCGGTGCCGGCGATCATGGCCAGCAGGATGACGACGAACAGGCCGTGCAGCTGGTCCGGGCCAAGGCCCACGACCGTCAGAAAGCCCACGGCGCCCGAGGTCTGCTCCGACAGCACCATGCGGATCAGAAGGATGGCCCCGAACAGGCGCAGCATGTCCGCGCCGGTCAGCCAGCGGGTGTTGATCAGCGGATTGGCGCGGCGATGCTCGATCGTCAGGGCGGCGGCCAAGAGCACGATCGAGCCGATCAGGGCCCAGCCGATCCACGCCGCCTCGGTCCACCAGACGATCCGGCCCAGGCCCAGCACGGCGGTCAGCAGGGCGACGCCGGGCGCGAACAGGGCGAAGGTGACGAAGTCCAGCTTGTCGAACACCTTGAGCCGCTCGGACGGCGGCAGCTTCAGCACCTGGACGGCGGCCCAGGCGACCAGGGCGAACCCCAGCTCGAAGACGTAGAAGCCGGGCCAGCCGTCCAGATCCAGCAGCGTCGGCATGATCAGGCGGCTGATCGGCACGGCGAAACTGGCCAGGCCGATGCCGATGATCAGCCCTTTCAGCCGGTGGGCGGCGGGGAAGGCCTGGATCAGATAGAGGAAGCCCAGGCTGGACAGGCCGGTGGAGGCCATGCCGGCGACGGCGCGCACGACCAGGGTCGATTCATAGTTGTGCACCAGCAGGTGCGCGGCGCAGGTCAGGACAAAGACGCCCAGGAAGATCTGGGTGAACAGGCGCAGGCCGTACTGCATACGGAACTTGACCAGGATCAGGTTCATGCAGGCGTTGGTCATCACGAAGACGACCGGCAGCCAGGCGGCCTCGGTCGCTGTGACGCCCAGCGCGCCCTGCAGGTTCTGGATGTTGGCGGTGACCGCGGCGTTGCCCAGGCTGCCGACCAGGGCGACCAGGACGCCGGTGAAGGCGTACTGAAGGCGGCGGGGCCAGGGGTGGTCGGGGGTGGCCGGGCTGCCGGGCATCATCGGCCGCTCGTGCGGCTTCAGCGTCTCGACGTATTCGTCCCAGGGCAGGTGCCAGTTGCGGGCCATCAGCGCGCCTTCAGGCCGTTCAGGACGATCAGGCGGGTGCGGGCGGAGACGGCGCGGCGCTCGGCCTCGTCGGCGCCCTGGAAGCCCGAGCCCAGCAGGGTGGCGATCAGACGCACGTCCATCGGCGCCAGGTCCTTTCGCACCAGGCCGGCCGCCTGGGCCCGCGCCAGGGGGGCGGCGCCGGCCTCCATCAAGCGTTGCCGCAAGGGCGTAAGCGCGTCGGGCGAACGGACGTTCCGCAGCACGTCGGACCAGCCGGCGTTGCGCATGACCAGGTCCGCCAGCTCCTCGACGAACCAGAAGAAGACCTGCGGATCGTCGCCGCGCGCGCGGGTGCGGGCGTCCAGGTCGTCGACGCCGTCGATCAGCACGGCCAGGGCCAGTGCGGTCCGGTCGGCGAAATGGCGATACAAGGTGCCTCGCCCGACGCCCGCCCGCTCGGCGATCAGCTCAAGCGGGGCGTCAAGGCCGTGTTCCGACAGCACTTCGCGCGCGGCCTTCAGCAGGGCGGCGCGATTGTGGACAGCGTCTTTTCGGGTGGGGCGCGACATTCTGTCCAGTTAAATGGACAGCCGTGTCCGTTTTGCAAGGGGTCAGGCCAGCGCCTTTTCCAGCACCACGAATTCAAGCTCCGGACGGGGCGGATCGACGGGGAAGGGACGGCGTTCGCCGGTGGGGGCGTAGCCGCGCCGTTCGTACCAGGCGATCAGTTCGGCCCGGCGGTGGATGACGGTCATCTCCATGCGGCGGGCGGCGAAGCGGGCGACGGCTTCCTGCTCGGCGGCGGCGAGGATGCGGCGGCCCAGGCCCGACGCCTGCAGCGCCGGATCGACCGTCAGCATTCCCAGATAGGCCAGGCCGTCGCCGACGCGGGCGACCTGGACGCAGCCGATCAGCCGGTCGCCCCGGTGCGCCAGCAGGATGACGCGATCGGGGTCGGCGATCAGGCCGGCCAGTTCCTCTGCGCTGGTGCGGGCGCCCGACAGCAGGTCGGCCTCGTGCGTCCAGCCGGCCTTGGCCGTCTCGCCGCGATAGGCGCGCTCAATCAGCGGATGGAGCGCGGCGACGTCGTCGGGCGTCGCCGCGCGGAAGGCGACGTCGCTCACCGGGTGACGCCCAGCTCCTCGACCAGATGATCCATGCCGTAGACGTCGCGGAGCGCCACGGTCACCGCCTGGGTGGTGACGATGACGCTGCGGTTCACCGCCCGGTCGTAGCCGTAGGCGTTCCTCTGGGTCAGGACGGTGGAATCGAAGTTGGCCCCGATGATCTGGCCCCGCGCATTGATGGCGGGCGAGCCGGAGGAGCCGCCGATGGTGTCGGTGGAGACGGCCATGTCCATCACCGCGTTCGGATCGATGCGGTCCTTGGCCGCCAGCAGTTTCGGAGCCACGTCGAAGGGCGCGGCGCCGGTGGCGCGGTCCCACAGGCCGCCGAAGGTGGTGAAGGCGCCGAACCGCTGGCCGGGAACGTCCGAGCCTTCGACCTGGCCGTAGGTCAGGCGCAGAGTGCCGGTGGCGTCCGGATAGACGGCGTCGCCATAGGCGGCGAAGCGGGCGGCGGCCAGCTCCTCGGACGCCCGATCCGTGGGCGCCTGAACCCGGCTCTCCCAGGCGTCGCGCACCGCACGGGCGTCGGCGTCGATGGCCAGGGCGTACTGGATCATGGGATCGCTGGAGGCCTGAACAGCCGCCAGGCCGCCTTCCCAAAGGGCGCGGCGGGCGGCCGGATCAGCCAGAGTCGTGCCGGCGACCAGACGAGCCGACAGACCTTCCGGGCTTTCCTTGCCAAGCAGGGTGCGGACGGCGGGATTGTCGACCGTCAGCCACTCGCGGGTCTTGGACAGCCACCATTCGAGCCGGATCTGCTCCAGCTCCGGATAGGTGGGCCGTTCGGCGAACAGGCGGGATTCGACGCCCGACAGGCGGCTGTCGGCGAACTCGGGCAGGCGCTGGTCGGACGGCTTGGCCCGCTCCTGGGCGCCGCGCACCAGGGTGCGGGCGTAGGCGAACAGCTGAGACCCGCCGCCGGCCGAGGTGGTCCCCAGGCCCGTGCCGCCCTCAAGCAGGGCCATGGCGGGATAGAGCTCGCGGGCGGTCGGCTGGATCGTCTCCAGGGCGCCCCACGGGCCGGGCCCGTCCCCGTTGGCGGCGGCGTAGCGCTGCATGAAGTCGGCCTCGGCCGCAGCCTTTGCGGTCATGAAGGCCGGGTCGATCAGGGCCGCCATCCGGCCGCGGCCGCGCTTGTAGGTGTTTTCCAGGCCGACGATCGGGTCCATGGCGATGAAGGCCTGCTCCTCGCCCTCTTCCGAATAGCGGATCAGGCGGCCGCGCAGTTCGGACGCGATCAACTGGTCCAGCGGCAGGACCACATCGCGGATGGTGGCCAGCTGGTCCATCGTCAGCAGCCGCTGAGTGGCGCCGGGGTTGCCGGAGATGAAGACGGCCTCGCCCTCGGTCGGCTTGTCGGCGTTCCAGGCGAAGTGGGTCGGCGTCTCGACAGGCTTGCCGTCCTCGTACAGGCGGATGAAGGCCGCATCGATGGCGAAGCGGGGGAAGGAGAAGTTGTCCAGGTCGCCGCCGAAGGTGGCGGCGCGATCCTCAGGCGCCCAGGCCAGGCGGACGTCGGAATATTTGCGGTACTTGTAGAGCTTGAACTGACCGCCCCGGTACAGGCTGACGACCTGGCAGCGGATCTTCGGGTCGTTGCCGCAGGCTTCGGTTTCGATCCGCCCGGCCTCGGCGTCGCGGGCCTGGGTGAAGGCCTGGCCTTCGAGGCCCTCGCCGGCCTTCTGCATCCGTTCGGTGACGTCGGAGATGTCCGTCAGGATCTCGGCGGTGGCGCCGGGGCACTTCAGCTCTTCCTCGCGGGACTTCGGGGTGAAGCCGGTCTCGGCGTAGTTGACCTGGGGCGTCGACAGATTGGCGACGCAGGTGGCGACGCAGTGGTTGTTGGTCATCACCAGGCCCTGGCCCGAGACGACGCCGGCCGAACAGCCGCCGAACTTCACCGACGACAGCCGCACCCGGTCCAGGAAGGCCTGGTCGATGTTCGTTCCCAGCGCCTGGTTGGCGCGGGCGATGGGGAAGTTGTCGAAGGTCCACATGCCTTCCTCGGCGCGGGCCGAGGAGGCGGCGAAGGCGAGGACGGCGGCGGAGGCGAGAAGGGCGAGGCGCATGGGGCGATCCTGAATTCTCCCTCCCCGTCCGGGGAGGGTGGCTGGCGCGCAGCGCCAGACGGGTGGGGGCGGCAGGGCGACGAGCGCTCGGGTCCGTGCGGATCGCCGAGCCCTCCCCACCCGGTCGCTGCGCGACCACCCTCCCCCGAGGGGGAGGGAGAGAGGCGTATCGGCTTACTCCACGCCCAGTTCTTCCAGCAGGCGGGGCTGGTTGTAGACGTTGCGGAGCGCCTCGGTGATGGCGGCGGTGGAGACGGTGACGGTGCGGTTCAGGTTTCCGTCGTAGCCGAAGCTGCCGCCCAGCGAGTGGATGTTGCCGTCGAAGGCGGCGCCGATCACCTCGCCCTTGGCGTTGATCACCGGCGAGCCCGAGTTGCCGCCGATGATGTCGTTGGTCGAGACGAAGTCATAGACGGTCTGCTTGTTGACCTTGTCCTCGGCCGCCAGCCAGTCCTCGGCCGCGTTGAAGGGCTCGGCGCCGGTGTTCCGCTCGTAAAGGCCGCCGATGTAGGTGAAGGGCTCCACCGTCACGCCCTGGTGGGTCCAGCCCTTGACCGCGCCGTAGGACAGGCGAAGGCTGAAGGTGGCGTCCGGATAGAGGTTGGTGCCGTAGGCGGCGAAGCGGGCCTGGGCGATCTTTTCCCCCGCGCGGCTGGTCGGGCCCGAGACGGCCGATTCCCACTGGGTGCGGATGGCCTGGGCCGCGTCGTCATTGGCCAGAACGAACTGGATCATGGCGTCGCCCGAGGCGGCCAGCTGCTCCGGCGTCATGGCCAGGGCCTGGGCGCGGAAGGCCGGGTCGGCCAGGCGGGTGCCCGAGACGGTGCGCTGGGCGATCTGCTCGGGGCTGTCCTTGCCCAGCAGCGCCTTCACCTGCGGATTGTCGACGGTCAGGTATTCGCGGGTCTTGGACAGCCAGAACGACATGTAGATCTCCTCGATGTCGTTGGAGATCGGCGCGTTCTGGGCCAGGCGGCGGCCCAGGGCGGCGATGTCGGCGTCCGAATAGCCGGGGCGGCGCTCGGCGGCCGGCTTGGCCCGCTCCTTGGCCGCGCGGACGATGGCCTTGGCGTAGTTGTAGAGCTGCGAGCGCGGGCCGGATTCCAGCTGGCGGTAGGGCAGGTAGAGGTCGCGCTGGGCCTGGGCCACGCGCTCCAGATCGGCCCAGGGATCGCCGATGCGGGCGGCCAGTTCGGGGTCGGCGGCGACGCGCTGGCGCAGGTCGGCCTCTTCCTGGCGCTTCTTGGCCATGAAGGCCGGATCGGTCAGGGCGCCCTGCTGGCCGTAAAAGACCTTGAAGCTGTTCTCCAGGCCGAAGATCGGGTCGACGGCGACGCGCTTGGCCTCCTCGTCGGTGGTCGAATACTCCAGCAGGCGGCCGCGCAGTTCGGAGAACTGGATCAGGCTGATCGGCAGCTGCTGGTCGCGCAGCGCCTCCAGCTGGGCCACGGTCAGCAGGCGCTGGGTCGTGCCGGGATTGCCGGCGACGAAGGTGACGTCGCCTTCCTTGGGCGCGTTCGGGTTCCAGGTCAGGTGGTTGGGGGTGGCGACCGGCTTGCCGTCCTCGTAGATGCGCAGGAAGCCGCTATCCAGCGCATAGCGCGGGAAGTTGAAGTTGTCCGGGTCGCCGCCGAAGAAGGCGGCCTGGAACTCGGGCGCGAAGACCAGGCGGACGTCGTCGTACTTGCGGAACTTGTAGAGCTTGTACTGGCCGCCGCGGTACAGGCTGATGACCTGGCAGGTCAGCTTGGGATCGTCGCCGCAGCCTTCCTTCTGGATCCTTTCGGCCTCGGCGTTGCGGGCCTGGACGAAGGCGGCGCCCTCCAGGCCCTGGCCGGCGCCGGTGACCCGCTCGGTCACGTCGGTGATGTCGGTCAGGATCTCGGCCGTCTGGCCGGGGCACTGCTTCTCTTCCTCGCGGGTCGCCGGCATCCAGCCGTTCTTGACGTAGTCGTTCTGGGCGTCCGACAGGTCCTGGATGCAGCCGACGACGCAGTGGTGGTTGGTCAGGACCAGGCCTTCGCCCGAAACCAGCGAGGCCGAGCAGCCCTGCAGGCGCACCGCCGCCTCACGCACCCGGTCCAGCCAGGCCTGGTCGATGTTGGTGCCATAGGTCTGGTTCACCGTGGCGATCGGGAAGTTGTCGAAGGTCCACATGCCTTCTTCCGCCCGGGCCGGCGCGGCGGGCGCGGACAGGACGGCGGTCGCGGCGCCCAGGGCGGCCAGCGAGGCGGTGAGACGGAGCGAAGGCAGGGTCATCAGGCGGTTTCTCCGGCGCGGGACGGCCTTGTCCCGACTGTTATTCTGTAACTAACGCCGTCCGGGGGGCGACGCCAAGGGGCCGCAGCCGCCTTAGTCCCCTGATTTCGTCCGCGCAACGCGCCCGTTACGCGCGCCTTACCCCGATTTAACTTGGCCTTGCCGGAGCTCGCGCTCAGATAAGCGGCGATATCGGGGGTTTATCGACGATCATGTCGCTTGCGCTTTCAACGCTGCTGTTCGAGTGGCGCCGCTATATGGCGGCGGTCATGGCCCTGGCCCTGTCGGGCCTGCTGGTCCTGGCCATGACCGGGGTCTTCATCGGCATCGGCAAGGGATTCACCGCCGCCATCGAGCGTTCGCGCGCCGACGTCATCATCATGCAGCCGGGCGCGACCCAGCTGTTCGGCGGCGGGATGGCCGTGCCGCGGCGGTTCATTCCCCTGGCCTACAACCACCCCGAGGTGGTCGAGGTGAAGGCCATGGAGATCAACGGCGGCAACCTCCAGAACGTTCGCGAGGTCGATCCGACCATGAGCCAGGCGGAGCGGGCGCGGCAGAAGGCGCCGCGGTCCAAGCAGGTCATGGTCAACGTCATCGACACCCAGCCGGGGTCCGTGACCATCCCCATCGACTATTCCGACGAACTGGTGGCGGCGCTTCGGCAGCCCTACACCATCGCGGTCGACGAGACCGCGCTGGGAAGCCTGGGCGTCAAGCTGGGGGACCGCGCCATCTACGCCGGGCAGACGGTCACGGTGGTCGGCGTGCTGCGCGGCTATCCGAACATGATGCAGCCGACCATCGTCATGTCGCGGGATTCCTTACGCATGCTGGGCCAGTCCTGGGGCGAGACCATGGGCGGGCCGCTGATGATCAAGCTGCGCGATCCCCGGAAATCCGATGTCGTGGCCGCCCAGCTGAACGCCATGGGCAACGGCCAGTGGAAGGCCTGGACCCGGCAGCAGCTGGCCGACGCCAACGCCAAGTCGATGTTCGAGGAAGGCATACTGGTCATCATCATCGGCGGCTGCGTCGTGCTGGGCACCATCATCGGCGTGGCCATCACCTGGCAGACGCTGCGCGGGGCCATCATGGCCAACATCAAGGAGTTCGCCTCCCTGCGCGCCCTGGGCGTCGGCATGGGCTCGCTGCGCCGGATCGTGCTGGAGCTGAGCTTCTGGGTCGGGGTGGTGGGCGTGATCGCGGCGATCTTCCTGACCTGGCTGCTGTCGCTGGCGGCCAAGGCGGGGGCGGTCATCATCGCCCTGCCGTTCCTGCTGCTGGTGGTGGTGGGCTTCGGCCTGATCGCCATCGCCATGCTGTCCGGCCTGCTGTCGCTGGGCATCCTCAAGAAAAGCCAGCCGGCGGACCTGCTGCGATGAACATGCATACCAAAGTCCACGGCCGCCACGGCGAATACGCCATCGAGGCGCACGGCCTGGTCAAACGCTTCAAGTCCGGCCGCGCCTGGGTCGAGGTGCTGAAGGGCGTCGACTTCGACGCGCGGCACGGCGACCTGACCATGGTCATGGGACCGTCGGGATCGGGCAAGTCGACGCTGATCGCGGCCCTGTCGGGCCTGCTGAAGCCCGAGGAGGGGCGCGTCGACATCCTGGACGTCGACGACCTGTGGAAGCTGTCGTCGGGCCGCATCGACCGGTTCCGGCTGGAGCACTGCGGCTTCATCTTCCAGGGCTTCAACCTGTTCCCCGCCCTGACGGCGCTGCAGCAGGTCGAGACGGTGCTGAAGTTCCAGGGGCTGACGACCAGCCAGGCCCGCAAGCGCGCGACCACGGCGCTGGAGGAGGTCGGCCTGGGCCATCGCCTGAACCAGCGGCCGGCGGCCCTGTCGGGCGGCGAGAAGCAGCGGGTGGCCATCGCCCGCGCCTTGGCCAAGGACCCGCAGATCCTGTTCGCGGACGAGCCGACCTCGGCCCTGGACGGCGAGAACGGCCAGGTGGTCATCCGCCTGCTGCGCCGGGCCGCCACCGAACACGGCGCCGCCGTCATCTGCGTGACCCACGACCCGCGCCTGGAGGCCTGGGCCGATCGGGTCATCCATATCGAGGACGGCAAGATCCTCGACGACCAGCGCCGCACGCCCAATCCCGACGCCGTGCTGGCGTCGCACTGAACACCCACAAGACGCTTTCTAGGACACACACGTCATGCCCGGCTTTCTGAAGAAAAAGCGCACCTGGATCGGCCTTCTGGTCGTCATCGTCCTGGTGGTCGGCTTCATGCTGTTCCAGTCGGCCGCCAAGACCAAGAAGGCCGAGGCCGACAAGGCCGCCGCCGCCAAGGTCGAGAGCCCGTACGCCGCCATCGCCAACGGCAAGGTGGACGTCGAGGGCGGCATCATCCAGATCGCGGCCCGCCGCGGCGGGGTCGTGCGCGAGGTCCTGGTGCAGGAGGGCGATCGCGTCGTCGCCGGCCAGATCCTGGCCCGCCAGGAGGACGACGAGGCGCGCCTGGCCGTGCAGAGCGCGCAGGCGGCCGTGTCCCAGGCCGAGAGCCAGCTGGCCCAGATCCACGTCGACATCCGCACCGCCCAGCGCGAGCACGACCGGCTGGCGCAACTGGTCGCCACCAACTTCGTCGCCGCCCAGCGGATGGACCAGGCGCAGGACGCCATCGCCACCGCCCAGGCGCGGCTGGGTTCGCAGACGGCGGCCGTCCAGACCGCGCGCGCCCAGCTGGCGCAGGCGCGCTACAACGAGGAGCTGACGGTCATCCGGGCGCCCAGCGCGGGACGGATCGTGCGCCGCTACGCCAATCCCGGCGCCGGCGCCTCGACCCTGAACGTCTCGACCATGTTCGACCTGGAGCCGGACGCCCCGCGCATTGTCCGCGCCGAGGTGGTGGAAAGCGACCTGCCGAACCTGACGGACGGTCAGGCGGTCGAGATCACGCCGGAAGGCGACCCCTCCAAGGTCTATATCGGTTCGGTGATGCGCCGGGCGGCGGTGTTCGGCGCGCGCAAGCTGGCGTCCGACGATCCGTCGCAGCGCACCGACGAGCGGGTGGTCGAGGTGGTGGCCTCGGCCGGCGACGCACCGCTGCTGATCGGCCAGCGGGTGCTGGTGAAGTTCATGAAGCCGGGCCAGACGGCGGGGGCCAAGCGCGAGGCCTCGGTCGGCGTCGGGCCCGACCGGGCGATGACCCGCGCCCAGTAACAGGCAGGATCAGCGGCCGGTGAAGGCGCCCGGCCGCTTGTCCAGCACGGCGGCGACGCCTTCCTGGTGATCCTCGGTCAGGTGGGCCAGGGCCTGCATGGCCGCCGACATCTCCAGCATCTGGTCGAAGTTCATGTCGCGACCCTGGCGCAGCAGGGCCTTGGCCATGCGCAGGGCCTGGGGCGGCTGGGCGGCGATCTGGCCCGCCGTCGCCAGGGCCTCGTCCATCAGCAGGTCATGGTCGACGACGCGGTTGACCAGGCCCCATTGCGCGGCGGTGGCGGCGTCGATCGACCGGGCGGTGAACAGCATTTCGGCGGCGCGGGCGTAGCCGATATTGCGCGGCAGCAGCCAGGAGCCGCCGTCGCCGGGAATGATGCCCAGCTTCAGGAAGGGCACGCCGAAGCTGGCGCGATCGGAGGCGATGCGGATGTCGGCCAGGCCGGCGATGTCGCAGCCCAGCCCCATGGCGGGACCATTGACGGCCGCCACCAGCGGAACCTCAAGCCCGTACAGCGCGCGCACGATGCGGTGGACCACGCGGCGGTAGCGTTCGCGGATCGCGGCGCCCGAACCTTCGAACAGGTCGCGGCGGTCGCGCATGGCAGTCAGGTCGCCGCCCGCCGAGAAGGCGCGCCCGGCGCCGGTCAGGACGACGCAGCGGACGCCCGGATCGGCGTTGACCCGCTCGCAGGCCGCCGCGACCGCGTCGCCGTCGTCCAGATCGGGCAGGGCGTTCAGCCGCGCCTCGCGGTCCAGCGTCCAGATCAGCACCGCGTCCCGGCGTTCCTCGGCGATCAGGCCCATGCGTCGTCTCCGTTGCTGGGCCCGTCATCGGCTGCGGACGCCGCGTCAGGCAAGCCCGGAATTGCAAAAGCCCCGGGTTCCACCGGGGCTTCCGCAGCGCTGGCCTGCGACAGGCGTCAGCGTTTCTTGATCGTGTAGGGTACGAAGTTGGACGGATGGCTGACCACCCGGCCGGAGTTTGACGGCATCTGCCGACTGTTCACCAGCATCCCGCCCCACAGGGCGAAGGACATCATGGCGTGCTGGAGATTGCGCTCCTTATCGTTCATCTTGGCGTCTCCTTTCGCAGAACGATGAAAAGAGACGCGTCGTACCTATGGGGGTCTCACCCTCAGTCGTTTCGCGTCATCGAGCAATATAAGACAGTTTCGTGAAAAAGCAAACTTATCCATCCGAAGTCGGAGTGTTTTTCGCGTTGGTGTCATATTGAGCGCAGCCCCGCCAAAACCGCCGCCCCCGGCGATCGCCACGCCCTGCGTCATGGTCTGCGCCGTCGACGGCGAGAGCGGCCTGTGCCTGGGATGCTTTCGCACCCTGAAGGAGATCGCGGGCTGGCGGGCGCTGGGCGAAGAGGGCCGGGCGGCGGTGATGGCCGAACTGCCGTCGCGACGCTCCCGAATCGATCCCGCCAAGCTGGGCGGGTAAGGTTTCGTCAGCCACGTCGTTTCACCGCATCCCAAGATCGGCGCGCTAGACCATCGGCATGGTCCGGTTCGATCTTCAATCCGTCATCGTGCTCGGCGTCGCCATGAGCCTGTCGTGCGCGACGGCGCTGGCGGTGCGTCACCTGGACGGCGCGACCCCGGCGCAGGCGGCCGTCCTTCAGGCGTCGCCGCCGCCGGCCAGCGGCTCGGCCGCGCAGGTGGTGCGCGGCGCCGACGGCCACTACTGGACCCAGGCGCGTATCGACGGCCGGGCCGTGGACGTCCTGGTCGACACCGGCGCCACCGTGGTGGCCCTGACCCGCGAGGATGCGCGTCGCCTGGGCGTGGATCCGGCGCCCGACGCCTTCACGCGCCAGGTGCAGACGGCGTCGGGCCTGGCGCGCGCCGCGCCGGTCCAGCTGGCGTCCGTCTCGGTCGCCGGCACGCGCGTCGAGGCGGTGGAGGCGCTGGTGGTCGAGGACGGCCTGTCCTACTCGCTTCTGGGCATGAGCTATCTGGGCCGGCTGTCCGGCTTCGAGGCGACGCCGCGCGGACTGACCCTCAGGCCCTGATCGCCGGCCATTCGCGAGGCGTTCCTGGTCGTCCTGCGCGCGGCCCGGAATGACGATCCAGAAGCGCCAGGCTTCTGGAGGTCCATTCTACCTAGATTGCGCGCATCTGACGGCGGGCTTCGCGGAAATACTGCCACCCGGTCCACAGGGTGATGATGGCCGCCAGCCAGATCAGCACGTCGGAGAAGAACTGGAACTCGTCCAGATATTCGAACGACAGGCCGAAGCCGTCCCAGTTGCGGGCGAACAGCTGGCAGCCCAGGGCCACCATCTGCAGCGTCGTCTTCCACTTGGCGGCCAGGGTGACCGGCAGCTCGATGCGGCCGGCCATCGTCTCGCGCAGCGCCGAGACGGCGAACTCGCGGAACAGGATCAGGCCGCAGGGGATGATGATCTGCGGCACCGAGCCCGACGTCAGCACGCCCAGGATGGCGCCGGTGGTCAGCACCTTGTCCGCGATCGGGTCCAGGATGGCGCCCCAGCTGGACGTCGCGTTCCAGCGCCGCGCCAGCCAGCCGTCGAACCAGTCGGTCGAGGCGGCGATGACAAAGATCCAGAAGCCGGTCCGGTAGAGGGCGAACTGGTCGTCCGGGCTCATCCACTGATCGGCGAAGGGGAAGCCGCTGGTGGCGCCGGCCAGGATCAGGAACATCACCACGCCCGCGAACAGGCGCACGCCCGTCAGGATGTTGGGGATGGGATTGGCGCGGTGGGCGGTGTTCATCGTCATGTCCTCGCAACGCCGCGGGTGTGGCATGGTTCGCTTGTCAGGCCAACGGTTCGAACCGGGGGGCGTCGGTCAGGGCGGTCAGGACGCCGTCGGCGATGCCGAAATGCAGGCCGCTGAGCTGCAGGGCGCCGCTGGCTTCGCGCTCGGCGATCCAGGGGAAGGTGCGCAGGTTCCGGATCGACAGGCGCACGATGGCTTCCTCGGCCGCGCGCTCCAGCTGGTCGTGGGCGACGGTCTCGGCGACGTGCTGGACGACGGGCGTGCCCTGGGCGATCCAAGGGGCGACGAAGTCGGCGACGAGGTCGGGGGCGCCGTTGATCATGGCGTTGACCCCGCCGCAGTGGGCGTGCCCCATCACGACGATCCGCTTGACCCCCAGCACCTTCACCCCGAACTCCAGCGCGGCCGAAACGCCGTGCAGCTTGCCGTCCGGCTCATAGGGGGGGACCAGATTGGCGACGTTGCGCACGACGAACAGCTCGCCCGGCTTGGCGTCGAAGATCAGGGCCGGATCGGCGCGGCTGTCGGAACAGGCCACGATCAGGGTGTGCGGCTTCTGGCCCTGGGCCAGGGCTTCGTATTCGGCGCGCGCTTCGGGCCAGTGGTCGGCGCGGAAACGGCGGTAGCCGGCGGTCAGTTCGTCTTCTTTGGCGCTCATGGAGGGCCTTTTAGAGCCGGATCAGCTCTTGCGGAAGAAGGCGTGAATGCGTTCCGCCAGCGGCTGGCTGACGCCGTCCACCTTCACCAGGTCGGCGACCGAGGCGCGGCTGACGCCCTTGGCGGAGCCGAAGGCGTGCAGCAGGGCCTTCTTGCGGCCGGGGCCGACGCCTTCGATCTCGTCCAGCGGATTGCGCTTGATGTCCATCGAGCGGCGCTTGGCGTGGGCGCCGTTGGCGAAGCGGTGGGCCTCGTCGCGCAGGCGCTGCAGATAATAGAGCGCCGGCGACTTCAGCGGCAGCATGAAGGGCGGCTTGCCGGGGATGAAGAACTTCTCCATCCCCGCGTCGCGGTCGGGGCCCTTGGCGACGCCGACCACGGCGATGTCGTCCACGCCCATTTCGGCCATGACCGCCAGCACCTCGGCCAGCTGTCCCGCGCCGCCGTCGATCAGCAGCAGGTCGGGGCGGACGACGTCTTCACCCTCGGCCTCGTCCTTGACCAGGCGGGAGAAGCGGCGGCGCAGAACCTCGCGCATCATGCCGTAGTCGTCGCCGGGGGTCAGGTCTTCGCCCCGGATGTTGAACTTGCGGTACTGCGACTTCTGGAAGCCCTCGGGGCCGGCCACGATCATGCCGCCGACCGCGTTCGTGCCCTGGATGTGGGCGTTGTCGTAGACCTCGATCCGCTCGGGCCGGCCGTCCAGGCCGAAGGCCTCGCACACCTCGTCCAGGATCTTGCCCTGCGCCGAGCTTTCGGCCAGGCGGCGGCCCAGGGCTTCCCTGGCGTTGGTCAGGGCGTGGTCGACCAGGGCCAGCTTTTCGCCGCGCATCGGCCGGGCGATCTCGACCTTGCGATCCGCCTTCATCGAGAAGGCCTCCTCCAGCAGCTCCAGCTCGTGCGGGCGGACGTTGGACAGGATCAGGCGCGGGATCGGCTTGTCCTCGTAGAACTGGCCCAGGAAGGCGGCCAGGATCTCCGGGTCGGTGTCGGTCTTGTCGACGCGCGGGAAATAGGCGCGACCGCCCCAGTTCTGGCCGGCGCGGTAGAAGAAGACCTGGACGCAGGCCTGGCCGCCGTCGGTGTGCAGGGCGAAGACGTCGCCCTCGGCGACGCTGTCGGCGGTGACCGAATTCTCCATGGCGATGGCCGACAGGGCGCGGATGCGGTCGCGCACGCGGGCGGCCTGTTCGAAGTCCATCTCGTCGGAGGCCGCCTGCATCTCCTTGGACAGGCGGCCGATGACGGCGCGCGACTTGCCGCGCAGGAACTGCTCGGCCTCGGTGACCAGTTCGCCGTAGTCCTCGAGGCTGATCAGGCCGGTGCAGGGCGCCGAGCAGCGCTTGATCTGGTGCAGCATGCACGGCCGGGTGCGGGTCTCGTAGACGCTGTCCGAGCATGAGCGCAGCAGGAAGGCCTTCTGCAGGGTGTTCAGCGTGCGGTTGACCGCCCAGGTCGAGGCGAAGGGGCCGAAGTAGTCGCCCTGGACCGTGTGCGCCCCGCGGTGCTTGCGCACCTGGGGCGCGCGGTGGTCGCGCCGGATCATCAGCTCGGCGAAGGACTTGTCGTCGCGCAGCACCACGTTGAAGCGCGGCTTCAGCTTCTTGATGAAGTTGGATTCCAGCAGCAGGGCCTCGGTCTCGGTCGCCGTGACGACCAGCTCCATCGACCGGGTCAGGGAGACCATCAGGCCGATGCGCTGGGTGTGGAAGCGGCCTTGCGCGTACTGGACGATGCGCTTCTTCAGAGACTTGGCCTTGCCGACATAGAGGCAGGCGCCGTCCTCGCCGTACATGCGATAGACGCCGGGCTTGTCGGGCGCGCGACGCGCCTCGTCGGCGATCAGCGCGGCGGCCTTCAGGTCGGTGGGCGGCTCCTCGGTCATCGCCGGGCATATAGGGCGCTTCGCCCGTTCGTGCGACGCCATCGCATGGCCATCAAGGTTTCGTTCACCATATGACGCAATCCTTCGTTAACCCTGCTCGATTCGGAGCCCACCCATGCAGACCCGAAATCCCATCCTCGACGAGTTCGCCAAGCTGACGACCGGGGCGATGGGCCTGGCCCAGGCGGCGGGGGAAGAGGCCAAGACCGCCTGGCGCGCCCAGACCGACCGGATCGTGGCCGAGATGGATCTGGTCCGGCGCGACGAGTTCGATGTGCTGAAGGACGAGATCGCCGCCCTGCGCGCCGAGATCGCGGCGCTGAAGAGCGCCCAGACGCCCGCGAGCAAGCCTCGCAAGGGAACGTCCACAGGCGGAACTCCCCCCGAGGACGCAGGCGGTTGAGCCGAATCTGCGAACACGCCTAACGTCCCGTTAATGGTCGCGAATCGCGCGGCCGGCGTCAGAACTGAGACCGCTCCATGGATGCAGCCCGGCCCGAAGAAGTGGACGTGCCCGTCGACCCGCTCGAGGTCGTGGAGCATGTGCTCACGGCCGAGAACCTGCCGTTCGACCGGACCGACGACGGCGACCTGGCGTTTTCGCTGGCCGGCGACTGGAAGGACTACGAGCTGTGGTTCGCCTGGCGGCCCGAGGGCGACTGCCTGCAGCTGTGCTGCGCCCTGGACCTGCGCGTGGCCAAGAGCCGCAAGACCGCGGCCTATGAACTGGTCGGCCTGATCAACCAGCGCACCTGGATGGGGCATTTCGAAGTGTGGGCCGAGGACGGGGAGATCGTCTTCCGTCACTCGCTGGCCCTGCCGTTGGGCGAGCGGCCGACCCTGGCTCAGGCCGCGTCGATGATCGACGCCGCGATCGAGGCGGCCGATCGCTACTATCCCGCCTTCGACTTCATGGTGCGCGGGAACAAGAAGCCGCAGGAGGCGATCGACGCCTGCCTGTTCGAGACTGTCGGCACCGCCTGATGCGCGTCGCGGGACCGGTCGTTCTGGTCGGCTGCGGCCGTCTCGGGTCGGCCATTCTCGAAGGCTGGCTGCTGACGGACACCGTCGCGCCGTCCGACCTCATCATCCTGAGCCCGTCCGAGAAGCCGGCCGCCGAGGCCGCGCGGGCCAGAGGCGCGCGGATCAATCCCGACCCGGAAGCGCTGAAGACGGCGCGTGTGGTCGTGCTGGCGGTGAAGCCGGCGATGTGGCGCGCCGTGGCAACGCCGCTGCTGCCCTATCTCGGCGACGAAGCGACCATTCTGTCGGTGATGGCGGGGGTGACCGCGCCGACGCTGGCCGAGGGCCTGGGCGGCTGGCCGATCGTGCGCGTCATGCCGACGACCGGCGTGTCGCGCGGACGCGGCGTGGCGTCGGTCTGGGCGGCGGACCCGGCGGCGCGCGCGCTGGGTCGAGCCCTGTTCGAACCGATGGCCGAGACGGTCGATCTTGCGGACGAGGCCCTGATGGACGCCGCGACGGCGGTGGCCGGGTCGGGCGCGGCCTATGTCTACGCCTTCACCGAGGCCCTGGCCCGTGCGGGCGAGGCGGCTGGCCTGGATGCATCGACGGCGGACGTATTGGCGCGCGCGACCCTGCGCTCGGCGGCGGATTCGATGGGCGAGGACGCGCTGGACGCCCTGATCGGCCGCATCGCCTCGCCGGGCGGCTCGACCCGCGCGGGGCTGGACGCGCTCGACCGGGACGGCCGGCTGGCGACGATGTTGGAAGAGACGGTCGCGGCGGCGGTGCGCCGCAACCGCGAGATGGGCTGACTTAGTACCGGCCGCGCTCGATGTTGGCCCCCAGCCGGTCGAAAGCCCGATCGGCGTCGTGCCATATGCCGAAGCCGTAAACGTCGCGAATGCTGGGCGAATAGTAGGAGAACTTCACCGGGCGACGCTCGCCGTCGGCGGTGACGATCGACCCTTCCACCGCCGCGCCGCCGATCGAGATGCTGCGGATCGGATTGAGTCCGGGCGTGTCGCGCACCTGCTGCATGGTGGGGCGGTTGGGCTTGAGGTCTGTCAGGACCAGCTCGGCCGAGGCGCCGGGATAACGCTGGGCCAGGGCCTGTTCGACCTCGGTGCGAAGGCGCGAGACCTGTTCGTCGACCGCGCGGTCGCCCAGCTTCTCGACCCGTTCCTGAAGGTCCTGTCCGACCGTGACGTTGACGGCGGGCTGCGCCTGGGCCGCGCCGGCGACGACCAGGGCGGCCACGACGGCGGCGGGGGGCGCGATGAAGGCGAATTTACGCATGATGTTCCATCTCCAGTCCCTGTCGGGATGAAGATGACCCCTAGGGCGCCGTTTCGCTAGAGGGGGCCTCGGTCGAAACCGGCGTGGGCAGGCGGATCGTCGCCTTCAGCCCGCCCAGCTCGCTGCGGCCCAGGGTCACGTCGCCGCCATGGCCGCGCGCCACGTCGCGCGCGATGGCCAGGCCCAGGCCCGCGCCCTTGCGGTTCTGGTTGCGGGATTCGTCCAGGCGCGAGAAGGGGCGAAACGCTTCTTCGTGCATCTCTTCGGGGATGCCGGGGCCGTCGTCCTCGACCACGATCTCCAGCCCGCCCGAGGCCAGGGCGCGGGCGGACAGGCGGACCCGATCGCCGTGAGCGGCGGCGTTGCCCGTCAGATTGACCAGGGCGCGCTTGAAGGCGAGGGGGCGCACCGCCGTGGTCAGGCTCTCGGGCGCCGACACCTCGACCTCGGCCCCCACGCGGCGGGCGTCGGCGGCGGCGGTGTGGAGCAGGTCGGGAATGGAGACGGGGCGGGGCGGCTCCCCGGCTTCGCCGCGGGCGAAGTCCAGGTATTCGTCGATCATGTGCTCCATCTCGTCCAGGTCGCCGCGCATGGCGGCCTGGCGCTTGAAGGGCGGCGCCAGGGCCAGCTCCAGCCGCAGGCGGGTCAGGGGCGTGCGCAGGTCGTGGCTGACCGAGGCCAGAAGGGCGGTGCGCTGGTCGATGTGGCGCTGTATGCGGTCGCGCATGGCCAGGAAGGCGGCGGCGGCGGCCCGCACCTCGCGCGCGCCGTGCGGCTTGAAGCGCGGCACGGTCTCGCCCCGCCCGAAGGCCTCGGCGGCGTCGGCCAGCCGTTCGATGGCGCGCACCTGGTTGCGGATGAACAGGATGGCCACGCCCATCAGCAGGACGGTCGCCACCGCCAGCCACAGGACGAAGATGTGGGCCTGGGTCGCCACGGCGCGCTCGCGCGGGGCGATGATGCGCAGCACCCCTTGCGGCTCCTGCACCTGGATGTCGACGTAGGCGGGATAGCGGGTGGTGTCGAACCAGTACGGCCGGTCCAGGCGGGAGTCGAGCGCCCGGTCCAGCACGCGGTCGACCACGCCGATGGCGCCGCGCCGCTGCTCGGTCGGCAGGGTGCGGTCCTCCTGCAGGGCGATGGACAGGGACATGGAGCGTTCGGCCCGGTCGGCGATCCGCTCCAGGTTCTCGCGGCTGGGATCGTCCTCGTAGCTTTCGACCGCCCAGGCGATGTCGCCGGCCAGCCCCTCCGACAGGCGCGCGGTGACCGTCTGCCAGTGGGCGTCGAAGAAGATCCAGGTCACCGCCGTCTGCATCACCAGCACCGGCAGGACGATGATCAGCAGCGACCGGCCCCACAGCGAGGTGGGCAGCCGCCGCTTCAGGAAACGCGGCCACAGGGAGGCGGGCAGCAGCCGCATCGCGCGATCCTCAGTCCGGGGCCAGCATATAGCCGACGCCGCGTACGGTCTGGAGATAGCGGGGGTTCTTCGGATCGGCCTCGAGCTTGCGGCGCAGGCGGGTGACCTGGACGTCCACGGCCCGGCCGGTGATGTCGGCGGTGTCGGGCGACAGGCTCATCCGCTCGACCGGCGAATGGGCGTGCAGCGCCAGGGTCTTGAGCAACTGCGCCTCGGCCTCGGTCAGGCGCTGGGGCGCGCCGTCGCGGGTCAGCTCCAGCCGCTCCATGTCGAACACCGCGGCGCCCAGCTTGATCTCGCGCGGGGTCAGGGGCTTGCCGCCGGTGCGGCGCAGGATGGCCTCGATGCGCAGCACCAGCTCGCGCGGCTCGAAGGGCTTGGACATGTAGTCGTCGGCCCCGCGCGACAGGCCCTCGATGCGGTCCTCCGGATCGCCCTTGGCGGTCAGCAGCAGGACGGGGGTCTTGGACGTCTCGGCCTTGCTGCGCACCCAGGTGGTCAGGTCGAAGCCGCTCTCGCCGGGCATCATGACGTCCAGCACGACCAGGTCGAACTCGATCAGCTCCATCATCCGCCTGGCCGCTGCGGCGTGGGCGGCGCCGGTGACGCGATAACCCTCGCGCGAGAGGAACTCCTTCAGCAGCTCACGGATGCGGTCGTCGTCATCGACGATCAGCAGATGGCGACCGACGCCGGGCCCGGCGATGGGACCCGAACGGCCGTGCGCGCGCGATTCCGTCAGGCTCATGCGTCCTTCTCTCCGCGCAAGGCGTTGACCTGAGCGATTCGGGCGGGTCTAACACCCTCGGTTCCGCGGGAGACGTATTGCAATGGCCTTCGTTCCTTTCGACGATCGTGACGGCTGGATTTGGGTAGATGGCGATTTCGTGCCCTGGCGGGAAGCGAAAACGCACGTTCTGACCCACGCCCTGCATTACGGATCGTCCGTGTTCGAGGGTGAGCGTATGTATGGCGGCGAAATCTTCAAGCTGACGCCGCATTCGGAGCGCCTGAAACGGTCGGCCGAACTGCTCGACTTCGAGATTCCCTACAGCGTCGCGGAGATCGACGCCATCTGCAACGAGACCTGCGCCAAGAACGGCCTGACGGACTGCTATGTGCGCCCCGTCGCCTTCCTGGGGCCGGAGCAGACCAGCGTCTCGGCGCTGAACAACAAGGTGCACCTGGCTGTCGCCGTGTGGGACTGGCCCAGCTATTTCGACCCCGAGGTCAAGGCGCGCGGCCTGCGTCTGGAATGGTCGAAGTGGCGTCGTCCCGATCCGGCGACCGCCCCGACCACCGCCAAGGCGGCGGGCCTGTACATGATCTGCACCATGTCCAAGAACGCGGCCGAGCGGCGCGGCTTCGCCGACGCCATGATGCTGGACTGGCGCGGATTCGTGGCCGAGGCGACCGGCGCCAACGTCTTCTTCGTGAAGGACGGCGTGCTGCACACGCCCCGGGTGGACCACATCCTGGACGGCATCACCCGCCAGACCGTGATCGAGATCGCCCAGGCCAAGGGGATCGAGGTGGTGGTGCGCGACATCAAGCCGGAAGAGCTGGCGGACTTCTCCGAATGCTTCCTGACGGGCACGGCGGTGGAAGTGACCCCGGTCAGCGAGATCGGCGACTATCGCTTCACGCCCGGCGCCCTGTCGCTGGACCTGATGGAGCACTACGGCAAGCTGGTGCGTCGCCAGCTGTAAGGCGTCGCCGCGCGGCGGCAGAGGGCGACCGCTGATCTATCTGATCGCGCGCGGCCCCGGCGCCCTTGCCAGCCGCGTCACTTTGGCCTTGAAGCGGATAAGACCGCCGCGCGGCGAGGGGACCCGCCTTCATGTTCAGCCTCCTGAACCTCCAGAGCCTGTTCGGCCTGGTCGTCATCGTCGCCCTGTGCTGGGCGATTTCGGAAAACCGGCGGGTGTTTCCGTGGAAGCTGGCGCTGGGCGCGGTCGCCGTGCAGGCGGCCCTGGTCCTGGCCCTGTTCGCCATCCCCGGATCGCGCGGCGTGCTGGCGGCGGTGACCGGCGCCATCGACGGCCTGGCGCGGGCGACGGCGGAGGGCACGCGGTTCGTGTTCGGCTATCTGGCGGGGGGCGACCAGCCCTATGCGGTGGCCAACGAGGGGGCCCTGTTCACCTTCGCCTTCAACGTGCTGCCGCTGATCATGGTGATCTCGGCCCTGTCGGCGCTGCTGTGGCACTGGAAGATCCTGAAGTGGCTGATCCGGGGCTTCGGCTTCCTGTTCCAGCGCACCATGGGCCTGGGCGGCGCCTCGGCCCTGGCGGTGGCGGCCAACATCTTCCTGGGCACGATCGAGAGCCCGATCGTCATCAAGGCCTATCTGGACAAGCTGAGCCGGTCGGAAATCTTCCTGATGATGACCGTGGGCCTGGCCACCGTCGCGGGGTCGACCATGGTGGCCTACGCCAGCATCCTGTCGCAGACCCTGCCCAATGCGGCGGGCCACGTGCTGGTCGCCTCCATCGTCTCGGCGCCCGCCGGGGTGCTGCTGGCGCGGATCATCGTGCCGGAGCCCAACAAGGAGGCCGCCCAGGCGATCAGCTACGATTCCGCGCTGAAGTACGACAGCGCCATCGACGCCATCTCCAAGGGCACGTCGGACGGGCTGATGGTGGTGCTGAACATCTCGGCGGTGCTGATCGTCTTCGTGGCGCTGGTGGCGCTGGTGAACGTGATGCTGAGCGGCGTGGTCGTGTTCGGCGAACCGCTGACGGTCGAGCGGATGCTGGGCGTGCTGTTCACCCCCCTGGCCTGGCTGACGGGGGTCGAGGCGTCCGAGGCGGGCAAGGCCGGCTGGCTCCTGGGCGTCAAGCTGACCCTGACCGAATTCGTCGCCTTCATCGACCTGGGCCGCATTCCGGCGGGCGAGATGAGCGAACGCACGCGGATGCTGATGACCTATGCCCTATGCGGCTTCGCCAACATCGGTTCGGTGGGGATCACGGTGACAGGCCTGTCGGTGCTGATGCCCGAGCGCCGCGAGGAGGTGCTGGGCCTGATTTGGAAGGCCCTGTTCGCCGGCTTCATGGCCACCCTGATGAGCGCCGCCATCGTCGGCGCCTTGCCCGCGGCGGTGTTCGCGCAGTAGCGTTTCCAAAAGCAACGGGAACGCCGCCATGAAGCTGTACACCTCCTATCGTGCGCCCAACCCGCGCCGGGTCCGCTGGGTCATGGCCGAGAAGGGGATCGAGGACGTCGAGGTCGTCGAGATCGACATCATGTCGGGCGAGCATCGCACGCCGGACTATCGGGCCAAGGTCGGCGTGCCGCACGTGCCGGCGCTGGAGCTGGACGACGGGACCTGCATCTCCGAGTCCGTCGCCATCGGCCGCTATCTGGAGGCGCTGCACCCGGAGCCGAACCTGTTCGGCCGCGACCCCAAGGAGCAGGCGATCATCGAGATGTGGATGCGCCGGTGCGAGATCTACCTGGCCAATCCGATGATGCTGACCGTGCGCTTCAGCCATCCCGCCCTGGCCGCGCTGGAGACGCCCCAGCCGCAGGTCGCCGAATACAGTCGCGCCGGCGCCGAGAAGTTCATGAAGACGCTGGACCGCCGCCTGGCGGACCGCGAGTTCATCGCCGACCGCTTCACCATCGCCGACATCGTCGCCGTGGTCGGCCTGGATTTCGGCCGCCTGATCAAATACCGGCCGCCGGCGGAGCTGGAGAACCTGGCGCGGTGGCTGGAGACCTGCCGCGCCCGGCCGGCGGCGAAGGCGGGCGCGTGATCAGCGCGGGGTGAACTTCCGGATCACGCCGGAGAAGGTCATCAGCAGCCGCTCGCCCGTGGTGATCTGGCCGCGCACGAAGATCAGGCTCTTGCCGGCCTTGGTGACCTGGCCCGTGGCCTCGATCAGCTCGCCGACGTAGCCGCCGTCGATGAAGGTCGAGTCCAGCTGGACCGTGACGCCCGAGGCGCCCTCCATTTCCTGATAGGCGATCTGGAACATGGCGATGTCGGCGAAGGTCATCAGGCAGCCGCCGTGCATACGGTCGCCGGCGTTCATGTGCTTCTGTTCGGCGCGGAAGGCGCAGCGCATCTGACCGTCCGGATCGGGACGGCTGTAGAAGGGCCCGACGACGGTGTCGAAGGTGTCGTGGTGGTCGTAGGTCTGCCAGCCGGCGAACTCGCCTTCGGTCACGGTGATCTTGTTGGTCATGTCTGGGTCTTACTTCCGAGCGTGCGCTGCAGCATATAGGCGCAATGAGCGATCCGATCGAAACCGCAATCCTGAACAAACTGTCCGCCATCGGCCCGGGCAAGAGCATCGAGCCCGCCGAGGTGGCTAAGGAGCTTCAGCCCGAACAGTGGCAACGCATGCTGCCCAAGGTGCGGGCCGTGGCGCTGGGGTTGATGCGCCAGGGCAGGCTGACCATCACCAAGAAGGGCAAGCCGGTCGATCCGGACAACTTCCGGGGCGTGACGCGGCTGCGCCAGCCGACCGAGGAAGAGACGGCCCTGGCCCTGAGCCGCCGCCCGCCGGTCGAGGAGGCGGATGACGACTGACCTGCAGTCCGTCGTCGAGGACATTCGCGCCTGTCGGGCCTGCGCCGGGGTGTTGCCGCACACGCCGCGACCGGTGGTGCGGGTCTTTCCCGAGACGCGGCTGCTGATCTGCGGCCAGGCGCCCGGGCGTCGGGTGCACGAGAGCGGCCTGCCGTTCACCGATCCGTCCGGCGACCGCCTGCGCGACTGGATGGGCGTGGATTACGAGACCTTCTACGACGATCGCCGCATCGGGGTGGCGGCGCAGGCCTTCTGCTATCCGGGCACGGCGCCCAAGGGCGGGGACTATCCGCCGCCGCCGCGCTGCGCCGAGCTGTGGCGGCCGCGGCTGCTGGCGGCCCTGCCGGAGATGGAGCTGACGCTGCTGGTGGGCGGCTACGCCCAGGCCTGGGCGCTGGGCGCGCGGGCCAAGGCCAACATGACCGAGACGGTACGAGCCTGGCGCGACTATGGACCGGCGATCCTGCCGCTGCCGCACCCGTCGTGGCGCAACACCGCCTGGCTGCGCAGGAACCCCTGGTTCGAGGCCGAGGTCGTGCCGCACCTAAGACAAAGGGTCCGCGCGCTGCGTGAGCGCACGGACCCCTGAAATCCCTGAGGGCGACGGATCAGCCGCGGCGGTTGTCGCGGTCGCGACGCTCGTAGCGGATCTGGGCCGACAGGCGGTCGAAGCGGCGATCCAGGTCATTGCGTTCCCAGGCCGTGAGGCCGCCGCGGCGGTAGTTGGCCTCCAGACGAAGCAGGCTGGCGAACTCGCCATGCAAGCGCGTGGCTTCGCGACGGCTCAGCTGGCCGGAGCGGACGCCCTGGTCGATGCGGCGGTCCAGGTTGGCCTGGCGGGCGTTGATCGACTGCCACGAACCGTAGCTGACGGCGTGCGGGGCCGGGCGGTGATAGGACTGGGCGAAGGACGGCGCCGCGACCGAAGCGGCGGCCAGGACGACGGCGGGAACGATGAACTTCCGCATGATGTATCTCCTCGGTTGGGCGCCGGTCGATCCGACCAGCGATGGGAGGAGATCACCACCCTGCGCCTGAGCCCGATCTGAACAGCCGCGATCAGGTTCGGTTCATCTGCATGAGAAAACCGACAGCATCGCCGATCGCCGGTTTGGCGCAGGCCCCGCTTTCACCTATACGGATCATTCAGCACCTGTTCAGACGAACGGAGCTAGATCGGCCGTCATGTTCAGCAAACCCGCCAGCCTTATCGTCGCCGTCGCGGCCCTGGCCCTCGCTCCCGTCCTGTCGACGGAAGCGGTCGCCCAATCGCGCGATCAACGTCCACAGTCGCAGGAGCGGCCTGCGCCGCGCGTCAGCCCCGACGAGGCGCGACGACGTGGCGGCGAGGCCGGCGGCGGCCGCGTCATCGACACCCAGCCGCGCCGCAACGGCGACTATTCGGTCCTGGTCGAACGCGAAGGCCGCGTGCGCGAGGTGGTCGTGGACGGACAGACCGGCCGCGCCCGCCAGGGCGGCGACGACAACAGCCAGCGTCGCAGGCCGAACTGATGCGCGTGCTTCTGGTCGAGGACGACGCGGACCTGTCGCGTCAGCTCAAGACGGCGCTGGGCGACGCGGGCTACGCCGTCGACCACGCGCCGGACGGCGAGGAAGCCCATTATCTGGGCGAGAACGAACCCTATGACGTGATCGTGCTGGATCTGGGCCTGCCCAAGATCGACGGCGTGTCCGTGCTGGAGCGCTGGCGGCGCGAGGGCAAGGCGACGCCGGTGCTGATCCTGACCGCGCGCGGCGCCTGGTCGGACAAGGTGGCGGGCTTCGACGCCGGGGCGGACGACTATCTGACCAAGCCGTTCCACACCGAGGAGCTGCTGGCGCGGCTGCGGGCGCTGCTGCGGCGCTCGGCCGGGCACGCTTCGGCGACGCTGTCGTGCGGCGGCCTGCGGCTGGATCCCCGCGCGGCGCGCGCCAGCGTCAATGGCGAGCCGCTGCGCCTGACCAGCCTGGAATACCGGCTGCTGCACTACATGATGATGCACCAGGGCCGGGTCATCAGCCGGACCGAACTGGTCGAACATCTGTACGACCAGGACTTCGACCGCGACTCCAACACCATCGAGGTGTTCATCGGTCGGGTGCGCAAGAAGGTCGGCTCGGACCGCATCGAGACCGTGCGCGGTCTGGGCTATCGGCTGACGCCCCTGCCGGGCGAATCCGAGGCGGCGTGAACGCGGCGCCCGCGTCCGCGCGGCCGCGGCGGCGGGACTGGGGGCGCTGGTTCGGGCGGCCCGGCCGTTCGCTGACGCGCCGGCTGATCTGGCTGGCATCGGCCTGGATCCTGCTGGCCCTGGTGGTCGCCGCCCTGTTCCTGACCCAGGCGTTTCAGGAATCGGCCCTGCGGCGCCTCGGCAATGTGCTGAGCGAGACGATCGACGAGATCGTGGTCGCCGCCGCCCGCACGCCGCAGGGCGAGGCGGTGCCGCAGATCCAGGACGCCCGCACCCTGCGTCTGCTGTCCGGGAAATACTGGGCCATCGCGCGCGAGGGGCCGGACGGGCGGCTGATCATGCTGGAACGGTCCCAGTCGCTGTGGAACGCCGACTTAGACACCCCCGAGGATCTGCCCGAGAAACTGGACGCGGCGTTCGGCGACGTCATCAGCTTCGACGCCAGGGGACCCAAGGGCGAACCGCTGCGCGCCGCCGCCAGCATGAAGTCCATCCCGCGCTATGACGAGCCGGTGATCTTCCTGGCGGCGCTGGACCGATCCAACATCGACGCCGACACGCGCCAGTTCGCCACTGTGACCTGGATCGCCCTGCTGGTGATGGGGTTCGGCCTGGTGTCGGCGGTGTTCATTCAGGTCCAGGTGGGCCTGCGCCCTCTCTATGAGCTGCGCAACGAGATCGCGGATGTGCGCAAGGGCAAGGCGGCGCGGATCGGGCGCAGCTATCCGGTCGAGATCCAGCCCCTGGCCGAACAGGTCAATCGGCTGCTGGACCACAATCAGGAGGTCGTGGAGCGCCAGCGCACCCACGTCGGCAACCTGGCCCATGCGCTGAAGACGCCGATCTCGGTGATGATGGCCGAGGCGGGAACCGCCGACGGCGCCCTGCCCGAGCTGGTGCGGCGCCAGACCCGGGTGATGCAGGGCCAGGTCGATCACCACCTGCGCCGCGCCCGCGCCGCCGCCCGCGCCGCCCACGGCCTGGGCGAGAAGACCGACGTGCCCGAGGTGCTGGACGAACTGGCGGTGATGATCGAGCAGGTGTTCCGCGACAAGGCGGTGGAGATCGACTGGCGTGCGCCGGACGGCCTGGCCTTCCTGGGGGAACGGCAGGATCTGCAGGAGATCCTGGGCAATCTGATCGAGAACGCCGCCAAGTTCAGCCGGCGGCGCGTGCGCGTGTCGGCGGGACCGGACGGGCTTGGGCGGCTGGTCACGGTGATCGAGGACGACGGTCCGGGCCTGCCCGAGGCCGCGCGCGCCGAGGTGCTGAAGCGCGGCGCGCGCCTGGACGAGGATGCGCCCGGATCGGGCCTGGGGCTGTCGATCGTCGATGACCTGACCCGGGCCTATGGCGGCCGGCTGACCCTGGGGGACAGCGACATGGGCGGGCTGAAGGTTGTGCTGGAGCTGCCCGCCGCCGAGCTGTGACGCCAAGCGCTTGTTAACATTGGCGGGGCACCATGACGCCGAACGGCGGAGACGGGGTTGACGGCGCTATCCGAAACGCAAAGGGCGCTCCTTGGAGGCCTGGTCCAGCGCTGCGGCGACGCGGTTCTGGACGGATTGCGCGCCGGCTTTCCCGTCGAGCCCGAGGCTGGGGTCGAGACGGACGGCAAGACGGCGGAGCTGGCCCGGCTGATCGAGGACGAATGGCGCGGGCGGCGCCGGCGCGACATCGCCTTTGGGCCGCTGACGCCGATGTTCGCGGCGCGCGAGGACGGCGTGCAGGGGCTGGTCTTTCCCGCCGGCGCCCGCGACCGCGCCTGGCGGGTGGCGGCCGAGCGCGAGGCGGACCTGCTGCCGATGCTAGACGGGGCGGGGCCAACGGAGGGCGACTGGACCACGGTCGCCGACCGGCTGTGCGCCGCCGCATCCGCCGCCGTCCGTGACCGTCACGGCGAGGTCTGGCCCGAGGCGAGCCGCGAGGCGCGCGAGGAGCTGGCGGGCTGTTTCGACTTGGCGCCCCTGGCCCGGCGGGCTCTGCCGCGCCTGCCGGTCTGGCTGGAGCGGCCCGACGACGAGCAGGCGGCGGGGCTCAGGCTGCTGATCCAGGACGCCAACGCCATCGGGCCGGAGGGCGGGCGGCGGATCGTCGACATCCTGTTCGCCCATGTGGCCGACGCCGAGCGCATGCTGCGCGTCGTGACCCGCACCAGCCGTTCGGCGGGCAACGAACTGGTGCTGAGCCATTCGGAGATGGCGGTCTTCGTAGACCGGCTGCTGGCGTCGGTCAGCGAGCGGGTGCTGCGTCTGGGCGCCCTGGGACCGGCCCCGGACGAGACCGAGACGATGCAGGCGGTCGCCGATGCGACCTGGTGCGCCGCGGTCCTGTCGGAACTGGACATGACGCTGCAGCTGCGGCCGGACTCGCCGTGGGGCAAGACCACGCGGATGGCGCGGGTCAAGCTGTCGGGGCAGCTGTCGGGCCTGATGCGTTCGGCCGGATCGGCCGCGCACGCCGCGCTGCCGATGAAGCGGCAGGTCATCGCCGGGCGGATGACGCGGATGGCCCCGTGGCTGGAGGCGCCGGCTGGCGGCGAGCCGATCGAGGCCGCCGCGGCCCTGCTGGGCATGGTGACGGCGCTGAGGGGGGCGGCGGTGGTGTTCGGCTGTGAATCCGATCGCCAGCGGCTGAACACCGAGCTGACGGACTATCTGACCGTCTGGGCCAATGAGGCGCTGGACAGCGTGGGGGACGGCGACGCGCCCGACATCGACCGGGCCCTGCGCCTGGTCGGAACGGCGGCGCGTTTCCTGACCCTGATCGAGGCGCTGGAGGCGGCCAGGGCGGTCCGCAGACGCGCGGCGGCCGCCGAGGCGGCGCGGGCGGCCGGAAGCGTGACCGAGAGCACGGCTGAGGGCGCGGCGTCGCGCGCCCTTTGAAGGCCGGCCCGCATGGGCTAGACGGCGGCCATGATCGCCTTCTGGATGATGACCGGCCTGGCTGCGGCGCTGGCCGCCCTGCTGGTCCTGACGGGCGCGCGCCGGGGCGCCG
>NZ_JAYRPA010000080.1:0-12721 GCF_041911375.1 Brevundimonas sp. | reverse complement strand
GTCCTTGCGCCGCGCCAGCCAGGCGATCGGGCTTTCGCCCAGATTGGCCGGGTGGGCGACCAGCCGCCCGTCGGCCTGGATGACGTCGCGGTGACCCTCGATCACGCCGGGCCGGCCCGGCTCCGGCGCGTCGGCGGCCTCGTTCGCGGGTCGCATGGTCCAGCCGCCCTCGGGCCGGGCGCGCAGGCCGGGACGCTGCACCAGGGCGCGGAACTCGGTCTCGTTCAAACTCAGGTTGATGCGCGAGCGCCGATCGGGGCCCAGCCTCAGGCCATAGCCGTCCCCCTCCGTCGCCAGCCAGGCGCCGGGCCGCGCCAGAAGGCTGCGGGCGCGCTCCACCGCCCGGCTCATTGCGCCAGCTCGCAGCGCGGCGCCTGGTAGAGCGCCTGGATGCAGCCCTCCAGCTCGGTCAGCAGATCGTCGATCACCAGGGCGTCTCGCGCGTCCTCGGCCCAGCGGCAGGCGGCGCCGGCCGTCGCCCGGTTCAGCCCGAACACATGGCCGACCCGCTCCAGCGACCAGCCGAAGGCGACGTGCGACAGATACATGGCCAGCCAGCGCGCCTTGGACGTGCGCGGGTCCAGCCGGCCGCCGGCGGTCATCCGATCCGGCCGCGTGCCCGTGCGCGCCGCGACCAGATGAATGGCCACGCCCGCCTTGATCCGGTCGTCCTCGGCCACCGGCACCCTGTAATCCTCCATGTGAAACGCCCTCCGTCACGAACTTCAACGCCGCCACCATAGTCGCCGTGGCGAGCGAGATAGGAAAATCGTCCTATCTCGCGTCAATATCGGACGTGGAGCCTTGTGTGACCTGGGGTTGCTCTCGTGCGATTGCGGGCCTTGCGCCTCCCGATCGCGGCGGGGCGGACGCGACATGGTTAATAAATTTCGAATCGTTGACTCCGGACTCTCGACGGCGATTCGCAAATCAGCCTAGATTCGCTGCCAGAGGTCGGGCGTTAACCCTTCTTAAGGTTTTCACCTCTTAACTTGCGAACAAGGTTACCCAGCCGTTGGCATGGGTGGTTACCGCTTAGCTTTGCCTGGAGGGGCATGAATGCGCGTCCTGCTGATTGAAGACGATCATGCGACGGCCCAGAGCATCGAGCTGATGCTGAAGTCGGAAGGCTTCAACGTCTACACGACCGATCTCGGCGAAGAAGGCATCGATCTGGGCAAGATCTATGACTACGACCTGATCCTGCTGGACCTGAACCTGCCGGACATGAGCGGCCTGGAGGTTCTGCGTCAGCTGCGCGTCGGCAAGATCAACACGCCGGTCATGATCCTGTCGGGCAGCCACGAGATCGAGACCAAGGTCAAGACCTTCGGCGGCGGCGCCGACGACTATCTGACCAAGCCGTTCCACAAGGACGAACTGATCGCGCGCACCCACGCCGTGGTCCGTCGCTCCAAGGGCCACGCCCAAGCGATCATCCACACCGGCGACATCGCGGTGAACCTGGACGCCAAGACGGTCGAGGTGAACGGCCACCGCGTGCACCTGACCGGCAAGGAATATCAGATGCTGGAGCTGCTCTCGCTCCGCAAGGGCACGACCCTGACCAAGGAAATGTTCCTGAACCACCTGTACGGCGGCATGGACGAGCCCGAGCTGAAGATCATCGACGTCTTCATCTGCAAGCTCCGCAAGAAGCTGGCCACCGCCGCTCACGGCAAGCACTACATCGAAACCGTCTGGGGCCGCGGCTACGTCTTGCGCGACCCGGCCGAAGGCGCCGGCAGCGTCGCCGCCTGATCCCGTTCGGATCCAAGTTCTGAACGCCCGCCGGAAACGGCGGGCGTTTTCAATTCTACGCCCCGAACCCGCGGGTCAGCGCCCCCGCCATGGCGTTCGGCCGGCCGAAGCTGTCGAAGGGCAGGGGCTTGTCCTTGCCGTCGTCCTTGTCCTTCTGGCGATACCAGCTGTCGGTGTCCCGCAGGCCCCAGACGGTGAAGGCGTAGCGCTGCGCCTGCGGCAGGGCGGCGAAGGCTTCGGCCAGTTCGGTCACCCGCGCGCTTTGCAGGGCGATGCGGGTCGCCTGGTCGCGCAGGTCCAGCCGCTTCTCGGTGCGCAGGGTGCAGTCCAGTTCGGAGACATGGATCGGCAGGCCGAACCCCGCGACCTCGCGCATGAAGCGGGCGATGGCCCCCTCCTCGACGTCGATCCACAGGTGGGACTGCAGGCCCAGCCCCTGCACCGGACACCCCGCCTTCAGCAGCCGTTCGACCAGCCGCAGGAACTGCGCGCCCTTGGCCGGTATGCTCTCCTGATTGTATTCGTTCAGGAACAGGATCGCCTCGGGATCCGCCTCCCGCGCCTTCTCGAAGGCCCGCAGGATGTATCCGTCATGGCCGTAGCGGGCGGACCAGTGGCAGTCGCGCATCCCCGAGCCGTCGTCCAGGATCGGTTCGTTGACCACGTCCCAGCCGCGCGCCTTGCCGCGATACCGGCCGGCGACCTGGGCGATATAGCCGTCGAAGGCGCGGTCGAAGGCGGCGCCGTCCAGCCCGGAGAAGGCGTCTTCGCCCTGGGCGTACCAGATCAGCGCATGCCCGTGCAGCGCCATGCCGTTGGCGGCGGCGAAGGCGGCGATGCGATCGGACCGGTCGAAGTTGGGGCGGCCCAGGCCATCGGCCAGGATGTACTCCATCTTCATCTCCCACTCCGGCGTCAGCTGGGAGACGTGCGTGCGCGCCAGGGCGACCCAGTCGGGATCGTCCAGCAGATAGGCCTTCACCGCCGCGCCGAACGGGGCGGGACAGGCGGATTTCAGCGGGCGGATGGAGACCGGCGCTGGCTCGGCAGCGGCGAACCGGTCGCAGGCGGCGAGGGCTAGGGGCGCAGCCAGAAAGGCGCGGCGGTCGATCACGGGGCTGCTCCCGCGCCCTGCGGGGGAGGGCGAGGTCGTGCGCCTACACCGCACGCCTTCTCAGGCCCATTTCGTCGAAAGCGGCCGTCTCGCGCTTGGCCAGCTCGATCAGCCGGTTCAGCCGCGTCGTCTCGGCCACGTGCTCGAACTTCTTCAGTTCCTCGAAGGCTCCCGCCAGGGCGTCGCGGGCGCCGGCCTCTTCGGCCTCCAGCATTTCGAGGGCGCCTTCGGCGGCGGCCTTGCGGCTCTTCCAGCCGGCCAGATAGGCCTGCAGCATCATGCCGGCCTCGGCGTCGGCGCGGGCGCGGGCGCGTTCGCTCTCGGCCTCGGCGTCCAGCACGGCCAGCTTCATCTCGGCGCCGCCGCGGCGTTCGGCGATCTCGGCCAGGCGCTTCTGCAGCGTCTCGACCTCATAGTTGGAGATGCGGATCAGGGATTGGGCCCAGGCGGTCATATCTACTTACTCCCTGATCATGCCTTGGTTGAGGATGTGCTCCAGCCGGGTAAAGGAATCGGTAAGACGCGTGACGTCGTCCTTGTCCTGTCCCAGGAAATCCTCCAGCGCCGGGTTCAGCGCGATGGCGCGGTCGACGATGGGGTCGGCGCCGGTGCGATAGGCGCCGATCTTGATCAGCTCTTCCATGTTGGCGTAGGCGCTCAGGCACTGGCGGGCGCGCTTGTTCAGCTCGCGCTCGGGCGGCGTCTGGCAGCCAGGCAGGGTGCGGCTGACCGACTTCAGCACGTCGATGGCGGGGAAGCGTCCCCGTTCGGCGATCTTGCGGTCCATGACGATGTGGCCGTCCAGAATACCGCGCACGGCGTCGGCGATCGGCTCGTCATGGTCGCCGCCGTCGACCAGCACGGTGAACAGGGCGGTGATCGGCGCCGCCGTCGTGCCGTCCGGCCGGGTCGGCCCCGGTCCGGCGCGCTCCAGCAGCTTGGGCAGTTCGGTGAACACCGTGGGCGTATAGCCCTTGGTCGTCGGCGGTTCGCCCGCCGCCAGGCCGATCTCGCGCTGGGCCATGGCGAAGCGGGTCACCGAGTCCATCAGGCACAGGACCTCCAGGTCCTGGTCGCGGAAATATTCGGCGATGGCCATGGTCATATAGGCGGACTGGCGCCGCTTCAGCGCCGGCTCGTCCGAGGTCGCGACCACGACGACGGCGCGGCGCAGGCCCTCTTCGCCCAGCGTCTCCTCCACGAACTCACGCACTTCCCGCCCGCGCTCGCCGATCAGGCCGACGACCACGACGTCGCAACTGGCCTGTTTGGCCAGCATCGACAGCAGCACCGACTTGCCGACGCCCGATCCGGCGAAGATGCCCAGGCGCTGGCCCCGGCAGGTGGTGGTGAAGACATCCATGGCCCGCACGCCCAGATCCAGGCGTTCGCCGACCCGGCCGCGGGAATGGGCCGGGGGCGGCGGGGCCTTCAGCGGATAGGGCGCCGGCCCCTGCGGCAGCGGCCCCTTGCCGTCGATGGGCTGGCCGAAGGCGTCGATGATCCGTCCCAGCCAGGCCGTCGTCGGGCGCACGCTGGCGGCGGTGTCGATGATCCGGATGTCTGCGCCCGGCGCCACGCCCTCGACCGGGCCGAACGGCATCAGCAGCGCCTTGGAGTCGCGAAAGCCCACGACCTCGGCGGGCAGGGGCGCGTGGCCGCGGCGCCCGATCTCGGCCCGCGCGCCGACGGCCAGTCGACTGAGCCCGCCGCGCGACTCGATCAGCAGGCCGTTCACGCCGGCGACCTTGCCGGTCACGACCAGCGGGTCGATCGCTTCGACGGCGGCGACGAGATTGCGCAATGAAGACCCCAGAACAGCCGTTAACGGTTTGGGGCATCATGGTTAACGACGCGTGAAATCGGCGGCGAAGCTTCCCGCGATCTGCAACTTCCAATGCATCCATTGCGTGGGAAGTTCGTTGGATCAACAACTTATGCGAGCAATGGTTTGGCAACCATTCGGTGTGACATTGGCTGTCGATACGTCATGGGAGGGGAGCCCGGGATGTTCGCAAAGCGCCGCGCACCGAACCAGGGGGAGGGCCGGCTGGCCGACCTCGACGCCAAGATGGCCGCCATCGGCCGGTCCCAGGCGGTGATCGAGTTCAACCTCGACGGGACCATCATCGACGCCAACCAGAACCTGCTCTCCACCATGGGCTACAGTCTGGACGAGATCAAAGGCGCGCATCATCGCCAGTTCATGGATCCGGCCGACGCCGCATCGCCCGAATACGCGGCCTTCTGGCGCGAGTTGAACGAGGGGCGCTTCCTGGCCCGCAAGTTCCGCCGCCTGGCCAAGGGCGGCCACGAGGTCTGGCTGCAGGCATCCTACAACCCCGTCTTCGGTCCCGACGGCCGGCCGGTGAAGGTCATCAAGCTGGCGGTCGACATCACCGAGGCCGAGCAGGAGGCCGCGCGTCGCGAGGCCCAGCGGGTGGCCGCCGAGCAGGCCCAGAGCGCCCTGGTCGAGGCCCTGGGCGCCAGCCTGGCGCGCCTGTCCGCCGGCGACCTGACCGCGCGGATCGATCAGCCGCTGGACGGCGCCCACCAGCGGGTGAAGGACGACTACAACAACGCCGTCGAGAGCCTGCGCCAGGCGCTGGGCCAGGTGCTGGAGGCGGTGTCCGGCCTGCGCGGCGGCGCCGAAGAGATTTCCGGCGCCTCGGACGACCTGTCGCGCCGCACCGAACAGCAGGCGGCCAGCCTGGAGCAGACCGCCGCCGCCCTGGACCAGATCACCGCCACCGTGAACCGCAGCGCCGACGGGGCGCGCCAGGCCTCCGCCGCGGCGGCCGGGGCGCGGTCCGAAGCCGACCGCTCCGGAGAAGTCGTGCGCCAGGCCGTCGCCGCCATGGGCGACATCCGCAAGAACTCGAACCAGATCGGCGAGATCATCGGCGTGATCGACGAGATCGCCTTCCAGACCAATCTGCTGGCGCTGAACGCCGGGGTCGAGGCGGCCCGGGCGGGCGAGGCCGGCCGCGGCTTCGCCGTGGTGGCCTCAGAGGTCCGGGCCCTGGCCCAGCGCTCGGCCGAGGCGGCCAAGGAGATCAAGGGGCTGATCTCGACGTCGACGGCCGCCGTGGCGGACGGCGTCCGCCTGGTCGACCAGACCGGAGCCGCGCTGGAGGCCATCATCGCCAAGGTCACCGAAATGGACGCCCTGGTCGGCGAGATCGCCGCCTCGGCCCAGGAACAGGCGACGGGCCTCAGCCAGGTGAACTCGGCCGTCAACCAGATGGACCAGGTCACCCAGCAGAACGCGGCCATGGTCGAGGAGACCACCGCCGCAGCCGCCAATCTGAAGACCGAGGCGGACCAGCTGGCGGCCCTGGTCGGCCGGTTCGAGACGGGCGCGGCGCGCGCCCCGGCGCCGGCGACCCGGAGCGAGGCCCCCATCTCCCTGGCGCGCGAGCGGGCGCGTCTGCAGCGGTTCGCCTCGGGCGGCGCGGCCCCGGTCCGCCCCGCCGACGAGTGGGAGGAGTTCTAAGGGTCTTTCGGCGCCGTTCGCCGCCTCTGTGCGTTGCGTCTTTCATGGAACGAACGGAGGCTCCGATGAGCGACGCCCGAATCCTTCACGCCCGCGCTGGCGCCTTGCTGCAGGCCGACGCGTCCGGCGACGCCGTGGTCTATGAAGTCAGCATCCTGCGTCTGGCCGAACCGCGCGGCTTCGCCTCTCTGGACGAGGCCGAACGGGCCTTCGAGGCCGAGGTCGCCGCCTCCGAAGCCGATCCGGAGATCGTCTCCCGCCTGGGCGGGGCCTGACCGTGGGCGTCGCCGAAGGCGTGCTGGTCATCCTGATCGGGATGGGCCTGCTGGCCCTGCTGCTGCGGCCCATGGGCCCGACCGAGCATTTCACCGACAAGGACGCCGACGGCGAGCCCGACGAGCCGGACGGCCCCGCCGCCGGGCTCTAGAGCGCCGCCGGGCAGGTCAGGACCAGCCGCGCGCCGGCGCCTTCGGGCCGGTTCTCCAGCGCGCCGCCGACCTGACGCACCAGGCTGTCGATCACACGCATGCCCAGGCTGCGGTCGCTGCGGGCCGCCTCCAGGTCGAAGCCGCGGCCGTAATCGGCGACGACCAGGGTCAGGCGGCCGTCGGCGACGCGTCCCTCGACCCGCACCTCGCCGCCCTCGGGGCCATAGGCGTACTTCAGGGCGTTGGTGACCATCTCGTTGACGATCAGGCCCAGGGGGATGGCGATGTCGGCGGGCAGGGGCGCGGCGTCGGCGTGGCAATGCACGGTGTGGACCGCGCTGCCGGTGTCGATCGCCTCGCACAGCTGGCACAGGAAGTCCGACAGGACCACGCTCTGCACGTCGGCGCCGCGCCACAGCTGGTCGTGGACCTGGCCGATGGCCTGGATGCGGGCCCCCGCGTCGGTCAGGGCGCTGCGGATGTCGTCGCTGGCCGCGCCGCGCGCCTGCATGGCCAGCAGGCTGGAGACCAGAGAAAGGCTGTTCTTGACCCGGTGGCTGACCTCGCGCGTCAGCAGCGCCTGATGCTCGATGGCGGCGACCAGCCGCTGCTCGGTGTCCTGGCGCGAGATGGCGGCGCCGACGACGGCGGCGAAGGCGTCCAGGAACAGGGCGTCGCGCGGATCGAACTGGCCTTCGGCGGGACTGTCGACCTCCAGCACGCCCCAGGGCGCGCCGTCGACCTCGGGCCGGATCAGCACGTTGATGGCGCGCCGCACGCCGTGCTCGGCCAGCAGGCGCGGAGTCGAAAAGCGCTCCTCGATCTCCAGGTGGTTGGAGATCAGCGGCTTGCCGGTCTTGAAGGCGTAGCCGGCGGGCGAATCCAGCTCGACGCTCAGCGAGGTGACGCCCTCGACCGCCGTGCGCCAGCCGACGCCGGCGACCAGCACCAGCCGGTCGGCCTCTTGGTCGTGGACCAGGATCTTCGAGTAGGGCGTCTCAAGTCCCTCGGCGCAGGCCTCGCAGGCGGCCTCCAGCAGGGCCTGGCGGTCGCGTTCGCGCAGCGCCACCTCGCCGAAACGCGCCAGCAGCGACTGCTGCTTCAGGCGATAGGCCAGTTCGTCCTGCGTCGAGCGCGTCTCCGGCGCGGGCGAAGGCTCCACCTTCGGCGGCGTCGGCGTGTCCATCTGCGGGCGGGTTTCGCTCTCGGCGTCCTTTTCGACCTGTTCGATCAGCTCGGCGATTTCGGGCGTCAGGCCCGAGGGCGCGGCGGAAGGGGTGTTGGCCAAGGACGTGTCGAGCCTGTGTGGTCGGGGCGCCGACATATAGTCGAAGACAGCGCTGCTGAAAGAGCAACGCAGAAATCGTCGAAAGGCGCCCCTTGCGCGTCGCCGCGACGACTTATCTGTATAGACCGCCGACAGATTCCCTGGAGAGCCCCCATGTCCGACTTCAGCTACGACGCCTCACGCCACCTGAAGAAGGGGCGCGGCAAGGTCTATGACTCGATCGTGGACACCATCGGCGACACCCCGATCGTGCGGCTGCCCAAACTGTCGGCCGAATACGGCGCCAAGGCCACGGTGCTGGCCAAGCTGGAGTTCTTCAACCCGATCGCCTCGGTCAAGGATCGGATCGGCGTCGCCATGGTCGAGGCGCTGGAAGACGCGGGCAGGATCAACGCCGACACGGTTTTGATCGAACCGACCAGCGGCAACACCGGCATCGCCCTGGCCTTCGTCGCCGCCGCCAAGGGGCTGAAGCTGATCCTGTGCATGCCCGAGAGCATGTCGATCGAGCGCCGCAAGATGCTGGCCCTGCTGGGCGCCCAGCTGGAGCTGACCCCCGCCGAGAAGGGGATGAAGGGCGCCATCGCCCGGGCCCAGGAGCTGCTGGACTCCACGCCCAACTCCGTCAGCCCGTCGCAATTCGAGAACCTGGCCAACCCCGCCATCCACAAGGCCACCACGGCCGAGGAGATCTGGAACGACACCGCCGGCGCGGTGGACATCGTCGTCGCCGGCGTCGGCACCGGCGGCACCATCAGCGGCGTCGGTCAGGCGCTTAAGGCGCGAAAGCCGTCCCTGCGGATGATCGCCGTGGAGCCCGAGGCTTCGCCGGTGCTGTCGGGCGGCGCGCCCGGCCCGCACAAGATTCAGGGAATCGGCGCCGGCTTCGTGCCCGCCATCTACGATCCGGCCGTGGTCGACGGGGTCGAGCAGGTCTCCAACGACGAAAGCTTCGACATGGCGCGCAAGGTGGCGCGCGCCGAGGGCATACCCGTCGGCATCAGTTCGGGCGCGGCCCTGACCGCCGCCTTCCGACTGGCGGCGCGCGAGGAGAACGCCGGCAAGACCATCGTCGTCGTCATCCCCTCCTTCGCCGAACGCTATCTGTCGACGGCCCTGTTCGAGGGGCTCTAGGCCTCATTCCCGGTTAACCGTTCGCCCTTAGGTTTGGATGGGATGAACGAAGCCTTGGCCCTGTTCGGCGAAGAGACGGCGGGCGCCCCGCCGCTCAAGGCGCGTCAGGCGTTGCTCAAGCGGCTGGCCGACGTGGTTTCGCTGCCCTCCAGCCGCGTCAACGCCTTCGAGCGCGCCGTCACCGGCGATCTTCTGGTCGAGATGCTGCGCCTGGCCACGCCCGAGGAGCGCCGCCGCGTCGCCGCGCGGCTGGCGCCGCTGGCCGAACTGCCCAACAGCGTCGGGCGGCTGCTGATGCGCGACGAGCCGCACATCGCCGGGCTGCTGATCGAACAATGCGCCTCGCTGAGCGACGCCGACCTGATCGGCTGCGCCCGCGACGCCGGACCCGAGCACCGTTTGATGATGGCCTCACGCCGGGGCCTGTCCGAGATCGTCACCGAGACCCTGTTCAGCTTCGGGGAGATGGAGGTGATCGAGGCGGTGCTGCGCAACGCCACGGCGCGGCTGTCCCAGGTCGGGGTCGAGGCCGTGGTGGGACTGACACGACAGCATCCGGGGCTGTGCGGACCGCTGCTCAAGCGTCCCGAACTGCGTCCCGCCGGCGCCTATGTGATGTTCTGGTGGTGCGGCCCGGAGGACCGGCGCACCATTCTGCAGCGGTTCGCGGTGTCCCGCGAGGTCATGCAGGAGGTGTCCGAGGACGTCTTCGCCATGGCCGCCGCAGAGGACTGGGCCGACCCCGTGGCCCGCAAGGCGCTGCAGTTCATCGAACGCCGTCAGCGCAACCGCGCCGCGATCGCCAAGAGCCCCTTCGACGACCTGGAGCAGGCGGTCGGCGTCGCCGCGCGCGACGGCCTGTCGCGTCAGACGGCGACCGAGATCGCCTATCTGGCGGGGATCAAGCCGCTGACCGGCGCCAAGATCCTGGGCGACCCCGGCGGCGAGCCGCTGGCCATACTTTGCAAGGCCACGGGCCTGTCGCGCGGGGATCTGCATCATCTGTGGCGTTCGATGCGCCGGCCCGAGCGGCTGGCCGACGGCGCGGCGCATCCGGACTGGGAGCGGGTGCAGATCACCTATGAGATGCTGGCGGTCGACCGGGCCCAGACCGTGCTTCGATACTGGAACTGGTCTTTGTCCTCGGCCCTGACGCCAGACCTGATGCGCGCCATACGCGAAGGCGAGGAGGATGCGGTCGACGAATATTCCGCCCCTGAATGGGCCGCGATGATGATCCTGGGCGAAGACTTGAACCGGTAAGGTTAGCGCGATTTCCGACCGCTTATCGTCAGCAGCCCGTCCGTCGATGACGCCTTTGTGCGGTCGCTCGATTGCATTTGTGCGCAAACAACCCTAATCACCGCCAAGAAGTTCGGCAGGGGCGGCCGGTCGAACATGTCATGCAATGAAGAGACTGGACGAATGGAAGAAAAGCCCGAGCTTCTCGAGATGACCGCTGACATCGTGTCGGCCTATGTCGGCAACAACACCGTGTCCGCCGAGGCTCTGCCCTCGCTGATCTCCAGCATCCACGCCGCGCTGTCGGGCGTCTCCACCGGTCCGGTCGAGCCTGAGCCCGAACCCAAGGAGCCGGCGGTGCCGATCCGCAAGTCGATCGCTCCGGACTTCCTGATCTGCCTGGAAGACGGCCGCAAGTTCAAGTCGCTGAAGCGCCACCTTCGCACCAAGTACGACATGAGCCCGGAAGACTATCGCGCCAAGTGGGGCCTGCCCAAGGACTATCCGATGGTCGCGCCGAACTACGCCAAGGCCCGTTCGGAACTGGCCAAGCAGATGGGCCTGGGCCAAGGCGGCCGCAAACCCGCCCGCGCCGCGACCCGCGCGAAGAAATAAGCCGGAAGATTCCGGTGTGAGAGCGCCCGCTTCCGCAAGGAGGCGGGCGTTTTGCTTTGATGTCTCCCTCACCTCGGGGGGAGGGAGAGGCGTTCGGTTCGGCTCAGGCCGCCGCCTGGGCGCCGCGGCGCATGCGCCAGAAGCGCAGGGTGCGCAGGGCGGCCTCGCGGCTGAGCTCGCCGTACATGCGGCCGTAGGCGCCGGCCTTGCCCATCGGGTTGTCCTCGGACCCCAGCACCACGACGGCGTAGGTCAGGAAGATGGCCCGGTCCATGTCCGCCGCCTTGCAGATGACGGCCAGGGCGTCCAGCTCCTTGCGCTCCACGATCCGGCGCGCGGTGTGGAAGTCGACGTCCGCCAGTTGCGACAGGGCGACCAGGAAAGGCGTGCGGCCGTTGGCGCGCAGGAAGCGAGCCAGGACCTGGGGCGTCAGCTGGCCGGCGGCGCGCAGCTCGCTCACATAGGCGACGCTCTCGGCGTAGTCCGACGGCAGGGCGCCGTCGTCGGTGGCGACCCGCGTGCGGCCGGCGGCCAGGGCCGCCTCCAGCAGATCGGGATCCATGCGGGCGTTCTGTTCCAGGATGTGCTGGCGCAGCCGAGCCTCGACGACGAAATACATCTCGTTCAGCAGGTCGGCGGGCAGGCTCGTGCGCTCCACCGTCGCGGCGTGCAGCGCCGGATTGGCCTTGGCGCGCTCCACGGCGGTCTCGGACGCCGCGCGCGACAGCCGGGCGCCGTCGTTGCGCAGCAGGGCGCCCAGCGTTTCGTCGTCGCCATGCGCCACGATGGCGTCGGACAGGGCTTCAGACACCTCGGCGCGGCCGGAGACGGCGCGGATATGGGCCTGGCCCCGGGCGCCGACGACGCCGATCAGGTCGGTGTCGGTCAGCACCGGCGAACGCCGCAGCACGGCGTCGGCGACCTCGGCCTCGTCGTTGGCCAGGCGCTGGATCAGGCGGTGAGGGGCGTTGGGCGCGTCGGCGAAACGGGCGGCCAGTTCGGCCCGAACCGCCGTCTCCATCTCGTCCGACAGCCGTGCCAGGACCGAGCCGTACAGATCGGTCTCCCTTGCGCTCTGGACCGGCGGCTCCCCGAAGAAATGGTTGGTCAGCTCGCGCAGCAGTTCGCGCCGCTTCTCGCTGGAGGATTCCTCGGCCAGCGCGATCAGATGCGGCAGGCGGGACCCTTCGACGGTCGGATAGGCGACCGGGATCGTGTCGCTCATGGCAGCTCGTCGGCCTCGGTCTGGGGCAGGGCGCGGACCTTGCCGTCCGTTCCGCGCAGCAGGGTCGGCGGCGCGTCCGGCTGGGCCAGGTCGGTCGAGGTCGGCGTCTGGGCCATCTGCACGGGCAGGGCGTCCAGATAGACCGGAGCCGGCGTGCGGATCGCGTCGGGCTCATGGCCGGCCTGACGGTGGACCGAGTAATAGCGCGCGTTCTGGCCACTGGCGGCCGCGCCGGCCTGGGGCGCGCCGGTCGTGGTCCCGTCGGGGCGCTGAAGGCGGAAGATGGGCGCGTCGCGGCGGGGCGCCATCGGATCGACCGCCGCTTCTTGCGCCGCGGGGGGCGGGGGCGGGAGTTGCGGCGCCGGCGGGGGCGCGGCCTCGGACGGCTGCTGTAGGAGGGCGGGGGCGGCGGCGCGCT
>NZ_JAYRPA010000079.1:0-46336 GCF_041911375.1 Brevundimonas sp. | reverse complement strand
CTCGCGCGCCAGCAGGCCGGCGACGATCGGCGCGGCGAAGGAGGAGCCGCGCACCGCGGTCCAGCTTCCCGCCTGGCCGGCGGCGGCCATGTCGGCGCCGGGCGCCGCGAAGTCCACCTGATCGCCCCGACCGGCCTCGGGCAGGACCCGGTTCCGGCCGTTGACGGCGGTGACCCCCACCACGCCTTCATAGGCGGCCGGAAACAGGGGCGGAGCCGCGGGGCCGTCGTTGCCGACCGAGGCGACCACGGTCGTCCCCCGCGCCCGCGCCCGCGCGACCGCCCGCTCGACCAGGGCGTTGCGGGGGCCGACCAGGCTGACGTTCACCACCGCGACCCGCTCCTGAACCATCCAGGCGAGGGCCTGCGCCAAGGCGGTCGAGGATCCGCCCGCCGCGTCGCCGCCATAGATGTCCGCCACCAGCAGGGCCGCTCCGGCATATCCGCCCGCGAACGCTCCGCTGCGCCCGACCATCAGGGAGGCGACGGCCAGCCCATGCGCGCCCATGCGCGCAGGCCCGGCGAACCCGCGCTGGGTGATCGCCGAGCCTGTGAGGGCTGGATGGGTCGCCTCCACCCCCGTGTCGATAAGGCCCAGCCGGGCTCCGGACCCCCCCGCCCCCGGGGGCGGGGCCCCGCCGAACGCCGTCTCTCCGGCCTCTCCCGCAGGGGCGTGGACATGGTTGAAGGCGATTTCGGCATGGGGATCCATCCGCCTCAGCCGTTCGACGGCGCGGGCCAGCGACATTCGCCGGGGCGGGGCCAGGATCAGGGTCGTCAGGTCCAGCGCCTCCAGCCTTTCCTCGCGCACGACGGAAAACCCCGCCGCCAGCGCTTCGGCCCGCGCGCGGCCGGACAGCTCGATCGCGACGATCTCGCCCGAGACGACGGGCCATCCCTGCGGGTCGGGCTCCAGCCGACCGCCCGAGCGGCGGATCAGTCCGGTCAGACGCGACGGCGCCTGAAGCGCGCGGTCCAGCGTCTGTCCCGCCAGCCGCCCGACCTCGCCCGTCCCGGGCAGTCGGTCGGTCACGCCGGAGGGAAGGCCGGGGAGGGTCGGCGTCTGGATCGGCCCGATCTGCGCCCAGGCCGGCGCGGCGGCCGCCAGCACGGCCGCTCCGATCAGACCTGTCAGGCGTTTCAGCGCGGTCACGTCCGTCTCCTCCGATCCGCCCTTGCCTCGGGCGGCGTTCCGTTCTCGATATGGCATGGATGAAACGTCTGGGCCCGGTCGTTTCATCCCAAATGGACGAGGAACGCGCTTGGACGATTTTCAGACGGGGCTGGTGGAGCTTCTTCCGCGCCTTCGCCGCTTTGCACGGGTTCTGCGGTCCCGCGATGCGGACGCGCAAGACCTGGTCCAGCAGACGGTCGAGCGGGCGCTGGCCTCTCGCGCGAAATTCCAGGCCGGGACGCGGCTCGACAGCTGGGCCTTCACGATCATGAGACGGATCGCCATAGACGAGGGCCGCTCGGCCCAGCGCTGGGGCAAGCTTGTCTCGCCCGAGGACGACGGCGCCGCCCGCGTGCCCGACGCCGCCCAGGCGGACGAGGCCCTGCGCGCCGACGCCCTGGCCGTGCGCGACGCGATCCACGCCCTGCCCGACGACCAGAAGCACGCCTTGGCCCTGGTCCTGGTGGAGGGCCTGTCCTACGCCGAGGCGGCCAAGGTGCTGGGCGTGCCCGCCGGCACCCTGACCAGCCGCCTTGTGCGCGGCCGCCAGTCCCTGATGCAGACGCTCGCCGCCCAAGGAGTGACGGCATGACCGCCTTTGACGACGAAACCCTGATGCGCTGGTGCGACGGCGAACTCTCGCCCGAGGAAACCGCCCGGCTCGAGGCGACCGCCCTGGCCGATCCCGATCTGGCCGTGCGGATGCAGGCGCTGCGGCGGCTGCAGACGGCGACGCGCGCGGCCTTCCCGGCGACCGTGGACGCCCGCGACGCCGGCCTGGCCCGGTTGATCTCGGCCGAGCCGGTCGCCGGACCCTCGCCGCTCGCCAGGCTCGGCCGGACGCTTGCGGATGTCCTTGCGCCACGACGGGCCGTCGTCTGGGCCGGTCTGGCGACGGCGGCCTTCATCGGCGGCGTGCTGATCGGGCCGATGCTGGGCGATGGGCGCGACGGCCTGCGCGTGTCGCCCGATGGCGTTCTGGCGGACGCCGGTCTGGTCCGGGTTCTGGACAGCCGGCTGGCCGCCGAGGGACCGGACGGCGACGGCCGGGCCGTGGGCTTGACCTTCCAGGACGGCGAGCGCCGCTGGTGCCGAACGTTCCAGGCCCGTGAGGACGGCATGGCCGGCCTCGCCTGCCGCCAGGGCGACGGCTGGGCCGTGCGGGTGCTGGCGCCGCTGGGCGCGGCCGGCGGCGAGGTGCGGACCGCGAGTTCGGACACGCCCGAGCCCGTCCTGGCCGCCGTGGACGCCGCGATCGTCGGGCAGACGGCGGACGCCGCAGCCGAAGCGCGCGCCCGCGACGCCGACTGGCGCTTCTGAGACCTCGCCGCGCGACCCTCTCCCCTGGCGCGAAGCGACCTAGCCTGGGGGCCAGCTGTCGTCTTGCCTTGCAGGCCGAGGCGCCGGCGCCATCTGCCGGCGGTCCGATGCGAGGGGCCGGATCGATGACCGCCGCTGGCGCGCCGCCTCAACGGCTGACGGTCAGCGGTTCTGAAGCGGCCCGCGTCGCGGCGATCCGGTCGTTGGCGATCAGGGTGGCGACGCCGGTCAGGGCGCTGGCGACGGGAACGATCAGCAGGCCCAGGCCCACGGTGTTGCCCAGGCCGTTGGCCGCCGCCGCGTCGCTGACGGCGCCGACGATGACGGGCCCCAGCGCCGGTCCGACGAGGCCGGAGCCGATCAACATCAGACTGGTCGCCAGGGCCTGTTTGCCGGGCCCCGCCACCAGATGCGCCGCCCCGAAGGCCCAGGGCAGCAGCAGGGCGAAGGAGAACATCGTCGGCACGAACAGGACGATCGACATCCAGCCGGTCGGCGCGAACAGGGCCGCGGCGGTCGTGCCGGCCGAGATCAGGAACAGCCAGCCCGGCAAGCCGATGATGCGTCCCCGCCCCGAGCGCACGGCCCGGTCGAACCCTCGACCGCCCAGCAAGGCGCCGACCACGCCCAGCCCGCCCTGCAGCAGGCCGAACGTCAGTCCAACCTCGCTGGCCGTGAAGCCGTGGGTGCGGATCAAAAACGGGGAGGAGAAGACGTAGAAGGGCGCCGAGGCGAAGCCGATCGTCACGGCCGCCACGAACAGCCAGCGGAAGCCCGGCGCGGCCATCAGGCGCAGGGCCTCGCGGACGAAGGGCGTGCGGTCGGCCTCGGTCCGTGGACGGGGCGGCGTCGGACGGATCGCCAGCAGGGCCATCAGAAAGGCCAATCCGCCCAGCGCGCCCGCCCCGACCAGCGCCGTGCGCCAGCCGACGCTGTCCGCCATCGCCCCGCCGGCGGCGAAGCCGACCATGGTGCCCAGCGGAATGCCCATGGAAAAGAGGCCCAGGGCCAGGCCGCGCCGCTCGGGCCGGACCTGGCGGGCGATCAAGGCGTGCCCCGCCGGCATCCCGCCCGCCTCGCCGAACGCCACGCCGAAACGGGTCAGGGCCAGGACGACGAAGCTGGCCGCCAGCCCGCCGAGCGCCGTCATCACGCTCCACACCAGCAGACACCCCAGCAGCACCAGCCGGGGCGACCCCCGGTCCGCCATGCGCGCCAAGGGCAGCGACAGCAGCGTGTAGCAGACCGCGAAGGCCGCCCCGGTCAGCAGGCCGATCTGGGTGTCGCTCAGCCCCAGGTCGGTCTTGATCGCCTCGGCCAGGATGAAGGGCAGGATGCGGTCGATCTGGCTGATGGCGCTGATCAGCAGAAGCGCCGCCAGCAGCCCCCAGAGCCGCCATCCGCCGGCATAGGCGGCGGACCCGGAATCGACGGCGGTCATCGGCCGGCCTCGAACTGCACGCCGGTCAGGGCCTCGGATGTTTCCCAAAGGCGGCGGCAGGCGGCCTCGTCGAGCGCCGGCGCCGGAATGCGGGCCTCGGCGGGAAAGCCGCTCAGCTCGGCCCGACCGTCCGGGCCGTAGTAGACGCCTCCCTGGGCTTCCGGCGCCGTCGCCGCGAACAGGCTCGGCAGGGCGCCCTGGGGAACGGGCTGGAACAGGAACCACAGCATGGCGCGCATGGCCCGTCGCAGGCCGCTGGCGCCGCCCGGCGTGTTGTAGAGCAGACCCGTTCGGGAAATGCCGGGATGGACCGGGATGCTGGTCAGGCCCCAGCCCTCGGCCTGGCTGCGTCGCTGAAGCTCCAGCCCGAACATCAGGCACGCCAGCTTGGATTGGGCATAGGCGGCCATGGGGCGATAGGCGCCCTGCTGCAGGTCCGCGAAATCGATCTTGCCGCCGCGCGCCGCGATGCTGGACAGGGTCACCACGCGCGCCTGTTCCGCATTCACCAGCAGCGGCAACAAGAGGCCGGTCAGGGCGAAGTGGGCCAGGTGGTTGGTGCCGAACTGAAGCTCGAAACCGTCTGCCGTCTCCATGCGGCGCGGCGGCGTCATGACGCCCGCATTGTTGACCAGCAGATCCAGCACGTCGGTCTGCGCCCGCAATCGGGCGGCCAGGGCCGAGACCGAGGCCAGGCTGCCCAGGTCGACCGGCTCGAAGCGCAGCACGGCGTTCGGGATTTCCGCCCGGATCCGGGCGACGGCCTCGGCCCCGGTCTCCGGATTGCGGCTGGCGACAATGACCTGCGCTCCGGCGCGAGCCAGTTCGCGGGCGGTTTCGAAGCCCAGCCCGGCCGAGCCGGTCACAAGCGCGGTCTTGCCGGTCTGCGGGGGGATGTCTGCGGCGGTCCATCGGGTCATGGCGGGGCTCCGGGTCGGGGGCGTTGAGGGCCTCAGGGTGAGCGATGCATCGCAAAAGCGAATGTCGGATGCGCCGCGTTTCTTGCCCAAAACTCCAGGCCGCCTTGTGGGGCCGCGCTCAAGGGCGTAGCCCTTGCGGTCATGGAACGGAGGTTTCGATGACCAGCCGACTGACCGACGCCATCGCCGGAATCCTCGACCGGCAGGGGATAGAGAACGGCGGCGTCGAGACACCGGTGCCCGGGTTGCGGCTGATCCGGACCTATGGCGTCGTGCCGCCCCGGCACATGACCTATCGCCCGTCGCTGTGCCTGATCGCCCAGGCGGCCAAACGGGTGATGGTCGGCGACAGCACGCTCACCTACGGCCACATGCAGTCGCTGGTGATCACGGTCGAAGTCCCGGTGCTCAGCGAGATCATCGAGGCCACGCCGGAAAAGCCGTTCATCGGCGCGACCCTGGCGCTGAATCCCGACATCATCCTTGATGTGGTCACCCGCATGGACAAGGCCGCGCGGCCCGGCGGCCCGGCGGGCCTGGGGCTGGTGGTCGAAGAGGTGGACGAGCGGATCGCCGCCGCCATGATCCGCCTGATCGAACTGGTCGAACAGCCCGAGGCGATCGAGATCCTGTACCCCGGCGTGATGCGCGAGATCGCCTATTGGCTGATGACCGGACGGGCCGCCGCCAATGTCGCGCGCATGGTCCTTCCGGAAGGTCCGCCGCAGCGTATCGCCGTGGCCATCCACCACCTGCGCGACCATTTCGACGCGCCGCTCAGCGTCGGCGACCTGGCCAGCCTGGCGGGCATGAGCCCCTCGGCCTTCCACCAGCACTTCAAGGCCCTGACCTCGATGTCGCCGCTGCAGTACCAGAAACACCTGCGCCTGCTGGACGCCCGTCGGCGCATGCTGACCGAGGGCGAACGCGCCGGCTCGGCGGCCTTTTCGGTCGGCTACGAGAGCGTGTCCCAGTTCAGCCGCGAGTACGCCCGCATGTTCGGCGATCCCCCGCACCGCGAGACGAAGCGCGCCAGAGCGAATCTGTCCGGCGGCCTTTCTGGTTCTGTCGCCCTCGCCGAGCCCACCTGATCCGCGAGACCGTGTCATGGAACGCGTCCAGCACAGAAGTTTGGTTTTCGCGCGCGTGATCGCCGCCTGCGGGGTCTCGATGGCGGCCTATGTCGTGGCGGCCCTGTGCGTGGGCTGGCTTGTCTCGCTGCTTCTCGGTCCCATGGGCTACGCCTGGCCGCGTTTCGCCATCGAGGCGGCCCTGTCCACCTGCCTTGGAATGGTCGCCAGTTGGCGACTGACGAATGCTCTGTTTCCCCGGCGATCAGGCAGGGCGATCTTCGCCACATTCGCCGGAGTGGTCCTGCTCGTGGTGCTCATGGGGCGGAACAGTTCGGTGAACTGGCTGCATACGGCGCAGGCCCTGCTTCTGGTCGGCCTGGCCTACGGCCTGTTCTGGCCGCACCGGCGACGAACGGCCTGAACGCTCGCGCCGGTCCGCGACCCGGCGTTCAGGGAACGGTCCGAGCGCGAACGTCGCACCAGCCCGGAACTTCGGCGGCGGCGTCGAAGGCCGACACGATCCGGACGAAACACTCGGGCGCCGCAAAGGGCAGCATGTGCGCCCCGGACACCACCGTGGCGAACGTCACCTCCCCGGCCTCGGCGAGTTTCGCGGCGTGGGCGACCGCCCCTTCGTAGGGCGTATTGGGATCAAGCGTACCGTGGATCACCAGGGTGCGCGGCGCCGCGTCCGGGCTTCGGCCGTAATAGCCATCCCGATCGTAGAGCGGCGCCGATACGTCCACCAGCAGGCCCGGCAGCGGGCTGGTGAAGAGGGCGCCGCGGGCTTCGCGCTCGACATCCTCCGCGGTCAGGTCGCGCCGCCCGTTGTTCTCGGACGCATTCATCAGAACGACCAGCGGAAGAGCCGGGGAGGACTGCGGGTATCGGCCAAACGGTTCACGTTCCGCGTCCAATCCCGCCCGGACCGCCAGAAGCGGTGCGTTGTCGCCGTGGCTCAGGGCGGAGATGACCGCCGGGATCTGGTCGCGCAAAGCGGGGAAGTTCAGCAGCGCGGCCAAAAACCGTCGGAGGTCGCCGCCCGGCGCTGCGTCCGCCCACAGCGCACGCCGATCCGGGTCGGCGAGCAGGGCCTCATAGGCCTGGATTTCGTCCACGCTCAAAAGGCTCCGGCCGACCTTGTCCACGATCGCCGTCCGATGGCTCAGATCCAGCTCGGCAGAAGCCTCCAGGGGGACAAGCCCGTCGAGAACGACGGCGTCGAGCGCCACCGGCGCGGTCTGGAGCATCCGCAGGACGAGCTGCGTCCCGTAAGAAACTCCATAGACCGAGACGGACCCCTCGGTGCGATAGCGAGTGATCAGCGCCGCCAGATCATGCGAGGCGTTGGTGACCGTGAACGCTTGGGTTCGATCGCGGTCGGCGTACATGCCGCCGATGCACGACCCCCACTCGGCGCCCGCCAGGGCGCGGCCGCCTGGACTGCCTTCATCCTCTTCGGCGGGGCAGAGCCGGGTGGAATAGCCGGTGCCGCGATGGTCCGGAATCATCAGATCGCGGCCCGGAAACGCGGCGCGGAACACATCCAGAAAGGGGTAGAACGACGCACCGCTTTCTCCCGGACCGCCGGCGACCAGCCAGACCTGACCGGTCGTCACCCCGCGGGTCGACGGGAACTTTCGGATGAAGAGCTCCACGGCGCGCGTGTCCGGATCGTTCGGCCGGAGCGGCGCACGATGGGTGGCGCAGAGACTTCCCGCCAAGCCAGGCAGGGCGGCGTCCGCGCAAGGCGAGAACTCGTCCCCCGCGATCGCGACGCCGCAAGCCATCACAGCGATCAGACAACCAAGGGCCAGCCGGGCGCCGGCGCTACAGATGGTCTTCGACATGTTCGATCCCCGCGGCACGACCCTCATGCCGTGACGGCAGAGCCTTCGGGCGAGGACGGCGGATGCGGCGCGCCGCATTAAATTCTCGCAATGAGATCAGCCTGTTCGCCAGCGCGCCGACCGCCTGGAGGCGCTGCTTGACGGCGTCGCGGCCGAGGCCCCGGCGCATCGACTTCCTGCGCGGCCTGCGCGGCGCAGACGGCCGACCTCGGCTGGGGCCCGCGGCTGGTCGTCGAGCTGACGGACACGCCCCCCGGCGCGCCCGCGATGCGCGTGGCCGAGCTGGTGGCCCAGCTCCGGCCGGTCGCGCGCGGGGTCCACCTGCGCGTCCCCGCCGGCGAGTCCGACGTCCGCCGCTGGGAGACGACCGGCGTCGCCGGCCTGATCGTCAAGCCCGACGGGCCGGTCGCGGAGCCGGCCGTCCTGGCCCGGCTGAACGCGGTGGTGGCCGCCGCCGAGCGGATGCGCGCCCCCAGCAGCCTCTACGGCGTCACCCGCACCAGCCTGGCCCTCGCCGCCTGGGCCGCCGGCGTGACCCAGCTGTCGGGCGACTGCATCGGCGACCGCTTCGGCGACGACATCCTCGCCCGCCGCTTCCGGCTGGACGACCTCTACGCGGCGCGCCGACCCTGACGACGGTCGGGAGAACAGGCTCTCTTGGATCGGCAGGCCGTCAATCAGAAGCGTGGTTGCTCACCGCCAAGGAGAGGTCTTGGCATAGGCCTTTCTCCAACGATCTCGCGCCCGCTTCACGGGCGGCAGGACATGGCCCGCCAAGGTAAAGCCAGCGCAAACCGCCAGCAGGATTGTGTAGTGGGCGGCATCCTCAATGCCCGTGAGGAAGCTGGCGAGCAGTAGGGCGAGAAAGGGGATCGCCGGAAGGTTCATGACGATGATGTCCCTGAACCGGTCAACCTTCGTGCCCGGATAGAGACGGTGGCTGTCGTCGGTCGCCATCGCGAACCCGATGAAGGCAGTGATCGCCACGAAGGCGGCCACGACCACAATGATCAACAAAAGGTCTGATGCGGCCATTGACGCACCTCCTGCGACACACACGCCACCGTGCAGATTGTGCTCGAGGCTGTCCAGCCTGAACAGCTATTGCACAGGATACCGGAGCCGGAGCAGCCGAAGTCGCGCAGCCTTCACTGGCGGCGCCAGAGCCAGAAGAGCCGTCACCAGACCGGCGACGACAATCAGGCCAATGGCGGCGATGAAGCCGCCTTTCACCAGCCACGCGATCAGAACGGCTACGGCCATCGGCATAGCCGCCGTCAGAGCGAGGATTGTTCGGTCACGCCAGGCGGGTGAGATCACACGGCGAGCATCAGGCCGAACCCCTTAAGCGACCGTAAGCACTGCACGGCGTCGAAGCGGCGTCTCGCGTATCGCCATGGGACCTCTATCGGCTCTGACAGAGCCGCCGTATCGGTTTCCCGCAAGGGTCGCTCACGTCGGCGATGACCAGCTTCGACTCTCGAAACGCCTCGGATCAACTTTCGATGGCGGCCTGCTGTAGCAAACGCGCGTCTTCGACCGCTGTGGCGCGGCTTACGCTTGCAGTGTCTTGGGAAGGAATGGTGGCCGCGGCATCCTGTGAAGATTGTCGGACGCTCTGCAACCCACCTGGCTGTCGACCACCCCGTGCTGTTCGAAGTACCGCCGCGAGACGTGGCCAGCCTGGCTTTGTTCGACCAGCCTGATCCGGGGTCGGGACAACTGCTGTTCTACGGAGCCTTGCGATCGACCCGTGTTCATTTCGAACCGGAACGCCGCTTCGAGTTTCCGGCCTTCGGCATCCTGCTGAAGCGTCCGCCGGGCGCGAACCGGGCTCTCTGATTACCGTGCGCAACGCGCATGGGATCAAGATGACCGTCCTCATCCGACCCATTGCGGACCTTGCGTCCCGAATATAGGTCTGGTTCTCAATGGCGATTTACAATCAATCGAAGATTCCGGTCGTGATGACTGGCTTCTCAGTTCTGGCGATGTGCTGGGCACTAAATCTTTCGATCATGAGTTCAACATCGCCGATTTTGGGCTGGCTCGTTCCTGCCTTGTGGGTAGTTTCATTGGCCCTTGGAGGTATCTTCGGACCAAAGTCTGCTTACAAAGGTAAGATCCCGTCTCGTATAAATGTTGGTCTATCTTCCGGTATCGCCGTCATTACCGCAGGGGTATTGATCATCATCTGGCCTCTGTCATTCCGGGTTCTGGAAATAACTGTGCCCATTCCAGTAGCGTTTATCTCGGCAGGTGTTGGAAGCGGAATAATCGGGGCGGGCGTAGCGTGGCGTTTCCATTTGGATTCTAGGTTACATCGGACGTCCGGTGGGTCGTGATCATCCCCTAGGCTCAGGACCCATTGATGTGATGGGCGCGATCTGATTCAGGCTCCTGAGGAGTCTGGATTATGAGTGACCTGTATTGGCTGACGGACGAGCAGATGGCTCGGCTGGAACCCTATTTTCCCAAGAGCCACGGCAAAGCCGAGGGTGGATGATCGCCGGGTGCTGAGCGGGATCATCTTCGTCAACCGCAACGGGCTGCGCTGGCGCGATGCGCCGGCGGCTTACGGTCCTCACAAGACCCTCTACAATCGCTGGAAGCGATGGAGTGAGGCGGGCGTCTTCATCCGGATGATGGAGGGCCTGTCCGGGGCTCAGACCGAACGCCGCACGGTCATGATCGACGCGACCTATCTGAAGGCGCACCGCACGGCTTCGAGCCTGCGGGTAAAAAAGGGGGCCTCGGGCGACCGATTGGGCGCACGAAAGGCGGGATGAACACCAAGCTTCACGCCGTGACAGATGCCAACGGACGCCCCATCAGCCTGTTCATGACGGCGGGTCAGGTCAGCGACTACACCGGCGCCGCCGCTCTTCTGGACAGCCTTCCCCGGGCGCAGTGGCTGCTCGGCGATCGAGGCTATGACGCCGATTGGTTCAGGGACGCCTTGCAGGCCAGAGGCATCACGCCCTGCATCCCAGGCCGCAAAACCCGCACCGAACCCATCCGCTACGACAAGCGACGGTACAAGCGGCGAAACCGGATCGAAATCATGTTTGGACGCCTGAAAGACTGGCGCCGCGTCGCCACCCGCTACGATCGCTGTCCGACCGTCTTCCTGTCCGCCATAGCCCTCGCCGCTACCGTCCTGTTCTGGCTATGAGTCCTGAGCCTAGCGCGCGCGGCCGTATTCCGAGACCGGACCGAGGCGTCTGAACCGGGAGAAAAGCCAGTTCCCAAGGATGCGGATAAACCGACCTAGTCGAAAGCGCTGACCCGACCGCGCACATCAGCCCGCCGATCGGCGTGTCAGGCCGCTCGCGCGGACACGACGGCCTCCACCACGTGGGCCCGGTAGAGCATCGACAACAGGTCGGTCTGGGTGATCACGCCGACGAGCCGATCGTCCTGATCCACGACGAGAACTTCATGGGCGGCCCCGCTCGACAGCAGGGGGAGGAGCGTTTCGACCGGATCCTCGGGCCGGACCGTGTGGGCGACGGGATCGAGGACGTCGCCGACAGGGCCGTGCGCACCGGCCAGCAACTCCGCGCGGCGCGCCATTCCGCGGACACGGCCGCTTGCGTCGATGACCGGGGCGGTTCTGAGGTCGTGGCGCTGCAGCCGCGCCAGCGCGGTTTCCGCGCCCTCATCGATCCGGAGAGCGATCACGTCGCGCGACATGATCTGGCCGCAGGCGATCACGGCGTGGAGCCGGCGATGGGCCTGAAGCTCCACCTCGCGAAACAGGGCGTCGAGGTCGTCGCGTCCGACGTCGAGCAGTTCGCCGTAGCGCGCCAGGGCGCCGTCAAGGTCGGCGGGCGTATAGCCGAATCTCTCGGCCGGCGGGCGGTCGCGCGTGCCGTGGGGTCTGGCCGCGCCCGCGACCCGGTGCGGATAGGCGTGGCCGCTGACGCGTCCGTAGAGGACGCCTGCCAGAACCAGCAGGACGGAGCAGAGGCCCACAGGAATGAGCGCGTAGTCGTAGCCCGGCGGATTGGGCGACGAGGCGGCGATCGCCGCGCCGAGGGCCATGGCGCCGCCCGGCGGATGCAGGCAGTTGCACACGGCCATGACGGCGATGGCGAGCCCGACGGCCGCGCTCGCGGCGAGCAGGGGCTCCGAAAACGCGCTGCCGCAGGCCACTCCGGCCAGGGCGGCCAGGACGTTGCCGCCGATCACCGCCCGCGGCTGGGCGAGCGGGCTGGCGGGCACGGCGAAGACCAGCACGGCCGAGGCGCCGATCGGCGTGGCCAGCAAGGGATCGAAGGATAGGCGCCCGTCGATCAGGCTGCGGGCGAGCACGCCGCATAGTGCGATCCCGAGAGCCCCGCCCGCGGCGCCGCGCAGCGTTCCCTTGGGAGGGAAGGGGGCCCCTCCGGCCAAATGCGTCCGGAGGACATCAAGCATTCGCCGCTCATGCCCGAGAGGGGCGCCTGACACAAAGCCTTTAGACTAGGAGGTGCTGGTAGAAATTCTCAGAACAAGATGGCCTGGACGTTCGCCGTTCGGGCGCGCCGGCTCGCGGACGCCGCCTCCGCCGGAATGCCGGCGGAGGCTTCATCCAAGCTGGGTCGCGGTCAGGCCGCGGTCTTCCAGGTGGGTTCCAGGGCGATGTGGGGCGGGCAGGGCGCCACCGCCTGGACCGGCAGGCCGCCGAGCTCGTTGGCGTAGCTGTGGTTGACGTCGCGGTGGTGGGCTTCGTCGGCCCGGACGACCAGCACCACGTCGCGCAGGGTGGCGTCCTCCGGCAGGCCCCAGTAGGCCTTGGCGATCGCGGGGGCGGGCACGTTCGGGCTGCGGCCCTCGTCGATCTCGGCCAGGTAGTGGGTGTAGCTGATCACCGCCTCTTCCTCGAAATAGCCGACCACGCGGTGTGCTGTCTTGGAGGAGACGAGGTAAAGCCCGAAGAAGAACAGGTAGAAGACCCACTGGACGGCGACGATGACAAACCGCTCGAACAGGGTCGGCTTGGCCACCTCGATGAAGGTCATCAGGTGCATGCGCTCGTTTTCGGCCTCGTCCATCAGCGTCTTGATCCACCCCTTGTCGTCGCACATGCGGCGCAGGCAGCTGAGGTGGTTGATGGTGGCGCCGACCATCCCGGGCACGGCCGCGACCGTCTCCAGAACGACGGCGCGGTGGCCGTAGCGCTTGGCGAAGAAGGTGTCGGCGCACCAGCGCAGCAGCTTGGTGAAGCCGAAGGCGACGCGGTCCGACAGCCCCTTGGGCTGGTGGTGGATGGAGAGATCGACGAGGGGGGCGCTCATGGCCTGTATCCTTGGGATGTCCGCCGGTCCATCCGGCGTCTAGCGATGACGGCGGTGTAGAACCACTCCCTGCATCCCGGTATTTGGGTCTTGACCCTAGGGGGAATTGCGGAGGCGCGGAGCGGTGGCCGGAAAGGGTAGGGAAGGATCGATGCGCGTCTTCCGATCGCCGATCACCTCGCCGTCGGCCCTGATCCGACCGCACTCGCCGTGGATCGCTGCGGGGGCGGCGCTGCTCGTCGCCGGCCTGGCGGCCCTGGTGCGGCTGCAACTGCCGGACCCGTTGGACGCGCAGGCGTCCTTCCTGATCTTCGTGCCGGCCGTCGTGGTCGGCGCGGCGCTCGGGGGCGCCGGGCCAGGCGTCTTCGCGACGCTGCTGGGGCTGTTCGGCGGTCTGGCACTGGCGCGGACCACCGAGCCGTCCTGGCTGGAGACCCTGCTGTTCCTCATCGTCGCCGCCGCCGTAACGCTGGGCGGAGAGTGGTTTCAGCGCGCGCACCGCGAGCTTTCGGGCCGCGAGACCCATCTGCGCCTGATCCTCAACACTGTGCCGGAGGCCATGATCCTGATCGACGACAAGGGGGTCATGCGGGCCTTCAGCCCCGCGGCGGAACGTCTGTTCGGCTGGACGGCGGACGAGGCGGTCGGCCGGAACGTCAGCGTCCTGATGCCGTCGCCCCACCGCGAGGCGCACGACGGCTATCTGGAGCGGTACTATCGCACCGGTGAGCGGCGGATCATCGGCCTGGGCCGGGTGGTCGTGGGCGAGCGCCGGGACGGCTCGACCTTTCCGATGGAGCTGGCTGTCGGCGAGATGCGCACCGCCGAAGGACGCTTCTTCACCGGATTCGTTCGCGACCTGACCGAGCGGCAGCAGGCGGAGGCGCGCCTGCAGGAGCTCCAGGCCGACCTGGTGCGCGTCTCGCGCCTGACCGCGCTTGGCGAAATGGCGTCGGCCCTGGCGCACGAACTGAACCAGCCGCTGACGGCCATCGCCAACTATCTGAAGGGCTCGCGGCGTCTGCTGGCGGCCGAGACGGTCCCGCTGGAGCGGGTGGCGGACGCCGTCGATCGCGCCGCTGAGCAGGCCCTGCGCGCCGGCGTCATCATCCGCCGTCTGCGTGATTTCGTTGCGCGGGGAGAGACCGAGCGGCGCATCGAGGACCTGCCCAAGCTGGTGGAGGAGGCCAGCGCCCTGGCGCTGGTCGGCGCGCGCGAGCACGGCGTCCGCGTTCGCTTCGATGTCGATCCCGCCGCCGACCGGGTGGTCGCCGACAAGGTTCAGGTGCAGCAGGTGCTACTGAACCTGATCCGCAACGCCGTCGATGTGATGGAGGATGCGCCGGTCAGGGACCTCGGGATCACGGTCGCCACGATCGACGACGAGCATGTGCGCATCACGGTCTCCGACACCGGGGCGGGGATTTTACCTGAGGTGGCGGACCAGCTGTTCCAGCCGTTCGTGACGACCAAGCGCACCGGCATGGGCGTCGGCCTGTCGATCTCGCGCACGATCATCGAGGCCCACGGCGGCCGAATCTGGTTTGAAGCCAACGACGCGGGCGGGACCGATTTCCACTTCACCCTGCAGCGCGCCCACCTTGAAGAGGAGCCGGTCGATGGCGAATGAAACCGTCGTCCATGTGATCGATGACGACGCCGCCGTGCGAGACTCGATCGCCTTCCTGCTGGAGACCGCCGATCTGACGGTCCGCACCCATGAGTCCGCTGTCGCCTTTCTCGCCGCGTCCGATCGATCGCCCGGCTGCATCGTCACCGACGTTCGCATGCCCGAGATGACCGGCATCGAACTGGCGCGGCGCTTGCGTGACGGCGGATCACGCGAGCCGGTGATCATCATCACCGGTCATGCCGACGTGCCTCTGGCGATCGAGGCGATGCACGCCGGGGTAGCCGATTTCATCGAGAAGCCGTTCGACGACGACCTGCTGCTGGCGGCGATCCGGCGCGTCGTCGATAAGGCCGGCGAAGCGGCGTCGGCAGAGGCCGAGCGCCGGGAGATCGCCGCCCGCTTCGACAGCCTGTCCGGCCGGGAGCGGGATGTGCTGAAGGGGCTCGTCGAGGGGCACGCCAACAAGGTCATCGCCTACGACCTCGACATCAGCCCGCGCACCGTCGAGGTCTATCGCGCCAACCTGATGTCGAAAATGCAGGCGGGGAGCCTGTCGGAATTGGTGCGGATGGTCCTAACCCTGCAGCCCATTCATGAATGATGGCCAAGCAATTCTAGATGTCGCGTTTTCGGACTTGGGGCAGTTTCCGCTTCTGGCGCACCCGCGACTCTATTCCTCTATCTGAATTCCGCGGCGCGACCCTGATGTGCCGCGGCGATGATCGGGCCGGAGTTCCTTTCGGACCTGCGGCACCGGCCGTTCGGATGATGGCTTCAGAACAGACCTTCTAGATCCTTCGGGGTGGCACCGTGGGCCGTCTCGGCGGGGCGAACGATGCTGGCGTTTGCGGAAGGGCCTGAATCACCATCGGTCGGAGAAGAGGTCGCCTTGTCGATCGCTGACGGTCTGTCCTCGTGCCTAGCGCTCTGCATACGAAGCTGCGATCTCCGCTCCGGCCCCGCTTCCGGATCCGATGGAACATGAGACGTGTCCGCCGCTGACGCATCGGAGCTCGCGGTGGTCGATGGGTCGGCGTCGGCCGACTCGGTTGACGGAACGGCGGTGTTTGCACCGGCACCCAAGACGGAACCCACGGCTCCGACGCCGATGATAACGGCCAGGCCGATGAAGACGAGCGAGATGACGCCGCTCACCGTCGAGGATCTGATCGGCACGACGACGTCATCTGCGACGGAAGGCTCAGGGGTTGCTCGCGTCTGTGACGCCGATCGGAAGGGTTGTCTTTAGCTTGTGAGACAGGGTGTCGTCGATGACCTCGCGCGCCGCCAGGACCGTGTAAGTTTCCTGGATTACGTCATCCACGTCGATTCCCGTGCTCCGCTTTCGGCTCAGCCATGATCGGAGCGCTGGTTCATGCGGCAGGACGCTCCTCATGAACCAGCGCGTTTTCGCCTCGTCGAAGGTGAACATCTCGAGCCCGGGCGATTGAAGCCGTGAGCGTCGTCTAGCGGCCGTTTCCAACCGGGCCATCATGGTTCTGTGACGGAAATATCTCCGCAGCCGGCCCGCCTAGGCGCTTCGGCTTTGCATTCCGCCTCATCCTTTTTCTAACGGAACATCCCATCCGACCCTTTGCGGACCCTGCGGTGAAAGCTAACCACATCGGAATGCAATGACTGGTGAAGGCCGCGCTAACGGCCCTCGTCCGACCTCACTGAACGCGAACCGCTGCAAACCCGCCCTGGCGTAGGAAGTCCTGAACGCTATGGTCTCCTGCTAGATGCAGCGCGCCCACGGCGACAAATGTCGTGCCTGAGCCATCCAGCATCTGGGCGATCTGACCCGCCCAGCGACGGTTTCTCTCAACGATCACGGTCTGATAAACTGCAGAACTGCGCGTCCTCATCGGGTCGAGCGTAACGTCGGCGATCCTGTCGACATCGCCGCGGCCCCAGGCGTCCGCCAGTTGCGCCAGTTCGGTGGGCGCCTGGTCAAACGTGTCGAGGGTGTTGCGAAGGAAGGCAAGCTGGCCGTCTTCAGGGAAGCCCGAGAGCATTCGGATTTGGTCCTCGGGAGTCTCCAGCCCCTTGAGCGGCAACCCTGCACGCTTGGCGTCCGCGCGGAGAAGGACGTCCACGCCGGAAGCCGCATCGAACCCGCCCCGCGCCGGAATGGCGGCCGACAGCATCACGCCGGCGAGCCAAGGCCTGAGGGTGTCCATCTGAGCCCCCGACGCGCCGAGCGCGCTGGCGGCGGAGTCAAAGCGCTTAAACTCATCAGGGCTCAGCAGGGTGGAGAGAGGTCGCTCGGGCGATCTGCCGTACTGCTGGATCAGCGGAACGACCGCGGCCTGGTCTTCGGGGTCGGCGACCTCGAGCACCAGCGACTGAGACGCCGCCAGCGCCGCCGCTACTTCGTCAGTCCGCCAGTTGGTGTCCGGTCGCATGAAATGGATTGTGCCGAACAGGTAAACGGTCGAATCCGCGTCACTCAGCACCCACAGTGCCGGGCGGGGCGATGACGGCGTCTGGGCCGTCGCCGCGCTCGACAGGAGTGCGCTCAGAGCGAGCGCCGCGCCGACAAGGGCGCGACGGAGGAAGGTTGGCTGGATCATGGGATGATCTCCGGGCATGAGGGATCGATCACGCGGATCAGTCCGCGCGTGAGATCGAGGAGGGGAAAAGTTAGGTCAGTCGATCGTGGGCGCGATCAGGCGGACAGGCCTGTGGTCACTGGCTGGCGACGCGTTGTAGGACCCGCTCGGCGCTTCAGGCGACCGCCTTGCGTCTCAGCGACAGGCAGTAGCCGATGGTCATGACCAGGCCAGCGACCACCACCGCGCAACCGGCCGTGAAGGCTAGGTCAAGCGGCGCGAACGCCCAGAGCCCGGCGTAGATCAAGCCGCTCAGAACCATGGACCAGCCTCCGACGCGTTGGACCTGGCGCGCCTTTGCCGCCGGCACGAAGGTCTTGGGCATTCTGTTGCCATACCAGACAAGCATCAGCCCGGTGGCCCCCATGACCAGGCGGGTCACGGCATCGCCGTCGATGAGGCCCATCGATCGAGCTGAGGTGGCGGCGAGCGCCACGGCGATCAGCCCTCCGGCCACCATCAGGCTCTTGATCAGATCCTTGTTCATTTCGCTGTGTCCTTGGCGGCCGGAGTCCCGACACTCGGCTCGAAAGAGTTGACGAAGCCCAGCAGCGCGTCTTCCAGCACCGAGAGCTTCAGATGATAGATGACGGCCTTGCCGGCCTTCTCCGTGTGAACCAGGTCAGCCTCTTTCAGCACCGCGAAGTGCGCCGACATGGTCGGCTTCGACACGTCGAACTGATCGCTGATCGCACCGGCGCTCAGCGGGCCTGCACGCAGCATCTGCAGGACGCGGCGACGCGTGGGATCCGAAAGGGCTTTGAAGACCGAACTCATGATGTGAGTATTAGCTAATCGTCTAATCGTAGTCAACACGAGAATGGTCAGTTGGTCCGAAGCCGAGGATCATCAGCTTACCGCCAACCATGATCTAGGAGCCGTCTGAACGTTCGCTAGCCACCCATTGGCGACAATGACCGGGTCCGCTTCCGGGCCCGGTCGTGTGTCACAGATCAATCTGTTCTGACATCTCCAGAGCATCGTCCACCTCGATACCGAGGTACCTGACGGTGCTCTCCAGCTTTCTGTGCCCGAGCAGCAGCTGACAGGCGCGGAGGTTGCCTGTCTTTTTGTAGACGAGCGACACCTTCGTGCGCCTGAGGCTGTGGGTCCCGTAGCCCTGCGGTTCGAGGTCGATCATCCGAACCCAACGATCAACGAGCCGGGCGTATTGTCGAGTGCCGACGTGGTGACCGGGCCGGCTCCGGCTCGGGAATAGCCAGTCATCGTCGCGCTGGCCGCGAATATTCAGCCACGCGGGGATAGCGTCGCGCGCAGGCTCCGTTATCTCGAAAGGTACGGGCCGTCCGGTCTTCTGCTGAATGACGATTGATCGCTGGCGAAGCGCACCACCGGGCGCGACGTCGCTGACACGGAGTCGAACGAGATCACAGGCTCGAAGCTTGGAATCCAAAGCGCAATTAAACATCGCAAGATCGCGCACTCTTTTCGCAACCTTCAACTGCTGTCGAATGGCCCAGATGTGCTTCGGCTTCAGTGGGGGCTTTGGGCCGATCAGACGGCCGGCGTTCCATGGGCGCTTGGGTTGGATGAAAAGGTCAGACTGGCGCATGGCCAAACTCCACTAAGGTCGCCTCCCTGTCCTCTCCATGCTACGCTTTCAGGATTTCTTTAGCGCCCCAGCCGGACTTTGACCGCAACGCCGATATTGGACCGCCGGGATCGTCCGCCACGTGCGCCACAAACCTCAGAGGATGTTCAACGGTAGGGCTCGCAGGCTAGACCATCGCCATCCCCGTCCATTTGAGATCGGTAGCTTGGCTCCCATGAAGCGATGTTCTCGTGTTTATTGGCCCGTGCCTGGGCGCACCCTGAGTATTGCTGATCCGTGGTGCGCTTGCTCCATTCTCGACGCATCTGCGCCTTTCCGGGAGCGTCCGGCGAGAGAACGTATGTCGCTCCAACATAGGCTATGGCGAACGTCCCCACCCCGGCCAACCACAACGGCGTCGGCTTCGGATTGGAACGCTTCGACCTTCTGTGTGGGTACCGCGCCATTCAGCCACCATGGTGCATCCAGGTTTCTAGAACGTCGCTCAGAACGGTGAACGGCGCCTCCGCGCCAGGAGCGGACGTTGGCACGCCTACGGATTCGAGCCATTCAGCCAAGCCGGCCGAGGTCAGATGGAGAACGCCTCGCAGGCATGGAGCCGAGGCCGCAGAGCAGCCAGCACAACTTGATGGGGGTTGGCCGCTCAGCGGTGTTGGGAAACCGCTCGCCACTGGAACGCGACATGCTACAGGGGCTCTAAGCAGCCTTACCTCTCGCGCATCCCAAATCTGGCTAATCGGCTCCCGCATTTAGAAGACGACAGCCGGGCGGCCACGATCCCCGCTTAGTTCCGGATCTCACCGCTTTGGTCGGTTAGTTTGTACGCGAGAACCTGTGCGTCCTCGATTTTCGGCAGCCCGTCGAGCAATTCCGGGGTTCTGGCGACGAGCGCACGCCCAACCTTCCCCGCGAGATGGGCGAGCCGTCCCGCATCACTCGGGAAGGTGTCGAAAATGGCGAAGTCGTCGTGGCCGAAGCGAACAGCATACCACGTGGTCGTGTCCCGCTCCTCCATAACGGCCGCCAGGCCGTCTCGCAGGAAGGCCTCGACATCGGCCTCCTTGCCGGGCTTCGCGCGCAATCGCACGAACAGCGCCTTGTTCACAGGTGAGCGGGTTTCAGCATCGGCCATCACGGTCTCCTTTCGAGCTCTTGGGCGTCATGGCAACGCTCCGCGGCGGTATTGGCTGCGTCCATACCGAACCGAGGTCCGCGTCGCACCGGCGGTAGATGACTATCCGCCCGACTTTTTTTCCGCGTTCCGCTGGTCCCCGGGGTGGAGCAAGGCCTCGGCCCCTCCGCTGCGGTTCGGTTGCATGGCGCCAACTCTCCGGGTTCGAGCTCGGTTTGAAGGATCGGGAATTGTGGCTTGAGGCGGCGCGACGGCGGCCGGTACATCACCAAAGACAGGCCAGCGTCGTTAGGACCTGCCGGCTCGGCAGCAGACGTCGCCGATGGCCGGCTTGAGTCACGAGCGGCGGTCGACCTCAAGGTCTCAGAAGCGCCAGAAGCGGACATTGGCGGCTTTGCAAGAACGCGACATAGAAGCTCGGCGTGGGCCTAGTTACTGATTGTTCGTTGAGTTCTGATCTAGGCCCGTCGCCGATGTTTGAACAGTTCACCTTCGATGGATAGTGCGAATGTCAGCCAAAGCGCCATACGATCCGACATCCGCAGTGTCGCCATCCATTCCGATGTCGAGATAGAGTTTTTTGTTCCTCCCGAGCTAACGGATTTGTTGGCGCCTGACGTCATCGAAGCAGGTCAGAACGCAATGTTCCACACACGACCCAGACCCCGCCATAGATGACAGCGAGGCCTGTCAGAATGGCTGCCAAACCTGAGACTTCCCAAAGGCTGGCACCCATGGCGTTCAGGCGAACAAAAGCCTGAACGGCAGCGGTAGACGGTGAAAAATGCGCGAGCCAGACAAGACCTTCAGGCATCATGAAATGCGGCCACGCAGCGCCGGACAAGAAGAACAAGGGCGCGGAAGTGCCGACCAGAACCTGCAAGACCCGTTCGTGGCGATCGAAAAGCGCGCCTAGAAGCAGACCCACAGCGGCGACCGCCGCTGAAAAAATTGGCGCTAGCAGTAGGACGCCGATCAGGTTGCCTGCGCGGGGATAGTCCTGAAACCAGAACACGAAACCGAAATAGAAGAGGCTGGAGGCTGTCCCAATCGCCGTAAGCGCCAGCCACAGACCCAAGCGCGCGCTGCGTTTCAGCCTAGCCGCGCCGGTCTCTCGACGCACGGCTGTGATCACGCCGGCTCCCAGCAATAGCGTCTGCTGCAAGATGATAAGACTGACCGCCGGCACGGCGTAACCGCCGTAGCCCTCCGTCGGGTTGAAGAGGGAAACCTGCTTCAGGGTCGGCGCTAATCTGACGGCGCGGGCGATATCAGGCAGCCCTTTCAACTGCGCCTCGGCGACCTGCGCTGTTGCGGCGGCGACGGCTCTGCCGACCGCTGTGACACGAACCAGATAACCGCCGTTCAGCCAGATGGCCACGCCCGTCGGCGCCCCCCTGACCAGATCGGGCTCAAAACGCTGAGGCAGGACGACGACCCCATCGACCACGCCCCGCCGCATCAGTTCAAAGCCCTCAGCAGGGGATGAAATCACGGCGGCGACCTCGATCTCGCGCGAAGCATTCAGGTCTTCGACAAGAGTGCGCGTCAGCGCGGTCTGCGTCGGTGTCGCTATGGCGATGGGCAGTCCCGTCGCGGCCTGTCCGGCATAGGCGGCCGGATAGTAAAAGGCGTAAAGGACGACGGCCAAGATCAGCAGACTGCTGACCGGCCGCGCACTCGGCAGGTTCCGGAACGTCGCGGCGAAGGCGGCGATAACGCCCTGTTGCGGAAGCGGAAAGTTCAAATCCTCAGGCTTGGGGACAAGACGCGCTCGTACCCGGATGAAAAGCGCCGATAGAAGAAGACCAATGACGGTGACGCCGCTCAGAATCATCAAGTCTCGCCATGCCGATGCGGAACTCGCACCCGTGACCAGCTGGCCCGTCTGCAGCCGTAGATAGTGCGTATAGGGAAGGATATCGCTCCAGATCCGGGCGAAGCGCGGCCCATGGTCCAACGGGAGAGTGCCGTTGGAAAAGGCGATAGCCGCGCCCGAATAGATGGCGGTGGCCGAGAACGCCATATCCACCTCGCCAAGCGCAGAGACCAGAAAAGCCGACAAGACAACGCTCACCGCCATCAAGGCGAGTATGCCAACGATCAGCAAAGGGAGAGAGCCTGCTACACCCCAGCCCCGGACGCCGCCGAGCCAGGCGATCCAGGCCAACCCCCACAGGCTGAAGATCACGAAGTGCGGAATGAGTCGCCCGATCAGAGCTGTCGTCGTGAAGCCGCCCATCTCGGCCTTGAAGCGTTTGAATGAGCCGCCCTGCATTTGCCGACCAACCGCCAACACCGCGGAACAAGCCGCCAGCAGATGAAGGACACCCGGCGCCAGAAGTCCGCCGAGAAAAAGCTCGAAGCTGAGCTGCGGATTGCCGACGATCGACACCTGAACAGCGGGGTGTTGCAATGCGGTTTCGGGCAATCCTCTCTGGCGCGCGCGTTCTTGCAACTGCTGGCCGGCCGCTGATGCGATGGCCGCGCTCTGCCCCAAGGCCGACAAGGCGCCGACCGTCTGGAAGGCGCCATTGAACGACACGGTCACCTGTTCCGGCCGACGAAACGCCCCGTCAGAAAAACCTGCTGGGAAATGAGCGACGCTGTAAATCTTGCCCCGTCGCATCAAGGCCATGGCCTCCGTCATCGTCGCCGGAGCATGGGTCACGCGAACACCGGCGCTCGCCTCCATGTTGCGAATTGCGGCGCGGCTGAAGACCGAATTGTCCTGATCGACCACGGCGACCGGGGCCTGACGGATCACTCCAGGGGCCAGCATCGTCGCGATGACCATCAGCAGGATCAGTGGCAGGCCAAAGGCGACGAACGCGTCCCACCGTCGGCTCACCAGGACGCGCGCCTCGTCCCAAACGGCCGATACGAAGACGGCCGCGAGGCGTTTCACCGTGCGGACCAATCGAACAGCACGCTCATGCCAGGCCTCAGGCCGCTGACAGGTCGAACAGGCTTGGCCTTGACCTGAAAGCTTCGCACGTCATAGCCGCTCGACTGCCGGGTTGAGCGCCAGGTGGCGAACTCGCCTTGAGGATTGATGGCGGTGATCCGGAAGGCGACGTCAGCGAGGCCGAGTGCAGGCACATCGCCACGCACGATCGCGCCGATTTTCAGATCGCGAAACTGATCCTCGCGCACACTGAACGTAACCCAAGGGTCGCCGATGTCCACGATTGTGAAGACTGGCACGCCCGTGAGCACGAGCTCGCCGACATTGGCGAAACGCTCCGCAACCTCGCCGTCGTTTGGAGCAAGCAGTCGTGTCTCACCCTGGAGGCTTTGGACCTCGGCGACTGCGGCCTGCGCGCCTTGCACATTGGCATCGGCAACGGATTTTTCCTGCGGCCGTGTCCCTGCCAACGCCTTCAGATACTGCTGACGGGCGGCTTCGGACTGCGAGGCTGTAGCAGCGCGAGCGGCTACGGCTTCGTCACGGCGTTGGGCGGAAATCACGCCTTCGGCGAACAGATTTTCCGCCCGCCGCGCAGTCTGGTCCGCCAAACGAGCCGTCGCCTGAGCGGCGCGCCAGACGGACTCGACCGACTTCACATCTTCGCGCCGAGCGCCTTCGCGGCTCATCGACTGAATGGCCTCACTCGACTGAAGCAAGGCCCGGGCCTGAGCCTCCTTTGCTGTAACCTCCGGGCTGCTCATCAGAGCCAACTCTTGACCTGCCTTCACCTGATCGCCCTCTGACGCCAGAAAGCGCTCCACGCGGCTCGGCACCTTGGTCGCTACGGTGAAGGTTTCGGCCTCTACCATGCCCTGAACCTGATCCTTGGCAGGACGGGCCGCAAGGAAGAGGCCAGCGATGATGAAGGCGAGCAGCAGTACGAGACCGACGACCACGATCACAGGCAGAACGCGTCGTCGTGCAGACGTACGACCGGCCGCAAAGGTCGGCGCACCGTTTGTCGGGGCATCGGCAAAGGGAGGCGTCTCGCTCATGGCGCGCTGATCCGATCTTCGCGTTGCAGATAGTCATTCAATGTCAGATCGCTTCCCGACGCCGCTAGCAGGGCGGCCAGGCTGAGATCATATTCGTAAGCTGCTGCTGCGCGTTGCAAACGCGCACCCCCCAGAAGATTGCGGGCGTCTACGACCGAGGTGGCAGTGGCCTCGCCTTCACGGAACCCAACCTCCTGAACTCTAAGATTCTCGCTGGCGGCCTGCAGGCTGCTGTCCATGCTCAAAAACTGACGACGCGCCAATTCCGCCTGATTATAGGCTCGCGTGACCAGCAATCGGGCGTCGTCTCGGGCCTGTCGTTCCACCTCCGCAGCAGCCGAGGCGTGAGCGCGCGCTGCGCCCAGCATGCGTCGTCGATCCACCGTCGAAATCAGAGTGTAGCGCGCGCCGATCCCGACCGCCCAATCCGGCTCGGTCGGCAGAGCGTCGTCTGGATTCAGATTGTAGGTTCCAAATGCATAGACGGACGGCTTCATTCGTGACGCCGCAAGATCGGCGCCCGCCTCAGCCAGATCGCGCCCGGCTTGGGCCTGCGCAAGGCGAGCGTTAGCCTGGCTTGCCTGGTCAAGAAACACGCCGGCTGGACCGACTGGGTCGCGGTTTACGAACAGGGGCGTGGTTGGAACGACGGCGCCATTGGTGTCAACAACCCTAGCGAGGGACGCCACGGCGTTGTCGTGCTCCAGTTCGGCCCTGTTGACCTGCCGCTGCGCCGCATCGCGGGCGACTTCGACCTGAAGCGTCTGGGCGTGGCTGAGCACGCCTTGCGATTCCAGCAGTCGAGCGTTGCGCAAATGCAGATCGAAGCCGTCACGGGTCTCGCGTGCGATCTTCAGCGCTTCGGCTGCCAGCACCTGGCCAAAGTAAGCCCGCGCCAGATTTACGTCCTCCAGACTGACCGCTTCCTGCTGTTTCGCCTGCGCCAGATCCACATTGGCCGACGCCGCTCGTCGTAAGGCTGGGATTGCGCCGCCGGTGTAGATCGGCTGAAGCGCCGTCACTGTGGGGCGAAAGGTCGTGTCGTCGATCTGCAGTCGGACGTCTTGCGGCAAGGCGGCGAAAAATTCGGGAAGCGCCGCTTCCAGCCGCTGACCGACACTCTGCAACATGTCACCCGGCACACCGGGCAAGTCCGCGATGAGCCCAGGAATGGCGGCGCCGAGCTCGGCCTGCGCGCGGTCCAGCGTGTCACCCAGCGAGAGATCGAATGTTTTGCGATAACGGATCAACTGAGCATCGAGCGCTACGGTCGGCCGATTCAGCCCGGCAGCCACATCCGCCTGGGCCCTCGCGGCCTGCATCCCATAGCCCGCAGCGCGACCGAGACTGGAATTGGAGCGCAAACGTTGTTGAGCAGCCGCAAAGGTCAGAGCGACTGTGGCCACGCCTTGGGCCGCCTCTTGGGGCGCGGCCTGAACTTGGGAGACCGCCGCAAGGGCGTTCGGCGCTGATCCGGCCAAAACGCCGACAGCAACTGAACCGATCCAAGCTGCACGCATCGTTTCACCCCGCCGTCAGGAACGACCAAATAACTCAAGCGCAGCCGTTACGTCCAGCAACTGGCGTTGCGAAATCGGCCAAAGGTCCAGCCCTATCCTCGTTATCGAGCGCACGCCGTTGAAAGTTAATTGGCTAGAAGCTGACATCCCTTAGTTCGCCTTGGAGTCAAAGGCGGCGGTAGAGACCAAATATGCGGCAAACACCAGCGGCCGAAACCGGCCGATCGTCGTCTTGCAGAAGCGTTTCCGGCCAGTTTCTGGCCAGCGCCCGCAGGCTGCGGTAGGCTAAATCATTGAGAAGAATGGTGGACGCGACAGGGATTGAACCTGTGACCCCTACGATGTCAACGTAGTGCTCTCCCGCTGAGCTACGCGTCCGCCGGTGCGGTCCGGACGCGGTGTCCGGACGGGAAGGGCGGTCCTATAGCGGCGGATATGGACCGCTTCAAGCCCCATCTGCCTTCGTCCGTGCGAAACCCGACGCGCCCTGCACGACCGACCGTCTCCGGTTAGGCGGCGACCATCCGTTCGACCTCGTTGACCAGGTCGCGCAGGTGCACCGGCTTGGACAGGACCTTGGCCTGGGGCGAGGCCTGGGCGGCCGTCAGGGCCACGGCGGCGAAGCCGGTGATGAACATGATGCGCAGGTCGGGCTGGCGGGCGGCCGCGACGCGCGCCACCTCGATGCCGTCGGCGCCGGGCATGACGATGTCGGTCAGCAGCAGATCGTAGGGGCCGTGCTCCAGGGCGTCGATGGCGTCGTCGCCGTTCTCGCAGTCGACGACCTGATGGCCCGCCCGCTCCAGCGCCCGTGTGAGAAAGCCGCGCAACGAACTGTCGTCTTCGGCCAGGAGGATGCGCGCCATGCGGAGGTAAGCCCTGTGAAACAGACGCAAAACCTAGGCCCGCAACGGTAAACCGCCGGTGAAATTCGGCGTCCGGCCGGCTTTCGTCCACAGCGAAACCGGCTATGGCAGGACATGACCGTCGGCGACGCGCCCTTTTCGATCACCCGGCCGCCGGCCGGGGCGCCGGCGACGCCGCTGGTCTTCGCCTCGCCGCATTCGGGCGACCGCTATCCGGCGGACATGGACGCCGCCCCCGGCCTGCCGCGCCACAGTCTGAGAAGCGCCGAGGACGCCTTGGTCGGGCGTCTGGTCGAGGACGGGCCGGCGCACGGCGCCCCGTTGATCGAGGGGCGGGTCGGGCGCGCCTATGTGGATCTGAACCGCGACCCGGCCGATCTCGACCCCGCCCTGATCGATGGCGCGGCGCCGGCGTGCGGGCCCAAGACGGCGGCCGGCTATGGCGTCCTGCCGCGGCTCGCCGGCGACGGCGCGCCGCTCTACGCGCGGAGGCTGTCGCTGGAGGAGGCGGCGGCGCGCGTGCGGACGGTTCACGCGCCGTACCACGCCGCCCTTCAGGATCTGATGCAGGCGGCCCACGCGCGGCATGGCCGGGCGCTGCTGATCGACTGGCATTCGATGCCGGCCCGCGCCGCCGGCGCCGACGTGGTGCTGGGCGACCGGCACGGCGCCGCCTGCCAGGCGCGTCTGAGCCGGCGGCTGCGGGCGCTGTTCGAGGGCCTGGGCTGGCGGGTGGGGCTGAACCACCCCTATGCGGGCGGCTGGTCGACCCAGCGCTGGGGCCGGCCGCAGCAGGGGTTCGAGGCCGTGCAGATCGAGATCAGTCGGCGGCTGTATCTGGATGAGGCGACGCAGCAGCCCAACATCGCCTGGCCGACGACCCGCCGCGCCCTGGGCCGCGTCATCGCCGCCCTGTGCGCCGAGGACTGGTCCGCCTGAGGCCGCCCGCGCGCGCAAAAAAAAAGCCGCGCCCGGAGGCGCGGCATGAAAAGTCTATAGGGAGGAAACGCCCAGGAAGGGCAAGACGCCCGAAGGCGTCGAGGACCAATCTAGGTTGCGATGCACAATGGGTCAAGGGCGTTGTGGGGCCGCCGGGTCACGCCGTGTAACAGATTTGCGCCATGATAGCGGTAACAAGGCGAGATTACGGCCATCTTCAGCCTCAAGACGTCTCGCCACTGCAAAATGATCGCTGATCACCCATCCAGCAGACGCCGGGCGTTGCGAATGGCGCGCGCCGCCGGCGACGCCTCCTGGCGATAGATCAGCAGGCTGAAGGCGGACACCACGCCCATCGCCAGCCAGACCGGCCCGAACAGCCAGGCCGCGGCCGCCAGCGCGAAATAATAGCCCCGCACCCCCTGGCTGAAGGCGGCCAGGGCCGGGTTCAGCAGCTGCCCCGCCGCGTCGGCGAAGGCCTTGCGGTCGGTCTTGTGGTGCACCTCCGGCGCGGCGCCGATCAGCGCCAGGGTGTAGTTCATCTGCCGCAGCGCCCAGATGAAGTCGAGAAACCCGCGGGTCAGGCAGACCAGCACCAGGGCCAGCTTGGCCTCCAGCATCTTCAGCGGCACGTTCTCGGCCCCGACAGCGGCGAAGCCGCGCAGCGCCGTCTCGCCCCCGAACAATATGCCCGCCACCGCCGCGATCAGCAGCAGGTTGGTCGAGGCGAAGAAGGAGGCGGAGTTAATCGAATGGCCCATCAGCTGGCTGTCGACCAGCTTCAGCTCGCGGTGGGTCATGGCGGTCATCCACACCGACCGCACATGGACCATGTCAGCGTTCAGCGACCCCCCGCGCCGGCTGATCGCCTTGAGGATGGGCGCATAGCCCAGCCAGCAGATGAAGAAGAGGGCCAGCGCCCCCCAGTCGAGCCACGTCATGACCCCACCCTGACGCCCGTCGGCGCCGGCGGCAAGGCCCCTCCCCCGGGTCTTGGCGCGCGGCATGGATCCAGGTCACGCTTGCCGTCGCGGCCTGACGGGCCTATCACCCTTCGCCTTTCGATTTTTGCGCCGCAACAAGAACAGAACCATGAACCTGGACGCCATCCCCGTCGGCCCGAACGCTCCCTGGGACGTCAACGTCGTCATCGAGATCCCGCAGGGCGGCCTGCCGGTGAAGTACGAGATGGACAAGGCGTCCGGCGCCCTGTTCGTCGACCGCTTCCTGCACACGGCGATGTACTATCCGGGCAACTACGGCTTCATCCCGCACACCCTGTCGGACGACGGCGACCCGTGCGACGTGATCGTGCTGAACCCGACGCCGGTGGTGCCGGGCTGCGTCATCCGCTCGCGCCCGATCGGCGTCCTGAAGATGGTCGACGAGGCCGGCGGCGACGAGAAGATCCTGGCCGTGCCGGTCGACAAGCTGAACCCCTACTACACCGAGGTCGCCAGCTACCGTCAGCTGCCCGCCATCCTGGTCGAGCAGATCGAGCACTTCTTCACCCGCTACAAGGACCTGGAGAAGGGCAAGTCGGTCACGGTCAAGGGCTGGGGCGACGCCGGCGAGGCCGCCGAAATGATCGCCAAGGGCATGCAGGCCCACCAGGACAAGCTTGCCGCCAAGAAGGCCGCCAACGCGGCCTGATCCCCGGCCGGCGGATCACGGCGTGGGCGGCTCCTCGGGCGCCGGCATCAGGATCTGACCGCCCGGCGCCGGCCCCGCGAGGGCCTCGGCGGGCGGGACGGTCGGGTTCGCGGGATAGCGCCCCCCGTCGAAGCGCAGCCGCGCCTCATAAGGGCGCGTCACGCCGCCGCCCGACACGGTGACCGCCAGGTCCTTCCACCCGTTCGTTGTGGTGTTCAGGACGCGGATGGGCGGATTGACCACCGTGGCCTCCATCACGACGCTGAATCCGTCGCCCTTGGGCGAAAGCACGAACAGGGCGCACCCGCCGCTGCCGCACCGATCCCTGTTCGTGGCGCGGACCAGGACCTCCTCGGCGCCGTCGCCATCCAGATCATGGCGGGCCGCGGCGTATTCCGTGACCGCATAGGTCTCGCGCATGAAGGCTGCGGCCGCGTCCTGCGACGACGGCGGTGCGGCGACGAACAGAAGGGCGGCTAGGGCGAGCATCGGCGTCTCCGGCGGTCGGTCTTCTGGACAACGCGGCGCCCCGGCCTTGGCTCCGGGCCTTTGCGCACCTTATCGGATGGGGCAATGTCGGCCTGCTGACCTAATGCCGGTTCAGGTGTCCGGCCAGAAAGCCACGTTCGGCCCCTGAAGACATTCGCGATGAGCCGAGCCGCCCCTCTGCCCCCAGGCCTCCAGCAGACCGTCGAACCTCCGGTGAGCCGATTTGAAAGCTGCCTTGCGCAATCCGGGTGTCAGCCTGACAACCTCCGGCATAGGAAGCCACAACTGACATTTATCCGCGTTAGGCTTCTGGTCAGCAGCGCCGTGCTCCTTCAGTTGAAGGCGGGTGGGAAGGTCAAGATGAAGTCGCGAACGTCCGCGCGTCGACCCAATGTGACGACGATGATTCTCTGGTCCGTCGGCAACGTCGGCATGCTGCCGATCGGCATTTTCTTGATGGTGATCGGGACCATGACCACCGATTCCGGGCTGACGACCTTCACCTCGGTGTTCGCAAGCCTTTCGTCAGCCCTGCCGATCGCTCAGGTCATCGCGACCGCGGCGTCGTGGATCGCGTGGCTGTTGAGGCGGCCCCTGATGACATGGGTCTTCATCTGCCTGCCGTTGGCTATTCTTCTGACGCTCGTCTTGCTGTTTGTCCTGGCGGTGACGACTGACATCGAGGGCGCGCGCTGAGCCTCGGGTGAGACACATCCGTCGTCGGCGTCGGGCCTGGCGCCCGAAATCCTCGGCGAAGGCGCGGCGCGGCGCCGCGCCTCTCCCGCAACGGTTCTGGACATCCTATCTCAGCGGCATGACCGATCTGTCTCCCCGCGAAATCGTCTCCGAACTCGACCGTTTCATCGTCGGCCAGCAGGACGCCAAGCGCGCCGTGGCCGTGGCCCTGAGGAACCGCTGGCGCCGGAAGCGGGTGCCTGAGGACCTGCGCGACGAGGTGACGCCCAAGAACATCCTGATGATCGGCCCCACCGGCGTCGGCAAGACCGAGATCGCCCGGCGCCTGGCCAAGCTGGCCGGTTCGCCCTTCCTCAAGGTCGAGGCGACCAAGTTCACCGAGGTCGGCTATGTCGGCCGCGACGTCGACCAGATCATGCGCGACCTGGTCGAGAGCGCCCTGGTCATGGTGCGCGACCGCCGTCGCGGCGAGGTGCGCGCGCGGGCGGAGGGCGCCGCCGAGGATCGCATCCTGGACGCCCTGGTCGGCCCCGGCGCCGGACCGGCGACCCGCGACAGCTTCAGGAAGAAGCTCCGCGCCGGCGAGCTGGACGACAAGGAGATCGAGATCGCCCTGGCCGACACATCCTCCCCCATCCAGGGGCTGGACCTGCCGGGCGGGGGCAATGTCGGCCTGCTGAACCTGTCGGAGATGCTGGGCAAGATGGGCGGCGGCCGCACCAGGACGGTCAAGCTGACCGTGCGCGACGCCACGGCCCCCCTGATCGCCGAGGAGGGCGACAAGCTGCTGGATCAGGAGAGCCTGACCAAGGAGGCCCTGCTGCTGGCCGAGAACGAGGGCATCGTCTTCCTGGACGAGATCGACAAGGTCGCCGCCCGGTCCGAGGCGCGCGGCGCCGACGTGTCGCGCGAGGGGGTCCAGCGCGACCTGCTGCCGCTGATCGAGGGCACCACCGTCTCGACCAAATACGGGCCGGTGAAGACCGACCACGTGCTGTTCATCGCCTCGGGCGCCTTCCATGTCGCCAAGCCCTCGGACCTTCTGCCCGAACTTCAGGGCCGCCTGCCGATCCGGGTGGAGCTGAAGGCCCTGACGCGCGACGACTTCAAGCGCATCCTGACCGAGCCCGAGGCCAATCTGATCCGTCAGAACCAGGCCTTGCTGGCCACCGAGAACGTGACCCTGACCTTCACCGACGATGCGGTGGAGGCCCTGGCCGACGCCGCCGTCGCCGCCAACGCCGCCGTCGAGAACATCGGCGCGCGGCGCCTGCAGACCGTGCTGGAGCGCGTCCTGGAAGAGACCAGCTTCAAGGCCTCGGACCTGTCCGGCCAGACGATCGCCTTCGACGGCGACGCCGTGCGCGACAAGATCGGCGACCTGGCCGGGAACGCGGATCTCAGCCGGTTCATCCTGTAGGGAGCCAAAGCCCCTCGCCAAGCGTTGCCGGGCCATGACCACGGCCGCGCCCTTCATCGATCTGCGCCGCGAGCGGGGCTACGCCCGCGACCTGGGCCGCGCCTTCGCCGGCGCCCTGATCTTCAACATCCCCCTGCTGATGACGATGGAGATGTGGGAGCAGGGCGTGGTCATGGACCGCTGGCGGCTGCTGGTCTTCATCCTGGCCGGCCTGCCCCTGCTCTACGGCCTGGCCTATTACGCGGGCTTCTCAAAGCGGCGCGGGTTCAGGAACGACGTGCTGGACACCGCCGTCGCCCTGGCGGTCGGCTTCGTCACGGCCTCGGTGCTGCTGATCCTGTTCGGCGTGGTGCAATGGGACGCCCCGCCGCGCGAGGCGCTCGGCATGGTGGCGCTGCAGGCCGTCCCCGGCGCCATGGGCGCGCTCCTGGCACGCCGGCAGATGAACGGCGACGGCGGCGGCGACACGGACGAGGACCAGGCCTCCTATTTCGGCGAACTGTTCCTGATGGCGGCCGGCGCCCTGTTCTTCGCCATGAACGTGGCCCCGACGGAGGAGATGATCCTGATCGCCTACAAGGCCACGCCCGTCCACACCCTGGCCCTGATCGCGGTCTCTCTGGCCCTGCTGCACGCCATTGTCTTCAGCGCGGGCTTCGCCGGCCAGGAGGAGGCGGACCATCCGGTGACGGCCTTCTTCCACTTCACCCTGCCCGGCTACGCCATTGCGCTCGGGGTCAGCCTGTTCGCCCTGTGGATCTTCGGCCGCGTCGACGGCCATTCGCTGGAGGGGGTGGTCCAGACGATGATCGTCCTGGGCTTCCCCGCCGCCATCGGCGCCGCCGCCGCCCGCCTGCTGGTCTGAACCCATGCCCGTGAAGAAGAAGCCCGCGCCCCGCTCGACCCGCCCCGTTCTGCAATGGGTCATGGCCGCCGTCGGCGCCGTCGTCACCCTGTCGGCCGTCGGCATCGTGGTGTGGGAGGCCCTGCAGCCCTCGGCCCCGCCGGCGCTCAGCGCCCGTATCGTCGCGGTGGAGACCACGCCCGCCGGCCACGTCGCCGAGATCAAGGTCGTCAACGACGGGGACGACACCGCCGCCGCCGTCGACATCGAGGGGGTTCTCGGCGACCAGACCGCGACCGCCAGCCTGGACTACGTCCCCGGCCACGGCCACGCCAAGGCCTATCTGCGCTTCGACGCCGACCCGCGCGCGGCGGCCGTCTCGGTCAAGGGCTGGTCGGCGCCCTAGGGGCCCGGCCTCAGGCGGCCTGGGCGAGAGCGGCCTGCTGCATGCGCGCGACCGTCTCGCGGGGCGAGGCGGCGCCGCCGACCGTGTCGCGCAGCGTGTCCGCCAGCGCCGGCGTCACGCGCACGCTGGCCATGGCCCAGCCGGTGAAGTCGCGTTGCGCGATCGGCGCGCGCTCGACCACCACCACCTCGTCGTGGCGCGGATCGTCCGCCAGCCGCCGCATCAGCCGGTCCAGATCCTGCGCCGCGCCCTCCAGCACCTGCAGGAAGCGGCCGTCGTGGATCATCAGGGCGCCGGTCAGACCGTCGCGCGCATTGTTCCGCTGCGACACGGCCAGGATCTCGACCTGCATCATCAGATTGTCGGCGTTTCCGCGCGCGCGGCTCGTGTAGAGAACACGCTCCAGGTTCAGGCCCATGTTCTCGCCGATCGTCTTCGCTGGCGCGCAACTCGCGCCTGCCCCACCAGTAATGGAGAAAAACTAACAGAACTCCAACGACTTGTGTACGGCGCCGGACAGCTCGACATCCGGCCGCGCGCGGGTTAGCCTGCAGGCGTTCTCCGGGGGGTCGCATCCGAGCGGCTGAGATTGGCGTAGTCGCCTGACCCGTCGAACCTGATCCGGGTCATGCCGGCGAAGGGATGAGCAACGCTTTCGGTCCTCACGCCACAGGACCCCTCGCGCCCGACGTCGGCGGACCTCAAACCGTTTGAGGCCGCCATGAACATCCAAGTCACGCCCCCCGCGAACGCTCAAGAGGCTCAGGCAGAGGGCGGCCGCGTCGCGCTCGACAGCCTGCCTCTGAAGGACGCCCGCGAGCAGGTGATGCGAGAGACCGGCGCCATCCCGACCGGCGAGCGGGCGGGCAGCCGCAAGGTGTACGTCCAGGGCGAACTCTACCCCGACATCCGCGTCCCCTTCCGCGAGGTCGCCGTCCACCCCTCCGCCAACGAGCCGCCGGTGACCATCTATGACTCGTCGGGCCCCTACACCGACCCGACCGTGACCATCGACATCCGGCGCGGCCTGCCGCACGTGAAGTCGTCCTGGCAGCTGGATCGCGGCGACATCGCCCCCGTCGCCAACCCGCGCGAGGTCAAGCCCGAGGACAACGGCCACGCGTCGGGCAAGAACCTGGCCCCCCGCTTCGACACCTCCAACCACCGCGTCTTCAAGGGCGTCGAGGGCCGCCCGGTGACGCAGTACGAATACGCCCGGGCCGGGATCATCACGCCCGAGATGGAATATGTCGCCATCCGCGAGAACCTGCGCCGCGAGCAGACCGCGCCCTGCATCCGCGACGGCGAGGACTTCGGCGCCGCGATCCCCGACTTCGTGACGCCCGAGTTCGTGCGCCAGGAGATCGCCCGCGGCCGCGCCATCATCCCGCACAACATCAACCACCCCGAGGTCGAGCCGATGATCATCGGCCGCAACTTCCTGGTGAAGATCAACGCCAACATCGGCAACTCGGCCGTCCTGTCCAGCGTCGACGACGAGGTCGACAAGCTGGTCTGGGCCACCCGCTGGGGCGCCGACAACGTCATGGACCTGTCGACGGGCCGCAACATCCACAACATCCGCGACTGGATCATCCGCAACAGTTCCGTCCCCATCGGCACCGTGCCCATCTATCAGGCGCTGGAGAAGGTCGGCGGCGTAGCCGAGGACCTGACGTGGGAGGTGTTCCGCGACACCCTGATCGAACAGGCCGAACAGGGCGTGGACTATTTCACCATCCACGCGGGCGTGCGCCTGCCCTTCGTGCCGATGACGGCCAAACGCGTCACCGGCATCGTGTCGCGCGGCGGCTCGATCATGGCCAAGTGGTGCCTGGCCCACCACAAGGAGAGCTTCCTCTACGAGCATTTCGAGGACATCTGCGACATCATGCGGGCCTATGACGTCAGCTTCAGCCTGGGCGACGGCCTGCGCCCCGGCTCCATCGCCGACGCCAATGACGAGGCCCAGTTCGCCGAGCTCCGCACCCTGGGCGAACTGACCAAGATCGCCTGGGCCAAGGGCTGCCAGGTCATGATCGAGGGCCCCGGCCACGTGCCGATGCACAAGATCAAGCAGAACATGGACGAGCAGCTGAAGCACTGCCACGAGGCGCCCTTCTATACGCTGGGCCCGCTCACCACCGACATCGCGCCGGGCTACGACCACATCACCAGCGCCATCGGCGCGGCCATGATCGGCTGGTTCGGCACGGCCATGCTCTGCTACGTCACGCCCAAGGAGCATCTGGGCCTGCCGGACCGTCAGGACGTCAAGGACGGCGTCATCACCTACAAGATCGCCGCCCACGCCGCCGACCTGGCCAAGGGCCACCCGGCCGCCCGCCTGCACGACGACGCCCTGTCGCGCGCCCGGTTCGAGTTCCGCTGGGAGGACCAGTTCAACCTGGGCCTGGACCCCGAGACGGCCCGCAAATACCACGACGCCACCCTGCCCAAGGAGGCCCACAAGACCGCCCACTTCTGCTCCATGTGCGGCCCCAAGTTCTGCAGCATGAAGATCAGCCAGGACATCCGCGACGCCGCGGCGGCCCAGAACGACGCGGGCGCCAGCCTGGCCGAGGCGGAGGCCGGCATGGCGGAGATGTCGGCCAAGTTCCGCGCCGGGGGCGGGGTGGTGGAGGTGAAGGTCTAGATTTGAACCTTGGGCAAAGCCGAGTGCCCGCCGACGATCTGAGAGCCCAGCAGTTTCTCGTAGCTTAGGGCCGCTCTCACGGAGCCCACATCATCGAGCTTATCCTTTACTGCTACGACAAAGTTCTCCGCGGCAGTTTTCAGAACGGCCAACCGCTCAGCGTTCAAGACCCGCATTCCCGGGGGAGCGGTTCCGGCCTTGTCCACGATGTTGGACGGATGGACGATCACCGCCGTTGCCTTGCACGTGTGGTCGTATGTTTCACCAAACCACGTGAGCGATCCACTCACTTGATCGGTGTAGGCTTTGGAAATGGTCGGGCTTGTCGCTTCGCTCTTACAAGGCAGTAACAGATAGTGATTTTCTCCGATCCCCCAGAGAACATCCAGATACGCAATGCCAAGCTTTTCAGGTCTTTGGGATCGAAAACCTAGATGTAATCCAAGCTCCTTCAGCGCCTCCTCAACATCTTCTGCCGTATCATCTCCAAACCGCAAACGGTCCAGCACACCCCTCATTCCAATCACCAAGGCATTTGAATTCTTGTATTTATCTGTCAGATAGTGCGCAGCCTGACGCGCTTGATCCATTCCTGCTGTATCGACACGCGGATAGGTCACACCGCGAAGCGGTTTGAGGGTCATGGCGTTGCGCTCGTGCGCTCCGGCCAGAATAGACTGACTTTGAACCTTGTCGGTCGGATGCACGACCTCAGCGACCTGCTCCAGCAGCCAACCTTTCAGCGTGTCTGATTCGGATTCCTGATAGGCCGACCGTAACGCGGCCTCAGCTTTATCGGGTCGTCCCCGGCGGCTGGCCTCAAATGCCTCTCTCTGAGCTACTGAGATCGCGTCCACTTCAATGCTGCTCGGGTTGTTCACTTCGATGACAGCATTCTTCGCTGCCGCCACCCATTGCGGATCACGCTGCAGTACGGCCTCCACTACGCTGGCCATCTCATCAAGACCTTTCTCCTCGATCTTCTTCGCAAGCTTTCGAGATAGGTTAAGCTGCGCGCGGGTTGATGCTGAGAAGAATTCTACGGCGCCGGCGGCATAAAGTGAGGCCAAGAGTTGGGACCCCATGAGCATGACGACACAGTAGTCGTTACCCGCGCGAATGCCGCGCCCCATGCCTTGCTCAATTCTCTGGATCTGGTTGGTGCGAAATCGTTTTGACGATTCCAGGATGGATTGTTCGTATCGATCGACCAAGCGTCTAGCGTCTGGAAGGCCGTCAACAATCAACAGACGACATGAATCATTAGGGAGGTCCACACCATCGTACCGGTTGACCATCACGACGAAATTGCCGGAACTTTGCCGTAAAGTCTCCACGCCTTCCACTATTGTATCTGCATCAATGATTTTGCTAGCTACAGGTCGCCAGAACTCAGCTCGTTTGAAGGAAGGCACGATCACTACGACGTTGCGAGTTTTTGCCTGCGCTGCAGCAAAGTCGCGAATATCGCTATCCGTGACAGACGTGTTGATCTCCTGCGGGATCAAGATAAGCCGCTCACCGATGTCGGATCCGCTTGCTGGGGCTATCGGGTTCGCAACTGCCGAACTCTCGGCATTGAAGCTCGATACGAGAACGCTGTCGTCAGCCAACGTGGCGGTCATATAGATCCGCCGCCTCGCCTTGCCAAAACTCGGAATAGACGAGACTGGTAGACATCTGGGCGCGATCTCAATGGCGGTCGCATGCATGTGGCAAAGGCATTGGGACAGGCAATCCCGCAGGAGGGGCCATTCCCACTCCACTTCTTTCAAGTTGCTATTGGAGACTAATAGTCTAGCGACAATCTCCATCTTGTCTTGCCAAGCCCAATACGGAACGCGGGCGAGCGCGCGCCTCTCGCCCTGATCGATCTCAGCTGCGGTGGCAATTGATTGCTGCTTTAGATCGGCTCGGAAGAGATCTAGAAGTTCAGTATAGAGCGGCGACGTGCGTGGGATCGTAACAGTGAACTTCTGTTCGGCTCGCGCGATACATGCATGCGCGTCATCGATGATTACGCTGCCTATCTCAAGCTTTGACCCTTCACCTCCGACCCCGAACTTTGATTTCCCATTGAACAGAGTATCAATCGGGATAACCAGTATCGCTCTGCCGTTCAGAAAATGAGGCGAGCGCGGATCTTCGGCAGTTTCGATGCCTAGATCGCGGGCTTCCGCGATAACTTGGTCGCAAAGGTAGTGATCCGGACAGACGTAGACAGCGGGCCCTTGTTGATCGTTGAGGCAGGACTTCAACACCAACAGACCAACAACGGTTTTCCCGCCGCCGGTATTCATCTTGATGACGGTATCCTTCTCGTCTTTTCTGGAGTGCCACTTTTCAAGAACCTGCCCCTGCACATTCCGGAGGTACTCGTACCTAGGCGCACGTTTGGGAAGAGCATGAAAAATTTTCTGAGGCTCGGAAACGGTATCAACCGTTGGGCCTAGGTCCAAGTCATCAAACAGGCCCATGAAACCTCTTGGGGGAAAACTGAATCCTCGTGGCAGCCATCAAGCTTAGACCTGTGGCGTTTGGATGGGAATAGCTCTCAACCAAGGGGTGTAGAAGCGCGCGGAAAACGGGACGCACTCATTTCCTGCCTATTCTCGCACTATGCCCACCCTCGCCTCGCGGCGCGGCAGCGCGCGCCCTGCCGCGAAGCGCACCATTTTCTGCATCCTGCCCACATCGCCTTCGACGCGCCGAGTCCCCGGTCGCTTCGCGCCGGAGGAGGGAAGGCGGAGCCTCCGCCATCCTAATTCCGTCGCTCCGGCTGCTGAATTCCCTCGCCTTTTCGCCGTCGAACGCCAATCGACCTAACACCCCTCCCGGCCGACCCATAATGCCCCGGCCCCGCCGCGGGGGCGGATCGGCGTCGGAGGGGCGCATGGAACGGGACGAGGATGGCTGGCCAGGCTATGGCCCAGGCGCGGACGGATCGGGCGCCGACGGATCGGGCGTCGACGACGATCGGGCGCCCTATGACTATTGGGACGGTCGCCTGACCAATGAGGACTTCGTCGACCGGCCCCCAGCGGCGGCGTCGCCAGAGGCCGCGTCGCCCGAGGCCGCGCCCCGCGACCCGGGGCGCCCCCTCTACGACGGGCGGCCCATTCGCGATCCCTATGACCGGGGCGGCGGCTATCGCCGCGTGTCCGATGCGGTGTGGGACCAGGCGCGCGAGGACTATCTGGCCGGAGAGGCGGCCGACATGGTGTGCGCCCGTCACGGCCTGGCCCTGTCGACCTTTCGCCAGCGCGCCCGGGCCCAGGGCTGGCGCCGCATCGACCAGCCCGATCCCGAGCCGGTCGATCTGGAGGCCGAGGAAGAGGCCGGCCTGCCCGACTACGCCCAGATGGCGCGCCACGCCCTGGTGCGGCTGAACCGCGCCGTCCTGCGCGGCCGGGCCGCCGAGGCCGCCGGCTGGATGCGGCTGCACATGCGCCTGTCGGACCTGGCCCGCGCCGCCGAGGCGACGCCCGAAACGCCCAAACCGGCTCCGAAACCCGCCCCGAAACCCGCAAAGACCCCCGACCCCCAGGCGACCGCGATCGCCAAGGCCCGCACCGTCCAGACCCTGGTCCGCGCCGTCGCCGACCTGGACCCGGCGGACGCGACCGGCCGGCGCCTGATCGACAAGAGCCTGGAGGTGCTGGACGCCCTGGACCGGGCGCCGATTTCAGACGATTCACACCATTCAGACGGTGCTTTTCCGACGGCGGGGTGTGAAACCGGCCCGCCGTGATCTTCCTTCTTTCGTCATTCCGGGCGAAGCGCAGCGAAGACCCGGAACCCAGCGGCGCCGAAGGCGAAATCTATCCGTCGCGTGATGTTTGAAGGCCTGATCTGCGACAGGTTCGCGCTCTCGCGCGCCTCCCCCGGTCCGAGCTTCGCTCGGCCGGAGGATGACGATGGGGTCCCCCGGTCTGCGCCGCTGCGCGGCTAGCCGGAGGATGACGAAAGGAAGGCCTACGCCTCCTTTGCGATCTGTCGCAGCGCCTGTTCGAAGGCCGAGGCCGGCTGGCCGCCCGAGATCAGATACTTGCCCTCCACCACCACGGCGGGGACCGAACTGATCCCCCGCGAGCGCCACAGCTCCTCGGCCGCGCGCACGGCCTGGGCGTAGCGGCCCGAGGCCAGCACCTCGCCCGCCTCGGCCCGGTCCAGCCCGGCGGCCTCGGCGGCGCGGGTCAGGACGCCGGCGTCGGTCAGGTTGCGGTTGTCGGTGAAGTGGGCGGTGAACAGCGCCTGTTTCAGCGCCTTCTGCTTTTCGGGCGCCGTCTCGTGGGCCCAGTGCAGCAGGCGGTGGGCGTCGAAGGTGTTCCAGATGCGGCTGTCGGGGCCCATCCGCATGTCGAAGCCGACCTCCGCCGCGCGGGCCTTGATCATCTCGCGGTTGGCGGCGGACTGTTCGGGGGTGGCGCCGTATTTGCGGCCGATGTGTTCGACGATGTTCTCGCCTTCGGGCGCGATCTGGGGGTTCAGTTCGAACGGCTGAAAGGCGATGTCGGCGGCGACGCCCTCGGCCTTCAGCGTCTCCAGCGCGGTCTCCAGCCCGCCCAGGCCGACCACGCACCAGGGGCAGACGACGTCGGAGACGAAGTCGATCTTCAGGGTCTTCAGCGGGGCTGGGGTCGGGGTCTGGGGGGCGGTGTCGGTCATCGGCGCGGCCTTCTGGAACAGCAGGTGTTGCGATGGGATATGGCGACGGGGCGGGCCGGCGCCAGCCCCCCTCGCCGCCCCTATCGCCTCAGTCCAGTTCGCGCGGCGCGCGGATCCTTCGCCAGCGCGCCTCCACGAAGGCGAAGGCGCCGAAGGCCATCAGCCCCGCCGCCGTCAGCCCCAGGATCCACGATCCGCCGGGCTGGGCCTCCAGCGCGTCCAGCGCCCCGGCCGTGCTCGTCACCTCGCCCGCGCGGGCGTGCAGCCCGGCCAGGATGACGAAGACGCCCAGCGGCAGATAGGCGAAGCCGCGCGCCGCATAGCCCGTCCGCGCCAGGATCGTCGCGGGCCGGCAGAAGGATTCGGGGCAGGCCAGGGCCCCGTCGAAGTCGTCCCGGAAGGCCCGGACGATGTTGCCGATCCCGACCGCCAGGATCGCCAGCCCGGCCGTCGCCAGCAGGGCCCCGCCGAAGGGCAGGCCCAGCAGCATCGCCGCCTTCTCCTGGTTCTCGGCCACGCTCTCGGCCTGGTCCGCGGCGGCGCTGGCCGCCTCGCCCACCTCGTCCAGATACTCGAACACCCCGGCCGCCAGCACGCCGTAGAAGACCCCGCTCAGCGCCTGGCCCGCCCGCGTCGCCCAGCCCTTCAGGTCCGCGCCCTCATGGTCCGCGTCGAACACCGCCTGCAGCGCCCGCCAGCCGACGAAGGCCCACAGGCCCACGCCCAGCAGCACCAGCCACAGCCGGCCGAACGGCTGCTCGGCCAGCCAGCCCGCCGCCCCGCCCGTGCCGACCGCGTCGCCGATCCGGTCCGTGGCCGCCAGCAGCGTCAGCAGCCCCGCCGACAGGTAGACGAAGCCCCGCGCCCCGTAGCCGACCCTGGCGGCCCACTCGACCAGGGTCGAGGGTTTCGGAAGACGGCGATGGCGACGGAGGGCGGCGAAGGCGGGCATCGCCGCCTAACGCCCCGCGCGCCGCAATGGCTCCGTCTGTCGACATCCGACAGACAAGCGGCGCCGTCTCGCCCTAGGTTTCGCCGACCAGGGGGTTCCGTTGCGTATTTACGAGCTTCATTTCTTCGACGACGAGGGGCGCCGCCCGCTGCTGGACTTCCACGACGGTCGGGACGACGACGACGCCCTGCGCGCCGCCGCCGCCCTGCTCCGCCAGCACGCCTCCTGCAGCGGCGTGGAGGTCCATGACGGCCAGCGCATCGTCGGCCGATTGGAAAAAGATGAACATCGTTCTTTGTGACCGCATCCGTACGTCCGAAGCGATTTCAACGACTTGTCCCCAACCGTTGCGATAAAATACTGCTACGCTGTGTCAGGTTCTGACAGACGGGTTCCCTCAATCGTCTTAAGCGCGAATTCATGCGCCATCATCCGCCGGGAAATCTCCTGATCCGGGAACTCGACTCCGACAACCGCGAAGCCCTGCTGGCGATCGCGACGCCGACCGAGTTCGCCCCCGGCCACGTCTTTTCCGAGCCCGACGACCTGATCGAGCACCTTCACTTCATCGACAGCGGCTTCTGCTCGTCGGTGGCGGTGCTGGAGGACGGCCGAACCGTGGAGACCCTGATGGTCGGCCGCGAGGGGGTGCTGGGCGTGATCGCCTCGGCCACGCCGCAGCGCGCCCACACTCGCGCGGTGGCCCAGGTCGCCGTGTCGGCCCAGCGGGTCGAGGCGCTGCGCTTTCGCGCCCTGGCGGCCCAGCGGCCCGCCATCCGCGACGTGGTGGCCGACTACATGGCCCGCCTGCAGGGCGAGCTGGAGCAGTCCAGCGCCTGCAACGCCCTGCACCACGCCGGCCAGCGCTTCGCCAAATGGCTGCTGCGCTGTCACGACCGGGTCGACGGCGACACCCTGAGCCTGACGCAGGAGTATCTGGCCTCGATGCTGGGATCGCAGCGGACCACGGTCAACGAAGCGGCCCAGGGGCTGCAGAAGGCGGGGGCCATCGCCTATTCGCGCGGCCGCATCACCGTGCTGGACCGCGCCGCCCTGGAACGCGCCGCGTGCGAATGCTACCGCGCCGGCGACGTCTTCCGCGCCAGGGCCGCCGACTAGGCGCGAACGCCCGCTCTGGTCTTTCGGCCCGCATCGCTGTAAGAGGCGCGCGCTCCCTGCACGCCTTTCCATGACCAGCGGCCGCCCGTACGCCGGCCGCGCCTTTCCGCGATACTCAAATGAACCTGCGCAACGTCGCCATCATCGCCCACGTCGACCACGGCAAGACCACCCTGGTGGACCAGCTCCTGGCCCAGTCCGGCGTCTTCCGAGCCAATGAGGCGACGACCGAACGCGCCATGGACTCCAACGACCAGGAGAAGGAGCGCGGCATCACCATCCTGGCCAAGTGCACCTCGGTGCTCTGGAACGGCAAGGCCGGCGAGACGCGCATCAACATCATCGACACGCCCGGCCACGCCGACTTCGGCGGCGAGGTCGAGCGCATCCTGGGCATGGTGGACGGCTGCGTCATCCTGGTCGACGCCGAAGAGGGCGTCATGCCCCAGACCAAGTTCGTGCTGACCAAGGCGCTGAAGATGGGCCTGCGCCCGATCCTGTGCATCAACAAGGTCGACCGCGCCCACGCCGATCCGGACCGCGTCCACAACGAGACCTTCGACCTGTTCGCCGCCATCGGCGCGACGGACGAGCAGCTGGACTTCCCCCACATCTACGCCTCGGGCCGCAACGGCTGGGCGACGCTGGACCTGAACCAACCCAACGACAACCTGGCCCCCCTGTTCGACCTGATCGTCGACCACGTCCCGCCGCCCAAGGTGCAGGAGAACAAGGACAAGCCGTTCCAGATGCTGAACGTGCTGATCGAAAGCGATCCGTTCCTGGGCCGAATCCTGACCGGCCGCATCGAGAGCGGCAAGGCCGTCCCCGGCATGGCGATCCACGCCCTGGACCGTGAAGGCAAGGAAATCGAGCGCGGCCGCATCACCAAGGTGCTGGCCTTCCGCGGCCTGAAGCGTCAGCCGCTGGACGAGGGTTCGGAAGCGGGCGACATCGTCGCCATCGCCGGCATGTCCAAGGCGACCGTGGCCGACACCCTGTGCGCCATGGAAGTCACCGAAGCGCTTCCGGCCCAGCCGATCGACCCGCCGACCATCTCGATGACCGTCTCGGTCAACGACAGCCCGCTGGCCGGTCGCGAAGGCGACAAGGTCCAGTCGCGCGTCATCCGCGACCGCCTGTTGAAGGAAGCCGAGGCCAACGTCGCCATCCGCGTAACCACCACCGAGGGCGGCGACGCCTATGAGGTCTCGGGCCGTGGCGAACTGCAACTGGGCGTGCTGATCGAGAACATGCGCCGCGAAGGCTTCGAGGTGTCGATCTCGCGTCCGCGCGTGGTGTTCCAGGAAGGCGAGAACGGCGAGAAGCTGGAGCCGATCGAGGACGTCATGATCGACGTCGACGACGAATTCTCGGGCATCGTCATCGAAAAGCTGTCGGCCCGTAAGGCCGAAATGACCGACATGGGCCCGTCGGGCGCCGGCAAGACCCGCATCCAGCTGAAGTGCCCGTCGCGCTCGCTGATCGGCTATCAGGGCGAGTTCCTGACCGACACGCGCGGCTCGGGCGTGCTGAACCGCGTGTTCAGCCACTACGAGCCCTACAAGGGCGCCATCGCCGGCCGCCCGAAGGGGGTGCTGATCTCCAACTCCGACGGCGACACGGCGGCCTTCGCCCTGTGGAACCTGGAGGACCGGGGCGTGATGTTCGTCGGCGCCGGCGAGAAGACCTACCAGGGCATGATCATCGGCGAGAACGCGCGCTGGGACGACCTGGACGTCAATCCGATCAAGGGCAAGCAACTGACCAACGTCCGCGCTTCGGGCAAGGACGAGGCCGTGCGCCTGACCCCGCCGCGCCAGATGTCGCTGGAGCAGGCCATCGCCTATATCGACGACGACGAGCTGGTCGAGGTGACGCCGAAGTCCATCCGCCTGCGCAAGCAGACGCTGAACCCGTCGTTCCGCAAGAAGCGCGTCCGCCCCGAATAAGGACGCCCAGCGCCCAATCGATCAGGGGAGCCGCGCCGCGGCTCCCCTTTTTCGTGTCAGTCCATCAGCTGCTGGGCCAGATAGACGTAGTGCCGGGCCCAACGGCGCGCGTTGGCGACCGGATCGGCGTCGTTGGAGTGACCGCCGGCGGTGTCCTCGTAATAGAGGTGGTCGTGGCCCTGGGCGCCCAGGCGGGCGGCGAACTTGCGCGCATGGCCGGGGTGGACGCGGTCGTCGCGGGTGTTGGTGGTGACATAGACGCGCGGATATTCGACGTCCGGGCGCAGCTGCTGATAGGCGGAATATTTCGCGATCCACGCGGCTTCTTCGGGAATGCGCGGGTCGCCGTATTCGCCGATCCAGGACGCGCCGGCGGGCAGCTCGTGATAGCGCAGCATGTCGATCAGAGGGCTTTCGATCACCGCCGCGTTGAACAGTTCGGGATGCTGGGTGATGGAGACGCTGGTCAGCACCCCGCCGTTCGACCGGCCGTAGATGCCCAGGCGACGCGGGCTGGTCACGCCCCTCTGCTCCAGGTCGCGGGCCACGGCGGCGAAATCGTCGAAGGCGCGCTGGCGGTTTCCATCCAGCGCCGCCTGGTGCCAGTCGGGCCCGAACTCGCCGCCGCCGCGGATGTTGGCGTTGACGAAGACCCCGCCGCCTTCCAGCCACAGCTTGCCCATCTCGGGCTTGTAGGCCGGGTTCATCGACAGCTGGAAGCCGCCGTAGCCGAACAGGATCGTCGGGTTGGATCCGTCCAGCTTCATCTCGCGCGGGCGGGTGATGAAGTAGGGGATCTTCGTGCCGTCGGTCGAGACGGCCTCATACTGCTCCACGACATGGGTCGAGGCGTCGAACTTGGCGGGGGCGGACTTGAGCTCAGTGAGACCGTCCGAGCCGATCGAGGCCAGGCTGAGGGTCGGGGGCGTCAGGAAGCCCTGGGTCGAGACGAAGACCTCGCCCTTCGACTTGGAGGAGTCTCCAAGGCCCACCGCGATATTTTCCGGAATGGCCACGTCCTGCCGGCTCCACCCCGACTCCCCGCGGTTATGGAAGACGGCCAGGCGGCCGGCGACATTGTCCGACAGCGCGGCGACCACGTGCTGGTCCAGCACGCGCACCGCCCCGAGGGACTGCCGCGCCGCCGGCTTGTAGATCATGGCGGCCTGATTGCTGATGGCGACGTCGTCGCCGGCTTGGAGGCTGGCCAGGGGCATCGAGAGCAGCGAGCCGGGCTTGTAGTCGATTCCCCGAAAGCGCCAGGCCTCGTCGTTGGAGAAGATCAGCAGGTCGCCCTGGGCGCCGAAGACGCTGACGCGGTCCGGCAGGGCCAGACGTGTCGTCGCGCCGTCATGGGCGACGCTCCACGTTTCCGAGCGGAAGGTGTCCAGCGGGCGGGTGATGATCACCGCCGTCACCTGGCCGTCCTTGTTCCGGTAGACGGCCGGGCTGACGCCATAGCCGCCGTCGCCCTGTTCGCCGCGATACACCTCGGTCGCCTGAGCCAGGGTCTGACCGCGCTTCAGCGTCTTGACGATGAAGGGATAGCCGGACTCGGTCATGGTCCCGGCGCCGAAGTCGGTGGCCACCAGCAGGGTGTCGCGATCCAGCCATTCGATGCGGTGCTTGCCCTCGGGCAGGCTGAAGCCGTCGTCGAGGAAGGTCTTCGTCGTGGTGTCGAACTCGCGCACCACCACTGCGTCCTTGCCGCCGTCCGACAGATTGATCAGACAGCGGGTCTCGTCCGGCGCCAGGCAGTCGGCGCCCTTGAACACCCAGTCGCGGCCTTCGGCCCTGGCCAGCGCGTCGATGTCGAGCAGCGTCTCCCACTGGGTCGAGGCGGTGCGGTAGCTGTCCAGGGTGGTGCGCCGCCACACCCCCTTGGGATTGGCGGCGTCCTGCCAGAAGTTGCCGATCCCGTCGCCCAGGAAGGACGGCATGGGGATCCGGTCTTCAGCGGTCAGGATGGCCAGCGCCTCTTCCCGGAAGGTTTCGTAGCGGGGGTCGCCGGTCAGGGCGGCCAGCGACTTCCTGTTCTCCTCGGCGACGAAGGCCATGGCCTCGGCCCCGTCCACCTGTTCCAGCGCCAGATGGTCGTCAGCCGCGGCGACGCCCGCCGGCGTCAGGTCGCGGGGGAAGTGGGGCGGCGGCGCGCGCTCGGCCCGGTGCGCGGGCGCG
>NZ_JAYRPA010000078.1:0-17073 GCF_041911375.1 Brevundimonas sp. | reverse complement strand
CTCGGCCTGACGCGCGCGGGCGTCCAGCCGGGTGCGCAGCCGCCACGCCCAGGCGCTGACCGCAAGGGCGAGGCCCGCGGCGCCCGCTGTGGCGGCATAGGCGATGTCGGCCTCGGCCATGGTCCTTCGGTCACCTTCCGGGACGGGGTTCGCCCCGATTCGCGCGTTCACCATACCTCAAGCCGGCCAAAAGCGGCGCCGTCCGGGCGACCGAAGGGCGCAGCGGCGTTTTGCCGGGTGGCGCGGGCCTCGCCGGCTGCTAGTTCAGCCCCATGAACGATCCGACGACGAACGGCCGGACCAGCGACTGGGGGGACCAGATCGCGCCGTCCCTGGACGACTTCGCCCGCCTGGCGCGCGCGGCTTTCGACGCGCTGCCGGACGCCTTCCGCCAGGCCGCCGGCGAGGTGGTGTTCCGCATCGACGACTTCGCCGACGAGGAGACCCTGGCCGAGCTGGAGATCGAGGATCCGTTCGAGCTGACCGGCCTGTACCACGGGGTGGACATCGGCCGGCGCGACAGTCTGGGACCCGCCGCCGAACCCTCGCGCGTCTTCCTGTATCGCCGCCCCATCCTGGACGAGTGGTGCGAGCGCGGCGACGTCGGCCTGGCCGAGATCATCGCCCACGTCCTGATCCACGAGATCGGCCACCACTTCGGCCTGTCCGACGACGACATCCACGCCATCGAGGACGCGGACTGATCGTCAGGCGCAAGCGCCGGATTTCGAAGGCCCGGACAACGAAAAAGGGCCCCGGCGTCGCCGGGGCCCCTTCCGTTCGATCACGAAGACGGATCAGTCGCGACGACGACGGCCGCGGTCGCCGCCCCGATCACCGCCGCCTTCGCGCTTCGGCCGGCCGCCGGTGTCTTCCGACAGCGGGGCTTCGCCGCGCTCGGCGCGCTCGGCGTTGATCTTGTCGGTCAGGTCCTCGCCGGTTTCCTGATCGACGACCTTCATCGACAGCTTGGTCTTGCCGCGATCGTCGAAGCCCAGGAACTTGACCTTCACTTCCTGGCCTTCCGACAGGACGTCGGCCGGGTTGGCGACGCGTTCCAGAGCGATCTGGGACACGTGGACCAGGCCGTCCTTGGCGCCGAAGAAGTTCACGAAGGCGCCGAAGTCGACGACCTTGACGACCTTGCCGGAGTAGATGGTTCCGACTTCCGGCTCCGAGGCGATGGACTGGATCCAGGCCTTGGCGGCGTCGATCTTCTCCTGGTCGTTGGCGGCGACCTTGATGGTGCCGTCGTCGCCGATGTCGATCTTGGCGCCGGTCTTCTCGACGATCTCGCGGATGACCTTGCCGCCCGAGCCGATCACTTCGCGGATCTTGTCGACCGCGATCTTGATGGTCTCGATCTTGGGCGCGTGCTCGCCCAGTTCGGCGCGCGGCGCGTCCATGGCCTTGGACATCTCGTCCAGGATGTGCAGGCGACCGGCCGAGGCCTGGGTCAGGGCCTGCTTCATGATCTCCTCGGTGATGCCGGGGACCTTGATGTCCATCTGCAGCGAGGTGATGCCTTCCGAGGTGCCGGCGACCTTGAAGTCCATGTCGCCCAGGTGGTCTTCGTCACCCAGGATGTCCGACAGGATGGCGAACTCGCCCGACGGCTCCAGGATCAGGCCCATGGCGATGCCCGACACCGGACGGACCAGCGGCACGCCGGCGTCCATCAGGGCCAGCGACGAACCGCAGACCGTGGCCATCGAGGACGAGCCGTTCGACTCGGTGATCTCGGAGACCAGGCGGATGGTGTAGGGGAAGTCTTCCTTCGACGGCAGCATCGGACGGATCGCGCGCCAGGCCAGCTTGCCGTGGCCGATCTCGCGACGGCCGGGCGAACCCATGCGGCCGGCTTCACCCACCGAATAGGGGGGGAAGTTGTAGTGCAGCAGGAAGCTTTCCTTGTAGGTGCCCTGCAGGCTGTCGATGTACTGCTCGTCCTCGCCGGTGCCCAGGGTGGCGACGACCAGGGCCTGGGTTTCACCACGCGTGAACAGGGCCGAACCGTGGGTGCGCGGCAGGACGCCGACTTCCGAGACGATGGCGCGGACCTTGTCCAGGGCGCGGCCGTCGACGCGGTGGGCGTTCTCGATGATGTCGCGACGCAGGACTTCGGCTTCGCATTCCTTGAAGGCGGCCGAGAACTTGGAGGCGTCGACGCCGTCGGGGTTCTCGTCGGTCTTCACCAGGGCGGCGGCGGCGGTCTTCTTGGCCGCATCGACGCCCGAGCGACGGTCGTACTTGCCCGGGTGGGTGTAGGCGGTCTTGATGTCCTCGCCGACCAGCGACTTGATCGAAGCGACCACGTCGGAGTGATCCTCGGCCTGGAAGTCGAACGGCTCCTTGGCGGCGTGTTCGGCCAGGTCGATGATCGCGTCGATCACCGGCTGCATGCCGGCGTGGGCGAACATCAGCGCCTTCAGCATGGTTTCTTCCGACAGCTCCTTGGCTTCGGATTCGACCATCATCAGGGCGTCCTGGGTGCCGGCGACCACCAGGTCCAGGTCCGAGGTCGGGATCTGGTCGATGGCCGGGTTCAGCACCAGCTCGCCGTCGATCATGCCCACGCGCGCGGCGCCGATCGGGCCCATGAACGGCACGCCCGAGATGGTCAGGGCGGCCGAGGCGGCGACCATGCCGACGATGTCCGGGTCGTTCTCCATGTCGTGCTGCAGCACGGTGACGACGACCTGGGTCTCGTTCTTGAAGCCCTTGACGAACAGCGGGCGGATCGGACGGTCGATCAGGCGGGAGACCAGGGTCTCCTTCTCGGTCGGACGGCCTTCACGCTTGAAGTAGCCGCCCGGAATCTTGCCGGCGGCGAAGGTCTTTTCCTGGTAGTTGACCGTCAGGGGGAAGAAATCCAGGCCCGGCTTGGGCGCGCGGCCATAGACGACGGTGGCCAGAACCACGGTCTCGCCGTAGGTCGCCAGCACGGCGCCGTCGGCCTGGCGGGCGATGCGGCCCGTTTCCAGGGTCAGCGGGCGGCCGGCCCACTCGATCGTCTTGCGTTTGATATCGAACATGTTTCGTCTTTCGTCTCCCGGGCGGCGTATTCCGCGCGGGGTCCCATCATTGGGGCGGATGCGTCGGGCGTTCAGTCCTTCGATCCAGGGTCCCCGCGCCATCGCGGAAGACCCGATGAGGACCGGCATGGCCCTCGCGTCTGCGCCGTGTCAGTCCCGCGGCGCGCGGGCAGGCTTTAGTTACGGAACGAGGCGCGGGCGTGACCGCCCGCGCCTCGAAAGCGTTCTTTCAGCTCGTCCGGCGCCCTTAGCGGCGCAGGCCCAGCTTGGCGATGATCGCCTGATAGCGGTCGCTGTCGACCTTGTTCAGGTGATCTAGAAGGCGACGACGCTGCGAGACCATCTTGAGCAGGCCGCGGCGCGAGTGGTTGTCCTTCTTGTGGGTCTTGAAGTGTTCGGTGAGGTTGGCGATGCGTTCCGACAGGATCGCGACCTGAACCTCGGCCGAGCCGGTGTCGCCCGCACCGCGGGCGTTGTCGGCGATGAGTTCCTGCTTGCGTTCAGCAGTGATCGACATCGTAGAGTCCTTTCGTGGCCCTTATCGCGCTTCGCGCTGCTTGAGGGCCGCTTGGTCCCCGGTTCTTACGAACCTTGGAGGTTGAAAACGCGGTCGGGTTCTAACCGGCCGGCCCGCAACTGACACAGCGCCACGAGGGTCTGGCCCTGGAAGGCTGAAACCGTGCGCGAACCGCCGGAGAGGCGATCCTTGAGGGTTTCCACCTGACGGGGGAGCAGAACGATCGGGCGTCCCTGCCGAAGCGAGAAGGCGTCTTCTGGCGTCACGGCCAGCTCCGGGATGTCGTCCAGGGCGGTCGCGACGGGAAGCAAGCCTTCCGAGGCGGCGCCCGTATGCACCATTTCCTCCAGAAAATCCAGAGTGACGGCGTTTTCGGTGCTGAACGGACCGACCCGCTCGCGACGCAGCGCGCTGACGTGGCCTTCGGCGCCGAGCAGGCTCGCCAGGTCGCGGGCCAGCGAGCGGACATAGACGCCCTTGCCGGTGCGGATGGTCAGTTCGACATGATCGGCGTCCGGCGCGTCGGTCACCTCGGCCGAATGGATCGTCACGCGGCGGGCCTGAAGCTCGAACTCGGCGCCGTCGCGGGCCAGGTCATAGGCGCGGGCGCCGTCCACCTTGATCGCGGAGAAGCGCGGCGGGATCTGGTCGATCTCGCCGACGAAGGCCGGCAGGGCCGCCTTCACCTGTTCGACCGAGGGCCGCACGTCGGAACGGCCGATGATCTCGCCCTCGCGATCCACGCTGTCGGTCGAGACGCCCCAGTTGACGGTGAAGCGATAGACCTTCTGCGCCTCCATCATCATCGGCACGGTCTTGGTGGCCTCGCCCAGCGCGATGGGCAGGATGCCGCTGGCCAGCGGGTCCAGGGTGCCCGCGTGACCGGCCTTCTGGGCGTTGAACAGGCGGCGGATGCGGCTAACCGCCTCGGTCGATCCCATCTCGAACGGCTTGTCCAGGCAGACCCAGCCGTCGACGACGTCGCCCTTCTTCTTGCGGGCCATCAGGCTTGGCCAATCGCGCTTTGCGCTGCTTGAGACCGCGTCATCAGAGGTCCTCGCCTTCCTCGTCGCGACGCTCCAGGTCGGCGCGCACGCGGGGGTCGTTGAACAGACGGTCCATGTGGCTGGCCGCGTCGAAGCTCTCGTCGTGGCGGAACTTCAGGTCTGGCGTGAACTTCATGTCCAGCTTGGGGCCCAGCCGGCCGCGCAGGAATTTGGCGTGGGCGTTCAGCGCCTTGATGATCTCGCTCTCGTGGCCGGTGGTCGGCGCCGCCTCGACGCCGGCGCCCAGGGGCTCCACGAAACAGGTGGCGTGTCTCAGGTCCGGCGACAGGCGCACCTCGGTCACCGTGACGGAAACGCCGGCCAGCGCCTCGTCGTGGATGTCCTCCTCGCGCAGGATGTCGACCAGGGCGTGGCGGATCAGTTCGCCGGCTCGCAACTGGCGCTGGCTGGGGCCGGCCGGGCCGGACGAGTTGCGGGTATGCTGCTTGCGGGCCATCGGCCTCACTCCTCTGCGTCGCTCGCCGGGGCTCGGACCCGGCCGGAAAAGCGAAAGGGGCGCGGTCTAGTCCTGCGGGGGCTGACTGTCCAGCGCGGCGGCGCGAACGGCGCGCAGCACCTCGCTCGACAGGATCGCACGGACGGGTCGGACGGACACGCCGCCCGCCGCCAGGACCGATGCGGTCCAGTGGTTGCACAGGTGGACGATGGAGAAGGTCTCGCGGCTGGCGAAGAAGCGCGCGTCGTCGCCAGGGCGGGCCACGGCCAGCCGCGGCGCCCCGGACGACAGGTCCAGCGACGCCTCGATCCGGCCGGCCATGCGGTCGAAGGCGGCGGGCGCGACCGACAGGGCCGCGCGACCGTCTTCGCCGAACCGGTCGCGCGGGTCGCCGGCCTGCGGATCCAGCATCACCACGGACCGGTTGCCTGGCCGGAAGAAGGCCCTTGCGCCGTCGGCGAGCCGATCCGAGATGGGGCTGCGGTCGACATAGAATCTCGCGTCGCCCCAGCCGATCAGCACCCATTCGCCGGGCCCCAGCGTCCGCACGGCCTCCGCCAGCGGTCCGCCCCTCGCCTCCAGCGCGCCGCGCGGCAGGGCCAGGTCGGTGTGGAAGCCGTTGTCGAGCAGGTGAACCGTGACCGCGTCGGCGCGCGGCGACGTCACGTCGGCGCCCCCCGGCGTCTGCCATGTCAGCAGGGCGGCGACCGCCCCGGCCAGGGCGGCGACCATCAGCCCCGCCCGCATTCAGCGGCGCTCCAGCGTCCGGACCGGACAGAGCGCCGTGGGCGACAGCGCGGCGCCCGGGGGATCGCCCGCGCGCAGGGGCAGCAGGGTCACGCCGTCCGTCCGCACCGCCATCGCCAGCCAGCCCGTGTCGCCGCCGGCGCACAAGGGCGCGCCGCCGGACTCGACGCGCCGAACCTCGATCTGGACATTGGCCGGCACGTTCAGCGCGGTCGCATAGGACACGCCCTGCGCCGCCAGGTCGGCGGCGATCACCAGCCGATGCGGCGCGGTGACCAGAGCGGCCCGCCCGAACGCCAGGGTCGCCCCGTCCGCTCGCAGCCCGGCGCCGTCGGCGGCGGCGTAGTCGCCATCCAGGATGATGTCGTTGGGCGGCGGGGGCGCGATGGGCGCGGTCGAAGGCTTCACCCTTGCCGGGGCGGACGTCCCCAGGGACAGCGCGCCATGCAGCGCCGGCTCGACCACCATCGCGCCCAGTCCGGCGAACAGCAGGGCGAACAGGCCGAGCAGCGCCAGGGCGCCGGGACCGGGGCGCGCGTTGCGGTGATGAAGGGCGGCCGTGCTCACGTTCGCCAGTCTAGCCCAGCCCAGGGGGCGGGCGCGACTCCGTCTATTCTCCCGACGGCCCGGCCGTGGGCGCGGTCGCCCATTCGCCGCGCCAGGTGTAGCTCAGCGTCACGCACGGACGGAACGTCCCGTCGGCCCAGCGGCCCACGGCGTGCAGGGTCAGGGGCCGCGCCGCCCGCACCCGACCCGCGACCAGCCAGGCCGACTCGGCGCCGGGGCACAGGGCGCGCGACAGGCCGCGACCGTCGCCCTCTTGAGAGATCGCATAGACGTCGCTCTCGGACGCGCCCGGCTCCAGGGCGCGCCGCACCCCGTCGGGGCCGCCGCGCTCCAGCCTGGCCGAACCCCGGCTGGTCGTCGAATACAGGCCGTTCAGCCGCAGGGCCCCGAACAGGCCGCGCTCGACCTCCAGGGTCAGCCCGCGCGTCATCGCCTGGGTGATCCGGTCGGCGGCGTCATAGGCCAGAAAGCGCGTGTCCGCATGGGCGGGCGCGGCCGCCGAAGCGAGAACCAGGGCGGACATCAGAGTGGTGCTGGCGCGCATGTCGTCTGTCTTCCCCAAGCTTTACGTCAGGATCGCGGCGGTCAGGCCTCGCCCAGGCAGCGCAGGGCGACCTCCAGGTTCCGCAGGCCGTCCTCGCCGGTGACCGCGGGGGTCTCGCCGGTGTTGATGGCGCGGGCGAAGGTCTCCAGCTCCTTCCTCAGCGGTTCGGCCGGCCAGCTGTTCAGCATCCGGGTGGAATAGGAGCCGTCGGGCTGCTGGCCGAAATATTCGGTGACCTGGCGGGTGATCAGATCGGCGACGACGAACTTGGACTTGGTCGCCACCTGAAGCGTGCGGGTCTTGTAGGGGGTGACCCAGTTGGTGGTGATGTGGGCGATCACGCCGTTGTCGAGCCGGAACTGCAGCAGGGCCGTGTCCTCGCGCTCGGCGCGGGTGCGGGCCAGCTGCGGCTGGACCTCGACGATCTCGGAATCCGTCAGGTGACGGATGATGTCGATGTCGTGCACCGCCAGGTCGATCACGACGCCGACCTCGCCCATGCGCGGCGGGAAGGGACCGACGCGGGTGATCTGGATGGAGATGATCTCGTCGTCCTGGATGGCGCGTTTGACGGTGTCGACCGCCGGATTGAAGCGCTCGACCTGGCCGACCATCAGCACGCGGTCATTGGCCCTGGCCGCGTCGATCATCCGCTGGGCGTCGTCGATGGTGGCGGCGATCGGCTTTTCCACCAGGACGTGGACGCCCTTCTCCAGCAGGGCCACGCCGACCTCGGCGTGGAAGCGGTTCGGCGTGGCGACGACGGCGGCGTCCAGCCCGGCGGCGACGAAGGCCTCGGCCGTCGTCACCGGCGATGCGCCATAGGCGGCGGCCACGCCCTCGGCGGTCACGGCGTCGGGATCGAAGATGGTCGTCAGGTCGAACTCGCGCATGTCGGCGGCGACCCGCGCGTGGTTGCGGCCCATGACGCCGACGCCGGCGACGCCGATCTTGAGGGGGGCGGTGTTCGGCATGGTCAGGCCTTGTAGCTGGCGACGGCGTCGATGACCTTGGCTTGCGTCGCGGCGTCCAGGTCGGCGTGCATGGGCAGGCTGATGACCACGTCCTTCAGCCGCTCGGTCACCGGCAGGCCGCCTTCGCCGCGGGGGAAGTGTTCATAGGCCGGCTGCAGGTGCAGCGGGATCGGATAGTAGACGGCGGTCGGCACGCCTTGCTCTTTCAGGTGCGCGGCCAGGCCGTCGCGGTCCGGATGCTCGATCGTGTACTGCGCCCAGTTGGAGATGTTTCCCGGCGGCACGTCCGGAACCTTGGCGACGTGGGGCCGCAGGCCTTCGTTGTAGCGGGCGGCGGCGGCGTTGCGCCATTCGATCTCCTGGCTGAAGACCTTCAGCTTCTCGATCAGGACGGCGGCCTGGATGGTGTCCAGGCGGCTGTTCAGGCCGATGCGCATGTTCAGATATTTGGGATCGTGGTCGAAGGTGCGGTCCTTCAGATCCACCGCCACGGCCTTGCCGTGCACGCGCACGGAATCGATCAGCTGCGCCAGCTCGTCGTCATTGGTCAGCACCGCCCCGCCGTCGCCGTAGCAGCCCAGCGGCTTGGCCGGGAAGAAGCTGGTGGTGGTGATGTCGGCCCATTTCAGCGGATGCTCGCCGCCGATGGTGCAGCCGAAGCCTTGCGCCGAATCCGAGATCAGCTTGAGGCCATGTTTGTCGCAGATGGCCTTGATCGCCGGATAGTCGGCCGGCTGGCCGAACAGGTCCACGGCGATGACCACGCGCGGCGTCAGGCGGCCCTCGGCCTTGATCCCCGCGATGGCCCGCTCCAGCGCGGCCGGGTCCATGTTGTAGGTGTTCTCGTCCACATCGACGAAGACCGGTTCGGCGTCGAACCAGGGCACGACCTCGGCGGTGGCGGCGAAGGTGAAGCTGGGGACGAAGACCGCGTCGCCGCGCCCGATCCCCCAGGCCATCAGCGGCAGGGCCAGGGCGTCGGTGCCGTTGGCGCAGCCCAGGGCGTGCTTGGCCTGGCCGAAGGCGGCCAGGTCGGTCTCGAACTGGCGGACCTGCGGGCCCATGACCCAGGCGCCGCCGACGACGGCCTCCTGGACGGCGGCCTCGATCTTGCCGGCGAGGCGAAGGCGCTGGGCCTGAAGGTCAATGAAGGGGATCATGGGGTCGCTCTCCACGCAGAGTCGGGGCGGCGGCGCGCGCATCGGGGCCGCAAGGATGGTCGTCCCTAGCAAACCCGCGCTGAGGGACCAAACGATCGGGCGTCACTTCGCGTTGCCCTTTGCAACGAGAGCGTTGAGGAAGCCGGCTCTTGGCGGGCGCCGCCGGACCGCCTAATCGGTCGGTGATGACCGATCTCGCCCCCACCCGGACGCGCGTCGCCGACTGGCTGTTCGACCAGGCCCTGCCGCTGTGGGCGGCGCAGGGCGTCGACGACCGGGGCCGCTTCTGGGAGCGGCTGGATTTCGACGGCCGACCGGTCCGGGGCGTGAAGCGCCGCACGCGGGTGCAGGCGCGCCAGGTCTATGTCTTCTGCGAGGCGACGGCGCTGGGCTTCGAGGACGGACGGACGGTCGCGCGCGCCGGGCTGGAGGCGCTGATCGCGACCTGCCGCCGCGACGACGGCCTGTGGATCTCGGCTGCGGACGACGCGGGCGCCGTGGTGGATCCGGCCCCCGACCTCTACGACATGGCCTTCGTCCTGTTCGCCCTGGCGGCGGCGCATCGGGTGCTGGGCGACGCCGGCGCCCTGCCGCTGGCGCTGCAGACCCTGGCGGCGATCGACGCGCGGATGGCCGCGCCTCACGGCGGCTGGCAGGAGGCGCTGCCCGCCCGCCTGCCGCGCCGCCAGAACCCGCACATGCATCTTCTGGAGGCCATGCTGGCCTGGCAGGCGACGGCCCCCGATCCGGCGTTCGAAGCCGCAGCGCGCGAGAGCCTGCGCCTCAGCCGCGCCCATTTCCAGGTGGACGGCGCCATCCACGAGTTCTTCACCGCGGCCTGGGCCCTGGACCCCGAGACCGGCCACATCGTCGAACCCGGCCATATGGAGGAATGGGCCTGGCTGCTGACCCAGGCCGAGCGCCTGGGGCTGGACACGGCCGAAGCCGCGCCCGGCCTGCACCGCCGCGCCTGGGACCAGGGCCGTAGCGGCGGCTTCCTGATCCGCGAGATGGATGCGGACGGTCGCCCCGTCGACGCCGGCCGACGCCTGTGGGCCCAGACCGAGGGCTTGCGCACCGCCCTGCTGTTCGACCGGGATGCGGCGGCCGATCTGACCGGTCGCCTCTTCGACACCCATCTGGCGACGGAGACGCCGGGCCTGTGGATCGACAGTTATGACGCCGAGGGGCGGCCGGTGGACCGCACCGTGCCCGCCTCGACCCTGTATCACCTGATGACCGCTTTCACGGCGCTGCTGGAGACCGGGGCGTGAGCGTTCCCGGCGCCTTCCTGGACCGTGACGGGGTGCTGATCGAGGACAGCGGCTATCCGCACCTGGACACGCATCTGAAGCTGATCCCCGGCGCCGCGGCCGCCGTGCGCCGCATGAACCAGGCGGGCTACCGCACCGTCATCGTCACCAACCAGTCCGGTGTCGCGCGCGGTCTGTTCGACGAGGACCGGATGCACGCCTTCAACGCCCTGCTGACGGCGCGCCTGGCCCAGGACGGGGCGCGGATCGACGCCGTCTACGCCTGTCCCTTCCACGCCGACGCCGTGGTCGAGCGTTATCGCCATCCCGACCATCCGGATCGCAAGCCCAATCCCGGCATGATCCTGCGCGCCGCGGCCGAGCACGACATCGATCCGGCCCGGTCATTCCTGATCGGCGACCGGGACAGCGACATGGAGGCGGCCCGGCGCGCGGGGGTCGAGGGTCTGCTGTTCGAAGGCGGCGACCTGGACGCCTTCGTGCGCGCCCGCCTGCGCCTCTGACGCCCCTTTCCGGCGCCGCATCGCATTTCTCCCCGCGATGAATTACGCTGGCGGAAAACGAGGGAGATGACGCCATGACCGCCCCCGGGAACTTCGCCGAACGTCGCTGGACCTCGCCGGACGGCCTCAGCCTGTTCGCGCGCGACTATGCGCCGGGACCTGGAGCCGCCAAGCCGCCGGTGATCGCCATCCACGGCCTGACCCGCAACAGCGCCGACTTCGGCGCCGTGGCGCCCCTGCTGGCGCAGAGCGGACGGCGCGTGCTGGCCATCGACGTGCGCGGCCGGGGCCTGTCGGACCGGGCGCCGGACCCGATGACCTATACGCCCGATGTCTACGCCAGGGACGTGCTGGCCCTGATGGACCAGGCCGGGATCGAGCGGGCGGTCTTCCTGGGCACCTCCATGGGCGGGCTGATCACCATGGCGCTGGCGGCGATCAAGCCGCGCGTCATCGCCGCCGCCATCCTGAACGACGTCGGGCCGGAGGTGGCGCCCGAGGGCCTGGCTCGCATCGCCGCCTATGCGGGCCAGCCGGTCGAGATCGGCGACTGGAGCGACGCGGCCGCCTATGTCCAGCGCACCAACGGCGTGGCCTTCCCCCATTACGGCCGGACCGACTGGGACGCCTTCGCCCGCCGCGTCTTTCGCCAGCAGCCGGACGGGGAGATCGTGCTGGACTACGACCCGGACATCGCCGTGCCCATCCGCGCGGCGGGGGCCAAGGCCCTGGTCCCCAACCTGTGGCCATGGTTCCGTCGCCTGGCGAAGAAGCGCCCGACGCTGCTGATCCGGGGCGAAACCTCGGACCTGCTCAGCGCCGCCATCGCCGAGAAGATGCGCAAGGCCGCCCCCGCCATGGCCTTTGCGGAAATCCCCGGCGTGGGCCACGCGCCCATGCTGGACGAGCCCGAGGCCAAGGCCGCCATCTTCGAATTCCTGGCCGAGCTGGACTGAGGGGCGCGCTTGCGTCGGCCCGGCGACCGGGCGATAGGCGGCCCATGACCCGTTCCAGCGACATGACCTACGCCGGCTATCTGGCGTTGGACGACCTGCTCTCGACCCAGCATCCGCTGTCGGACCAGCACGACGAGATGCTGTTCGTCGTCATCCACCAGACCAAGGAGCTGTGGCTCAAGCAGATCCTGCACGAGGTGGCCCTGGCCCAGTCCCTGATCCGCGTCGGCGACCTGGTGCCCGCCTACAAGAGCCTGGCCCGCGTCAGCCGCATCCAGGCCGTGATGACCCAGAGCTGGGACATCCTGTCGACCATGACGCCGGCCGACTATCTGAAGTTCCGCGGCGTGCTCGGTTCGTCGTCCGGCTTCCAGAGCGACCAGTTCCGACGTTTCGAAACCATGCTGGGCCTGAAGGATCCGAGTTTCCTGAGGTTCCACGAAGAACGGCCCGAGGCCCACGCGGCGCTGAAGGCGGCCCTGGCCCAGCCCAGCCTCTATGACGACGCCCTGGCCCAGCTGGCCGTCGCCGGTCTTCCGGTCCCGACCGAGGTGCTAAGCCGCGACGTGACCCAGCCCTATGAACCCTCCGAGGCCGTCGAGGCGGCCTGGCTGGAGGTCTATCGCGACACCGAACGCTGGTGGCCGCTGTATCAGCTGGCGGAAAAGCTGGTCGACCTGGACGACGCCCTGCTGACGTGGCGGCACAAGCACGTCGTGACGGTCGAGCGCATCATCGGTCGGCGTCGCGGCACCGGCGGCACCGAAGGCGTCGCCTATCTGGCGTCCACCCTGACGCGGCGTTGCTTTCCCGAGTTGTGGTCGTTGCGCACGAAACTTTGACGCAACCGGCGGGCCGCGCCGGGGTTTCAGGCTTGACCGCAAAAGGAGCGATCAAGATGAGCACGCCCAACGATCACGACATCAAGGTCCTGAACGGCCTGATAGAAACCACGCTGGACAGCGTGGACGGCTATCGCGAAGCCGCGACCGAGACGCAGGACCCGCACTATCGCACCCTGTTCGAACGCCGTTGCGACGAGCGCCGGCGGGTCGTCGACGATCTGTCCGCGGCCGTGCGCGGCATGGGCGGCGACCCGGAGGCCGAGGGCTCCATCCTGGCCAAGGCGCACCGGGCCTTTCTGGATGTGAAGCACGCCCTGTTGCGCAATGACGACTCCGTCGTCGGCTCCATAGAGAGCGGCGAGGGCTATATCACCCAGAAGTTCGAGCGCGCGCTGCAGGATCGCCAGATCTCCGCCACGACGCGGGAGACGATCCGCCGGAACTATGAGACGGTGAAGGCCGGCCATGACCAGATGCACGATCTGAAGCACAGTCTTCAGGGCCAGCGCGACGCCTCCAACCCGCTGTATCCGACCTAGAAAAGCAGAAGGCCCGGCGTTTCCGCCGGGCCTTCTTCATTCCGGAATCGAAGCCGAAATCAGGCTTCGTCGCCGCCCTTGTCGGCCGAGCCGCTCTCGGGAACCACGGCGCCCTTGGCCGGACGGACCGTCTGGCGCTCGGCGATACGGGCCGACTTGCCGCGACGATCACGCAGATAATACAGCTTGGCGCGACGCACGACGCCGCGGCGCTTCACTTCGATCGACTCGACGTTCGGCGACAGGATGGGGAACTTGCGCTCGACGCCTTCGCCGAACGAAATCTTGCGGACGGTGAAGGTCTCGTTCACGCCCGTGCCGTCACGGGCGATGCAGACGCCTTCGAAGGCCTGAACGCGTTCGCGCTCGCCTTCCTTGATCTTCACGTTGACGCGCAGGGTGTCGCCCGGCTGGAATTCGGGGATCTTGCGGTCGCCCAGGACGCGGGCTTTTTCTTCGGCGGCGAGTTGCTGCACGATGTTCATGTCATTTCTCCTCGGGCTTTTCGCCCTTTGCCTGTGAGTTGGCGAGATGGGCCGCCCAGAGGTCCGGACGCCGCTCCCGCGTGGTCGCTTCCCGTTGCGCCTGGCGCCATTGGTCGACCTTCTTGTGGTCGCCCGACAGCAGCACCTCGGGAATTTCGAGCCCCTCGAACGTCCGCGGTCGCGTGTACTGCGGATGCTCCAGAAGCCCGTCCTCGAAACTCTCGGACGACAGGCTGTCAGCCGCGCCGAGCACTCCGGGGATCAGTCTTACGCACGCCTCGATCGCCACCATCGCCGCCGCCTCGCCCCCGGCGAGAACCGCGTCTCCGACGGAGACCTCCTCGAACCCGCGCGCGTCGAGCACCCGCTGGTCCACCCCCTCGAACCGGCCGCACAGCACGACGATCCCGTCGGCCTTCGCCCAGTCCCTGACGCGCGCCTGGGTCAGGGGCCTGCCCCGGGCGCTCATGTACAAAAGCGGCCGCCGAGGCCCCGTCAGGCTATCGACTGCCCGGGCCACCACGTCCGCCTTCAACACCGCTCCCGGTCCGCCGCCCGCAGGGGTGTCGTCCAGGAAGCCGCGCGTATCTGTGGAAAAGGCGCGAATGTCAACCGTATCCAGGCTCCACAGCCCCTTCTCGCGCCAGGCCGTTCCGATCAGCGATACGCCGAGCGGGCCGGGAAAGGCCTCAGGGAACATGGTCAGGACGGTCGCCTGAAAAGGAGGGGCGGTGAACGGCATGGCGCGCCCCTTAGCGCCAAAGCGGCCGGGAGGCGAGGTCCCACGCCCTCCGGGTCAGGACGCCCCGGCCGCGCAGCCGGAACGGGGAGGGGGCCACGGATGGCGTGGCCCCGCGCATTCTGACACAAGGCGCGCCGACGCCACGCGTCGCAACGCTTCACTACAACGGGGAACCCGCCATGCGTAAGATCATCACCTTGTCCTTCGTCGCCGCGGCCCTGGCCGTTTCGGCGTGCAACACCATCTCGGGCATCGGTCGCGACGTCTCCGCCGCCGGCGCGGCCGTCAGCCAGGGCGCGGAACAGGCCAAGCGCTGATCCGCTGCTCGCCGAAGCATGAAGGCCAGCCGGGCGCTCCGGCTGGCCGATCACCTTCCTGACATTGTCTCGAACGGGCGTGGTTCGGCGACCTGCTCGATGGCGCGAGCGTCAGGACGGCTGGCCTTCCGTGGCGGCGACGGCGGAGTCCTCCTCCGTCTGCAGGGCCTGAAGACGGGTCTGCTTGGCGGCGACGATGAAGGCCAGGACGATGCCGAAGACCCCGATGGCCGTCGAATACAGGAAGAAGACGACATAGCCCGCGCCCAGGGCGGCCGGCGTGACGCCGCTGGTCGCGGCCCCCGCCGCCAGCGACCCCTCGGGCAGGCGGGCGAACAATCCCCTGAAGACCGCGAACGGACCTGACCCTTCCGCCGCGCGGGCCGACGCCTCGATGATGCGTCCGGACTGAGAGGCGATCAGCTTGCCCGGCAGGGCGTACAGCGAGCTGAACAGGGCGTACTGGGTCGCGGTGAAGCCGATCGAGGTCAGGCTGGACATATAGGCGATCAGGGCCGTGCCCGCGTAACCGGTGGCGCTGTTGTCGACGCCGATCGCGACGGTGAGGGCCGGCAGGCTGGGCCCCTGCGTCGCCAGCCAGGCGAACACCAGGTTCGAGATCGGGCTCATGAAGGCGCCGATGACCATGGTTCGGATCAGGCCCAGCTTGGCCACCGACCAGCCGCCGATGAAGACGCCAAGGGTGGTCATGATGACGCCGAACACCTTCCGCACCTCGGCCAGTTCGGTCTTGGTGAACCCCAGGTCCAGGTAGAAGGGGTTCATGATGTTCAGCACGAAATCGGCCAGGCGGTAGACGCAGATCAGCGCCAGGATCAGCGTCGCCACGCCCGCGAACCGCTTGTAGAAATCCGCCAGCGGCTGGCCGAACGAGCCCGCCAGATAGGCGCCCGGCCGCGTCTTAACCCGGGGCAGGGGCCAGCAGGCCAGCACCAGCACGGCCAGGCCGATGAACACCGCGCCCACTTGCAGATAGACGCCGTCCGGCCGCGCGTCCCAAGCGGCGGCGACGGCCGCCTTGCCCTCCGCGCCCAGGCCGAACAGCCCCAGCAGGGCGTTCAGCGTCACGGCCTGGCCGGTCAGGCCGGCGCCCATGATCATGGCGGCGGCGACGATGACCAGCAGGCGGGCCATCCACTCCAGGCCCTCCAGCGCGGGGCGCGACGGCACGTCGCCCACCGGTATGGCGCGGATCGAATGCGCCTTCTCGCGCGGCGCGAACAGGACCCCGGCGACGCCGACGCCCATCAGCGCCGCCATCACGGCGTAGGACAGGTTCCAATTGTACAGATCGGCCAGCACCAGCGGCACGGCGCCCGCCACGATCATGGCGACGCGATAGCCCATCTGATAGGCGGCGGCCATGGCGCCGTGGCGGCTGTCGTCGGCGGCTTCGATTCGCCAGGCGTCGATGACGATGTCCTGGGTCGCCCCGAAGAAGCCGACCAGGGCCGCGAAGCCGGCGATGGCGATCAGGGCGTTGGAGGGATTAAGGCTGGAGATCGACCACAGGCCGAAGACGATCACGCCTTGCGTCACCAGCATCCAGGCCCGGCGGTGGCCCAGCAGCGGCGTCAGCAGCGGCACGGCCGTGCGGTCGATCAGCGGCGCCCAGACGAACTTCAGCGAGTAGCTGAGGGTGGCCAGGGCGAAGAAGCCGATGACTTCGAGGGTCTGGCCGCTCTCGCGCAGCCACGCCGACAGGGTGTCGAAGATCAGCAGGTTCGGCAGACCGGCCGAGAAGCCCAGCAGCAGCATGATGAACACGCGCCGCTCGCCATAGACGGCCAGGCCGCCGAATCGTCCGGCGGGCGTTTCCCCGGCGGGGGCGCGGCTGCTGTCGGTCATCATACGCTCCGGCGGCGACCGGAATGCGGACGCCTGAACTCACCCGACCTTGGCGTGGTTGTCGCGCTTCGTCCAGCGGGTCAGGGCGGCGCGCAGCGACTCGAGGTCCAGCGGCTTGACCAGGTGGTCGTTCATGCCCGCCTCCAGGCACAGGCGGCGGTCCTCGGCGAAGGCGTTGGCGGTCAGGGCCAGGATCGGCGTGGAATCACCGGCGGCGCGGATGGCGCGCGCGGCGGCGGGGCCGTCCATGCCGGGCATGCGCATGTCCATGAAGACCAGGTCGTAGCGCGCGCGCTTCAGGGCGGCGACGGCTTCGTGGCCCGTGGCGGCCGTTTCGACGGTGCAGCCTTCGCGGCGCAGCAGGGTGCGCGCCAGCAGCGCGCCGACGGGATTGTCCTCGGCCAGCAGGACGCGGATTCCGGCGAACCGGGCGGGGGCGACGCGGTCGTCCTCGGGGGGCGGGGCGGCAGGGCGAGCCGGCGCCGCGCCGGCGGCG
>NZ_JAYRPA010000077.1:0-2564 GCF_041911375.1 Brevundimonas sp. | reverse complement strand
CGCCGTGGACTTGCCGGCGCCGTTCGCGCCCAGCAGGGCGTATACCTCGCCCGCATCAACGGTCAGGCTGAAGTCCCGCAGCACCGGCCGGCCGTCATAGCCCGCCTCTATCCCGCTCAGGACCAGCGCCGGCGCGACGCTAGATCCCAAGGTCGGCCTGCTGGAAGAGATCGAGAACATAGAGGGACAGGGGGCTGTCGCGGCCCACCGCGTCGGCCGCCGACAACAGGGACTGGCGAACCGCCGCGCGCACCCGCCCTTCGCCCCAAAGATCGACGAAGGTGGTCGTCTCCCGGTCCTGCCCCACGTCCTTGCCCAGGGCGTCCGCCGTCGAACAGGCGTCCAGCAGGTCGTCATACAGCTGAAAGGCGAAGCCCACGGCCTCGCCGAAGGCCGACAACCGCATCAGGTCGTCCGCGTCGCCGCCGCCCAGCAGGCCGCCGCCCCGCACGGTGGCCACGAACAGGCCCCCGGTCTTCAGATCGTTGATCTGCCTCAGGGCCAGGGCGTCGCGCGCGTCGGGGTCGTCGCGGAGATCGCGCATCTGCCCCTGCGCCAGACCGTCGAACCCGACCGCCTGCGTCAGAAGGTCCAGGGTGGCGACCCGCGTCTCGGCCGGCAGTCGGCTCTGCAGGATCAGGCGGGTGGACTGGTTCAGCAGGGCCACGGCCGCCAGCACGGCCGCGTCTTCGCCGTGCCGGCGATGCAGCGTGGGCTGGCCCCGCCTGAGCGCCGCGTCGTCCATGCAGGGCAGGTCGTCCAGCACCAGGGACGCGGCGTGAACCATCTCCAGCGCGCAGCCGTAATCAAGCGCATCGTCAGGCCGGCCCCCGACATGGGTCGCCGCCAGCATGGCCAGGACGGGCCGAACCCGCTTTCCATGCCCCAGCAGGGCCTCGCGCGCGGCCAGCGACAGCAGGGTGTCCTGAGATGGCGCCAGTTCGGCCAGACGCGACTGGACCAGAAGGCGCAGCGCATCGGGCGTGCACGCGTCGCATGCCTGAGGCTGGGGCCTAGCGCCGACGATCGCCATGACGGTCTCCTGGTGTCGCCGACCGTCGCGTTGCGACGGCGATCCGAACCTTTATGATCCCATACGGCATCACGACCGCGTCGGATGCAACCCGTCAGGAGCCGTTCCAATGTCCACCGCCGCCGACGCCCTGATCCGGCGCAAGGACGAGCACATCGACCATGTGCGGGCCGGACGCGGCGTCAGCCAGACGGCCTCGGGTCTGGAGGCGGTCCGATTCGTCCACGACGCCCTGCCGGACCTCAGCCATGACGACATCGACCTGTCGACAAGGTTCCTTGGCCGGCGCCTGGCGCGGCCCTTCCTGATCAGCTCGATGACCGGCGGCCCTTCGCGGGCCGAGGCGGTCAATGCGCGCCTTGCCGAGGCGGCCCAGGCGATGGACGTCGTTCTGGCCGTCGGCTCGCAAAGGGTGGCGCTGGAGACCGAGGGCGGCTCGGGTCTGGGCCTCGATCTGCGCCGCCGGGCGCCGGACGCCATGATCCTGGCCAATCTGGGCGCCGTCCAGTTCGCCCTGGGCTACGGCGTTGACGAAGCGCGGCGGGCGATGGAGATGATCGGCGCCGACGGCCTGATCCTGCACCTGAATCCGCTTCAGGAAGGCGTCCAGCCCGAGGGCGACCGCGACTGGCGCGGCGTCGGGCGCGCGATCGAACAGGTCGCCGCCGCCTTTCCCGGCCGTCTGATCGTCAAGGAAACCGGCGCCGGCCTGTCCGGCGCCGTGGCGCGGCGTCTGGCGCACATGGGCGTGGCGGCGCTGGACGTGGCCGGCGCCACCGCTTTGTCTTTCCGTCTGGCGCGTTCCTTCGATGAGGCCGCCGAATCGCGTGGGGAAGCCGCTTTCGCGCGGGCGATGACGCCGGTCGTGAAATACTGGGTGTGCAAGATCGCGCCGGCGCTGCTCTACGAGGCGATGGAGTGTCTCGGCGGCAACGGCTATGTGGAGGAGGGGCCACTCGCGCGGTACTATCGCGAGGCTCCCGTCAATGCGATCTGGGAGGGCTCCGGCAACGTCATGGCGCTGGACGTGCTGCGCGTGCTCGGCCGGGCGCCCGCGCTCTTCGAGGAAGTGCTGGCAGGGATTGAACGCGATCTCGGCGCGCATGGGCGCGGCACCATCGGCGTGCTGCGCGCTGCCATTCAGGTCGCCGAGCGCGACGAGGGCTCGGCCCGTATCCTCTCCGAGCAGCTTGCGCTGGCCGCCGCCGCAGCGGAACTGAAACGGCTGGGGGCCGGGCGCATCGCCGACGCGTTCCTCGAAACCCGCCTCGCCGGGCAGTGGCGCGGCACCTACGGCATGCTGGACGCCCGCCACGACGCCCGGGTGATCGTCGAGACGCTCTACCCGCAAATGTGAAGGCCGTACCTCGGAGTTGTGGGAACAAGTACCGGTCGGCGCGCTTGTTTTTCCACAGGCGTCCGGTTCGCCGTTAACCTTAACAAATGGTTTATGTTGCCGGAGGCACGTGGGCGCGCGAATTTACCATATGCCTCCGGGGTCATCATGCGGCGAATCCTGACCAATGCCATT
>NZ_JAYRPA010000076.1:0-7484 GCF_041911375.1 Brevundimonas sp. | reverse complement strand
GGGCGCGGGCGGCGAGATCCAGCTGACCGACGCCATGGCGCGGCTGATGGCGGACCAGAGCTTCACCGCCGTGGAATATGCGGGCGTCACCCACGACTGCGGCGACAAGATCGGTCTGCTGCGCGCCAATGTCGCCCTGGCTCTGAAGCGCGCCGACCTGGGCGACGCCGCCAGGACGGCGATTTCGTCGCTGCTCTAGAACATCACGCTGATGCGCCGTGCGGCCGGCTCCACCGCCGCCGCGACCCGCGTTTTCAGCGCGTCCAGGCCCACGACGGGCGGCGCGACCGCGCCGGCGGCGGCGTAGGCGCCCAGGGCGGCCTTCATCTCATAGGCCAGCATCGCCGCCATCGCCGGATTGGCGGCGCCGGCGGTCTGGAGGATGCGCAGATGGGCGGCGAGCTGGTCGATGTGCCGCTTGGCCGCCTCGGCGGTTTCTGGCGGCTTCACGGGCGGTTCGACCCGGCGCGGAGGCTCGGGCTCCGCGGCTTCGGGTTGCGAAAACCGGGCGCGGAACGCCGTCGGCGCCGCGGGTTCGACGAACGGGCGGGTGAGCGCGGGCGACGTCAAAGGTTTCATGAGCGTTAACGCTCGGCTGCTTTGGTTAATCAGGTCTTAACGACCGGCGCCTCGCCCTCGCCGCCGTCTTTTGGCATAAGCCGCCGATGAAGTTCCTTGACCAGGCCAAGATCTATATCCGCTCGGGCAACGGCGGCGCGGGTTCCGTGTCGTTCCGGCGCGAGAAATTCATCCCCAACGGCGGCCCCGACGGCGGCGACGGCGGCAAGGGCGGCGACGTCTGGATTGAGGCGGTGGAGGGTCTGAACACCCTGATCGACTACCGCTACCAGCAGCATTTCAAGGCCCAGACCGGCGCCCACGGCCAGGGCCGGCAGATGCACGGCGGCAAGGGCCAGGACGTGGTGCTGAAGGTCCCTGTCGGCACCCAGGTGCTGGACGAGGACAAGGAGACGGTGCTGCTGGACATGGATACGGCCGGCAAGTCCGAACTGCTGCTCAAGGGCGGCAACGGCGGCTGGGGCAACGTCCACTTCAAGGGGCCGGTCAACCAGGCCCCCACCCACGCCAATCCGGGTCAGGAGGGCCAGGAGCGCTGGATCTGGCTGCGGCTGAAGCTGATCGCCGACATCGGCCTGGCGGGCCTGCCCAATGCGGGCAAGTCGACCTTCCTGTCGGCCGCCAGCGCGGCCAGGCCCAAGGTGGCCGACTATCCCTTCACCACCCTGACGCCGAACCTGGGCATGGTCGACCTGTCGCCGTCGGAGCGGTTCGTCATCGCCGACATCCCCGGCCTGATCGAAGGCGCCAGCGAGGGCGCGGGCCTGGGCACGCGCTTCCTGGGCCATGTGGAACGGTCGGCCAGCCTGATCCATCTGATCGACGGGACCCAGGACGACGTGGCCGAGGCCTATCGCATCATCCGCGGGGAGCTGGAGGCCTATGGCGAGGGCCTGGCCGACAAGGCCGAGATCCTGGCCCTGAACAAGATCGACGCCCTGACGCCCGAGATGCGCGAGGAGAAGGCCGACCAGCTGGAGGCCGTCGCGGGCCGCCGGCCGATGCTGGTTTCGGGCGTATCCGGCGAGGGCGTGCCGGAACTGCTGCGCGCCGCCTGGGCCGAGGTGAGGAAGACCCGCGGGGCCCTGGCCGACGAAAGCGAGGTCGCCCAGACGACCGGCTGGCAGCCCTGATCGCGCACCCCCTGACAACGGAATCGGCGCGCGTGCGTTAGCATCCGGTACAGCGAAGCTGGGGGAGACGTTTCGATGCGGCGTGTTCTGATCTGGTCGATCCTGACGGCGATCGTCGCCGTGATCCTGATCGGGGTCGGCTACTGGGCCTACTGGAACTTCTTCGCCCGCTTCCAGCCCGTGACGATCACGCAGAACCAGGCCGAGATCCAGCGGCTGCTGGACGAGGCGTCCTGGGTTTCGGAAGGCGGCGGCGGCCAGCCGGTCTATGTCGTCGGCTGGCGCGACAGCGCCGCCATGGACCGCTATCTGCGCGAAGAAGCGCCGCGCCTGAAGGCCGGCGGGGCCGAGCCGCGCTTCATCCTGTTCGCGCGGCCCGATCGCGAGGGGGCGCCGCAATCGACCCCGGCCGAACGCGCCACCATCGCCGAACTGTGGCTGACGCGCGACTGGCGGCTGTTCCAGCGCTGGACCTCGACCCCGCCACGCAGCTGGACCGCCCAGGGCGTAGCGCCGGCCGACGGGAACCTGGCCCGCGAAGCCGTGGTGGACGCGACCCGTCGCTTCGACGCCCAGTTGACGACGTTCTTGCAGCCGTCGGGGGTGGAGCCGATCCATCCGCTGGTGCTGTGGCGCGACCGCGAGGGGTTCCTCAAGGCGTGCGCCTGCGCCGATGCGCGCGGCTGGGCCTTCATCCGCGACGACCTCGGCGCGCCGGACCGGATCGGCGACCCGTCCGAGGCGCCTGTCGCCGGGACCGTGCCGTCGATGTCCTATCCCGACGTGTCGGGCGCGCCGCCGATCGCTGCGCCGGGCCAGCCCGTCCCCCCGCAAGCCGGCCCGGACCCGCAGCCTTCCCAGACGCCGCAGGCCCCCAAGGCGCAGCGCAACCCGCCCGCGCCGTCACGTCCCGCCCAGCCCCCACGCGCCGCGCCTCAGGCGCAGAAGCAGGACGACACGACCTTCTTTTGAGGGAGCAATCCCCATCGTCCTGGGCGCCGGGTTCGTCCTGCGGACGCGCTGAAGGACGCGTGGCGTGCGCGCTCAGTCCGGCTCGCGCTCGCCGACCTCGGTCGGGCGCAGGGCGCGCAGCCAGCCGTCGGCGGACCGCACCTCCGGCACGGCGTCGCGGGTGAAGGGCAGATACCAGGTCGGACCGCCCGCCGCCGGCGCGATCTCCAGCATGTCGTCGGCGCCGAAGTTCTGGACCGCCTTGACCGTGCCGATCACGGCATCCTCGCCGTCGCGCGCCTGAAGGCCGATCAGGTCGGCGAGGTAGAATTCGTCCTCTTCCGGTTCCGGAAAGCGGTCGCGTGGCACGTGCAGCTTCAGGCCGCGCAGGGCGTCGGCCTCTTCCTTGGTGGCGATCTCCTTGGCCCGGCCGACGACGCCGTTCTTGTCCGGCCGCGCCGAGGTCAGGGTCAGGCCCACGGAGCCGTCCGCACGCAACAGCGGTCCATAGGCCGTCAGCGCCAGCGGATCGGCGGTGAAGGCGGTGATCCGCACCTCGCCCCGGACGCCGAAGCCGCCGCCGACCTGGCCGACGAGGATGAGTCTGCTGTCCCTGGTCATGCGTCGTCCTCTCTCATGCCCGCCCCATAACAGAAAAGCAGCGTCCGCGAGGACGCTGCTTTCCATGATCCGATCCGGCCGGAGCCGGAATGGCGAAGAGCTTAGCCCTCGGCCTTTTCCTCGGTCGCTTCAGCGGCGGGGGCTTCTTCAGCAGCGGCTTCGGCGGCCGGAGCCTCTTCAGCGGCCGGAGCGTTCTTGGCGGCTTCGGCCTCTTCCTTGGCGCGGGCGGCGGCTTCGGCGGCTTCAGCCTTGGCGGCGGCTTCGGCTTCCAGACGGTCGGCCTCGCGCTGGGCGCGCTCGGCGGCGCGTTCCTGGGCCTTCTTGCCGGGCTGGGCCTTGTTCGGGTTGTTGCCCTGCGTCCACTTCACCTTGGCGCCCAGGGTCTCGTCCTGCGACAGGAAGCGGGCGACGCGGTCGGTCGGCTGGGCGCCCTTGCCGAGCCATTCGGCGATGCGCTCGACCTTCAGGGCCACGCGCGGCGTGGCGCCGTCCTTGGGCAGCATCGGGTTGTAGCTGCCGACCTTTTCGATGAACTTGCCGTCGCGCGGCGAGTGCGAGTCGGCGATGACGATGTGGTAGTAGGGGCGCTTCTTGGCGCCGCCGCGGGCCAGACGAATCTTCAGCATTGTCAGTCTCTTTCTAGATCAGATCAGTTCTTTTTCGGGAAGCCCGGCAAGCCCGGAAGGCCCCCCGGAAGTTGTCCGCCGCCCAGTCCGGCAAGCCGTTCCTGGACCGCTTTCAGTTCGTCGGCGCTGGGTTCCGGCATCTTGCCGCCGCCCATGGCCTTGAGGCGGGCCAGGTCGGGGCCGCCTCCGCCGCCGAGACCGCCCAGCATGGCGGCCATCTGCTGCATCTTCTTGGGTCCGCCGCGCGCCATCGACTTGACCACATCGGCCATCTGGCGGTGCTGCTTGAGGACCCGGTTCACGTCCTGCACCTCGACGCCGGCGCCGGCGGCGATCCGCTTCTTGCGGCTGGCGTTCAGCAGGTCCGGCTTCTTGCGCTCGGCCTTGGTCATCGAGGAGATGATGGCTTCCTGACGCAGGATCATGCGGTCGTCGATGCCGCTCTCGGCCATCTGGCCCTTCATCTTGGCCACGCCGGGCAGCATGCCCATGATGCCCTGAAGTCCGCCCATCCGCTTCATCTGCTGAAGCTGGCCGGCCAGGTCGTCCAGGTCGAACTGGCCCTTGGCCAGCTTGCGGGCCATCTTCTCGGCCTTGGCCTGATCCAGGTCCTGGGCGGCCTTTTCGACCAGGGCCACGATGTCGCCCTGGCCCAGGATGCGGCCCGCGACGCGGCGGGCGTCGAACACGTCCAGCGCATCGACCTTTTCGCCGGCGCCCAGATATTTGATCGGCAGGCCGGTGACGGCCCGCATCGACAGCATGGCGCCGCCGCGCCCGTCGCCGTCGGCGCGGGTCAGGACCAGGCCGGTCAGCGGCAGCCGTTCATGGAAGGCCTTGGCGGTGCGGACCGCGTCCTGGCCGGTCAGGCTGTCGGCGACCAGCAGGGTCTCGACGGGCTTGGCGATGTCGGCGACCTCGGCCACCTCGTTCATCAGCCCTTCGTCCAGGGTGATGCGGCCGGCGGTGTCCAGGATCAGGACGTCGAAGCCCTGAAGCTTGGCCGACTGCAGCGCCCGACGGGTGATCTGGACCGCGCTCTCGCCCGCCACGATCGGCAGGGTCGCGACCTCGATCTGCTTGCCCAGGGTCGCCAGCTGCTCCATCGCGGCCGGACGACGCGTGTCCAGCGAGGCCATCATGACCTTCTTGCGATCGAACTTGGTCAGGCGCAGCGCCAGCTTGGCCGAGGTGGTCGTCTTGCCCGAGCCCTGCAGGCCGGCCATCAGCAGCACGGCGGGCGGATTGGCGTTGGTGTTCAGCGGGACCGGCTCTTCGCCGCCCAGCATCTCGATCAGGCCGTCATAGACGATCTTGACCACCTGGTCGGCCGGCTTGACCGAACGGATGACCTCTTCGCCGGTGGCGCGCTCGGTGGCGAAGGCGATGAAGTCCTTGACGACCGGCAGGGCGACGTCGGCCTCGAGCAGGGCCACGCGCACCTCGCGCATCGCCTCGGCGACATCCTTTTCGGACAGGGCGCCGCGGCCGGTGATCCGGTCGAAGACGCCTGTCAGCCGCTCGTTCAGAGCCTCGAACATTCACTACCTCATGTGGCGCAGGCGAAGCGGCTCCATACGACAACGGCCCCCGGCGACGATCACGTCGGCGGAGGGTTCTCGCCTGACTCGTCCGGCGGGCCGGGGTCGTTCAGGTGGAGACGCGAGGTTCACTTGCGTCGGAAGCGGCGGCTTATGAAGGAAAAGAGGGGCGAAGGCAACCGAGGCGAGTCGGCGCCAGCCTCCTCTGCCCCTTCGTCAAAGCAGGAGCGAGCGCAAGACGGGCGGACGAACGCCTATTCCTGCTCGTCCGGCGTCTCCGGTTCGTCCGCCGGGGTCGCATCCGGCTTGGGCTCCGAGCCCGGTTCGGTGACGACGATCCCTTCCGCGGGCGCGCTCAGCCTGGAGATGTCGCCGCCGGCGCGCAGCAGGTCCAGCGCGCGCTCCAGCTGATAGTCCTTGTCCTTGTCGTAGTCCTCGCCCGGGGCCTCGCGCGGCGTGTGGGCGCCCTTGCGCTCGGCGCCGATGGAGGAGTCCAGCGCGGTCGCATAGGCCGCCTCGGAATAGATAAAGCTGGAGCGCGAAACGATGCGGGCCTCGGCCGCCGAGCGCGCCACCTCGTAGTCTGGCTCGATGCCGATCTTCTGAATCGAGGCGCCGGACGGGGTGTAATAGCGCGCGGTAGTGATCGACAGGGCGCCGTCGCGGCCCTGGCGCAGCGGGATCACCGTCTGCACCGACCCCTTGCCGAAGCTGGTCAGGCCCAGGATGGTCGCGCGCTGGTGATCCTTCAGGGCGCCGGCGACGATTTCGGACGCCGAGGCCGAGCCGTAGTTGATCAGCACCACCACCGGCAGGCCGCCGGTCAGGTCGCCGGGCTTGGCGGAATAACGCTCGATCTGCTCGGGCTTGCGGCCGCGCTGGCTGACGATCTCGCCGCGTTCCAGGAAGGCGTCCGACACGTCGATGGCCGCCGTCAGCAGGCCGCCGCCGTTGTTGCGCAGATCCAGGACATAGCCCTTCACGCCGGGCTTCTCGGCCTTGATCTTGGCGATCGCCTCGGTCAACTCGCGGCCGGTGTTCTCGTTGAAGGTCGAGACGCGCAGATAGCCGAAGTCGCCCTCGACGCGGCCGGTCACCGACTGAACCTTGATGACCTCGCGGGTCAGCACGACCTCCAGCGGATCCTCGCCGTCGCGCAGGAAGGTGACCTTGACGCTGGTGCCGACCTCGCCGCGCAACTTCTCGGACACCTGACTGACGGTCAGGCCCGCAGCGTTCTGGCCGTCGATGGCGCTGATGACGTCGCCCGCCTGGACGCCGGCGCGCGCGGCCGGGCTCTCGTCCATGGGCGAGATGACCTTCACCAGGCCGCCCTCGGAGGTGATGGTCAGGCCGACGCCGGAATACTGCCCCTCGGTCCGCTCGCGCAGGTCGTCGTAATTGTCGGGCGGCAGATAGTTCGAATGCGGGTCCAGCGCCGTCATCATGCCGCTGAGCGCCGCCTCGATCAGCTTCTTGTTGTCGACCGGCACCACGTACAGCTGCTCGACGATGCCGACGACGTCGCCGAACAGCTCCAGCATGCGGAAGGTTTCGTTGCGCGGGGTCTGACTGGCGACGGCGGCGGCGGATCCGCCGAGAGCCAGGGCGGCGCAGCCGACGAGGAGCAGTTTACGCATTCGGTCTCTTTCGGTGGGCCCGATCATGGGAGGCGCCCGGTTCGATCAAAGGCCCCGCAGACACGACCAAATCGTGGCGACGCGGCGTCCCGCCGATAAAATCAGCGTCAGGCCCGAAAGCAAAGACCAATTACGGGTTTAGCGCAGCCAGGGGCCCGGATCGATCGGGCGCTCGTCGCGGCGGAGCTCGAAATAGACGTCGCCGTCCGGGCCGCTGCGCCCCAGGGTCTGGCCGTCGGCGACGCGCGCGTCGGCCTGGACCTCCACCGTCTCAAGCCCGGCGATCACCGCCCGCCAGCCCGGCCCCAGGTCCAGGATCACCACCTGGCCCCAGCCGCTCAGCGGTCCGGCATAGGCCACCTTGGCGTCGGCGGGCGCGGCGACGGCGGCGCG
>NZ_JAYRPA010000075.1:0-9357 GCF_041911375.1 Brevundimonas sp. | reverse complement strand
GGCGCTCCGCTGACCATGCGCTGGGACGGCCTGCCACGCACCGCGTCGGGCGCGGGGGCGCGGGTCGAACCGGGCGAGCGCATCCTGTCGGCCGCGCGCCGTGTCGAGGCCGCCCTGGTCGCCGTCGGCCCGCGCCTTCGCCCCATCGTCAGCCGCATCTGCGTGCACGGCGACAGCCTGAAACTGGCCGAGACGGGGCTGGGCCTGAGGCGGCGGCAGGGCAAGACCCTGCTGAAACAGGGGCTGCAGGCGCTGGCGGAACACTACGGCGTCGGGTGAGGCGCCAGGTCGAAGGGCGACCGCGCCTACGCCGCCAGCGCCGCCTCACGGATGCGGCCGACCATGCTGTTCAGGCCGTTGGCGCGCTGGCGCGTCAGCGCCGAGGGAAGACCCAGGCGGTCCAGGGCGGACCGAGCGTCGAAGGCGAGGATCTCCTGCGGCGTGCGGCCGGAATAGAGCTTGAGCAGCAGGGCGATGTTGCCCTTGGACAGGGCGCTGTCGGAATCGGCGTCGAACCACAGCCGGCCGCGGTCGCGCATCGTCGACAGCCACACCTGGGCCGCACAACCGGGCACCTTGTTGGCCTCGGTCCGGGCGGCCTCCGGCAGCGGCGACAGGCCCTTGCCCAGTTCGATGACGTATTCGATCCGCTGCTCCCAGTCGCCCAGCAGGTCGAAGTCCTCGGCCAGGGCGGACAGGACCTGGTCCGGCGAATCGGTCGGGGCGGTGCGGTCGGTCTGGCTCATCGCCGCCAGATAGGCCCGGCGCGCGTTAACGACAACCGGCGCGACCGTCCCCAGCTTTCCGCATCCGGCGCATCTCAAGGTAGTCGCCCCACGGGCGAGCGCCCTCGCGCGGCCACAAGCCGAGGCGTATCCTGCGCACAGACAGATCGCCGGACCGCCGATTGACCCACGCCGTGAACCCTTCCTCAGACGTCCAGGCCCGCGCCGCCCGCGCCGCCGGGCGCGGCTGGCTGACGGGACCACAGGCCCTGGCCCTGTGGCACGCCGCCTGGGCGGTGGGATCGGCGCTGCTGGCTATGCTGAGCCAGTGGGCCCAGCCGGTGGCGGAGGGCGCGACGCCCGCGGCCCTGCTGATCATGGCCGCGCCGGGCGTGGCTGGCCTGGTGCTGATGTGGCGCGACGATCCGGGCGTCCGGCTGGCGCTGCTGTGCTTCTGGGCGCTGGCCACGGGCGCGGCGGCGGGCCTGACCGGCGGCGTCGGCGGCGCGGCGCCCGGTCTGGTCGCCCTGCCGCTGGCGGCGGGGATCGCGCTGGACCATCCCCGGTTCGGCGACGACCGGCTGACGCGGGTCGGGGCCCTGGCGTCGGGCCTGGCGGTGGTGTGCGGCCTGATCTCGAACTGGCTGAACCCGCCCCAGCCGCCGATGGCCGCCCTGACGGCCCTGTCGGTGCTGCTGGCTTTGGTGGCCATCGCCACGGGGGTGCGGATCGCCGGGGCCGCCCGGCAGGAGCGCGAACGGGCGGCCCTGGCCGCCGCGGCCGAGACCCAGGCCTTCCTGCACGCCCAGCCGACCCTGGCCCTGATGGTCGAACCGGAGGGGCGGGTGCTGGCCGCCTATGGCGCCGCGCCCCCGGCGATGTCGGTGCGCGACCTGGTGGAGCAGGGGCTGATCGCCGCCGTCCACGGCCCCGATCGTCTGGCCGTGTCCGCCGCCCTGGCCCGCGCCATGGGCGGACAGGACGCCGAGGTGGTGTTCGCTCCGCGCCAGGCCCTGGACCGACGCGTCGGCCTGGTGCTGCGGCGCTTTCCCGGCGAAACGCCGCGCCTGGTCGCCCAGGCCTTCGACGCCGGCGCCCAGTATGCGCGCGAACTGAGGCTGGAGGCAGCCCGGGTCGAGGCCGAGGCCCAGAACGCCGGCAAGACCCGCTTCCTGGCGACGATGAGCCACGAGCTTCGCACGCCGCTCAATGCGGTCATCGGCTTTTCAGACATCATGCGCCAGGGCCTGTTCGGCCCCCTGCCCGACCGCTACGGCGACTATGCCGACTCCATCCACCAGGCCGGCGGCCACCTGCTGGCGCTGATCAACGACGTGCTGGACCTGTCCAAGATCGACGCCGCCCGCTACCAGCTGGCGCTCGAGGATTTCGACGCCCGCGATCCGGTGTCCGAGGCCGTGGCCCTGATGCGATTGCAGGCGGCGGAGAAGGGCGTGGATCTGGCCGGCGTCCTGCCCGAGACGCCGCTGCCGGTCACCGCCGACCGCCGCGCGCTGAAGCAGATCGCGCTGAACCTGCTGTCGAACGCGGTCAAGTTCACCCAGGCCGGCGGCGCGGTGACCGTGACGCTGGAGCCGCTGGGCGACGAGGTCGAGCTGTCGGTCGCCGACACCGGCGTCGGCATCGCGCCGGAGGATTTGAAGCGGCTGGGCCGGCCGTTCGAACAGGCGGGCGGCGCGGATCAGCGGGCGCAGGGCACGGGATTGGGCCTGTCGCTGGTGCGGTCCCTGGCCGAACTGCACGGGGGACGCACCGTGATCGACAGCACCCTGGGCGAAGGCACGGCCGTCAGCGTGCGCCTGCCGATCGGACGCAAGACGGCGGACTAGCCTCGATCGACATTCCCCGACCTGGGCCTGTCATTGCGGGGCAGAGGCGAGGACCGCGCGCGCTACACCGGCCCCATCGCCAGGAACGCCCGCCCGGCGGCGAAGTCGCCGGCCTCGAAGGTCGAGCGCGCCACGCTGCCGTCACGGAACACGAACTCGACCACGACCGCCTCTCGGGGGTCGAGCTGGCCCATGGCCTCCGCCGCTACGGCGGGAAACCGCCAGGCCTGGCCCGCCTCGCGTCCGGACGGCAGCAGCTCGTTTTCGGCTGCGCCGACGCTGGACGCCCAGACCGCGCGACGCTGCGCCTGGGGCGGCAGTTCGCGCGCCAGCCAGGGCCGGGGCGCCACCGCAACGTCGCGCAGCACGATCCTCGCCCCGGTCGGGCGGGGTCGTCCGTGCCAGGACACCACGGCGGTCATGACGTCGGGCCGATCCAGGCCGCCGACGACGCCCAGCCGGATGGGGGAGGCGCCGACCGACGACTGCTGCACCAGCCGCCAGGTCGGGCGGGCATAGGCGGCGCGGTCGGCGATCCAGTCGGACCGGTCCCCCGGGAAGGTCATCCGGGCCGTGCGCGACCAGCCCGCGAAGGCCTTCCGCACCCGCCCGCCGACCAGCTTCAGGTCGCCGGAGTCGCAGGGCGTCGAGGCGGCGCGGGCGCGGGCGCGACGCGCCGTCTCGGCCAGTTCGCGGTCATTGGCCCCGGCGCGCAGGGCGGCGCCCCGCGCCTGCCAGGCGGCGGCGTTCAGGGCGGCCGAGACCTGGGGCTGGAACAGGCCGCAGCGCTGATTGGCGGCCAGGACGAAGCTGCGCTCGTAATAGCGGTCCTGCGGCGCCGCCATCGCCGACGTCGGCAGGGCGACGGCCAGTACGGCGCCGATCAGGCGTCTGGCGCCGCGCGGGGAAAGGGCTATCCTCATGCCCCCACCCTAGCGCCATGGCCTGTGGGTTCCGTTTCCGAGCAGGGTTAGCGAATTGCTTCTGTCCAGCGATCTGTGGGTCGGCGCCCTGATCCGCCGCGCCGAGATCGGCGGCGCCTTCGCCACGGTGGTGAAGAAGGGCGACGACCGCGCCGGCTCGGTGATCGTCAAGGCCTATGACACGTCGACCCGCACGGCGCGCCTGTTCACCGAGGCGTTCGGCCCGGACGGCGAACGGCTGTGGATCCAGCCCGTGGTCAGCGACAGCGAGAGCGAGCTGGACGCCTACATCGCCCGCCAGCGCGGCTATGACCCCGACCTGTGGGTGGTCGAGATCGAGGACCGTCAGGGCCGGCACTTCATCACGGAGAAGGTGGAGGATCAGTCGATCAGGCCGTAGCCCTCCAGGGCCTTGCGCAGGCCGCCGAGATGGGCCTCGTAGTTGCGCCAGCGGCCCGAGGAACGCTGGTAAAGGGGCTCGCGCACCTGCCAGACGCTGGCCGTCCGCACCGGCCCGCCCCGCGTGTGGAAGTCCATGACGCCGGGCTCCCAGTCCAGGCCGCAGAAAGCCAGCAGGTCGCGCACCGCCGGCTCCGGATCGGCGACCAGGGCGTCATAGTCGACCGTGTGGACATCGTCGGGCCACAGGGTCTTCCAGTGCGCGGCCAGCCGCCGCTCCTGGGCCAGCCAGTGCGCGGTGTCCTCCAAGTCCTGCGCATAGGCCATCGACAGGTGCAGGAAATAGACGGACAGGCAGTTGTCCATCGGGTCGCGGACCGTATGGATGATCTTCGCCTTCGGAAACAGCGCCTTGGCCAGGCTGAGGTAGAGGATGTTGTCCGGCCGCTTGTCCGTCATGACCCGCGCCGGCGCCACCCGCTCGCGCAAGCCGCCCAGATAGGCGTCGCGCAGCTTGCGCCGGCTGTCGGCGTCCAGGACCGCCAGGGCCTCGGGGAAGGGGTTGAAAGCGTTGCGCGCGATGGCGGGCAGCAGGTCCATCTCGCCCCCGGCGGACGCTTGGCTGTGCGCCGCCAGGATCCGCTCCGCCAGGGTCGAGCCCGAGCGGAACATGCCGCAGATGAACACCGGCGCCGGGCCGTCGTCCTCGATCGGCGGCAGGGGCGGCGGCGCGATGGCGATCAGCTTGTCGACGACGGCTTCGGTTGCGGCGCGGTCGTAGCGGACGCCCCGGCCGGCGCCGGTCGCGGCGCTGGCGTTGTTGGCCAGGCGATAGGCGGCGAAGGCCTCGTCATAGGCTCCGGACGAATCCAGCAGGCGTCCCAGCGCGAAGCCCAGGTCCGCCCGGTCCAGCATGGCCGACACGTCCTGCCCCCGCACCGCCGTCACGGCCTCGCGCAGGCGGCCGATCATCGGCTCGTCGGCCCCGACCGGCTCGGGGACCAGGCCCGCCAGGCGCGACAGGGCCATCGGATCGTCGGGCCGCAGCGCCAGCGCCCGCTGATAGGCCTCCCGCGCCGGCTCGCGCCGCCCCTGGTCCTCGTGCAGATTGCCCAGGTTCAGCCAAGCGGGGACATAGGCGGGGTTCAGGGTCAGCGCCGTCTCCAGCTCGACCCGGGCCTCCTCGGGCCGCAGCAGATCGTCCGACAGGATCACCCCGCGGTTCAGATGGACCTCCCACGGGTCGGCCGCGCCCTGGCGCAGCGCCTCGGCATAGGCGTCCAGCGCATCGTCCAACCGACGCATGCGTCGCAGGACCCGGCCCAGATTGTACCAGGCGTTGCCATCGGCGGGCCTGGCGGCCAGATAGGCCTGCCAGGCCGTCGCAGCCTCCGGATAGCGCAGTCCCGCCTCGTGGGCCCTGGCGGCGTCGTGCAGGGCGTCGGCGGTGGTGTCGGTCATGCCCCTCAGTCCTCGCCCACCATCGACAGCCAGGGGTCGACCGTTCCGGCCTCGACCTCGGCGACCTTGACGGCGGGCCAGCCGATCGAGGACGTGGCCGAGGCGCGCCAGGCGGCGGCGGTCCAGTCGCGCAACTCCGCGGCGCCGGCGGCCAGACGCTCGGTCACGAAGGCCGCGCCCCGCGGGTCGGCGTCGCGGAAGGCGCCCGCCTTCTCCATGCGGTAGAACGGGATGACCGTGCCCAGCGTCGTCGTCAGATAGGTCGCGGCGCGCGCCCGCGGATCGAAGCCGGCGGCGTCCGTCGCGGCCGGCATGGCCGCCTCGATTGCGTCCAGTCGCGCGACGCGGCCGGTGAAGGCGCCTTCGAAGATCGCATGGGTCTGGCGCGAGTTGGTGAAACCCTCGGGGTTCGGATGATCGCCCCAGCCGTTGTAGTGGATGGTGGTGTGGTGCGGCTGCGAGCCGTCGCCGACGTAGTGGCCCATCACCCCGATGTCGCGCAGGATCAGGGCCTCGCGACGCAGGCGGTCGGCGCGATACCAGGCCTGACGCTCCATGTCGGTCTCGCGCTTCTCGGCGGCGTTCAGCACCCGCCAGTAGGCGAAGTCGCGCTCCAGGTTCTGCCAGGCGTCGATCATGGCGTAGGGCAGCCAGCCGGCCTCGTTCACGTCCAGTCCGGCCTTGGTCAGGGCGGCGTCGTATTCCGATTTCAGCCGGGGCAGCTCGGCCAGCGTCATGCCCCGCTGGTCCATCACCCGCCCCTGGTCGTCCAGGTCGACAAAGTGGGCGGTGTCCCGCTCGCGGTCGTGCGGCTGGCCGGCGCCCTTCCAGCGGTCGGGCTCGCGCGCCAGTTCGCCGACGTCGGCGATGGCGGCGGGAGACTTCAGGAACGCCGGCATATCCTCAGGCAGGGCGCGCATGGCCGCCACGCCGATCAGCCGGTGGCCGGTGTTGCCCCAGGCCGTCACCGTGGCGGCGGAACCGACCACGGCGATCACGGCGACCGGCGCCAGGAGTGCAAGGACGAAACGATTCATGATGGCGAGGCCCCGGAGAAGTTCACGCCGGTCTAACGCATCGTTGATCGCCTCTCCAGCCCGACGGATTTGCCATTCGCGTCCGCGTAACTAGGTTAGAGGTGCTCCCCGCCTTTTCGCTCATTCAAGGCTCCACATCCTACGGGGAGCGACGACGTGATTGCGTCGTCGTCGTTTCCGGACGACGCCCTGTGGACGCTAGACCGAAAAGGACACGCCCATGCGCGCTCCCCGTCTCGCCCTTATCGCTTCCCTCCCCGTGCTGATGGCCGCCGCCGGCGCCCAGGCTCAGGAAAGCCAACCGCCGTCGACCGCGCCCGCCGCTGCGCCTGCCGCCGCCGGCTTCACCGACGAGGAACTGAAGCAGTTCGACGCCGCCATGACCCGCGTCCGCGCCGTCAGCGACACCCTGAACGGCGCCCAGCCCACGCCCGAGCAGCAGGCCGAGATGGCCGCGGCCATCCAGGAGTCGGGCCTGGAGGTCACCCGCTTCAACGCCATTTCCACCGCCGCGTCGTCGGACCCGGTGCTGGTCGCCCGCATCGGCGTGCTGAAGGCGACGCCGCCGGCCCCCGGCACGCCCGCGGCCAGCGTCACCGATGACGAGCTGACCCGCTACGTCACCGCCATGACCCAGATCCGCGCCGTCACGGCCGAGGTTCAGAACGGTCAGGCCACGCCCGAGCAGAGCGCCCAGCTGACCGCCGCCGTCCAGGGCTCGGGCCTTGAGGTCGAGCGCTTCAACGCCATCGCCCAGGCCGTGTCCCAGGACGACTACCTGCAGGCCAAGGCGCAGCTGATCGGCGCCCAGACGCAGACCGGCGTCAGCCAGTAGGTCAGGCCTCGGCGGGTTCGCTCCGGATATCCGGCGCGGGCGGGCCCGCCTCGTCCTCGTTCAGCAGACGGCCCTCGCGCTTGGGCTTGATGTAGGGGGCCGGCTGGGGCGTGGGCAGGTTGCCGCGCATCAGCTGGCGCCCCGCCGCCAGGCCGCCGGTCAGCTGCAGGTCGAGCCGCGCGTCGTCGCGGCGCCGCACGTCGCCGATGGTGTCGGCGGCCTCGCGTTCGTCCAGCCCCAGCTCGACCAGGGCGCGCTCGCCGAACTTGAGCGCCGACTCGAAGGTCTCGCGGATCTGGTAGTCGACGCCCGCCTGGATCAGACGCATCGAATGGCCGCGGTCGAAGGCGCGGGCCATGATCCGGGTCGTCGGGAACTCGTGCTTCACCAGTTCGACGATGCGGTCCGCCGCCTCCGGCTTGTCGACGCAGACCAGCACAAGCTCCGCCTCGTCCGCGCCCGACGCCCTCAGCGTATGCAGCTGGGTCCCGTCGCCGTAGTAGACCTTGAACCCGAACTGCGAGGCGGCCTGGATCATCTCGACGTCGTTCTCGATGATCGACACGTCCACGTCGCGCGCCAGCAGGGGTTGGGACACCACCTGGGCGAAGCGGCCGAAGCCGATGATCAGCACCTGGCCGCGCAGGTCCTTGGCGAAGTCCACGCCCTCGGCGTCCTCGACCGAGACGCTTTCCTTGGGCAGCAAGCGCCCCAGCAACAGGGTCGTCAGCGGCGTCAACGCCATCGACAGGATGACGATCGCCGTCAGCATGGCCGCCACCACGGGCGAGAACAGGCCCGCCGCCACCGCCGCCCCGTACAGGACGAAGGCGAACTCTCCCCCTTGGGCGAACAGGGCCGCGCGTTCGATCGCCTCATGGTGGCTGGACCTGAACAGGCGGGCCACGGCGTAGATGCCGACCGCCTTGACCACCATGAAGCCCAGCACGCCGCCCAGGACGATGCGCCACTGGTCGATCACCACCGACACGTCCAGCGACATGCCGACGCTGAGGAAGAACAGGCCCAGCAGGATGGCGCGGAACGGCTCCACGTCCGCCTCCAGCTGATGGCGGAAGGTCGATTCCGACAGCAGCACCCCGGCCAGGAAGGCGCCCATGGCCATCGACAGCCCGCCCAGCGCCATGGCCCAGGCGGCGCCGACCACGACCAGCAGGGCCGCCGCCGTCATGACCTCGCGCCCGCCGTAGCGCGCCAGCAGGCGGAACACGGGATTGACCGCCCAGCGCCCGGCGGCCAGCACGCCCGCCACCGCCGCGACGGCGAAGGCGATCGTCTGCCACAGCGGCGGCGCGCTCTCGTCCACCACGCCGGTCAGGGTCGCCAGGACGGCGACGACGGCCAGAAGCGGCACGATGGCCAGGTCTTCCAGCAGCAGGATCGACACCGCCCGCTGCCCGGAGGCGCCGGCGATCTCGCCCCGCTCCTCCAGCATCTGCATGATGACGGCGGTCGAGGACAGGACGAAGCCCATCGCGCCGACGAAGGCCACCGGCGCCGACACGCCCACGGCCATCGCCGCCAGAGTCATCAACAGGCCGCACGCCATCACCTGGGTCGCGCCCAGGCCGAAGATGTCCTTCCGCAGTCCCCACAGCCGTTTGGGCCGCATCTCCAGCCCGATGATGAACAGGAAGATGACCACGCCGAACTCGGCGACGTGCAGGATGGTCTCCGGTTCCTGGAAGAGGCCCAGGCCGAACGGTCCGATGGCCAGGCCGGCGGCCAGATAGCCCAGCACCGAGCCCAGGCCGACCTTGCGGAAAATCGGCACCGCGACCACGCCCGCCGCCAGCAGCGCCGCCGCAGCGCCCAGATCCAGTCCTGTCGCCGCCTCGGCCATGCGCGTCCCCTCAAGCTTCAGCCCCGATAGTGGGGTCGAACGCGCCGAATTGCCATCGCGCCGGCTTGCGCCCCGCTCGCGTTTGTCCGATGCCGGGCCGATGATGCGACGCCTGTCCCGCCTCGGCCTCACCATCCTGCTGCTGAACGCGCTGTCGTCGCCCGCTGCGCAGGCGTCGGCAGGCGAGGCGCCCACGGCGACGGCGGCGCAGGGCGCGGTGCGCGGCGTCACCCGCGACGGCGTCGATCGGTTCGAGGGCCTGC
>NZ_JAYRPA010000074.1:0-101449 GCF_041911375.1 Brevundimonas sp. | reverse complement strand
CGCCCGGCTCCGGGCGGCGCGCCAGGGGGGCCGGCCCGGCCGGCTCGCGTCGCCACCACTCGCCCGAGGTCGCGCAGGCCGGGGGCGTCCCCATCCCAGGTCAGGCGGTAGCGCAAGGTGCGCGTCTGGCCGGCTTCGGGGCGGACCGCCGGCGTCCAGAAGGCGACGATGTTGTCCAGCGTCTCGGTGCGGGTCGGCGCCTCGACCAGCCGGACGCTGCCTCGCCCCCAGTTTCCGATCGGCTCGACCCACAGGCTGGGCCGCCGGTCGTAATAGGCCTGGCTGTCCTGATAGTGGTCGTGGTCGCGGTCGCGCTGGATCAGGCCGAAGCCGCGTGGGTTCTCGTCGGCGAAGGTGCTGGTCACGACGCGCGGCGGATTCGACAGGGGCCGCCAGATCCGCTCGTCGGCGCCGGTCCAGATCGCCAACCCGTCCGAGTCATGGATTTCGGGCCGCCAGTCCTCGCGCGGGCCCGATGAGTTCTCGCCGTACCAGAACATGCTGGTCAGGGGCGCGATCCCGGGCTGTTCGAAGCCGCGCCGAAACACCAGCATGGCCTCGACGTCCTGAACCAGCGCCTCGCCGGACCAACCATGGGCGAAGCGGTAGGCGCCGACCACCCCGGGGCTTTCCATCAGGGCATGGACCACCAGCCGGCCATCCGCGTCCGGCCCCAGCCAGAAGCGCGTGAAATCCGGAAACTCCTCCGGCTGCTTGGCGTAGGTGTCCAGCGCCAGCCCTCGCGCCGACAGGCCGTACTGCGCGAACGGTGCGGGCGAACGAAAATATGACGCGCCCAGGAAGGACAGCCACTCCGCCCGCCCCGGCCCCGCAACCGCCCGAAATCCGGCGAAGCCGATGTCGTCAGGCAGGGCGTTGAACGGGCTGTCTTCCGGCACGATGAACCAGGACGGATCATACGCCAGCCGCCGGCTGACGCCTCCTTCCACCAGGTTGATCTCGACCGCGCGCCGCGTCAGCGTGCCCAGGGGGAAGAACTGCAGGCCCCAGTCGCCGCCCATCGTAACCGTCCGCCGCGGATTGAAGACGACGCGGAACCCTTCGTCATAGGTCAGGGCGTCAAGGTCGCCCGCCGCCTCGGGGCGTGGCACGTGCGGGCGCGCGGCCAGGTCTCGGGCCAGCGCCTTGAGGGTGTCGAAGCTGAAGGTCTCGCCGTCTTGGGCCAGCGCCAGCCCGGGCGGCAGGGCGAAGGCGGCGCCCAGGCCGGACAAGCCCTGGAGAACGGCGCGTCTGCGCAGGTTCATGCAAACCTCGTCGTGGACACCCCCGCCCGGAGGTCTAGAAAGCGGAGCCGCGCATCCGGTTCAACCTGCATCTCGCATTTGCGAAGGACGCGATGTCGCGCCTTCGCCTCAGCGGCAGAAGCGGGTGTCGGTCGCTTCCAGGTGCAGGTGATCGCGGTGAACGGCGTTGTAGTCGGGGCTTAACGTCGTGCCGAAGACGCGACAGGCGTCGTCGCGGATGCGGCGCAGGAAGCGGGCTTCGGCCGTATCGCCGCTCCAGTCGTCGGCGACGGTGATGCGTCGTCCGTCCCTCAGACGCACGCCGGCGAAGTCGAGGGCGGCCGCCTGGGCATGGGCGCTGATCCGCTTCGAGCCGACGCCGTTGTTCACGTTGCGGCACGCATAGGCGCCGAAATGATCGATCTGGACCACGTCCGAGCCCAGGATCTCGCGCGCCGCCGGCTCCACCGACTGGCGCCGCCAGATGCTCAGCGCCAAGGCGGTCTGGCAGGTCATGTCCACGTCGCCCGGCGCCATGCGCGCGACCGTCCCCATGTCCGCGCCCAGCACACCACCCTGCCGCAGGCCGCAGGTCTCGGTGTTGACGCGATCCGGCGCCGGACTGAACCGCACCCGGGCGGCCGTCAGTTGCGCCATGCATTGCCCCAAATCGGACCCGACCCGCACGACCGCGCCCTGCGTCCCTCTGTCGATCGGCCGATCCACCAAGCCGCCGACAAGCGGCGCGGGCGTCTGCGAATGGGGATAGGGCCTCGGGCGCAACGGTTCGGGCGGCCGCCGCACGCAGCCCGCCATCGTCAGCGCGCTGGCCAGCCCTAGACACAGGGCGACCCGGACGGCGCGGGACGGCGATGGGCGATGTGCGGAACGGCTGGGGATCATGGCGCCAGCCTACCCGATTCCGCCTGGGTCCCCAGCCCCATCGATCACGGCTTGTGAGCCTGCGCGCCCTTCGCCCGGCATCGATCCGAGCAGAAACGGACTTGCGCCCAGTCCCGCGCCCATTTCCTGCGCCAGGTGAACGGCAGACAGCAGGCGGCGCAGACCTTTTGCGGCAGATCGCCCTTCGCCGGCGCCTGCCCCAGATTGACGTGCTTTCGGCCCATGCCCTCTCGCCAAGGAAAAGGGCGGCCCCATCGGAGCCGCCCTGATCATCCTAGCTGTCCAGGAAGGACCGCAGCTTGCGCGACCGGCTGGGGTGCTTCAGCTTGCGCAGCGCCTTGGCCTCGATCTGACGGATCCGTTCGCGGGTGACCGAGAACTGCTGGCCGACCTCTTCCAGCGTGTGGTCGGTGTTCATGCCGATGCCGAAGCGCATCCGCAGAACCCGCTCCTCGCGCGGCGTCAGCGACGCCAGCACGCGGGTGGTGGTCTCGCGCAGGTTCGACTGGATGGCGGCGTCGATCGGCAGGACGGCGTTCTTGTCCTCGATGAAGTCGCCCAGGTGGCTGTCTTCCTCGTCGCCGATCGGCGTTTCGAGCGAGATCGGCTCCTTGGCGATCTTCAGGACCTTGCGCACCTTCTCCAGCGGCATGGCTAGCTTTTCGGCCAGTTCCTCCGGGGTCGGCTCACGGCCGATCTCGTGCAGCATCTGGCGGCTGGTGCGGACGATCTTGTTGATCGTCTCGATCATGTGCACCGGGATGCGGATGGTGCGGGCCTGGTCGGCGATCGAGCGGGTGATCGCCTGGCGGATCCACCAGGTGGCGTAGGTCGAGAACTTGTAGCCGCGGCGGTACTCGAACTTGTCGACCGCCTTCATCAGGCCGATGTTGCCCTCCTGGATCAGGTCCAGGAACTGCAGGCCGCGGTTGGTGTATTTCTTGGCGATGGAGATGACGAGGCGCAGGTTGGCCTCGACCATTTCCTTCTTGGCCTGACGGGCCTCGCGCTCGCCCTTCTGCACGGTCTGGACGATGCGGCGATAGTCGTCGATCGGCAGGCCGGCTTCCAGCGCCACGGCGGCGACGTCGGTGCGAATGGTCGCGATCTGGCTGGCTTCGTTCTCGCTGAACTTGGTCCAGCGGACGCCCATCTCCTTGACCCGTTCCGACCAGGTCGGGTCCAGCTCGGCGCCGAAATAGGCCTTGAGGAATTCCGGACGCGAGATGCCGTAGCTGTCGGCCAGGCGCAGCAGACGCCCTTCCAGACCGATCAGGCGCTTGTTGATCGCGTACAACTGCTCGACCAGCGCCTCGATGCGGTTGTTGTTCAGCTTCATCGTCTTCAGACGATCCGAGATGGCCGTCGTCAGCGCCTGATAGGCCTTCTCGTCCTTGGCGCTCAGGGTCTCGCCCTTCAGCCGCGCCTGCACCAGCTTGTCCTGCAGCGCCCGGAACTCGCCGAAGTCGGCGGCGATGGCGTTCAGAACCTCCATCACCCCGTCGCGCAGCTCGGCTTCCAGGGCCGAAATCGACATGCCGCCGCCGTCATCGAAGTCGTCGTCGTCGTCGTCGTCGGACTCGGGCTTGTCTTCCGCCGCCGGCTTATCCTCGGGCTCTTCTTCCTCTTCACCCTCTGACTGGGCGGCGCCCGGCAGGGAGGACGGGTTCAGCACTCCATAGGTGGCGTCGAGGTCGATGACCTCGCGCAACAGGATGCGGTTGTTCTCGAGCTCGTCGCGCCAGACCATGATGGCTTCGAAGGTCAGGGCGCTTTCGCACAGACCCGAGATCATGGCGTCGCGGCCGGCTTCGATGCGCTTGGCGATGGCGATTTCGCCCTCGCGGCTCAGCAGCTCGACCGAGCCCATCTCGCGCAGATACATCCGCACCGGGTCGTCGGTGCGGTCATAGGCGGCCTTGGCAGGCGTTTCGGCGACGGCGGTTCCGGCGGCGGCGGCGACGTCGGTGGACTGCTGCTCCTGCGCGTCCTCCTCGGCCTCCACGACATTGACGCCCATCTCGGACAGCATGGCCAGAGTGTCTTCAATGGCGTCGGGCGTGACTTCCTCGGACGGCAGGACCTTGTTCAGCTCCTCCATCGTCACATAGCCGCGGGCCTTGGCCTGCTTGATGAACTTCTTGACGCCGGCGTCCGTCAGATCGAGCAGGGGCCCGTCGGTCGCGACCTCGGTTTCCTGCGTTTCGGTCTGTGCGCTCATGTTCAGTCTGTCTCCGGTCGAGGAGGTGATCAGGCCCCCCGACGAAAATACAATGCCTGGCGGTCCGTAAGGTTACGAGCCCGCGCTGTCTTCCCATATCGTCCCGGCTTTGATCGCACGGCGAAGCGCATCCCGCTCGGCCTTCAGCCGGCGGAACGCCTCATCCTGCCCGGGCACATCGCGCGCCTGGGCCAAGGCGTCCTCCAACGCGGCGACGCGCGTCGAAGCGTCGAACGCCTGCGACCATCGGATCCTTGCCTCGGCGAGGGGCGCATTTGCGGCCAGGAATGGCGCGCCGGACTTCGCCGCCGCCTTCTCGACCTCGCGCACTAAGGCATCGTGACCCGATTGCGCCAGATGGCGACGCATGGCCGCAGAGTCAAGGGATTGTCCCGATAGACGAAGCCGAACCAGTTCCTGCGCCAGGCCGTCCAGCCCCTTGTCGCCGAAGCCGTGGGACGCGATCGCCTCCAGATGGTCGTCCATCCGTTCGGGATCGTCGATGGCGCCGTGCGCCAGCGCCGCTGGCACCGGCTCGATGGCCCGAAACAACGATTGCATGGCCTGCGCGCCCTCGACCGTCTGACCCAGCTTGGGCGGCGGGCCGGAACGTCCTCGCCCCTGCCCCGGCGTCCACGGCGCGCGCGCCGGGGCGCGGGGGAACAGGGCGTCGAAACGGTCGAACAGGTCGCGGCGGTACTGTTCGGCCAGATCGCGATCCTGAATGGCCGATGCGGCGTTTCGAAGCCTGGCCTTGAACCCGGCCTTGCGTTCCGGGGTGTCCAGCGGCTCCGCGTCCTGTTCGCGGCGGAAAAGAACCTCCGAGAAAGCATGGGTTTCGGCCAAGGCCTGTCGCAGCGCCGGCGCGCCCTTGTCGCGCAGGATGTCGTCCGGGTCCTGTCCGCCGCTCAGCAGCGAGAAACGGAACGACCGCCCGGCCTTCAGCAGCGGCAGCGAGCGTTCGATGGCGCGATAGGCGGCGCGCAGCCCCGCCGCATCGCCGTCGAAACACAGGATCGGCTCGGACGACACCCGCCAAAGCCGCTCCATCTGCTCTTCGGTCAGGGCCGTGCCCATCGGCGCCACGGCCGGCAGGCCCGCGCGCTGGCAGGCGATGACGTCCATGTAGCCCTCGACGACGATGATCGCCTGGTCGTTCTTCGACTCCGCGCCCAGGATTCGCCGCGCCTCGGGCAGGCCGTAGAGTGTGGCGCCCTTGTGGAAGAGCGGACTCTCCGGGCCGTTCAGATACTTGGCCCGGTCATCCGGGTTCATCGCCCGGCCGCCGAAGCTGACGATGCGCCCGCGCGCATCCAGGATCGGGAACATCAGCCGGTCGCGAAAACGGTCGTAGGGTTGCCCGCCGCTCTCGGGCGAGATCAGCAGACCGGCCTCGACCAGCTCGGACGGCTTGGCGCCGCGCTGGACCAGCGCCTGCTTTAGCCCCTCGCGGTCGTTGGGCGCATAGCCCAGGCCGAACCGCTCCCACTGGTCCTCGGGCAGGCCGCGCTTGTCCAGATACTCGCGCGCCGCCTTGCCGGGCGTGCGACGAAGGTTCGCGGCGAACCACTTCTGGGCCAGGTCCATCCAGTCGGACAGGCCCTGACGCTTCTGCTCGCGTTCCGCCGCCTGCGGGTCCTCGGCCGGCAGCTGCATCCCGGCCTCGCCAGCCAAGCGCTGGACCGCCTCGACGAAGCTGAGCCGCTCGGTCTCCTGGAGGAAGGAGATGATGTCGCCATGCTTGCCGGACGAGAAGTCGTGGAAGAAACCCTTGTCGTCATTCACGAAAAACGACGGCGACTTCTCCTTGGAGAAGGGCGACAGCCCGACGTACTCCCGCCCCTGCCGCTTGAGCTTCACCGTGCGCCCGATCACGTCGGAGGGGCGAAGGCGAGACTTCAGTTCATCTATGAAGCGGTCATCGAAGCGCACATCAGCACAAGTGCGAAAGGCGGCGAAAAAGGAACATTCGAAATCAGGCCGGGGTCGAGCGCCCACAGACGATGGGGCGCGGTTGTGGTTAAGTCGAGGGATAAGTCCGGTCGACGCCCGGTCCGGACGCAGCGGACACGGCCAGGCGAATCCGCGTCAGCCCAGCGCCGCCGCATAGACCTCGGGCTTGAACCCGACCAGCCGGCGGTCGCCCAGATCCAGCACCGGGCGCTTGATCATCGACGGCTGCTCCAGCATCAGGGCGACGGCCTTGTCGCGGTCCAGATCGCCCCTGTCGGCCTCGGGCAGCTTCCTGAACGTGGCGCCGGCGCGGTTCAGGACGGTCTCCCAGCCATGCTCACCGACCCACTGCTCCAGCTTCGCCCGGTCCACGCTCGCCTTCTTGTAGTCGTGGAAGGCATAGGCGACCCCATGCTGGTCCATCCAAACGCGGGCCTTCTTGACGGTGTCGCAGTTGGGGATGCCGTAGAGGGTGGCGGTCATTTCAATCCTTCAGGGAACGGGCGGGCGGAGCGGGATAGACGATGATCCTTAGCGCGATGGAAAGACAATATTTATCCTCGCCCCCTATTCCGGCCGGACGTCAGAAGTACGGTTCCGGACATGATAGATTCGCCCCCCCTCGGCCGCCTTCGCGCACTGGGTCGAACGCGCGCCGCGCGCTCGGCCGGCGTGATCGTGGCGGCCATGGTGACCATGGTGACCGTGCTCGTTTCCGTGGTTCATATGAACCTCGACACCATCGACGCCGCTGACCGGTCGGTTCAGCATACGGCGGCCGTCGAAAGGTCCACCGCCGATCTTCTCACGGCCGCCGTCGATCAGGAGACCGGCATTCGCGGCTACTCGGAAAGTGGCGGAAACCCCGCCTTTCTGCAGCCATACAACACCGGCCGGGCCGCCTTTGATGAAGAGCTGAACGTTCTGACCAGCCTCACAGCCGACAATCCAGCTCAGATCGCCCGCCTTGATGACCTTCGCCAGGCCATGGGGCGCTGGCGGCTCGACTACGCGGAACCACAGCTTTCCCGGCCGAAGACCGAGGCCGCAGACCCCGCCCTGGCCGAACACGGTCGACTGGCCATGGACGACATGCGTCGACTGCTCGCGGAACTGCGGGCGGAAGAAGCCATGCTGACCGTTGAACGAGAGGCCGAGCGCGAGCGCGCCTACGCCTCGGCGCGCGCCAGCGTCGTCGGCGTGGCGCTGGCCGCGCTGGGATTTCGGGGCCGGGCTCGCGGCATGGGCGGTGCGCGCGTCAGCCCGTCGCGAACGCGAGGCCCTGGCCTTCGCCAGGAGCAAGGCTCGGACCCTGGCGGTCGTCAGCCACGAAATTCGAACGCCCCTCAACGGCATGTTGGGCATGCTGCAGGTTATGGCCGCCGAGCCGATGCCCCTGACCCAGAAGCAGCGGCTGGAGGTCGCGCTGGAGTCCGGCGAAACGCTGACGGCCCTGCTGAACGATCTTCTGGACGCCTCCAAGATCGAGGCCGGGCGGCTGGAGCTGCTGGAGACCGACTTCGACCTGAACCGGCTCCTGACCCGCATGAAGGCGGCCTTCGGCGAGGTGGCGCGCAAGAAGGGCGTGGAACTGCTTATCGAGGTCGCCCCCGGGGTGGGCGGCGAATGGATCGGCGACAAGGTGAGGATCGGCCAGATCCTGGCCAACCTCATCTCCAACGCGGTCAAGTTCACGCCCGAGGGCCAGGTGACGGTCTCGGTCTCCGGTCCGCAGCAGGGCGGCCTGAGGATCTCCGTGCGCGACAGCGGCGTCGGCATGGACGAGGCCACCGTGGGTCGGCTGTTCGCACCCTATGTCCAGGCTAGCGCCGAGACATCCCACAAACACGGCGGCACGGGCCTGGGCCTGTCCATCTCACGCTCCTTGGCCCGGATGATGGGCGGAGACATCAGCGTGGAAAGCGCCTTGGGTCAGGGGTCGTGCTTCACCGTCGACCTGCCCCTGCAGCGTGGCAGCGGCGCCGAGGCGGAAACGGAACGCCCAGGCCTGGCCGGGCTGCACGTTCTTGCGGCCGACGACAACGCCGTGAACCGCCGCGTGCTGGCCGCCATCCTGCCGTCGCTGGGCGTGGAGGTGACAGTGGTGGAGGACGGCGACCAAGCCGTGGCCGCCTGGCGCGACGGAGCCTACGAACTGGTCCTGCTGGACCTGCGCATGCCCGTCTGCGACGGCTTCGAGGCGGCGCGCCGCATTCGCCAGGAAGAAGGGCCCGCCCGCCACACCCCGCTGGTGCTCCTGTCCGGCGACGTGTCCCAGACGGTGCGCGAGCAAGGCCGCCAGGCCGGGCTGGACGGCTTCGTCGCGAAGCCGCTGGAGATCCACGCCCTGATCGAAGCCATCAGCGCCGCCCTTCCCTCGGCGCACGCCCAGGCCGCCTGATCAGAACCGCTTCGTCACACCGATGCTGACGACGCGGCCGCGCGGGTCCGCGACGACGGGGTCGTAGCCGAGGGCGAACTGGGCCAGCGGCGGGTCCTCGTCAGTCAGGTTGACCACGCCCAGCGCAAGGTCGAGGTCGCGGCCGATGGCGCGGGTGTAGAGCACGTCGACCGTGGTCTGGCTTTCGATGTCCGGATCGGTGATGCCGCTGCGGTCGTTGATGTAGCCCGATGTGTAGTGGACCAGCGCCGTCAGGCTGTTGGCCGCGTCGGCCCACGTCAGGCCGAACTCGCCGCGGTCTTCAGGTAGGGACCGGCCGAGCGTGTTCAGATTGGTCGAGCCCAGGCCGGAGGTCGCCGCGGCGCCGGGCGTCAGACGGATGTCGTAGCGGTCGACGTGGGTCCAGGTCGCCGAGGCGGTGGCGACGCCGCCCAGCAGGTCACGCGAATAACGGGCGGACAGATCAAGTCCTTGCGTCTCGATCGACGAGGCGTTGGTGAAATACAGCTGGACGAAGGTCAGGGCCCCCGAGCTGGAGCGGGCGACGCGCGCTTGCGCCGGCGTGCCGGTCAGGCCGGCCGCGTCGTCGGCGGCGGCCTGGTTGATGATCGCCTGGGCCGATTCCTTCACCACCAGGTTGGCGTAGTCGAACCGCCAGGCGTCGAGGCCAAGCTCCAGCCCGGGCAGCGGCCGCCACAGGGCGCCCAGCGTCAGGCTTTCGGACTCCTCCGGCTTAAGGTCGGCATCGCCCGAGGTCAGGGTGTTGACGAACACGAAGGCGCCCCGATCGAACACTGAAGGCTGCGAGGCCTGGGCGCCGGTCAGGGCGTAGACCGAAGGAGCGCGGAAGCCCTGGCTCCATGAGGCGCGCAGGGCCAGGCGGTCGGTCGCATCCCAGCGCACAGCGACCTTGGGGCTCAGCTTCCCGTCGTCGCCGCCATAGGATTCGTAGCGCGCGGCCAGTTGCGCCTCGATTCGGTCGCCCAGATGGACGCGCGCCTCCGCGAAGGCGGCCAGGGCCTCCTGATCGCCGTCGAAATCGGGGGAGTAGCCCGCGGTCAGCAGGTCGCCGGCGTTGACCAGATCGCTCCAGTCGTGGCGGAAGGTGGATCGGCGGTACTGGGCGCCCAGGGCCACATCGATCGAGCCGCCGCCCCAAACGAAGGCTTCACCGCCGGTCGAGGCGTCCAGCGTCACCAGCCCGGCTGCACCGCGCAGCCCGGTGGAGCCGATCAGGCTGTCGACCAGGTCCGCGTCATTGGCCGCGCCCGTCCCCAGGTAGGCGCTGCCGAACGGGTTGAAGTAGCGGCAGGCGTCGACGCCGGGTGTTCCGGAGGCCGGATCGCAGCCAGGGCCGCCCAGGCCGTTCAGGGCGTTCTGCAGAGCGCTGCCGATGGCGTCGGGCTTGTCATAGGCGACATGCTGGCGGCTGGCGGTGGCGGACAGATCCCAGGTCCAGCCGCCCGAGAGGTCGCCCGACAGGCCGCCGGCGAGGCGCCAGGTCTCATAGGCGAAGTCGGCGATCGAGGCGCCGGCCTCCGCGCCCAGCAGGCGGCCGCGGAACAGCACATCCTCGCCGAACGGATTGTCGGGATGGGAGCCCGGCACGGTCAAGCTCCGCGCGAGGATCGGCAGGGACGGCGACTGGCGCGCGGCCGTCTCGGTCGAGGACCAGGCGCCCTGGAGCCACAGGTCGGCGCCCGCCAGCGGACGGCCGTAGTCGACGAACAGCTGCGTCCGCGTCTCTTGCGGGACCAGATCGAAGAAGTCGGAGTAGTCGAGGCGGCAGAAGGTATCGGCGGGACTGTTCAGATAGGCCTCGGCGAAGGCGGGATCGCCGCAGTCGGGATCGGGGGAGAAGCCTTTCGTGCTGGGCCGGAAATAGGAGCCGGGCTGGCCGTAGCTGGTCACGGCCGTCCACGGCGCGCGGCCGTAGGTCTCGGCCTGGGTGAAGGCGCGCTCGTCCGAGCCGAGGGCGGAACGGTGGAAGTGCGACGCCGCCAGGGTCAGGTCGCCGCCCGCCAGCGACAGGCCGCCGATAGCCTCGATCACGGATTCCTCGGACCCGTCGGCGACGGCGTATTTGGCGCTGATTTCGGGGCGGGTCACGCCCTTGCGGGTGATGAAGTTGACGACGCCGGCGACGGCGTCGGAGCCGTAGACGGCCGAGGCGCCGTCCTTGACTGCCTCGATGCGCTCCAGCGCGATCATCGGGACCAGGGAGTTGATGTCGACGAAGGCCGAGCCGTCGGTGGCGACCACGGCGCTGTTGGTCCAGCGCTGGCCGTCCACCAGGACCAGGGTGGAGCCGAGGCCGAGATTGCGCAGGTTGAATTGAGCGGTGCCCGAACTCTGGGGCTGGTTCAGTTGATCGACCTGAGCCTCTGAGCCGGAGTTGGCGGTCAGCAGCCGCACCAGTTGCGAAGCGTCGGAGACGCCGGCGGCGGCGAACGTCTGACGGTCCACGACATCGACCGGCGCCAGGCGATCGCCGCCGGCGATGCGGGAGCCGGTGACCACGACCTCGTCCAGGGACGCAGGGACGCTCTGGGCCCAAGCCGCCGGAGCCATCAGGCAGGCCGCCGCGATGCAGGCCCGGGCTGCGGTCGCCGTCAGAGCCAAGCGTCGAGTCATGAAATCCTCCCGTCGAATTCGGAGGCGGCTTCTAGACAGGCTTCGCCGTTTGCGAAAGTGCAAAGAGTCGATTTTGCAAATTCGCCATGCTTGCAGGTGGGCACGGACGCACGACCTGCTAAGGTTCTGCGCATGACCCTGCGATTCCTGGCCCTGAGCGCCTCCGCCCTGATCGTCGCCGCCTGCGCGCACACGCCCGTCAGCTATGAAGAGACGTCGCTGGCCGCCGCGCGCGCGGCCGACAACGTCGCCACGCCGGGCACGCAGGCGGGCTGGGACGCCGGCAATCGCGCCTATCTGGCCTGGAACGGCGCGCGACGCGGCTGGACCACCACCGAAAGCGGCCTGCAGTACCGTCGCGTCGGCAAGGCCCGCCCCGACGCAGCCCAGCCGGCGGCGACCGACACGGTCAAGGTCCACTATCGCGGGACCTTTATCGACGGACGCGAGTTCGACAGCTCCTATGCCCGCAACGAGCCGGCGTCCTTCCCGCTGAACCGGGTCATCAAGGGCTGGACCGAGGGCGTGGCCCTGATGCGCGTCGGCGAGACCTTCGAGTTCGTCATTCCCTCGGACCTGGCCTACGGCTCGCGCTGGGTGGGTGGCGACGAACTGCCGCCGAACTCGACCCTGCGGTTCACCGTCGAACTGCTCGAGATCAATCCGGCAGGCTGACAGGCGCTCGGGGTTGACGCCGGCGGGGGTGCGGCGGACTGTCGCGCCTTTCGTGTCCGTCCCAAGAGTATCCGATGCCCCCATCTCGCCTGAGCGCCGCCGGCTTCGCCGCCCTTCTTCTCGTTTCCACCGCGCCGGCCGCGCTGGCGCAGGCTGATGCGGGCGCCGCGCCGCCGGCCTTGCCGGTCAGCCTGCCGCCAATTCCGGCGGTTCGGGACGTCGCCTACCCGGGCGTGATCCGGCTGGAGGTCGACGCCACCAATCTGAGCCAGCACATCTTCGACGTGACCGAGACGATCCCGGTCGCGCAGGCGGGGCCGATGGTGCTGTTCTTCCCCGAATGGCTGCCGGGCAATCACGGGCCGGTCGGGCCGGTGCGCCAACTGGGCGGGTTGGAGATCACCGCCGGCGGTCAGCGGGTCGAGTGGGTGCGCGACACCCTGCACCCCCTGGCCTATCACATCGACGTTCCGGCGGGCGCGAGCGAGATCGTGGCGCGGTTCCAGCATCTTTCGCCGACCGAAGGCGCCCAGGGGCGGATCACCATGACGCCCGAGATGCTGAACATCCAGTGGGAGAAGATGCTGCTCTACCCGGCTGGCCACTGGTCGCGGAACATCACCCTGCAGCCCAGCGTCAAGCTGCCGACCGGCTGGCGATTCGGCACGGCGCTGGAGCCGGAGACGAAGGCCGGCGACATCCAGACCTTCAAGCCGGTGAACCTGGAGGTGCTGATCGACAGCCCGATGTTCGCGGGGCTGCACTATCGCCAGGTCGACCTGGATCCGGGCGGCCGATCGCCGGTGCGGGCCAACTTCGTCGCCGACAAGCCCGAGAGCCTGGAGGCCACGGAAGAACAGATCCAGATCCTGCGCAATATGGTCGACCAGTTCGACCGGCTGTACGGCGCGCGGCACTTCGACCACTACGACTTCCTGATCGCCATGACCGACAAGCTGGGCGGCATCGGGCTGGAGCACCACCGCAGTTCGGAAAACTCGGTCGATCCGGAGTTCTTCACCGGCTGGGCCACGCACCTGGGCGACCGGGATCTGCTGTCGCACGAGATGAACCACTCCTGGGACGGGAAGTGGCGGAGGCCCGCAGACCAGTATGTGCCCAACTTCAACACCCCGCTGCAGAACAGCCTGCTGTGGGTCTATGAGGGGCAGACGCAGTATTACGGCCAAGTGATCGCGGCGCGGTCGGGCCTGCTCAGCAAGCAGCAGGCGATGGACAGCCTGGCGATGACGGCGGCGACCTTCGACGCGCGCGTCGGCCGTGAATGGCGGGCGATGCAGGACACCACCAACGACCCGATCATCAGCCAGCGGCGCCCCAAGGCCTGGCTGAGCTGGCAGCGGGACGAGGACTACTATTCGGAAGGCCAGCTGATCTGGCTGGACGTCGACACCCTGATCCGCGAGCGGACGAATGGCCGCAAATCGCTGGATGATTTCGCCAAGGCCTTCTACGGCGTCGAGGACGGCAGCTATGAAGCCAAGCCCTACACCTTCGAGGACGTGGTCGCGGCGCTGAACGGAGTTGTCGAGAACGACTGGGCCGCCTTCCTGAGGACGCGGCTGGACGGGCACGGGCCCGGCGCGCCGCTGGACGGGCTGGCGCGCGGCGGCTGGCGGCTGGTCTATCGCGAGACGCCCAGCGACTACCAGAAGACGCTGTACGGAGAGCTGAAGCGCAACGACTTCACCTATTCGCTGGGCATCCAGACGGGCGCGTCGAACAATATCCGCAGCGTCCAGTGGGACAGCCCGGCCTTCAAGGCTGGCCTTGCGCCGGGCATGGAGGTGGTGGCCGTGAACGGTCGCGCCGCCGACGCCGATCGCATCGCCCAGGCGATCACCGCCGCCAAGGATCCGGCGACGGTGATCGAGATGATCGTCAAGGACGGCGACCAGTACCGCACCGTCGCCTTCGACTATCACGACGGCCTGCGCTACCCGCACCTGGAGCGGATCGAGGGGACGCCGGATCGCCTGGGCGACATTCTGACGCCCCGTCGGCGCTGACCGCGGGTTGACGAAGGGGAGGCGCGCGGTCGAGGTTGCGCCTCCTCCTTTTCAGTCCGGATGCCTCGATGTCGCGTACACGCCTGACCGCCGCCTGCCTCGCCGCCCTGCTCTGCGGCGCCGCCTCGCCGGTTCTGGCGCAGACCTTCCAGTCCACGCCGGTGGTGACGGACCCGTCCCAGGCCGCCCTGGCCCTGCCCCGGCCGCAGCCGGCCATCCCGGCGCCGGTGGACCGGCCCTATCCCGGCGTGATCCAGTACCGCGCCGATGTCACCGATCTGGATCGCCGCATCATCCAGGTCGAGCAGACCATCCCTGTCGCCCAGGCCGGGCCGCTGACGCTGCTCTATCCGAAGTATCTGCCCGGCAACCACGCCGCCACCGGGCCGGTGCAACTGCTCTCGGGCCTGACGGTGACGGCGAACGGCCAGCGGATCGAGTGGGTGCGCGACACCCTGGATCCCTACGCCTTCCATCTGGACGTGCCGGCCGGCGTCTCGGCCGTCGATGTGCGCTTCCAATGGCTGACCCAGCCGCCGGGACAGTGGCGGGTGGTGCAGGCGCCGTCGATGCTGAACATGCAGTGGGAGAAGGCCATCCTCTATCCCGCCGGCTATTTCGCCAATCGCATCGCGGTGGCGCCGTCGATCCGCCTGCCGGAGGGCTGGAGCCACGGCGTGGCGCTGCAGGCGACGGGCACGGACGGCCAGTGGGTCAGCTTCGCCCAGACCGACCTCTACACCCTGATCGACAGCCCCCTGTTCGCGGGCGCGCACCATCGGCGGATCGACATCGATCCCAGTGGCGACGATGTCTGGCTGAACCTGTTCGGCGACGAGGCGAAGAACATCCAGCCCACCGCCGAGCAACTGGGCTTCTATGAGAACATGGTGACCCAGACCGACCGGCTGTTCGGCGCGCGCCATTTCGACAGTTACGAATTTCTGTTCGGCCTGACTGATCAGATGGGCGGCATCGGCCTGGAGCACCATCGCAGTTCCGAGAACACCTCGGCGCCGGACTTTTTCAGCGCCTGGAACAAGAGCGCCGGCGACCGCGCCCTGCTGCCGCACGAATACACCCACTCATGGAACGGCAAGTTCATGCGGCCGGCCGACGAGCTGACCGCCAACCACAACGTCCCGACCCAGAACACCCTGCTGTGGGTCTATGAGGGCCAGACCGAATACTGGGGCGACGTGCTGGCGGCGCGGTCGGGCCTGCATCCCATGGACGAGGCGCGGGCGCTGCTGGCCACCATCGCCGCCTTCTACGACAACCAGCCGGGCCGAGAGTGGCGGCCTCTGCAGGACACCAACAACCACAATCTGCTGGGCTATCGCGTCCCGGGCCAGTGGACCTCGTGGATGCGGGGCACCGGCGACTATTACCGTGAGAGCCTGCTGGTCTGGCTGGACGCCGACACCCTGATCCGCGAGGCGACGAACAACCGCCGCTCGTTGGACGATTTCGCCAAGGCCTTCTTCGGCCACAACGACGGTTCGTGGACGCCGCAGGGCTACACCTTCGAGGACGTGGTCGCGGCGCTGAACGCCGTGCATCCTCACGACTGGGCCGGCTTCCTGCGCGAGCGGCTGGACGCGGCGGGGCCGGAGGCGATCGCGCCGCTGGCCGGGATCGAGCGGGCCGGATACCGGCTGACCTATACGGACGACCTGAACACGACCGAAAAGGCGGTGCAGAGCGGCTGGGCCAACGACTTCCAGTATTCGCTGGGCTTCACCCTGTCGGGCGACAGGATCGCCAACGTGCGCTGGGGCAGCCCGGCCTTCGACCAGGGGATCGGCGCCGGCTGGACCCTGGTGGCGGTGAACGGCGAGGCGGCCTCGGCCGAAGTCCTGCGCGAGGCGGTGACGGCCGCCAAGGGGACAAACGCGCCGATCGAACTGCTGGTGAAGACGGGTGATCGCTTCCGGACCGTCGCCTTCGACTACCACGAGGGCCTTCGCTATCCGCGGCTGGAGCGGATCGAGGGAACCCGCGACCGTCTGGCCGACATCTATGCCCCCAGGCGGCGATAGGCGAAGACGCCTCCCCTCGTTGGCGAGGGGAGGCGCGGAGACGTCAGCGCTTGTCCAGGCTCCACGCGCCGGGGCCGGCGGCGAAGATGTACAGGAAGACGAAACAGAACAGGATGGCCGCGTCCCCGCCGTTCGCCGCCGGATAGGGGCTGCTGGGGAAGTGGAACATCCAGTAGGCGACCGCCATCTGGCCGGAGGCGATGAAGGCGGCCGGACGGGTGAACAGGCCCAGGACCAGCAGGACGCCGGTCACCAGTTCGATGATCGCGCCGACGCCGAACAGCGAGGCGATCTCGACCTCGCCGGGCTGAGCGCCTTCGGGAAAGCCGAACAGCTTGACGACCCCGTGGGCCAGGAACAGCAGGCCCGCGGCGATGCGCAGGGCCGCCAGGGCGCGCGGCGACCAGCCGCTGACCGATTTAGCCATGGTTTATGTCTCCTACCCCGTTCAGCGGCCGCCCACTGGGGGTCGCCCGGCCAAGCCAAGCTTGACCGGGCAGGTTGATCCCAAAACTCAGGCCGCGTCCACCAGGACGATCTCGGCGTCCGACAGCGCCTTGACGGTGACGACGTCCTCCTGGGCGATGGCGGCGCCGTCGCGGGCGTTCAGCTTCACGCCATTGACCTCGACCTCGCCCTTGGCGGGCACCAGATAGGCGCGCCGCGCGGCGCCCAGCGGATAGTCGGCGCTGTCGCCGGCCTTGAGCGTCGCCGCCACGACCCGCGCGTCGGTGCGGATCGGCAGGGCCTCGGCGTCGCCGTCAAAGCCCGAGGCCAGGACCACGAACTGGCCCGACCGCTCCCCCTTGGGAAAGGGCTTGGAGCCCCAGCTGGGCGCCTCGCCGCGCTTGGTCGGCTCGATCCAGATCTGGAAGATGCGGGTCGTGTCCGGCTCGACGTTGTATTCGGCGTGGCGGATGCCGGTGCCCGCGCTCATCACCTGGACGTCGCCGGCCACGGTGCGGCCCTTGTTGCCCAGGCTGTCCTCGTGGGTGATGGCCCCGTCGCGGACGTAGGTGATGATCTCCATGTCGGCGTGAGGGTGCGGCGGAAAGCCCGTGCCGGCGGCGATCTCGTCGTCGTTCCAGACGCGCAGATTGCCCCAGCTCATCCGCTTGGGATCGTAGTAGTTGGCGAAGGAGAAATGGTGCTTAGCGTTCAACCAGCCGTGGTTGGCGCCGCCCAGGGATTCGAACGGTCTGCGCTCGATCATCGGAGTGTTCCTTTCGCGCCGGACCCGTCCGACGCCTCTGCTTGACGCCAAGATAGCGATCCGCTTCGGTTCAGAAATAGAAACGGCTGAAACTCATCGTTTCCAGGAGAAACCATGACGCGCCTGCCCGACCTCGAGGCCCTGGCCATTTTCGCCAAGGTGTCGGAAGCCCAGTCCTTCTCCGGCGCGGCCGAGGCGCTGGGCCTGTCGAAGGCGACGGTGTCCAAGGCGGTGACCCGTCTGGAGCAGCAGCTGAGGACCACCCTGCTGCACCGCACCTCGCGCCGCTTCGCCCTGACCGATGCGGGGCGAACCCTGGTGGGCCGGGCGGCCCATATGCTGGCCGAGGCGGAAGGGGCGGTCAGCGAGGCGCTGGACATGTCGGTGACGCCGCGCGGACTGGTGCGGCTGGCGGCGCCGATGTCGTTCGGCATGGGTTATGTCGCGCCGGCCCTGCCTGACTTCCTAGCCCGGCATCCGGACGTTTCCGTCGACCTGCACCTGTCGGACGAGGTGATCGACCTGGTCGGAGGCGGATTCGACTGCGCGCTGAGGATCGCCGCCCTGGCGGACTCCTCGCTGACGGCGCGCCGACTGCGGCCGGTGGAGCGGTTCGTGGTGGCCTCGCCTGACTATCTGGCTCAGCGCGGACGGCCCACCCACCCGGACGACCTGAAGCGCCACGCCTGCCTGGGCTACGCCTATATGCCGACGCCGGACGTGTGGCGCTTCGTCAATGACGCGGGCGAGGAGGTCGCGGTGCGCCCGGCGGGGCCGCTGAGGGCCAACAACTCCGACGCCCTGATCCCTTCGCTGTGCGCGGGGCTGGGGCTCAGCCCCCTGCCCGACTTCATCTGCTGGAAGGATGTGGCCGAGGGTCGGCTGGAGCCGGTCATGACCGACTGGCGCCTGCCCCCGATCGCCCTGCACCTGGTGGCGCCCAGCAGCGGGCCGCGCCCGGCGCGGGTCACGGCCCTGATGGACTTCCTGGCCCGGCGGTTCAGCGCGCCGCTGTGGCCCGGGGACACGGCCGGCCGCTAAGCGTCAGCCGCACTTCACCTCGCGGATCACGCCGCTGGATTCCTCGTAGACGAAGTTCACCCGGTTCTCGCGATAGTCCATGGTCGCCACGCAGGTGGTGCACAGAACGCGGAAGGTCTGCCCTTCCGGCGCAGCCGGGATGGTCGATCGGTTGCGGCCGACGTAGCTTTGGTAATCCTCGACCTTGCACGCCTTGAACGCGGTGTCCGAACCGGGGGTCGGCGTCGCTTCGCCGCCCTCCACCGGCGCACAGGCCGACAGGGCGAGGCCGGCGGCCATCAGGGAAGCCAGAACGAAAGCGGTCTTCATGGTCGTCTCCTCTCCTACGCCGCGTCAGCCGCAGCGTACCTGTTCGATGATGCCGGTTTCCCGGTCGTAGAAGATGTTCAGCCGATAGGCCGAGAACTCTTCGGTGATGGCGCAGGCCGTGCAGGTCACGCGCCGGTTCACCACATCGACTGGAACGGGAATCTCGGTGCGCGGTTTCCCGACCAAGTATTGCATCTCGCCCGCCTTGCAGAGGTCGGCGGTCTGGGCGGTGGGCATTCGGCTGCCGACTGGCGGCGTCAGCTGGGCCTTTTCGACCGTGCGCGGCGCGGTTTCATCGGCGGCGGGCGTGGACGAACAGGCGGCCAGCAGGGCCGCGCCGGCCAGGATGATCAGGCCGCCCTTTCCCAGCGCCCCTCGTCGGTCTGCCGCCAATAGGCCAGGTCCGCGCCCTGATCCTTCAGCGCCTTCCAGCGGCTGCGCGCCTGCTGCAGGGCCGGCTCGTCCCGACCGTCGAAAATGATGAAGCATCGTTCGAACCCTTCCGTGGCGCCCAGTTCTGCGTCGTCGAGGATGAACAGCGCCTGAGCGCCGTTCAGGTTCTCGCCCGTCTCGCTCAGAAGCACCGGCTGGCGTTCAGCGTGCGGCGTTCCTGCCCGGCCGTGGGGCAGGAAACTGTCTTCGCGATAGGTCCAGAGCTTCTCGTCGACGTCGTCCAGCCGATGCTCCGCCGACGCCTTGACCAGCGCGCGCCAGCCCCGCTCGAGAGTCTTCTCGAGCAGGGTCGGCAGCACCTGTTCCAGCGACGAACGCTCCAGGTGGTAGAACCAGATTTCGGGCTTCTCGCTCACCCGGCCTACCTCCCAGAAACACTCAACCTTCGTACTTGTCCGCCACCATCCGGTCGAGGGTGCGGACGGCGAAGCCGACGCCGCCTTCAGGGACGGTCGGGCTGGGGCTCTTGTTGGCCCAGGCGGTGGGGGCGATGTCCAGGTGCGCCCACGGCACGCCGTTGGTGAACTTCTGCAGGAACAGGGCGGCGGTGATGGAGCCGCCGGCGCGGCCGTTGCCCATGTTCTTCAGGTCCGCGATCTTGGACTCGATGTGCTGGTTGTAGATGTCCGGGATCGGCATCCGCCAGAAGTTCTCGCCGACCTTCCTGGACGCCTCCAGGATGTCAGCCGACACCTCGTCGGAGTTGGAGAAGATGCCGGCATAGTCGAGCCCCAGCGCCACGATCATGGCGCCCGTCAGGGTGGCCAGGTCGATCATGAACTTCGGCTTGAAGCGGTCTTGCGTGTACCAGAGGGCGTCAGCCAGGACGAGGCGGCCTTCGGCGTCGGTGTTGATGACCTCGACGGTCTGGCCGGACATGGACACGACCACGTCGCCGGGACGCTGGGCGTTGCCGTCAGGCATGTTCTCGACCAGGCCCAGCACGCCCACGGCGTTCACCTTCGCCTTGCGGCCGGCCAGCGCCATCATGGTTCCGGCCACGGCGGCGGCGCCGCCCATGTCCCACTTCATGTCCTCCATGCCCTCGGCGGGCTTGATGGAGATGCCGCCGGTGTCGAAGCAGACGCCCTTGCCGACGAAGGCGATCGGCTGTTCGCCGGCCGCGCCGCCGTTCCACTGGATCACCGCCAGCTGGCTTTCGCGGCGGCTGCCCTGACCGACGGCGAGCAGGGTGTTCATGCCCAGCTTCTCCATCTCGGCCTCGCCCAGGATCTCGACCTTGAGGCCCAGACGCTCCATCTCCTTCACGCGGCGCGCGAACTCGGCCGGATACAGGACGTTGGCGGGCTCGGACACCAGGTCGCGGGCGAAGATCACGCCGTCGGCCACGGCGGACAGGCCCTCATAGGCGGCGTCGGCGGCGCGGATGTCGGTGGTGACGACGCGCACCGTCTGGACCGAAGGCTTCTTGTCGGCCTTCTCGGTCGTCCGATACTTGTCGAAGCGATAGGCCGCCAGGCGTGCGGCGAAGCCGATGCGCGCGGCCTGTTCCGGCGACAGGTGCGAGGCGTCGATCGTCAGGACCTCGGCGCCCGAAGCCTTGACCGCCGCATAGGCGCCGCCGCCCACGCCCTCGATGGCCAGGTCGTCGAAGGCGTCGGCCGCGCCCGCGCCGACCAGGAGCACGCTGTCGGCCTCGACGCCCGAAGGGGCGGCGACGACCAGGCTCTGACCGATCTTGCCCGTCATGCGGCTCTTGGACAGCGCCTTGGTCAGGGCGCCGCCCGCCGATTGATCCAGACCGGGCGCGGCGCCGGCGAGCGCGCGATCCTCGTGGACCAGCACGGCGAGGACTTCGGCGTTTCCGGCGGCGGCGGCGAATTCGATCTTCATTCAACGGACTCCGGCCAGGCCCCACCTGGCGTCAGCTTGAAAAAACACAACGGCGCGTCCGCTTGTCGCCGACGCGCCCCGATGTGCTACTAAATGCGCCTCAATATCGCCGCCTGCAACCGGGCGAAATCTCACCGCCCATGACTCTGATTCAACGCTACCTTTTTCGCCAGATATCCCTGCCCGTGGTCGCGGCGTGCGCCGCGCTGGCCGGAATCGGGATTCTGAGCCAGAGTCTGGACCAACTGGAAGTCATCGTCGAACGCGGCCAGAGCGTGTGGGTGATGATCAAGCTGACGCTGCTGGCCCTGCCGCAGTTGCTGGCGGTCATCCTGCCCATCGGCCTGTTCATCGGCGCCTTGATCGCCCTGACGCGGCTGCAGCGCGAACAGGAGATGACGGCGGCGTTCGCGGGCGGCATGACGCGCTGGCAGGTGATCGCGCCCACGGCTCGGCTGGCCCTGCTGGTCGCCATCCTGGCGCTTTTCATCAATCTTTTCATGCTGCCTTGGGCCCAGCACGAGGTCCGTCGCCAGGCCTTCGCCATCCGCACCGACCTGGCCGCCCTGCTGGTCGAGGAGGGCCAGTTCGTCCAGGGCCCCAACGGGCTGACCGTCTATGTCCAGCAGATCGAGCAGAGCGGCCTTCTGGTGAACCTGTTCGTCTATCTGGTCGACGGCGACGAGGTGACGACCTGGAACGCAGGCGAGGCGCGTTTCGGCCGCGACGCCGCCGGTCAGCCGATCCTGACGATGCTCGACGGCTCGGCCCAGCGCTATTCCTCCAACGGCGTCCTGGAGACCCTGTCGTTCCGGCGCTACGATTTCCCGCTGGCCCCGTTCGCCGATGTGGCGGAGACGATCCGCTACAAGCCGGCGGACCTCTACATGCGCCAGCTGCTCAATCCGTCCCCGCGGATCCTCGAAAGCGCCGGCTCTCGCGGCGAACTTTTGGCCGAGGCCCATTCGAGACTGTCGTCGCCGCTCTATGTTCTGGTGGCCATGGCCATGGCGCTGGCGGCCATCCTGGGCGGAGCCTTCAGCCGCAGCGGCTACAGCTGGCGGATCGCCAAGGCGGCCGGGTTCTTTCTGCTGGCGCGGGTCATCGGCTACGGCCTGGTCGCGGCCAGCGCCTGGAACGGATGGATGAACGTGCTGCAGTACGCTGCGCCCCTGATCGCGCTGGCCATCGCCATGCGCGTGCTGTTCCGCGCGCTCAAGCCGCGCAAGAGCCGACTTCGCCCCGCCGCCCGGCGCCTGAAGGCGAGGTTCGCATGACCATGGCCCTGCCTTCCCTGTCGTTGCCGTCCGGCCTGCCGCGCATCGGCCGTATCGAGCGTTATGTGCTGACCCAGCAACTGCGCTCGCTGGCCACCGCCCTGGTCGTCATCTCGGCCCTGGTGATGCTGATCGACTTCGTCGAGGTGTCGCGCGGCGTCGGCTCCAACCAGGACCTGTCGGCCGTGCGCATCTTCAGCCTGGTGCTGGTGAAGTCGCCGGCGGTCATTGTGCAGCTGTTCCCGTTCGTCTTCCTGTTCGGAACGCTGGGCGCCTACATCGGGCTGAACCGACGCAGCGAGTTGATCGCCATGCGGGCGGCGGGGGTCTCGGCCTGGCGTTTCGTGCTGCCATCGGCGGGCATGGCCTTCCTGCTGGGCGTGCTGACCGTCACCGTGCTGGGGCCCATGGCGTCGGCCGGCGACGGCCTGTGGCAACGCGAGCGCGCGCGCATTTCCGGCGCCGCCCCCGGCGTCGGGCCGCCCGAAGCGATCTGGCTGCGCGAGGGAGACGACCAGCGCCAGATGATCATCCGCGCCGGGCGCCAGGACCGCGCCAACGCCCGCCTGAGGGACGTCACCTTCTTCATCTACACCACCCAGACCGGCGGGGGGCGCACCTTCTCCGAGCGGATCGACGCCGAGTCGGCGGCGCTGAGCGCGGGGCGCTGGCGGCTGGAGAACGCCACGGGCGCCACGGTGGGCCAGCGGGCGGTGACCTATTCGACCCTGGACCTGCCCTCCAGCCTGGCCGACGAGGAGGCGTTCGAACGCTTCGCCCGACCGCAGTCCACCCCCTTCTGGTCGCTGCCGAACCAGATCCAGCGCATCGAGAACGCCGGCTTCAGCTCGACGGCCTATCGGCTTCGCTTCCAGCAACTGCTGGCGACGCCGCTGGTGTTCGCGGCCATGTCCATCCTGGCGGCGGCTTTTTCGCTGCGGCTGATGCGGCTGGGCGACATGGCGCGGATGAGCGTGGCGGCGGTCGTGCTGGGCTTCGCCTTCTTCTTCCTGAACCAGTTCTCGGCGGCCATGGGATCAGCCGAAGTGGCGCCGGCCTTTGTGGCCGCATGGCTGCCCCCGATCCTTACGGCGCTCGCGGCCTTCACCTTGCTGTTCTATACCGAAGACGGCTAAGCGGACCGCCCGCTCCTCCAAACAGGCTCAATGACGGATGGCATATGCAGGGTGATCGCCGCGAGCGCCGCTCGAATGTCCTGAGACGCAGGCTGCTCGCCGGCGCGGCCCTTGCCGTATGCGCCCCCCTCGCCACGGGCGCGGTCGCCCAGACGGGTCCGGAAACCGCAGGTTCCTCCGACGGCCTGCCGCCCGACGCCGTCTATATCGAGGCGGAAAGCGCCCGGCGTGAAGGGGACGTCGTCACGGCCCAGGGCACGCCCGAAAACCGCGTCTATCTGCGCGCGCGAGGGCACACGCTGCGCGGCGAGAGCCTGTCCTACGACCTGTCGGCCGGAACCGCCGCCGCGGCGGGCCGCGTCGAGGCGGTGGCGCCCGACGGCACGGTCGTCCACGCCAGCCGGCTGGAGCTGGACCAGAACCTGAACGCCGGGGTCGCGGTCGATTTCGCCACGCGGACGCCCGACGGCGCCAGCCTGATGGCCGCCACGGCCGTGCGGCGCAGCGAGACGGCCAACGAACTGAACTACGCCGTCTTCACCCCCTGCCCGATCTGCGACGAGAACGGGCCCAAGACTCCCAGCATCTCGATCCAGGCCGAGAAGGTCGTCCAGGACGAGGAACTGCGCGCCATCCTGTACCGCAACGCGGTGTTCCGCATCGGCGGCGTACCGGTCTTCTACACCCCCTTCTTCGCCCACCCCGATCCGACGGTGGAGCGGGCTTCCGGCGTGCTGGTGCCGATCATCAACTATGACGAAGGGCGCGGGTTTTCGGTCGAGGTCCCGTACCTGCATGTCGTTTCGCCGTCCGAGGACTGGCTGATCAGCCCCCAGATCAACACCGAGGTCGCGCCCCTGTTGAACCTGCAGTGGCGCCGACGCTTCGCCAACGGCATGATCGTGGCGCGGGGCGGCTACACCTATGAGCGCGACTTCGGCGATTTCGACCTGGACGGCGACGGCGACTTCGAGAGCAATGTGCGCTTCGGAGACCAGGACCACCGCAGCTACCTTCTGTCCCACGGCCACTTCGACCCCGCGGGTCCGTGGCGGTTCGGCTTCACCGCCGAGCGCACCTCGGACAAGACGCTGTTCGACCGCTACGACATCCGCGACCCCTATCAGGACGACGGCCTCTATTACGGGGATCGACGTCGGCTGATCAGCCAGGTCTACGCCGAGCGGCAGAGCGAGCGATCCTATCTGTCGATCGCGGCCTTCTCGATCCAGAGCCTGCGGCTCGACCCACGCTTCGCCGACAACGACTTCCGCAACGCGGAAGGGTTCAAGGTGTTCGAGGACGATCACGCCCTGCCGCTGGTCGCGCCCCTCGTCGAGGCGCGGTGGGAGCCGGAAGGGCCTGTCCTGGGCGGCCGCCTGAGGCTGAAGGGCTCGGCCGTGTCGCTTTACCGCGACGCCTATGTCGGTTCGCCCGTACTGCGCCCCGACCTGTTGCCGCCGATGACGCTGGCCACCCTGCCCGGCGTCGACAGCCGCCGCATCACCGGCCAGTTTGAATGGCGCCGCGCCCTGATCTCTCCACTGGGCGTCCGATGGGAGCCCTTCGTGGATGGCCGGGCCGACGTCTATTCGGTCGGCGACCTGCCGCCGGTGCTGGGCGTCGACGCCGACGACGCCGCCATCAGCCGCACACGCTTCACCGCCGGCCTGGACGTCAGCTATCCGCTGATCCGTCGCACCGCCAAGGCGGACGTCATCCTGGAACCGGTGGCCCAGCTGTCGGTCTCGACCGACCCCGATCTGGACCCGCGCATCCCCAACGAGGACGCCCAGGTCATCGAACTGGACGAGTCCTCGCTGTTCCGTATCGATCGCTTCTCCGGCTACGACCTGCTGGAAGGCGGCGCGAGGTTCACCGCCGGCGGTCGCGCCACCATCCGCTGGGCGGAAGGCCGCAGCGCCAGCCTGTTCGTCGGCCGCAGCCACCGGTTCGACGAGGAAGACGCCTTCCGCACGCCGATCCCCGACGATCCCTCGCGGCTGTACGATCCCACGGGGCTGGCGTCCGAGACGTCGGACTGGGTGGTTCAGGGCAGCTTCTCGCGCTCCGACCGCATCCGCAGTTGGGCCCACGCCACCGTCGACGGCTCGGGCGACATCCGCAGGGCCGAGGCCGCGATGGACGGTCGCTGGGGCCGGCGCAACGTGGCGGCGATCAGCTACATCGTCGACCGGTCCGATCCGCTCTACGTCGACAGCCAGCCTGATCCGAACAACCCCGTCGGCCCGCCGGTCGGTTCGCTGAACCGGAACTACGAGTTCATCCAACTGGCCGCCCAACAGTTCGTCTATCGCAACTGGGGCGTCGCCGTCGCCGGCATCGCCGACCTGGAACGGGACGTGATCACCCGTTCGGAAGTGGGACTGCTGTTCGACGACGATTGTTTCCGCTTCGAGGTGGGTTTCCGGCGCGACAACACACGCGTGCGGCCCAGCGGACCTTCGGAAGGCCTCTATGTGCGCCTAAACCTCGCCACTTTCGGAGGTTCAGGTTATGGACAGAGCGAATTGCGTTGAGCATGACGCTTGACGGGGCGCCGTCATGCCGACGACCCGGCGCGGCCGGGTGGACCGCTTTGAGGAATCAGGACGACCGATGGGTTTGATGCGTTATTCGACGGGGGCTGCGCTCACGGCGCTCCTCCTCGCCGGTTCAGCCTATGGGCAGACGGCCCCGACCCCCGCGCCGACTGGGGCCCCGGCGCCCGCCGCGGGCGCCCCGAATCCCGCCGCCGAGGACGCGCCCGTCCGCCAGGCCGCCGCCCAACCCGAGTTCGAGATGGCCGACGGCATCGTCGCCGCCGTCAACGATCGCATCATCACCGGCTTTGACCTGCGTCAGCGCATGCTGATGCTCATCTCCTCGTCGCAAGTGCGGCCGACCGAGGAAAACCTGCCCGCGATCCAGCAGGCGGCGCTCAACGCCCTGATCGAGGACCAGCTGAAGTCCGGCGAAATGGCTCAGTACGCCGAACAGCTTCAGGTGACCGACGCGGACATCGACGAGGAGATCGCCGGCATGGCGCAGGCCGCGGGGACGACGCCCCAGGCCTACCTCGACTACCTGCGCGAGGGCGGCATCCAGCCGGAGACGTTCCGCAACGGCCTTCGCACCGAGATCGGCTGGAGCCGCCTGGTCGGCGGACGTTTCGGCAGCCGCGCCCGCCCGACGCCCGCCCAGATCGATCAGGAAGTCCGCCGCCTGAACGAGGCGGCCTCGCAGCCGCAGTATCTGGTCGGTGAAATCTACATCGAGGCCGCGCGCGTCGGGGGCCAGCAGGCCGCGCTGAACGGCGCCCAGCAGCTTGTGCAGCAGATCATACAGGGCGCGCCCTTCCAGGCTGTGGCGCGTCAGTTCTCCGCCGCCCCGTCCGCCGCGGCGCGCGTCCCCGGCGACGCCGGTTGGCTGGTGAAGGGCTCGGTCCAGCCGGCGCTGCAGGCGATTTTCGACCAGCTCCAGCCCGGACAGCTGTCGAACCCCATTCCCGTCGAGGGCGGCGTCTACATCATCTACATGCGCGACAAGCGCGACGGCGCGGCGTCCAGCCTGGTCTCGCTTCGTCAGCTGATGGTCGAACTGCCGGAGACCGCGTCTGAAGCCCAGATCGCAGAGGCGACACGCACGCTGGAGGGCCTGCGTCAGGGCCTGACCTGCGACAACATCCTGTCCCAGGCCCGGGCGACGCAAGGCGTCCTGGGCGGCGACCTCGGCGAGTCCGACGTCGCCGACCTGGCGCCGCAGTTCCAGCAGTTCGCCCGCACCGGCGAGATCGGCGCCGTGTCGACCCCGATCCGCACGCCGCTGGGCCTGCATCTGGTCTCCGTCTGCGGTCGTCGCGTCGGCGGTCCCGAAGCGCCGTCGCGCCAGCAGGTCGAGGGTCGGCTGCGTTCTCAGAACCTGGCGGTGCTCGAGCGTCGATACCTGCGCGACCTGCGCAACAGCGCCCTGATCGAGTTCAAGTGATCCGGCCTTTGGTCCTGACGCTGGGCGAACCCGCCGGCGTCGGGCCGGAGATCGTCGCCGCAGCCTGGCGCGCCCGCCCGCCTCAGAACTTGCCGTTCGCCGTCATCGGCGACGCCGATCTGATGCGCGGCCAGGGAGTTCCGGTCGCCGAGGTCTTCGCGCCGCTGGATGCGGCCGAGGCCTTCCCGCGCGCCCTGCCCGTCATCCATCGCCCCTTGCCCGCGCCGGTTCGGGTCGGCGCGCCCGATCCCGCCAACGCGGCCTCCGTCGCCGACGGGATCGAGGAAGCGGTCAGCCTTTGCCTGGCGGGCGAGGCGTCCGGCCTTGTGACCGCCCCCATCGCCAAGGCGCCGATGTACGCCTCGGGCTTTCGCTTTCCAGGCCATACGGAGTTCATCGCCGAACTGACCGCGGACGCGCCTTATCCCGGTGTGCGGGGACCGGTGATGATGCTGACGGCCCGGGACCTTCGCGCCTGCCTGGTGACCATCCATGTGGCGCTGGACCAGGTAGCGGAGCTGCTGACCGGGGAGCGCGTGGCCCGCACCGCCCGGGTGGTGCACGAGAGCCTGCGGCGCGACTTCGCCATCGCCCGGCCGCGCCTGGCCATGGCGGCGCTGAACCCCCACGCCGGGGAAGGCGGCGCCTTGGGCCTGCAGGAAATCGAGACCCTTATCCCCGTGGCCGAACAACTGCGCGCCGAGGGGATCGACATCACCGACCCCAGGCCCGCCGACACCCTGTTCCATGACGAGGCGCGCGCGACCTATGACGCGGCCATCTGCATGTATCACGACCAGGCGCTGATCCCGGTCAAGACGCTGGACTTCTGGGGCGGGGTGAATGTCTCGCTGGGCCTGCCGGTCATCCGCACCTCGCCGGACCACGGCACCGGTTTCGACATCGCCGGCAAGGGCGTGGCGCGGCCCGACAGCCTGATCGCCGCCATCCGCGTGGCGTCGGAGATGGCGGCGGCGCGCGCCGCGCGCTAACAGGGCGTGTGACCGACCTTCCCTCCCTTCGCGAAACCCTCGACGCCCACGGCCTGTCGGCCAAGAAGAGCTTCGGCCAGCACTTCCTGCTGGACCTAAACGTGACGCGAAAGATCGTCCGCCTGGCCGGGCCGTTCGAGGGCCGCGCGGTGATCGAGGTGGGCCCCGGCCCCGGCGGCCTGACCCGCGCCCTGCTGGAGTCTGACGCGGGCAAGGTGGTCCTGGTCGAGAAGGACCCGCGATTTATCCCGCTGCTGTCAGAACTGGACGACGGCGCCGGGCGTCTGACGATCGTGGAGGCGGACGCGCTGAAGGTGAAGGAGGCGGACCTCGTGTCCGGCCCCGCGCATCTGGTGTCCAACCTGCCCTACAACGTCGGCACCGCCCTGCTGATCAAATGGCTGACCGGCCCTTGGCTGCCGCACGCCCTGACGCTGATGTTCCAGAAGGAGGTGGCCGAGCGCGTGGCCGCAGCGCCCGGCGACGACGCATATGGCAGGCTGGCGGTGATCGCCCAGGCCGTCTGCACTGCGCGCATCGTCATGCACCTGCCCGCCGCCGCCTTCACCCCGCCGCCCAAGGTGGCCTCGGCGGTCGTGCATCTGGTTCCGCTGGCCGAACGCCCTTCGCCCGAACGACTGAAGAAGCTGGAACGCGTCACCGCCGCCGCCTTCGGCCAGCGCCGCAAGATGCTGCGCTCCAGCCTGAAGCAGTTGGGCGGCGCGGCCCTGTGCGAAGCGGCCGGCGTCGAACCCGACGTGCGGGCCGAGACCGTGGACGTGGCGGGCTTTCTGCGTCTAGCGGACGCCCTTTCCTGAGGCCTGTCATGACCGTCGAACCGTTCCGCGCCATCACCGTCAGCCGTCTGGCGCACCAGCTGAAAGCCGAGGGTCGGTCGATCATCCACATGGAGTTCGGTCAGCCCTCGACAGGCGCGCCCGCCGCCGCCATCGCCCGCGCCCATCAGGTGCTGGACGCGGACGCCATGGGCTATTGGGAAAGCCCCGACCTGCGCGGCCGCATCGCGCGCCTGTATCAGGGCCGCTACGACGTCTCGGTCGACCCTGATCGAATCCTGCTGACCTGCGGCGCCTCGCCCGCCCTGGTGCTGGCGCTGAGCGCGCGATTCCGACCTGGCGACCGCATAGCCCTCGCCCGGCCCGGCTATGTCGCCTATCGCAACGCCCTGCGCGCCCTGCACCTGGAGCCGGTCGAGATCGCCTGCGGTCCGGAGAGCCGGTTCCAGCTGACCGCCGCCCAGTTGGCCGTGCTGGACCCGGCACCCGCTGGCGTCATCATCGCCAGCCCGGCCAACCCGACCGGAACCATCATCCCTGACGCCGAACTGGCGGCCATCGCCGAGGTGTGCCGCACCCGTAACATCGCCATCGTCTCCGACGAAATCTACCACGGCCTCAGCTACGTGGGGCCGACGGCCTCGATGCTGCAGTTCGCCCCCGACGCGATGATCATCAACAGCTTCTCCAAATACTGGAGCATGGCCGGCTGGCGGCTGGGCTGGCTGCTTGTCCCCGACGCCCTGATCGACGCCGCCCGCGCCTATATCGGAAACATGTTCCTGACCCCGCCCAGCCTGAGCCAGCACGCGGGGCTGGTCGCCATGGACGCGACGGAGGAGCTGGAAGGCCACATCCAGACCTACGCCCGCAACCGCGACCTGATGCTGGAGGCCCTGCCCGCCCTGGGGCTGAGGAAGATCGCCCCGCCGGACGGCGCCTTCTACATCTGGGCCGACATCGGCCACCTGACCGACGACAGCGTCGCCTTCTGCGAACAATTGCTGCGCGACACCGGCGTCGCCACGGCCCCGGGCGTCGATTTCGATCCCGTAGAGGGCCGTCGCTTCATCCGCTTCAGCTTCGCCGTGTCGACGCCCGAGATACGCGAGGCCCTGGACCGTCTCCGCCCCTGGTTCGCCGCCCGCTAGCCCGCCTTCCTCGCCAGCCCGACCAGCCGGGCCAGCTTGGGCGTGACCAGCGGTATGGTCAGCATGGTCGAACCCACCGCCATCAGCAGCAGGGCGGTGAAGGTCTCGTTGGTGATGATCTGCCGGTCCAGCAGGATGTTGGCGAAGATGATCATGATCAGCGCCTTGGTCTGCAACAGCCAGCCGATGATCGAGGCCTCGCCCTTCTCCCATTTCAGAATGCGGCCGGCCATGTGCACGCCCGCCAGCTTGCCCGCCACCGAGGCGACCAGCAGCACGGCGGCCGCGCCGAACACCATCACCCCGCCCACGTCCCATTGGGTGCGCAGACCGGTGCTCAGGAAGAAGACCGGCATGATCGCCAGCAGCACATGATTGCGGAACAGATCCATCTTCTCCTGATCGAACCATTTGCCGTCCAGCACCGCGCCGGCCAGGAAGGCGCCGACCATGAAGTGCAGGCCGGACCAGTCGCCGGCGAAACCGCACGCCGCCAGCCAGATCAGGGCGACGTACCAGCGGTCACGCTCCGGAATGCGCTTCATGATCCAGCGCACGGCGAAGGCGGCGACGGCGAAGCCGACCAGGAAGGCGGCCTGACGCCCGACCCGTTCCCAATCCAGCAGGATGATGGCCAGCACGCCCCAGATGGCGATGTCGTCCAGGCTAGCGTAGCGCAGCACCCGCTGACCCAGCGGCTGGCGCAGGATCTCCAGCTTCTCCATGAACAGCACCAGGATGGGCAGGGCCGTCACGGCGCAGGCCATGCCGATGCCCAGCACCACCTGCCACGTCTCGCCGCGAGGGCCCGCCCAGCCGGGAAATTGCAGCATCCCGAGAGCAACGATCGAGCCGAAGATCAGCGGCGTGGCCAGCGCCAGTCCCGCGGTGACGCTCGTCTCGCCCTTCCGTTTCCAGGCCTGGCTAAGATCCAGTTCGAGGCCGGCGATGAAGACGAAGATCATGACCGCCCACCAGGCGACGCCGTTCAGCGCCGTGATGACGTCCGGCGTGAAGACAGTCGCATAATAGGCCGGAAAGGCCGCGCCCAGCACGCCTGGTCCCAGCAGGATGCCGCCGATGATCTGCACCACGACCAGGGGGGCGTAGTACTCGGTCTTCAGCCCCCGCCAGATCAGATACGGCACGCTGAAGATGATCAGCATGGCCACCAGATACAGCTCGGTCGTGGTTACGCCGTGATGCATCGCTTCCCCCCCTTTTTGGGCGAGGGTATGGGCATTGTCGGACCTATGGCAACGCTGAATCTAGGCCGCCCGTTCGACCTCCACGCGGCGGGCCTGCACCGCCTTCTGCAAGGCGTCGTAGAGCCGCTTCGGCTCCAGCGGTTTGGCCAGCCAGTCGGTCATTCCGGCGGCGTAGCAGGCCGACACCTGCTCCGCCTCGGTGCCGGAGCTGAAGCCGATCACGAGAACGCCTGCGTTCGGGCCGTTCGAGGCGCGCAGTCGTCGCGTGGTCTCGTTGCCGTCGATGCCCGGCATGTTGACGTCCATCAGCACCACGTCGAACGGCCGTTCCGCCAGCAGCGCCAGCGCCAGATGACCGTCCGACGCGGTCGCCAGTTCGACCTCAAGCGGCTGAAGCACCAGCGCGATGGTGCGTCGGTTGATCTCGTGATCGTCCACCGCCAGCACCCGGATGCGTTGGGACAGATCCGGGGCGGCGGCGTCTAGATCGTCATTGGCCTGGGTCGGCTCGCCGGCGGGCAGGTCCAGGCGCAGGGTGAAGGCCGCGCCCTGTCCTTCCACGCTTGTAGCCGTCAGGTCGCCGCCCATCAGGCGCGCCAGTTCCCGGCTGACCGTCAGGCCCAGCCCCGTGCCGCCATAGGTGCGGGCCACCTCGGCGGACCCTTGAGCGAAGGGCGAAAACAGGCGGTTCATCGCCTCGGCCGAAATGCCGGGCCCCTGGTCGACGACGGTCAGGGTCAGGCGGTGCGTATCCGCCCACGTCGGAGCCGAGACCTGAAGCCGGATTGTGCCGGCGGGCGTGAACTTGATCGCGTTGGAGACCAGATTGTTGACGACCTGGCGCAGGCGGTAGGGGTCGCCGCGAAGCCAGATCGGCGCGTCGTCCACCCCGGAAACCTCCAGCGTCAGCGCCTTTTCGGCCGCGGGCGCGGCCCAGAAGCGGGCCGTGTCGCGGATGAAGTCGCCCAGCTCGAAGTCCCGGCTCTCCAGTTGCATGGCCCCGGCCTCCATCTTGGAGTGATCCAGAAGGTCATTGAGCATGCCGGTCATCAGCCGCCCCGCGTCGATGATCAGGTCGGCCGTCTCTTCGCGGCTGCCCGGCAGCTTGCCCTCGCGCAGGACATGGGCCCCGGCGAGGATGGCGCTGACAGGGGTGCGAAGCTCATGGCTGACGATGGCGGCCATGGCGGCGCGGTCGGCCATCGCCGCCTGGGCCTGCTCCACTCGTCGTTCGGATTCCGCCAGAGCCTCCACCTCCGCGCGACGGGCCGCGTGAACCCGCCAGTAGACGTTCAGGATGGCGCCGGCGAACAGGGCGGCCGACAGGGTCATCACGATGACGCCGTGCAGGTCGCCCTGCACGACCTTCACGACCGGCATCAGCGCCAGAACCAGCAGATAGGGCGTGGCCCCGATGAAGAAGACCGCGCGCGAACCGATGCCCGACGCCACATTGGTCAGCAGCCCGCCGGCCAGCGTCAGGGCTGCCAGGGTCACCAGCGCCGGATGGTTGGTCGACCACACCATCAGGGCGACCCCGCCGTAGATCGCCGCCATGGTGGTGGTGGAGGCCAGCGCCAGGATGATCAGACGACGGTCGGCCGAGGGCTCGGCCCGCCGGAACGGAGCCATGGCGAAATATTCGAAGGCCTGGCCGACCGCCGCCAATGCCAGCCAGGGCGCGATCCAGCCCGAAAGCCCTGCGGCGTGCAGCGCCCAAACCACAACGCCTGCAAGCAGCAGCCGCACCGGAACTTGCTTCAGCCGCTCCTGCGCGCTGGCGGCCAGGATCGGACCTTTCGAATCGAGAAAACGCATCACCCCCCATTCGCCCGCTACCGTTAGGTGAAGTTGGCGAACAGCTTATGAATCCGGGGCGGACGAACGACTAGGCAATGTCCCGTACAGGCGTCTTTACCCTCTGGAACAGGACTCCGGGAGAAAACCGGGACAGTAGCGTAGCGTGGCGTAAAGCGTTGAGTACCGAGGCGGCGTCGCACCGAACCCCCGCGGCGTCGCCTCTCAAACAACCTCGCGCAGCAGGGCCGCGCGGTAGTTCTCCACCCACAGGTTCCGGAACCGCTTGGACCGTTCGGCGTGATAGATGTGCGCCAGTTCGGCGTACGACCGGTCGAAGTCCTCGTTCACCAGCACATAGTCGAAGGCGTCGCAGTGCTCGATCTCGCCCTTGGCGTTGGCGACGCGGCGTTCGATGACGTCCTCGGCGTCCTGCGACCGGGTCACCAGGCGGCGGCGCAGTTCGGCCAGGCTGGGGGGCAGGATGAAGACGCGCACCGCATCCTCCGGGCATTTCTCGGCCACGTCGCGCGCGCCCTGCCAGTCGATGTCGAACAGCACGTCGCGCCCCTCGGCCAGGGCCCGGTCCACCGGCGCACGCGGGCTGCCGTAGCGATTGCCGTGAACGTCCGCCCATTCCAGGAAGGCGTCGGCGTCGATCAGCCGCTGGAACTCGTCACGGCTGACGAAGTGATAGTCGCGTCCGGGAACCTCCCCCGGCCGCACGTCGCGCGTCGTCATCGACACCGACAGCTCCAGACCGCGGTGGTCCGCCATCAGCCGGCGGCACAGGCTGGTCTTGCCCGCGCCCGACGGGCTGGCGACGATCAGAAGGACGCCCCGCCGGGGCGTGTGTTCATTCGACATTCTGGACCTGTTCACGCAACTGCTCGATCACGGCCTTCAGTTCGAGGCCGACTCCGGTGAGCGCGGTGGTAGCGGATTTCGAGCACAAGGTGTTCGCCTCGCGCATGAATTCCTGCATCAGGAAATCAAGTTTCCGCCCCGCGGGCGGCTGGCCCAGCAGCTGACGGGCCGAGGCGACGTGGGCGGTCAGGCGATCCAGCTCCTCGCGCACGTCCGCCTTGGTCGCGAGCGCGGCGGCCTCCAGGAAGATGCGGTCCTCAAGGCCCGGCGATTCGGGTGCCAGCTCGGTGATGCGGCGGGTGAACCGCTCGCGGATGGCCTCGACCTGGGCTTGAGCCTCGCCCTCCGCCTGCGCCACCAGCGCTTCGATGCGGGCGATGAAATCCTCGAGCACCGGCTTCAGCTGGGCGCCTTCGCCCTGGCGAGAGGCCTTCAGGGCGTCCAGCGCCTGTTCGATGCTCCTGGCCATGGCGGCCTGGAGAAGGGCGCGCGCCTCGGGATCGTTCTCTTCTTCCGGTGTCTCGATCACGCCGCGCAGGGCCAGAAGACCGTCAGCGGAAGGGGGCGTGGCGCCATCCTCGGCCAGTTCATTGGCCAAGGTCAGATAGCGCGCCAGCAGCGGGGCGTTGATCGTCACCGCGACTTCGGCGCCAGCGGTGCGGCGCGCCTGCAGACCCAGCGTCACCTGTCCGCGCGCGAAGCGGGCCTGGCCGGCCGCCTTGGCCAGTCGGTCCAGGTCGTCGAAGCCGTTGGGCCCGCGATAGCGGACCTCCAGATTGCGGCCGTTGACCGAGCGCACCTCGACCGACCAGGTCCAGCCGTCGGCGGCGCCGTCCGCCCGGCCGAAGCCGGTCATGCCTGAAAGCGCGGTCATCGCGACCCTGCTCCCGCGCCCGTGTTGGGTCCCTGGCTTGCGCCGGCGGGCAGTGTGAGGGTCGCCTGGCCGCCGGTGACGGGCTGGCCCTGCGGATCGGTCATCGGCGCCGGCGACATGCCCGGCGCCGCCGGGGCCGGGGCCTCGGGCGGCAGTCCGGCCTTCTGGCGTTCGATCTGGCGCCAGCGGGCGACGTTGCGCAGATGCTCCTCATAGGTGTTGGCGAAGGCGTGGCCGCCCGTGCCGTCGGCGACGAAGAACAGGGCCGGATCGACGATCGGGTTCAGCACGGCGCGCAGGGCCTCACGTCCCGGATTGGCGATCGGCGTCGGCGGCAGGCCGTCGATCAGATAGGTGTTCCACGGCGTCGCCTGGGTCAGCTCCGAGCGACGGATGCCGCGGCCCAGCGGCCGGCCCTTGGTCAGGCCGTAGACGATGGTCGGGTCGCTCTCCAGCCGCATGCCCTGGCGGAGCCGGTTGGAGAAGACGGCGGCGACGCGCGGGCGTTCGGCGGCCAGGGCCGTCTCCTTCTCGACCACCGAGGCCAGGATCAGCGCCTCGTCCGGATTGCGGGCGACCGTGCCGGGCGCGCGCTGGGCCCACAGGATGCGAAGGTTCTCGCGGGCCGCGACCTGCATCCGCTCGATCACCGACTGGCGGCTTTCGCCCCGCGTGACCTCATAGGTGTCGGGCCAAAGCGTGCCTTCTTCAGGCGTCTCCGTCACGGCGCCGGTCAACACCGGCTGCCGCATCAGGATGTCCACCGCCTGGGCCGAGGACCAGCCTTCCGGAAGGGTCACGAAGTGGCGGACCACCCGCCCCTCGACCATCAGCCGCAACACGCCCGCGAGGGAGGTTCCAGACGGTACGTCATATTCTCCGGCCCGCAGCTTGCGGTCGGCCCCGGTCAGCGAGGCGGCGGCCTTGAATAGATCGGGCGAGCGGATGACGCCGGCCGCCTTCATCTGGGCCGCTATGGCCGAGACGCTGGAGCCGCTGGGCAGGGTCACGACGGTGCTGTCGCCCTGACGCGCCGACGGGCCGGGGCCGTAATAAACGCTCCATATCGCCACGACGGCCACGATCATGAACAGGGCGAAGGTGGCGGACCCCGTCAGAAGGGCGACCGTCAGTCCCGATCGCCGGCCCGGCTTCTCCACCCGCCCTCGCCCGAACATCTCAGTCCACGACCTTCTTGAAGATCACCGAGGCGTTGGTGCCGCCGAAGCCGAAGCTGTTGGACATGGCCACGTCGATCTTCATCGGCTTGCCCTTGTGCGGGACCAGATCGATCGGCGTCTCCATCTCGGGGTCGTCCAGGTTGATGGTCGGCGGCGCGATCTGGTCGCGGATCGCCAGCACGCAGAAGGCCGCCTCGATGGCGCCGGCGGCGCCCAGCAGGTGGCCGGTCATCGACTTGGTCGAACTGACGGTCAGGTTCCGCGCGTGGTCGCCGACCAGGCCCTCGATCGCCTTCAGCTCGATCCAGTCGGCCATAGTCGAGGTGCCGTGGGCGTTGACGTAGTCGAGATCCGACGGCGCCATGCCCGCGCGCTTCAGCGCCATCTTCATGGCCCGCAGACCGCCCTCGCCGTCCTCGGACGGCGCGGTGATGTGATAGGCGTCGCCGCTCAAGCCGTAGCCGACGACCTCGGCGTAGATCTTGGCCCCGCGCGCCTTGGCGTGTTCGTATTCCTCGAGCACCAGAATGCCGGCGCCCTCGCCCATGACGAAACCGGCGTGGCCTCGATCATAGGGGCGCGACGCCTTCTCGGGCGTGTCGTTGTAGGCGGTGCAAAGGGCCTTGCAGGCCAGGAAGCCGGCGATGCCGATCGGCACGACCGAGCTTTCGGCCCCGCCCGCCACCATCACGTCGGCGTCGTCCAGCGCGATCATCCGCGCCGCGTCGCCGATGGCGTGGGCGCCGGTGGCGCACGCGGTCACCGCCGCGTGGTTCGGTCCCTTGAGCCCGTGGCGGATCGAGATCTGGCCGCCGGCCAGGTTGATCAGGGCGCTGGGGATGAAGAAGGGGCTGACCCGGCGCACGCCCTGCTCCTTCAGGATGATGGCCGTGTCGGCGATGGGGCCCAGGCCGCCGATGCCGGAGCCGACCATGACGCCGGTCCGTTCCTTGTCCTCGTCCGTCTCGGGCTTCCAGTTCGCGTCGTTCAGGGCCTCATCGGCCGCGGCGATGGCGTACAGGATGAAGTCGTCGACGCGCTTGCGGTCCTTGGCGGACATGATCTTCTCGGGATCGAAGTCGCCCTCGCCGCCCCCGCCGCGACCGTCCACGCTCGGCACCTCGCCGGCGATGGTGCAGCCGTAGCCCTCGGTGTCGAACGCGGTGATCGGGCCGATGCCCGAGCGGCCCTCGACGATGCCCTTCCAGCTCTTCTCGACGCCCCAGCCCAGGGGGGTCAGCAGACCGATGCCTGTAACGACGACGCGCCGCATGGCTCCCGCTCCTTCACTCTCGCAATCACGTTCCCCGCGAATCCTGCGGGGGCCAGAAACAGTAAAGGCCGCCGGGCGTCTCCGCTAGGAGCGCCGGGCGGCCCTGACTATCGCCGATCGGCGGCTGGGATCAGCCGGCCGACTTTTCGTCGATGTACTTCACGGCGTCGCCGACCGTCTGGATGTGCTCGGCGGCGTCGTCCGGGATTTCGATGTCGAATTCTTCTTCGAAGGCCATCACCAGCTCGACGTTGTCGAGCGAGTCGGCGCCCAGGTCGTCGATGAAGCTGGCCTTTTCCGTGACCTTGTCCGGATCGGCGTCCAGGTGGTCGATGACGATCTTGCGAACGCGCTCGAGGGTGTCGGACATAAGTGTCTCTCTGCCTGTTTAAATGCGCCGTAGAGGCGGGGTCTCATCAAAAATCGCCGTCTCACGGCAGCGATGGCGACGCAAGCCCTGAAAGCTCGAAGCGCCAATGCATCCCGCCCTTTAGCACAGCCGTGGGGGCGGGAAATAGTCTGTTGCGTGTCGTGATCGGGTCAGATCATCGCCATGCCGCCGTTCACGTGCAGCGTCTGGCCCGTGACATAGGCGGCTTCGTCCGAAGACAGATAGACGGCGGCGGCCGCGATCTCGTCGCCAGTGCCCAGCCGGCCGGCGGGAATCTTGGACAGGATGGTTTCGCGCTGCTGCTCGTTCAGCACGTCGGTCATCGGCGAGGCGATGAAGCCCGGCGCGATGCAGTTGACGGTGATGCCCCGCGACCCGACTTCCTGGGCCAGCGACTTGGAGAAGCCGATCATGCCGGCCTTGGAGGCCGAATAGTTGGTCTGGCCCGGATTGCCGGTGACGCCCACGACCGAGGTCACGCCGATGATGCGGCCGGCGCGGCGCTTCATCATGCCCTTCACCGCCGCGCGGGTCAGGCGGAAATAGCTTTCCAGATTGACGGCCAGGACGGACTGGAAGTCCTCATCCTTCATGCGCATCAGCAGCCCATCCCGCGTGATCCCCGCATTGGCCACCAGGATGTCCAGCGGCGCGCCCGCCGCCGCCTCGGCCGCCGCGACAAGGCCGTCGACGGATTCCGGCTCCGACAGGTTGGCGGCGGCGAAATGGGCGCGCTCGCCCAGTTCCTTCGCCAGATCGGCCAGCACGGCTTCGCGCGTGCCCGACAGCACCACGGTCGCCGCTTGCGCGTGCAGCGCCCGCGCGACCGCGCCGCCGATGCCGCCCGTCGCGCCGGTCACCAGCGCGGTCTTGCCTGCGAGATTGAACATCCTGTTTCCCTATTCTCAGAGCGACTTTGCGAACGCTTCCAACTCTTCCGGCGTATTCAGCGGCAGGCTCTCGGCGTCCGGCGCGATGCGCTTGGCCATGCCGGTCAGCACCTTGCCCGAACCGACCTCGACGAAGCGCGTCACGCCGCCTTTGGTCGCCATCCATTCCATGCTTTCGCGCCAGCGCACGCGGCCAGTGACCTGTTCCACCAACAGGCGTCGGATCGCTTCCGGATCGCGCTCGGGCCGGGCGGTGACGTTGGCGATCACCGGGACGGCGGGCGCGACGATCGTCGCCGAGGCCAGGGCGGCGGCCATTTCGTCCGCCGCCGCCTGCATCAGCGGGCAGTGGAAGGGCGCCGAGACGTTCAGCGGGATCGCCCGCGCGCCCAGTTCCTTGGCCTTTTCGATGGCGCGGTCCACCGCCGCCTTGTCGCCCGAGATGACGATGTTGCCGGCGTTGTTGTCATTGGCGACGACACAGACGCCGACTTCCGAGCCGGCCGCCGCGGCCGCCTCGGCCAGGGCCAGGTCGGTCTTGGGCCCGATCAGCGAGGCCATCGCCCCCTTGCCGACCGGCACGGCCCGCTGCATCGCCTGACCACGCAGTTTCAGAAGCCGCGCGGTGTCCGACAGCGAAAGGGCGCCCGCCGCCGCCAGCGCCGAATATTCACCCAGCGAATGGCCGGCCACATAGGCCGCCGCCGCCGCGTCGAAGCCGAACTCGACCTTCAGCGCCCTGACCGCCGCAACGGAAACCGCCATCAGCGCCGGCTGGGCGTTCTCGGTCAGGGTCAGCTGATCCTCCGGCCCCTCACGCATCAGGACCGACAGTTTCTGACCCAGGGCCTCATCCACCTCGGCGAAAACGTCGCGGGCGGACTGGAAGGCGTCGGCCAGCGCCGCGCCCATGCCGACGGCCTGGCTGCCCTGTCCGGGGAAAAGAAGCGCGAGGGTCATGCGGTTTCGTCCGTCATCGTCCTGGAATCGAGCCGGGAGGGGTAGGCGAAAGCCTCCCCTACGGCAAGCCGGGCCGATAATGGGAGGCCAAGGGGCCGGCGTCAGTCCTTGATCTCGGCCGTGCACGGGCGGTCGTCAGGCCCGCCTCCCGTCGCAACGACGGCCCGCCAACAGGGTCTCGTCCGCCTGAACTATCATTGACGAGGATCACGCCGCCTACGGTCGAAGCAGGCCGACCAGTTCATTGCCCGCCAGCACCGCGAACAGCAGCGCCGCCGCGCCCAGGAGCAGGTTTGAGACCCAGCCGCTGCGCCACTCACGCGGTGTTCGGTCGCTGTTCAGCAGCCAGATCAGCGTGCCCGCCAGGAAGGGCATGAACAGGCTGCCCAGCACGCCATAGGCGATGATCAGGCCGAACGGTCGGTCCATGAACAGCAGGAGCATGGGCGGAAAGGTCAGCCACAGGGCGTAGGCGCGGAACGGCCGGGTCTTCTCCGCCGGCCCCTGTCCAGCGATGCCGCGCGCCAGTCCGCGCGAGCGCCCCGCGACGTGGCCGAAGAAGTCCGCGAACATGAGGCTGACCCCCTGCCATACGCCGATCAGGCTGGAGAAGCTGGTGGCCCAGAAGCCCAGCAGAAACAGGATGGAGATCGGCCGCCCGAACCGGTCACGCAGCACCTCGTCCAGATCCAGCAGGCCCCGCTCGCCGCTTCGCAGGGCGATGCCCGCCGAATACAGCAGTTCCGCGCCCACGATCAGCATGGCGATCACGAACACGCCGGTGACGACATAGGCCACCCTGTTGTCCAGCCGCATCACCCGCATCCAGCCCGGGCCGCGCCAGCCCTTGGCGTTCACCCAATAGCCGTAGGCCGCCATGGTGACGGTGCCGCCGACCCCGCCGATCAGACCCAGGGTGTAGAAGACCGATCCGTCAGGCAGGCTTGGCCACAGACCGGTCGCCATCGCCGGAAGGCTCGGCGCGACGATGATCGCCAGGCCGACCACGGTGATGAACATCAGGCCGACCAGGCCCGTCATCACCTTCTCGAACAGTCCATAGCCTCCGAACCAGACCAGCCCCAGCCCCATCAGCCCGCCGAGCATGCCCCAGACCTTCAGGTCGCCGCCGAACAGAGCCGCCAGCGGCAGGGCCGTCGCCGTCATCGCCGCCGCGCCGTAGACGAACCCCCACAGCACCACATAGAGGCCGAAATAGACGCCGGCCCAGTTCAGCCTTCCGCCCGTCCCGGGAATGGGCCAGCCGCCGCCCAGCGAGGACCAGCCGTCGAAGATCGTCCGGCCGCTGGCCAGGGTCCAGCGCCCCACGCCCTCGGCCAGGGCGATCTTGATCACGGTCCCGGCCAGCGCGGCCCACAGCAGGGCGTAGCCGAAGCGCGAACCCGCGATCAGGGTGGCGACCAGGTCGCCGGCGCCGACGCCAGTGGCCGCCACCACGATGCCTGGTCCGATCAGGGACCATCGGGCGCGGGCGGTCTGGGTCTCGTTCTCGGGTTCGGACATGACGCGAGCCTAGCCGCCCGCCAACAAGCCGTCACCTTCGCAGGCGACGGAGGCGGCGACGCTTGCTAAAGCGGGCGGCGATCCAGCTTCGAGGTGCGACTTGCCCTTTCCCGAATTCGACCCGGTCCTGATCCATCTCGGCCCCCTGCCGATCCGGTGGTACGCCCTGGCCTATGTGGCGGGGATCGTGCTGGGCTGGTGGTACGCCACCCGACTGGTGAAGACGGCCCGGCTGTGGGGCGGGCGGCCGCCGGTGACGCCGACCCAACTGGACGATCTGGTGCTGTGGATCGTCCTGGGCATCATACTGGGCGGGCGGCTGGGCTACGCCCTGTTCTACAAGCCGGTGATGTACGCCCAGCTGTTCACGGGCGACACCCTGGGCGAACGGTTCGAACTGTTCCAGCTCTGGACCGGCGGCATGAGCTTCCATGGCGGCTTCCTGGGCGTGGCCCTGGCCATCGTCCTGTTCTCGCGCGCGCAGAAGATCGACATGCTGCGGATCGGCGATCTGGTGGCGCCGGTGGTGCCCATCGGCCTGGGCTTCGGCCGACTGGCCAACTTCATCAATGGCGAGCTGTGGGGCCGCGAGACGACGGTCCCCTGGGCCATTCGCTTCTGCAACGACCGCATTCAGCAGATGTACGGATTCTGCCCGGCCGGCGACGCGCCGCGCCATCCCAGCCAACTCTATGAGGCGGGGCTGGAGGGAATCGTCCTGTTCGGCCTGCTGTCGCTGGCGGTGTGGAAGGGGCGGCTGCTGATGAAGCCGGGCTATGTCACCGGCCTGTTCCTGGTCGGCTACGGCGTCTGCCGCGCCCTGCTGGAGAATGTGCGCGAGCCGGACTACGGCATGCCCGACTTCCCGCTGGGACTGACGATGGGTATGATGCTGTCGATTCCGATGGTCCTGGTCGGTCTGTGGCTGATCTGGCGGGCCCGGAGCCGCCCGCCCGTCGTCGCATGAGCCTGAAGGCCAGGCTGGCGCGCGAAATCGCCCTGACCGGGCCGATGACGGTGGCCGACTATGTGACCCGCTGCCTGCACGATCCGCAGGACGGCTATTACGCCACCCGGCCGTCGCTGGGGGAAGGCGGCGACTTCATCACCGCTCCCCTGGTCAGCCAGATGTTCGGCGAGTTGATCGGTCTGTGGGCGGTGGAGACCTGGAACCGTCTGGGCGCGCCCGAGCGGCTGCGGCTGGTCGAGGTCGGTCCCGGCGACGGTACGCTGATGAGCGACGTCCTGCGCGCCGCCCGCCTGGCGCCGGGCTTTCTGGAGGCGGTCGATCTGATCCTGATCGAACCCAGCGGGCCGTTGCGCGATCTGCAGGCGCGGGCGCTGGCGGGGGCCGACGTCGCCCCGCGCTGGGTGCGCGACCTGACCCAGGTGGAAATCGACGCCCCCGTCGTGCTGATCGCCAACGAGGTTCTGGACTGCCTGCCCGCGCGCCAGTTCGTGCGCACCGACGACGGCTGGTTCGAGCGGCGCATCGGCGTCACCGACGAGAACGACCTGGTGTTCGGCCTGTCGGCGATCACCGGCGGGTTCGTCCGCCCGGCGTTCGAGGTTCAGGCGGGCCAGACGGTCGAGATTTCGGATCAGCAGGCCGCCTTCGGCCGCGACCTGGGCGCCCTGGTGCGTGCGGCGTCCGGCGCGGCCCTGTTGATCGACTACGGCCGCGCGCGGCCCGAGGCCGGCGACACGCTTCAGGCCCTGCGCCGCCATGCAAAGGTCGATCCGCTGGACGCGCCGGGGCAGACCGATCTGACCCAGTGGGCCGACTTTCCGACCGTGCTTGAAGCCGCCGTCCGCGCCGGCGCCGACGTGACCGGCTGCCTGGGCCAGGGCGAATTCCTCAAGCGACTGGGGATCGAACATCGCGCCGAAGCCTTGAAGCGGGGACGCCCGGACGCCGCGCCGGTGATCGAGCGCCAGTTGAACCGCCTGACCGCCGAGGACCAGATGGGAACCCTGTTCAAGGCCGCCGCTATCTTCTCGCCCCATTCGCTGGTCGCGCCCGGATGGGACGCATGACCCCGCCTACCCCCATCACCCACCCGCTGCTGAGCGCGGCCGGCATCGCCCACGGCTTCTTCACGCGGGCGGGGGGAATCTCGTCCGGCGTTTACGAAGGGCTGAACACCGGCGTCGGCTCCAATGACGATCCAGCCGCCGTTATCGAGAACCGTCGCCGCGTCGCTGAAGCAATGGGCGCGGACCTCGATCACCTGAACGGCTGCTATCAGATTCATTCCGCCGTCGCCCGCGTGGCCGAGGGGCCCTGGCGGGGCGACCGACCCGAGGGCGACGCCGTCGTCACGGCCGAGCCGGGCGTGCTGTGTTCGGTCCTGACCGCCGACTGCGCGCCGGTTCTGCTGGCCGACCCGGAGACGCGCATCGTCGCCGCCGTCCACGCCGGCTGGAAGGGCGCACTGGGCGGCATCGTGCATTCGGCCGTCGCGGCTATGGAGGCCCTGGGCGCGGCGCCCCATCGGATGCTGGCCGTCGTCGGCCCCTGCATCGCCCAGGACAGCTATGAGGTTGGTCAGGACTTCCAGGACAGGTTCACCCACCACGATCCCGGCAGCGACCGTTTCTTCCGCCCGGGGGCGACCCTCGACAAGCGCCAGTTCGACCTGCCCGGCTTCGTCCTGTGGCGACTGCAGCAAGCCGGGGTGCGCCAAGCCGTCTGGACCGGCCACGACACCTGCGCCGACGCCGACCGCTTCTATTCGAACCGCCGGGCCTTCCAGCGGGGAGAAACGGACTTCGGCCGGCTGATCTCGGTGATCCGGGTTTAGCCCGCCTGGGCCAGTTCCGGTACGCGGACGGCCTCGCGCCAGGCGTGCGGCGCGGCCAGAAGGGCGCGGACCAGCTTGTTGTTCAGGGCGTGTCCGGCCTTGTAGCCTTCGTACCGGCCCAGGATCGGCGCGCCCAGCACATAGAGGTCGCCGATGGCGTCCAGCGCCTTGTGCCGCACGAACTCGCGCTCCATGCGCAGGCCGCCGGGGTTCAGGATGTCGTCGCCGTCGATGACCACGGCGTTCTCCAGCGAGCCGCCGCGGGCCAGGCCGGCCTGGCGCAGGGCCTCCACCTCATGGGCGAAGCCGAAGGTGCGCGCGGCCATGATCTCGGTGCGGAAGGTCGCCTCGTCGACGACGAAGTCCACCACCTGGTTGCCGATGGCGGCCGACGGAAAGTCGATCTCCATGCGCATCTCGTAGCGATCGCAGGGCAGGAGCGCGGCGCGCTTGTCGCCCTCTTCCACCTGGATCGGCTCCAGGATCTCGATGTAGCGCACCGGCGTCGGCTGACGACGGAAGCCCGCCCGGTCCAGCAGGTTGACGAAGTCCCGCGCCGACCCGTCCAGGATCGGCAGTTCGGGTCCGTCGACCTCGATGACGGCGTTGGACACGCCCAGGGCCGCGAAGGCCGCCATCAGGTGCTCGATGGTCGACAGCCGCACGTCGTCGGCGTTGGCGATCATGGTGTTCAGTCGCGCATCGACCACCGCCTCGCCCGACACAGGGATGCGGTTGTCGCGGTCCGTCACGTCGGTCCGCACGAAGACGATGCCCGTTCCGGCCGGGGCGGGACGCACGGCCAGGCGTACGCGGCGGCCCGTGTGCACGCCCACGCCGGCGATGATCGCAGGCGCGACGAGGGTGCGTTCGTGATGGTCGTGGATGACCGGCAAGCTCAAACTCTCTGTCTGCGCGCTTCCGCCTCTGCGTGCGGATTGCGCCTCACCGCTGATCTAGCGGCCGGCCAGCAAGGAGAAAATGAAAGTCGGGTTTCGGATTGTTTCCGTAGCCGGGGCGACAATGAGGGCCCACGCAAATGAAAAAGGGCGACCCTGCGGCCGCCCTTTCCAGATCAGGACTTGTCGGTCCTAACGCCTAGTTCGCCAGACGTCGGAGAAAAGAGGGAATCTCCAGATCGTCGTCGGCCTGACCGGCCTCCGGCTCGGGTGCCGGCTGGGCGGCCGTTCGGGCGCCCGCGGTCGGGCGCGGCGCATAGGTCGGTTGCGGAGCCTGCGCCCGCTTGCGGCCGAACAGGCTCCAGCCGCTGCGGCGATGATCCCGGTCGTCATAGTCGTCAACCGGCTCGGCGCGATCATACAAGTCGGCCTGGGCGGCCGGCTGTGACGGAGCAGGCTTGCGCGTCGTCTCGTATTCCTCGACCCACGGATCGACGATCGGATCCAGGCTGCGCGCCTGGGGCTGCTCGTCCGCCACGCGGATCACCGGCTCGGGGCGAACCTCGATACGCGGCTCCGGCGCGGGGGCGGGCTCGGGCGCGCGGGCCACGGGCGGCTCGTAAGCGGGAGCGGCGGGGGCGACGGTCGGCTCAGGCGCACGTGTCGCCTCGGCGCGGGTCGGCTCGCGCCAGGCGTCGCGGGCGGGCTCGGGGCGTTGGGCTGCGGTTCCATAAAGGCCGCCGGCCGAACGACGGGCGTCGTGGTTGGCCAGGGGCGAACCGGTCCCGGTCGCGGGCGCGATCGGCTCGATGCGCTTGACCTCGCCCTCGTCCATGCCCGTGGCGACCACCGAGACGCGGATCTTGCCTTCCAGCGCCGGATCGAATGCGGCGCCGAAGATGATGTTGGCGTCGCCGTCCACCTCGGCCGAAATGGCGTTGGCGGCCTCGTCGACTTCCAGCAGGGTCATGTCCAGGCCGCCGGTGATGTTGACCAGCACGGCCTTGGCGCCCTTCAGGCTGGTCTCGTCCAGCAGCGGATTGGCGATGGCGTTCTGGGCGGCCAGCAGGGCGCGGTCGTCGCCCGAGGCCTCTCCGGTGCCCATCATCGCCTTGCCCATCTCGGACATGACGGCGCGCACGTCGGCGAAGTCCAGGTTGATCAGGCCCGGCAGGATCATCAGGTCGGTGATCGAACGCACGCCCGAGTGCAGAACCTGGTCGGCCATGCCGAAGGCGTCGGCGAAGGTCGTGCGTTCGTTAGCGACGCGGAACAGGTTCTGATTCGGAATGACGATCAGCGTGTCGACATAGCGCTGCAGCTCGGCGATGCCGGCGTCGGCCAGGCGCATCCGGTGGCGGCCCTCGAAGGTGAAGGGCTTGGTCACCACGCCGACGGTCAGGATGCCGCGATCACGCGCGCACTTGGCGATGATGGGCGCAGCGCCCGTGCCGGTGCCGCCGCCCATGCCGGCGGTGATGAAGACCATGTGCGCGCCTTCCAGGTGCGCATGGATCTCGTCGGCGCTCTCTTCGGCGGCGTTCATGCCGACCTCGGGGTGAGCGCCCGCGCCCAGCCCTTGCGTGATCGTCTCACCCAGCTGGATGCGGCGGTCCGTCTTGGCGAAGCTCAGGTGCTGCGCGTCGGTGTTGGCCACCACGAATTCGACGCCCTCAAGACCGGCGTCGATCATGTTGTTGACGGCGTTGCCGCCCGCCCCGCCGACGCCGAAAACGACGATCCGGGGCTTCAGTTCAGTGTGTTGCGGCTTGACCAGCGAGAGTGACATTATTTTTCCGACCTTCCGACCCTGCCTCGGAAACCAAGCGAACGCCCCGCCGAATCGCATTGGTTATGAGCGCGTTAAGGAGTGCGCCCATGAGGGTTAAGAGAAGGTTACGGCGATAATATGAGTCGGGGCTCTCGCCACCCTTAAAGGGAAGCTTGGCCGAAGTTTTCGGGCAAAGAAAAGGGGCGGCCCGTTAAGGCCGCCCCCATTCCATCATTTGTTCGCCGATTACCAGGGACGATAGTTCAGGCTGATGGAGTAACGACGGCCGTAGGGGTCGAAGTTGGAATACAACGTCGCCCCGAGCCAGCGCGCTTGTTCGGCGTCGAAGGCGTTCTGGACCGTGGCGGTCACCGACAGATCATCGCGAACCTGGTAACGCGCCGAGAAGTCGTTCCGCATGAAGTTCTTTGTATCCAAATACTTCATGTCCCGGGAATCGGCGTTCTGAACAAAATCACGACGCTGGACGATGTCCTGTGCGGTCTGCCAGTCCGCAGTCCACGAAAGACGAAGCGCTTCGATTGGCGTCTGCCAAGTCAGCTGAGACGTGAAGCGAACGCGCGGATAGAACAGCGTGCTAGACAGCTCCGTAAAATCATTCGGGTTTTCGATGTTGTTGAAGTTTTTCTGCTCAATCAGCCAAGACCCATTGAGAGAATGAGAGAACTCACCCCAGTTGCGGCCCAGCATTTCCTGGGTGTCGAAGCGGTAGTTCGTGGTGAAATCCAGACCACGCACGTTGCGTTTCGCGTAGTTGATCGAGCTCTGGAGGAAATCCACCAGCAAGAACCGATCATCCCGAGGAGTCGCTGGGTCGTTCGTGCCCGTTCTCGTCAGGGTTTGGCAAGCGCTGGTATTCAGCGACGGCCCGTTGACGCAGTTTTCTGCGGCGACCTGAGCGCTAACGGCCGCGATGACCTTATCGATAGTGATTTCGTAATAGTCGAGCACCAGCGAGAAGTTCGGGATGAAGCGCGGCTGAAGGACAGTCGAGAAGGTGAACGATTCCGACTCTTCAGGCTGAAGGTCCGGATTGCCGCCGTTGCGACCTGCGACGCTGGATCCATATTCGGGACGATAGGCGTTGGCGGCCGTCGGATCTTGGAAGTTGAAGGTGAGACCGAACTGCTGAGCCAAAGCAGCGCAGTTCACGATCCGGTTAGCGGCCCGCTCGCGATCCGCCAGGTTTTGGATGGTCACGGTGGCGCAGGGATCGTTGAAGGACAGGAAGGTTTGGGTCTGAGGCGAGTTCGTTTCAGAGAGCGTCGGTGCGCGGACGGAGGTGTTGAACGAGGTCTTGAAGGCGATGTCCCTTATCGGACGATAGACAAGGTTGACGCCATAGACATCGCTCCCGCCGAAGGTCGAGAAGTCACTGTAGCGGTAAGACCCGCTGATTTCGGCATATTCTCCCAAGAAGCTGTCGCGGATCAGCGGAATCGACAGTTCGGCGAAGGCTTCCTTTGTCTCATAGGAAGCCGGCAGGAAGTCGGCCCCACTGTTCAGCTGAGCGTAGGTTGTGCCCAACGAGCGGCTGCGCCCGGTGCCTTCCGTGTATTCCCGGCGATATTCCGCGCCCAAAGCCACGCCGATGGCGCCGGCGCCCCAGAAGTCCCACAGTTGTCCCGAGACCGTCCCCAGAGCGTCGTGCTGCTCGTTGATCTGATCGATGGTCAGCTGAGCGCGCACGTACTGAAGCGCTTCTTCGCTCTGGTTGCCCAAACCGAAGACGTTCAGCGGCTTACAGTTCTGAACGACCGCTGACTGTGCATTCAAGGTGCCGGGAACGTTGGGGTTGCGGCTGGTGACCGTTCCGCCGTTGGCGGTCAGGGCCTGAACCCGGCAAACGATATCGCCGGACGCGTTCCGGACGGCGTCCATGGCGTAGGAGAACCGCTCGATGTCAAGGCCGCGTTCAACGTTCTTGTTGTCCATCCGGCCATAGGTGTAGCCGATATCCCAGTCGATGTTCTTGACGAAGCCCAGATCACCGGCGGAACCATTCAAGCCGGCGACGTAACGCTGAACCTGTTTCTCGTTGGTCTGCGGACGGTCCAGAAGCCAGGCGCTGTACCGTGCGAAGGGCGCAGCCGTAGTTCCGGTTTGAGCGCCGGGGGCCGTAGCCGTCGCTGAGCCGTAAACTGGAGTCGTGTTCGCCCGGATAGCCGCGGCCAGATTGGCGGGAAGGAACGCATTGTCCGTGCGCGTCGTATAGGCGGACGTGCTGAGAATCTGCATCGAGTTTGCAGGGTTCAGCGAGTCTGAAATGTAGATGTCGCCGAACGAATAGCCGGTAGCGAGGTTGGTGGTTTCATCCACATACTTCGCTTCGACATAGAGGTTGATGTTGTTCGTGACTTTGAAGTTCGCGCCCGTCTGGAAGCGCGCATTTTCAGACTTCGGCAACGTCGAGTCGACGTTGAAGATGATGTTCGGGTTCTCTCCATCCCCGCCCACGTTGACCACACGGTTGGTCCCCGTTTGTTGAACCCAGTTTCCGAAGTCGGCGAGACGAGCATTGGGACCATCAAACACCCAGGTCTTGCCGGGGGCGACGCCGAAGCAGGAGGCCGAGGTGATGGACGTGCTGGTGCACTGACCCGTAGGAATGGTGTTGGGGTTGTTCAGCGCGCTGGGCTGGTAGTTGTTGGCCAAAGTGACCTGGCCCCAGCGAAGCAGCTGGAGCGTCCGACGATCCTTGTAGAGCATTGAGTCGGTGATGCCGTCATAGGAGGCGGCGGCCGTATCGGCGTCGCGCCCGACCAAGCCCCATCCGCCCTGGAGCCAATCGATATCGGCCGCCAGCACTTCATCCAGCTCTTCGTATTCCGCGAAGCCATAGACGTTCAGGCGATCGTCGAACAGATTCTTGCCGGCCAACACGGAAAAGCGCTTGGAGTCTTGCCCGCCGTCGTTCAGCTGCGCCCAACGGGTGTCGACCTCCAGGCCTTCGAAATCCTTGCGAAGCTTGAAGTTCAGCACGCCCGATACGGCGTCGGCGCCATAGACCGAGGCCGCGCCGCCGGTGACGATCTCCACGCTCTCGATCAGAAGGCGGGGAATCGTGTCGACGTCCACGGCCAGCGTTCCTTGCGGGGATCCGACATGGCGCCGACCGTCAACGAGGGTCAAGGTGCGTCCAGAGCCGAGCGAGCGCAGGTTCGGCAGCGACAGGCCGCCGGCGTTCAGGACACCGGCGGTCGTGTCCGACGGGACCTGCGAGTTCATCAGGGCGGGGATCGTGGCCAGATAGTCGATGACGGTATTCTGGCCTGTCGTGAGCAGGGTCTCACGATCCACTTGGATCAGCGGGGTCGGCGCGGTGACGGGGTCGCGACGGATCCGTGAACCCGTCACCACAATCTCTTCGACTTCTGTGGCTTGAGACTCTGCAGCGGGCTGCTGAACCTGCGCCCAGGCGGGGGCCGATACCGTAAGTACACCGGCGAGAATCGTGGTGGTGAAAAGGTGGTTACGCTTGAGCGTCATTATGGCATGCCCCAATCAATCAAATTGCCAACGCGAGCCGAAGCGGACCCGCACTGAGGGCACAGGTGTAATGAAATGAGGCAAACGCACAACCATTGCGACCAAAACCAGGCCACCAAATGTCCGTTATGTTACAGCCACGACACAGTTATTTGGCTGACAGGGTAGCCGCCACGGCGAGCGCGGACTCCCAGTAGAAGCTGATACAAGCTTCGGTGAGGCGAGCCTATAAGTTATCCCGCAGCCAGCCCGCCACGCGGCCGACAACGTTGCCGCGGTGGACCCGAGGCGCATCCGCTGCGGTGATCTGGCGGGCCATCAGTTTGCGGGCGGAGACGGCTTCTCGCGGGCCGTAGGCGGCGCGGAGCAGAACGCCGGAGGTGGCGCAGAAGGCGGGGCCGGAGGCGGCGTCGGCCAAATGTGGCGCCCGTTGGGGTTTTCCGAGGCGGACCGGACGGTCGAATACGCGCACGGCCAACTCGCGTACGCCGTTCAACTGGCTGGCGCCGCCGGTCAGGACCAGGCCCGCGCCGGGCTCCAGGCCTACGCCGGCCGCCTTCAAGCGATCGCGCAGCAGCTCCAGCGTCTCTTCCACGCGCGGGGCGATCACGGTCTTCAGCATGGCGCGCGGCACGATGACCGGTCCGGCCGAGGCGTCCTCGCCGCGCGGCGGCGCCTCCAGCATCTCGCGGTCCTCGTTGGCGCTGGCCATGGCCGAACCATGCAGGGTCTTGAGCCGCTCGGCCCCGGCCTTGGAGGTCGACAGGCCGCGCGCGATGTCGCTGGTGACATGGTCGCCGCCGACGTTCAGGCTTTCGATGTGAAGCAGCGAACGCCCGCCCCAGACCGCGGCGCTGGTCGAACCGCCGCCCATGTCGATGCAGACGCACCCCAGGTCCATCTCGTCGTCTTCCAGCGCGGCGAGAGAGGAGACGACCGGCGCGGCGGCCACGCCCTGCAGGTCCAGATGCGCCAGCTCCAGGCAATGGCTCAGGGTCGTGAAGACGCTCTCGGACATCGACACGACCAGCAGGTCCAGCCCCAGCGACCCGCCCCGCATGGCGCGCGGATCGTGGACGCCGCGCGCCCCGTCCACCGACCAGGCGATGGGCAGGACATGGATCGGCCGGCGGTTGGGCAGGCGGATTTGCGCCAGCGCCATGCCGATGGCGCGCGCCAGGTCGGCGTCTCCGACCGGATTGGCCCCCAGCGACACGCGCGCCTGAACCCGATGGCTGGCCATCTGACCCATCGCCGTCGTCACGACCACGCCCGAAACCGGGCTCTGGGCCGCGCGCTCGGCGCGTTCGACGGCGTGGCCGATGGCCTGGGCGGCCTCGTCCATGTTGATGATCGCGCCGCCCTTGACGCCCTTGGACTGCACGTGGCTGGCGCCGGCGACTCGAATGGTGCGGTCGGCGTGGCGCACGCCCTCTGGCTTCATGATGAAGCACGAGACCTTGGAATGGCCGATGTCGAGCGCCGCGACCACTGGCGCGCGGCCGCCCCGGGGGTCCATGCCCCTGCCCTGATCGTTCGCCGCCGTGCGCTGCTTGCCCGCCATCTCAGTTCTTGTTCCTTGGTCAAACGTCGCCGGTCGGGCGCACCGCGACCGCTTCGGGCGTTCTCAGATCGACGCGGGCGAAGCCCAGGTCGAGCAGACGTTCGCGCTGATCCAGCGCATCCAGGCGGATCAGGGCCGCCTCTTGTTCAACGGCCGGCAGCTGGATCAGCCCGCCGTCCTTCAGCCTCAGGTCCCAGCGGCGCTCGTCCACGCGCACCAGGGCGTCGATCCGCCCCATCAGGCGCGGGCGCTGGGCCAGCAGCGGCAGAATATCGCCGGCCGCCCCGTCGGCGCCGCGTCCCACGACCAGCGGCAGGGCCGGATAGCGGCGCGCGTCGGCGCCTTCGATCACCCTGCCGGCCGCGTCGATGACCTTGATCTGGCCGTCCACCTGCCACACCGCCAGACGGTCGTGCTCCTTGACCTCGACGATCAGGGTGTCGGGCAACAGACGCACCACGCGCGCCTCCTTGACCCAGCCGACCGACTGCACCCGGTCGCGCAGGGCGTCCAGATCCAGACTCACGATGGGCTGATCGGCGTGCAGGCCCAAGGCCCGCTGGATGGCCGGCTCCGCCTCGGGCGAGGCGCCGGTGATGTGCACGCGCTTCAGCGTCAGCCCCATGCCGGTGGTGACGCGGTCCAGGCCGCCGGAGACCGACTGGCCGATCCGCTCGGCGCGGGCGCCGGTCGCCAGCACGCCGGCCACGACCAGGGCGCCCGCCGCCAGCGTGATCACCACCGCCCGGGGCGACAGGTCGATGCGGCCGATGGCGGCCATCTTGCCGGGAACGGCCGCAGCGTTCCCACGACCGCCCGCCCGGCCCTTGGGCGCGGCCGCGCGTCGAGGAGACTGCGCCGAATTCTGTCGCCGACCGCCGCGAACTACCGCGGGCATGAGGCGTCCTCCACCATCCACCGAACCAGGTCTTCGTAGCTCATTCCGACGTGGGCGGCCTGCTCGGGAGCGAGCGAGGTCGGCGTCATGCCGGGCTGCGTGTTGACCTCCAACAGGACCAGATCGTCCTTAACATCGTCATAACGGAAGTCGGTTCTGGACACGCCCTTGCAACCCATGGCCGCATGCGCCTGCTCGGCCTGGCGCAGCGCCGCCTCGGAGACGTGCGAGGGGAGGACCGCCGGCAGAACGTGCACCGAGCCGCCCTTCGCGTACTTGGCTTCGTAGTCGTAGAAGCCCTTCTTCGGCGTGATGTCGGTGACGGTCAGGGCGCGCGGACCGGCCTTTTCGCCCAGGACGGTGACCGCTAGCTCCTTGCCCGGAATGAAGGGTTCGACCATCACCCGCTCGCCGTAGGTCCAGTCGGCGGCGCCGACCTCGGAGGCGAAGTCATTGGCGCCTTCGCGCACCAGATAGACGCCCACCGACGACCCCTCGGCGTTCGGCTTGACCACATAAGGCGGCGCGATGACGTGGCGGGACGCGACCTCGCGCCGGTCGAACAGGCCGCCTCCGGGCACCTTCAGCCCCGCAGCCTTCAGCACCGCCTTGGACTTGTCCTTGTCCATCGCCAGCGCCGAGGCCAGGACGCCGGAATGGGTGTAGGGGATCTGCAGCGTTTCCAGCACGCCCTGGACGCAGCCGTCCTCGCCCCACGCGCCATGCAGGCAGTTCAGCGCGACGTCGGGACGGATCAGGCCGGACAGCACATTGGCCAGATCGCGGCCTGCGTCGACGCGGCTGACCCGCGCGCCCTGCCGCTCCAGCGCCTTGGCGCACTCTTCGCCCGACGACAGGGACACCTGCCGCTCCGCCGAAATCCCGCCCATCAGGACGGCGACATGCAGGTCGGAAAGGGGGCGGTTCATCGTGGACTCCGGACTGTCCGCAGCGATGGCCCAGAGGTCGTTAACAGCGCGTCAACCAAACAGGGCCGGACCCGCCCCATCCTAGATCTTTCCCCAGGCCGGCGCAGCGGCGATCAGGCGCCCGCGCGACCGATCCGCCGGATTTCCCAGTCCAGCTGGACGCCGGTCTTGGCCAGGACGTCGGCGCGCACGGCCTCGCCCAGTCCTTCGATGTCGGCCGCCGTCGCCTCGCCGGGGTTGATCATGAAGTTGGCGTGCAGGTCGCTGAACATCGCCCCGCCGCCGGTGACGGCGTGCAGCCGGCCGCGCCAGCCCGCCTCGTCGACCAGCTTCCATGACGAATGGCCTGGCGGGTTCTTGAAGGTGGAGCCGCCGGTCTTCTCGCGGATGGGCTGCGTCTGTTCGCGACGGCTGGTGATCTCGTCGATGCGGGCTTGTACGGCGGCGGGCTCGTCCGCCGCGCCGCGGAAGGTCGCTTCCCCCCAGATGATGTCGGCCGGCGCCTCGGAATGGCGATAGGTGTAGCCGAAGTCGGCCAGGGCGTAGTCGACCCGTTCGCCCGACCGCGTCAGCCCCCAGGCCGACACCAGCACGTCCTTGGTCTCCGCGCCGTAGCAGCCGGCGTTCATGGTCAGCGCGCCGCCGATCGAGCCGGGGATTCCTGCATAGAACTCCAGGCCCGCGATCCCCGCCCTGGCCGCGGCGCGCGCAACCATGCTGTCCAGCGCGCCCGCCCCCGCGGTGACGGCAAGCCCTTCGGTCGTCACCTGCCCCCAGGCGCGGCCCGCCAGACGGATCACCACGCCCTCGACCCCGCCGTCGCGGACGATCACGTTCGACCCGACGCCCAGAACCGTCACCGGAACGCCAGGGTCCAGTGCTGTCAAAAAGGCTGCGAGATCGTCCGCATCGGCCGGAATGAACAGGGCATCCGCGGCCCCGCCCACACGAAACCAGGTGTAGGGGCCCAGCGGCTCGTCACGCAGCAGTTTGCCGCGAACCGGGGGAAGGTCGTCGCGCCAGCTCATCGGTCGGGATCCTGTTGCGGCTTGAAGTCGGGTCGGTTGACCGGGGAATCCGGGCTGGCGCCCGTCGCCTTTTCCGGCAGCCCGTCGCACAGCTTCAACCAGGACAGCCGGCTCTCGACGCCGAAATGCGCCTGCACCGGCGCGCGCTCGGGCTCGTCCAGGCTGCCGGTCGTCACCTCGATGGTGTCCTTGGAATCGTAGTCAAAGCTCAGCGGCGTGCCGCAGCTGGGGCAAAAGCCGCGCTTGGACAGGCTGGAGCTTGGCTCCCCACGTGTCCAGGTCAGCTGATCCTTGCGGACGCCGGACAGGGCGGCGAACACCCCGCCCGTCGCCCGCTTGCACATGTCGCAATGGCAAAACTCGGTATAGGGCTCGGCCGACAGGGAATAGCGGATCGCCCCGCACTGACAGCCGCCGGTCAGAACAGTCACCCCAGCGCCTCCAGCTGCGCGGGCAGGCCATAGGCCCAGCTGGTGATGTCGCCGGCCCCCAGCAGGACGACCACATCGCCGGACCGCGCCTCGTCCTTGATCAGGCGCGGCAGGACGGCGGCGTTCTCCAGCGCCTGGACGTTCCGGTGGCCGTAGCGGCGCACGCCCTCGGCCAGCGCGTGCTTGTCCACCCCTTCGATCGGGGTTTCGCCGGCCGGATAGACGTCGGCCACGATCACGCTGTCGGCGTCGGAGAAGCTGGTCGAGAACTCGTCCATGAGATCGCGCAGGCGGGTGTAGCGGTGCGGCTGGACAACGGCGATGACGCGTCCCCCGCCTTCGGCCGTCTGGACCACCTGACGCGCCGCCTTCAGCACGGCGGCGATCTCGACCGGATGGTGCCCGTAGTCGTCGACGATGCGAACGCCGCCCACCACGCCGGTGGTGGTGAAGCGCCGCTTGACCCCGCCGAACTTGGCCAGTCCTTCGCGGATCGCCTCGTCCGACACGTCCAGTTCGCGCGCCACCGCGATGGCGGCCAGGGCGTTGGAGACGTTGTGCCAACCCGCCATAGGCAGGTGCAGATTCTCGATCCGGTGTGTCTCGCCGTTCTGGATGACCACGTCGAACCGGGCGCCGTCCGGTCCCATCTCGCAACCCTCGGCCCGCACCATGGCCTGCGGATTGACGCCGTAGGTCACCAACCGCCGGTTATCGATCGAGGCGACCAGCCGCTGCACCTCGGGATGATCCAGGCAGACGGCCGCGAAGCCGTAGAAGGGGATGTTCTCCACGAAGTCGCAGAAGGCTTTCCTGACCGCGTCGAAGTCGCCGTAGTGATCCAGGTGCTCGGGATCGATGTTGGTGACGATGGCCACCGTCGACTTCAGGCGCAGGAAGCTGCCGTCGGATTCGTCGGCCTCGACCACGATCCAGTCGCCGTCGCCGACCTTGGCGTTGGTGCCATAGGCGTTGATGATGCCGCCGTTGACCACCGTCGGGTCCAGGCCGGCTGCGTCCAGCAGGGCCGCGACCATGCTGGTCGTCGTCGTCTTGCCGTGGGTGCCGCCGACCGCGATGGAGAACTGCAGCCGCATCAGCTCGGCCAGCATCTCGGCCCGACGGACCAGGGGGATGCGGCGCGCGCGGGCGGCCTTCATCTCCGGGTTCTCGGCCTTGACCGCGGTCGAATAGACCACCGCCGAGACCCCTTCGCCGACATGGGCCGCATCGTGGCCGATGAAGATCTTCGCGCCCAGCTTCTCCAGCCGCTCGGTGTTGGCGCTGGCCTTGGCGTCCGAGCCCTGAACCGAATAGCCGATCTTCAGCATGATCTCGGCGATGCCGCTCATGCCGATGCCGCCGATGCCGACGAAGTGGACGGGACCGAGGTCGAAGGGAACGGGACGAAGGCGTGCGATCATCTGCGCCTCATAACCATGCGCGCGACGATTTGCATCCCCGTTTTCGGGACGGTTACCCTGCCTTAACCGTAAGGATTCACCATGGCGCTCTCTGTTGTTTCGGGGCCGCGTTCCATGTCCGAGCTGAAGACCGACGTCATCCATCGTGGCGACTGCATCGCGGTGCTGAAAAGCCTGCCGGACGCCTCGGTCGACATGGTCTTCGCCGATCCGCCCTATAATCTTCAGCTGGGCGGCGACCTGCTGCGGCCGGACAACTCCAAGGTCGACGCCGTCGACGACGACTGGGACAAGTTCGGCAGCTTCGCCGAATACGACGCCTTCACCCGCGCCTGGCTGGCGGAATGCCGTCGCGTCCTGAAGCCGGAAGGTTCGATCTGGGTGATCGGCAGCTATCACAACGTCTTCCGCCTGGGCGCCGCCATCCAGGACCTGGGCTTCTGGGTGCTGAACGACATCATCTGGCGCAAGTCCAATCCGATGCCGAACTTCAAGGGCACGCGCTTCACCAACGCCCACGAGACCCTGATCTGGGCCGCCCGGTCGCGGGACCAGAAGCGCTACACCTTCAACTACGACGCGCTGAAGGCCTTCAACGAAGACACCCAGATGCGCTCCGACTGGACCTTCGCCCTGTGCACCGGCGAGGAGCGGATCAAGGACGCCGACGGCAAGAAGGCCCATCCGACCCAGAAGCCCGAGGCCCTGCTGCACCGCGTGCTGCTCAGCGCCACCCGCCCCGGCGACGTGATCCTGGATCCCTTCTTCGGCACCGGCACCACGGGCGCGGCGGCCAAGCGGCTGGGTCGTCACTACATCGGCATCGAACGCGACGAGAATTACGCCCAGGTGGCCGAAACCCGCATCGCGTCGGTGGTGCAGGCCAATCCGGAAGACCTGGCGATCATGGGCTCCAAGCGCGCCGAGCCCAAGGTGCCCTTCGGCGCCCTGGTCGAGGCCGGCCTGCTTCACCCCGGCGACCGCCTCTATTGCCCCAAGGGCGAGCGCGAGGCTCGTGTGCGGGCCGACGGCTCGCTGGTCCACGGCGCGCTGAGCGGCTCGATCCACAAGCTGGGCGCGCTGCTGGAGAACGCGCCCGCCTGCAACGGCTGGACCTACTGGCGTTTCAAGACGGATCAGGGCTTCAAGTCCATCGACGCCCTGCGGGCCGAGATTCGCGCGACGATGTAAGGGTGCGGCGGCCCGCCGCATGAGGCGGATCAAGCACTTAGCGAGCGCGCCCACGAAAAGTGCGCGAATTCGTACGCGGAAGCGATCCCAGCTTCGCCATAAGCCGTAGAAACCTATGTGAAAATTCGTCCCGCTGCGACGGAACTTCGCAGGTGCGAAATCATTGTTGTCGACAGCCCCCAGGGATGGGGCGGAGCACAGACATCATGAAGATCGCGCAGGTCACCCCGCTGTATGAGGCCGTACCGCCCAAGCTCTATGGCGGAACCGAACGGGTCGTGGCGCATCTGACTGACGCACTTGTCGACCTGGGACACGACGTCACCCTGTTCGCCAGCGCCGACGCCCAGACGCGCGCGCGTCTGGTTCCGGTCCGCGATCAGGCGATCCGCCTCGATCCGGCGCCGCTGAAGTCGGACCTGGCGGCCCACCTTTCCATGCTGGGCGAGGTGCTGGACCGCGCGGACGACTTCGACGTCATCCATTTCCACACCGACATGATCCACTTCCCGCTGTTCCGGCGGTATGCGGACAAGACGATCACCACGCTGCACGGGCGGCTGGACATGAAGGACCTGCCCGGCGTCTACGCCCGCTGGAACGAGTTCGGCCTGATCTCGATCTCGGACGACCAGCGCAAGCCGCTGCACTTCGCCAACTGGAAGGCGACGGTTCACCACGGCATGCCGGGCGATCTCTACCGCTTCACGCCGAAGTCCGACGGCTACCTGGCCTTCCTTGGCCGCATCTCGCCGGAGAAGCGGCCCGACCGCGCGATCGAGATCGCCACCAAGCTGGGCAAGCGCCTCAAGATGGCCGCCAAGGTCGACGCGGCCGACAAGCGCTACTGGGAAGAAAGCATCCGGCCGATGATCGAGGGCAATCCGCTGATCGAGTTCATCGGCGAGATCGGCGATCACGAGAAGTCCGACTTCCTGGGCGGCGCCGATGCCCTGCTGTTCCCCATCGACTGGCCCGAGCCTTTCGGCCTGGTGATGATCGAGGCCATGGCCTGCGGCACGCCGGTCGTAGCCTTCCGCTGCGGCTCGACGCCCGAGATCATCGAGGATGGCGCCACCGGGTTCCTGGTCGACACCATGGAGCAGGCGGTGGCCGCGGCCGGTCGCGCCCATCTGCTGGACCGCGAGGCGGTGCGTGCGCGCTTCGACCTGCGCTTCTCTTCGACCGCAATGGCGCGGCGTTATCTGGACGTCTACGGCGACCTGCTGGCGCGCCGCCCGTTCGCCGAGGCCCCGCTGGCGGACGTCGTGACGCCCCTGCGCGCTCGGGACGAGGACCGCAGCTTCGCCGCCATCGCCTGATCGATACTAGCCGGGCGCGATAATCGGGCGGCGGAGGTGAACCCTCCGCCGCCTGCTTCATTTGCATCACCAAGCGGCCTTTCAGCGCCGCATTTCGGTGGGACGCTCGGTTTCGGCCTTCAAATCACGGGGAAGACCGCATGGATGACGCCTACACCACGCAACTGACCGCCGGCGAAAGCGTCGAGGCCTCGGGTCTCGAGCAGCTGATGGCGCTGAAGGAAGGCGACACCTTCCTGGTCGCGGACGGCTGGGGCGACATGAAGGGCGGCGCCGACGGCCTGTTCGCGGGCGACACCCGCGTGCTGTCGCGCTGGGTCATGAGCGTGGGCCAGTTGCGACCGTCCCGCCTGTCCTCGGGCGTAAGCCAGGACAACGTCTTCTTCTCCTGCCACACCACCAATCGTCCCCTGCCGCCCATGGGCGGGCGATCGGCGCCGGCGGGCGTGCTGCACATCGAGCGCCGCCGGTTCCTGTGGAACCGCCGCATGTTCGAGCGGGTGCAGATGACCAACCACGGCGTGGAGGACGTGCTGCTGCCGCTGGCCTTCGACTTCGGCGCCGACTTCGCCGACATCTTCCAGGTTCGCGGCACGCCCCGTCTGAAGCGGGGTACGATCGAGACGCCCACGAACGACGGCCGCCGCGTCTCCTTCCGCTATGTCGGCCTGGATGACGTGACGCGCACCAGTTGCCTGTCCTTTTCCGAGCCGCCGGCGCGTCTGTCGCCGACCCGCGCCGAATTCATGTTCAGCCTGCCCAAGGGTCGTCAGCTCGAGCTCTTCATCGAATGCGGCGTCGATTCCTGTGAGACGCCGGACTTCCGCCGCTGGCGGCTGAACGCCATTCAGGCCCGGCTGGCCATGCGGGCCAAACGTCGACGCGGCGCGACCGTGCGCGGGCCGCGCAGCCCGCGCTTCAACGACTGGCTGGACCAGTCGCGCGCGGACATGGCGCTGTTGACCACCGACCTGCCGACCGGCCCCTATCCCTATGCCGGCACGCCATGGTTCTCGACGCCGTTCGGACGCGACGGCATCATCTCGGCCTGGCAGATGCTTTGGCTGGATCCCTCGCTGGCCAAGGGCGTGCTGACCTATCTGGCGAAACGTCAGGCGACCGAGACCTCGCTCTTCCAGGACAGCCAGCCCGGCAAGATCATGCACGAGACGCGCGGCGGCGAGATGAGCGCGCTGCGCGAGGTGCCGTTCGGCCTCTACTACGGCGGCGTCGACACGACCTGTCTGTTCATCGCCCTGGCCGGCGCCTACGCCAGCCGCACCGGCGACCTGGACCTGATCCGCACGCTGTGGCCCAACCTGATCGCCGCGGCGAACTGGATGCGCGACTACGGCGACTCGAACGGCGACGGCCTGATCGACTATCAGCGCGGCGCCGACACGGGCCTGTCCAACCAGGGCTGGAAGGATTCCGAGGACTCCATCTTCCACGCCGACGGCCGCTTTCCCAAGGGGCCGATCGCCCTGCTGGAGGTCCAGGGCTATGCGTTCGCCGCCTGGCGCGCCCTGGCCGATCTGGGCCGCCGACTGCACGACGACCGCGCGCCCGAATGGGCCATGCGCGCCGAGCAGGTCCGGGGACTGGTCGAGGAACGCTACTGGATGGAGGATCAGGGCTTCTACGCCGTGGCGCTGGACGGCGACGGGAACCAGTGTCGCGCCATCGCGTCCAACGCCGGCCATCTGCTGTTCACCGGCCTGCCGTCGGTGGAGCGCGCCCGCCGCGTGACCAGGCGCCTGCTGTCGGCCGAGTTCCGCACCGGCTGGGGCATCCGCACCCTGGAGATGGGCCAGGCGCGCTACAATCCGATGAGCTATCACAACGGCTCGGTCTGGCCGCATGACACGGCCCTGGCCGCCGCCGGCATGGCCAACTACGGCGAGCGCGACGCCGTCGCCGCCATCCTCAGCGAGATCTACGCCGCCGCCGCCCATTTCCACATGCGCCTGCCGGAGCTGTTCTGCGGCTTCTCGCGCGCGCCGGGCGAGCCCCCCATCGCCTATCCGGTCGCCTGCCTGCCCCAGGCGTGGGCGGCGGGATCAGTCTTCCAGATGCTTCAGGCGGCGCTGGGCCTGTCGATCGACGCCTGGACCGGGACCATCGACATGGCCGATCCGGTCCTGCCCGCCGGCGTCGACCGTCTCAAGATCACCAACCTGCGCATCGGCGAGGCCCTCGTGGATCTGAACATCCAGCATGTGGAGGGCCGCTCCGTCGTCATCCCGCGCAACCGCCGCGGCGCGATCTCGGTGCGGACCCTGCGCTAGAGCAGGTCGGGCGCCCCCGCGCGATCCAGCGCCTTGGCGAAGACGGTCGGCAGGGCGTCACGGGCCTGTTCCAGCGGCGTCCACAGATAGGCGTCCTCGTCCGCGGGGATGGTCGCCGTGCGCACATGAAGCGTCAGGCTGAAGTGGGTGAAGACATGCTCCACCGCCCCCGCTTCGCGCCAGTCGCCCGCGACGGGAGGGCGGTCGGGCGGCGAAGCGGTCGTCCAGTCGCCTGTCGGCAGCCCCATCATGCCGCCTAGCAGGCCCTTGTCCGGCCGACGCTCCAGCGCCACGCGTCCCTGCGCATCGAAGATGACGTAAACCACGCCCAGGCGATGCGGCCGCGCCGCCTTCTTCGCCTTGACCGGATAGCGATCCGGCGCCCCGCTCGCCAGCCCGAGACATTGGCCCGAGACAGGGCAGGATCCGCACAGCGGCGACTTCGGCCGGCACACCGTCGCGCCCAGGTCCATCAGCGCCTGCGCCCAGTCGCCCGGCCGCTCGTCCGTGACGAACTGCGCGGCCAGTCGTTTCAACTCCGGTCGCGCCGCCGGAACCGGCGTCTCGACCGCAAACAGCCGCGCCATGACGCGCTCGACATTGCCGTCCACCACATTGGCCGCACGGTCAAAGGCGATGGCGGCCACGGCCGCCGCGGTATAGGCGCCGACCCCCGGCAGGGCCAGCAACGCCGCTTCGGTGTCTGGGAAGATCCCGCCATGCTCGCCCGCCACCGCACGCGCGCAGGCCAGCAGGTTTCGCGCCCGGGCGTAGTAGCCCAGCCCGGCCCAGGCGGCCATCACCTCGCCGTCCTCGGCCGCCGCCAGGTCCGACACCGTCGGCCAGCGCGCGGTGAAGTTCAGGAAGTACGGCGTCGCGTGCGGCGTCGTCGTCTGCTGCAGCATCACCTCCGACAGCCAGACGCGATAGGGCTCGGTCCGCGCCGCCCCCGGCGGGGCGCGCCAGGCCAGGCGGCGCGCGTTGGCGTCGTACCAGGCGAGCAGGTCGGATCGAACGACGGAGACGTCAGGAGAGACTGGGGGCATCGGCCGGGGTATATAGCCTCATGCGCCGCACCCTGCCCACCGACGCCGAGGTCCGCGAGATCCTTTCGCGCCGTCGCACCCGCCCGGCGCCGCGCCCGGCGCCCCGCGCGGGCAAGGCGCTGACGCCTCTGATCAAGAAGCTGGACGCGCAGTTCGGCCGCGGCGCGGGCGCCCTGGAACCGCGCTGGCGCGAGATCGTGGGCGATCGCCTGGCGCGCGTCACCCGCCCTCAGAAGCTGACCAAGGGCAAGGGCGACCAACCCGGCGTGCTGGAGTTGCGCGTCGCCGGGGCCGCGGCCCTGCTGGTCCAGCATCAGTCCGAAGAAATCCTGTCCCGCGTCAACCTGTTCCTGGGCCAGGACGCGGTGGGCCGGCTGCGTATCGCCCAGGGCCCGGTCAAGCCGCTGGCAGAACCCGCCCAGCGCCCGAAGACGGTGCGAAAGCCCCCGCCCCTGCCCGCCGCAGCCGAGGCCGAACTGGCCGCCTCCATCGCCGATGCGCGCGACGAATTGAAGGCCGCCCTGGCCCGGCTGGGCCGTGCGGCGATGTCGCGGCCGAACGGTCAAGATTGACAAAACTTCGCCGCACCTGTTCTCGACAAGTCTCGGGTTGCGCTGTTCCGGGGGAATCGCGCGATCATCCGGCACACATCCGACCAAGGACGTCCCATGGCCCCGACTGAATCCCGCTTCGCCCGCATGAGCCGCCGCGCCGCCATCACGGGCGCCGCCCTGGCGACCATGGCCCTGGCCGCCTGCAGCGGCGGCAACGCCGGCGGCGCCGCCGAGGGCGACATCGGCATGGGCGCGCCCGAAGGCGCCAAGGTCACCGTGGTGGAATACGCCTCGGTCACCTGTCCGCACTGCGCCCTGTGGCAGAAGAACACCTGGCCGGGCTTCAAGGCCAAGTATGTCGACACCAACAAGGTCCGCTACGTCTTCCGCGAACTGCCGACCCCGCCGGTCGACGCCGCCACCGCCGGCTTCCTGGTCGCCCGCTGCGCCGGCGAGGACAAGTATTTCGACGTGGTCCACCAGCTGATGGCCACCCAGCAGGAGATGGTGACGAGCTCGCCGCGCGACTGGCTGCTGCGCACGGCCCAGGCCGCCGGTCTGTCGGAAGAGCAGTTCAACCAGTGCATCACCGATCGGGACGCCATCGCCGCCATGGACCAGCGCATCCAGGCCGCCCGCGCCCAGGGCGTGACCGGCACCCCGGCCTTCTACGTCAACGGAACCCAGGTCATCACTCCGGGCGGCGAAGGCGCAAGCCTGGCGGACCTGTCGACCGCCATCGACGCCGAACTGGCCAAGTGAAGCCCGGCATGATCCGCCGTCCGCTGACCAGTCTGGCGTTGATGGGGCTGGCCCTGCTGACCGCGCCGGCGCTCGCCACGACCTCGGCCTGGGCGGCCGAACCGGCGGCGGTCACGGCCGCCGACCGGACGCTGGGATCGGCGGACGCCCCGGTGACGGTGATCGAATATTCCTCGTTCACCTGCCCGCACTGCGCGGACTGGGCCAATACGGTCCTGCCCGAGTTCAAGACCCGCTTCATCGACAGCGGCCAGGTCCGTTTCGTCTATCGCGACCTGCCGACCAACCCCGGGCCGGTCGCCAGCCTGGCCGCCAGGGTCGCGCGCTGCGTGGCGCCGGACAAGGCCTTCGCGGCGATCGAACTGCTGATGGCCCAGCAGGAAGCCGCCCGGCTGATGCGCTATCCGGCCGGCTGGTTCCTGAACGCCATCGAGGTCGGCGGTCGCTCGGCCGAAGAGGTGGGCGCCTGCGTGGAGGACCCGGCCACCCAGGCCGCGCTGGAGGCCCAGATCGCCGACGCCCAGGCGGCCGGCGTGACCGGCACGCCCAGCTTCTTCGTCAACGGCAAGCGGGTCGAGGACACGTCGCTGGACGGCCTGGCGGCGGCGATCGAGCCGCTGCTGCCGTGACCCCCTGAGGCCATGCAGTTCCAGCGCCTCCGGCTCGTCGGCTTCAAGTCCTTCGTCGACGCGGCGGAGGTGCATATCGAGCCTGGCCTGACCGGCGTCGTCGGGCCGAACGGTTGCGGCAAGTCGAACGTGCTGGAAAGCCTGCGCTGGGTCATGGGCGCGAACTCGGCCAAGGCCATGCGCGGCCAGGGCATGGACGACGTCATTTTCGCCGGCGCCGCCGGACGCCCGCCGCGCAGCCACGCCGAAGTCCAACTGACGATCGACAACGCGCAACGGCGCGCGCCCCAGCCGTTCACCGACAGCCCCGTGCTGGAGGTGTCGCGCCGCATCGACCGGGGCCAGGGCTCGACCTACCGGATCAACGGCAAGGAGGTCCGCGCGCGCGATGTCCAGCTTCTGTTCGCCGACGCCTCGACCGGCGCCAACTCCCCCGCCCTGGTCCGCCAGGGGCAGATCAGCGAACTGATCGCCGCCAAGCCGCAGAACCGCCGCCGCATCCTGGAAGAGGCGGGCGGCGTGGCCGGCCTGCACACCCGCCGCCATGAAGCCGAGCTGCGCCTCAAGGCCGCCGAGACGAACCTGGAGCGGCTGGACGACATCGGCCGCGAGCTGGAGACGGCGCTGAACCGGCTGAAGCGCGAGGCCCGCCAGGCTGAAAAGTACAAGAAGATCTCCGCCGAGATCCGCGCCCTGCAGGCCGCCCTGCTCTATGTCCGCTGGAACGACGCCCGGCTGGCCGCCGAAGCCGCCGCCGGCGATTTGCGCGACGCCGACCGCGCCGTGGCCGAGACGACGACCGCCGCCGCCGCCGCCCATACCGCCGCCCTGGCCGCGCAGGAGGCGTTGAAGCCCGCGCGTGAAGAGGACGCCGTCGCCTCGGCCCTGTTGCATCGCGCCAGCCTGGAGCGCGACCGGCTGGACATGGCCGAACAGGCCGCCCGCGCCGAGGTCGAACGCCTGAAGGCCGAGGCCGCCCGCATCGCCGCCGACGCTGAACGCGAGGCGCGCATGGCCGCCGACGCCCGGCGCGAGTTGGAGCGCCTCGACCATGAGCTGGAACGGCTGAAGGCCGAGATCGCCGCCGCGCCCGAGCGCGGCCCCGAACTCGACAAGGCCCTGGCCGACGCCGAGGACGCCCGCAAGGCCGCCGACGCCGAGGTCGAACGCCTGGCCGGAACGCTCGCCGCCGTCGAAGCCCGCGCCAACGCCGAGACGGCCAGAAAGCGCGACGCCGAGGCCCGGCTGTCGCGCGTCACCGGCCAGTTCGACCAGGCGAAGCGGGAGCGCGAGGCCCTAGGCCCGCTGGAGACGCCCGAGCTGGAGACCGCCCGCCTGGCGCTGGAGGCGGCCCAGAGCGACCTCGCCGTCGCCCGCGAAGCCGTCGAGGCCGCCGAGGCCCGGCGCGGCGACCTGGCCCGCGCCGAACAGGAGGCCCGCACCGCCGCACGCGCCGCCGAGGATCGGCTGGGCCGTCTTCAGACCGAAGCGCGCGGCCTGGCCCAGTTGCTGGTCACCGACAAACGGGACCATCCGCCGGCGCTGGACCAGGTTCGCGCCGACAAGGGCTATGAGGCCGCCCTTGCCGCCGCCCTGGGCGACGATCTGGACGCCGCGCTGGATCCGAAGGCCGCCGCCTACTGGGGCGGGGCGGATGCGCCGACGCCCGTCTGGCCCGCTGGGGTCGCGCCGCTGTCGGCTCATGTGCAGGGGCCGGATCAGCTGAGCGCCCGTCTGGCGCTGTGCGGCGTCGCGCCTGGCGGCCAGGCGGCGACGCTGGCGAAGGCTCTGCCGACCGGCGCGCGCCTGGTGACGGTCGAGGGCGACCTGTATCGCTGGGACGGCTTCGTCAGCCGCGCCGAGGCGCCCCGCCCCGCCGCCGTCCGCCTGGCCCAACGCACCCGGCTGGCCGAGCTGGAGGCCGAGATCGACAAGGGCAAGCCGGCGCTGGAGCAGGCGCAGGCCGCGCAGAAATCCGCCACCGACGCCTTCCGCACGGCCGAAGAGGCGGTGAAGACCGCCCGCCTCAAGCCCTTCGCCGCCGACAAGGCCGTCGCCGCCGCCCGCGACCGCGTCGAGACCCTGGCCCGCGACCAGGCCCGGCGCGAGGCCCGCGCCCAGGCCCTGGACGACACCGTGGCGCGGCTCGCGGCCGAAGTCGCCGAGGCCCAGGCCGCGCTGGACGCCGCACAGACCACCGAGGCGCCGTCCGAGACCTCGGCCGGTCTGCGCGACGAACTGACAGCCGCCCGCGCCGCCGCCGAGACGGCCCGCGTTTCCGCTCAGACCGCCCGCTCGGACCGCGACGCCGAGGCCCGCGATCGCCAGGGTCGCGAGCAGCGGCTGGGCAGCCTGACGCGCGCCCGCGACGGCTGGGTGGTCCGGTCAAAGGACAGCGCCGCCCGCATCGCCGCCTTGGACAAGGACGCCGAACGGACCGCCGCCCTGCTGAAGCAGGCCGAGGTGGCGCCCCAGGGGTTCGCCGAGCAGCGCGGCAAGCTTCTGGATACGCTGACCGCCGCGGAACAACGCAAGCAGGCGGCGTCGGACGCCATGGCCGTCGCCGAAACGGCTGCGACCGAGGCCGACCGCGCCTCCCGCGCCGCCGAAACCGCAGCGTCGCAGGCTCGCGAGGCCCGCGCAGGCCTGGCCGCCCGCGCCGAAGCCGCCGCCGAGAAGCTGGCCGAGGCCGAGGCCACGGTCCGCGACACCGCCCAGATGTCGCCGGAAGAGCTGGGCCGGAAGCTGACCGACGACGCCATCGCCCGTCCGCCCGACGCCGCCGGCGCCGAGAGCCTGCTGTTCGGCCTGGAGCGCGAACGCGAGGCCCTGGGGGCCGTCAACCTGCGCGCCGAAGACGAGGCGGTCGAGTACGGCGACCGGCTGCAGAGCATGAAGTCCGAGCGCATCGACCTGACCCAGGCGATCGCCAAGCTGCGCGACGGCATCGACGAGCTGAACGCCGAGGGCCGGGAGCGGCTGGTGGCCGCGTTCGACGTCATCAACGCCAACTTCAAGGCCCTGTTTGAGGCCCTGTTCGGCGGCGGCCAGGCCGAGCTGAAGCTGGTCGAGAGCGACGATCCGCTGGAGGCGGGGCTGGAGATATACGCCTGCCCGCCCGGCAAGCGGCTGTCGGTCATGAGCCTGATGTCGGGCGGCGAGCAGGCCCTGACGGCGGCCGCCCTGATCTTCGGCGTCTTCCTGGCCAACCCCGCCCCCGTCTGCGTGCTGGACGAGGTGGACGCGCCGCTGGACGACGCCAATGTGGACCGCTTCTGCCGGATGCTGCACGAGATGCGCAGCCGCACCGACACCCGCTTCATCGTCATCACCCACAACCCGGTGACCATGAGCCGGATGGACCGCCTGTACGGCGTCACCATGCCCGAGCGCGGCATGAGCCAGCTGGTGTCGGTGGACCTGCACCAGGCCGAGACCTTGGTCGCATGATCGCCCTGCTGTTGGCCCTGGCCGATCCCCAACTGGTGGAGACGGGCGTGGGGCGGTTCGCGCAGTTCGCGGATGCGGGCTCCATCGAACGCGAGGGGGACGTCGCGCGGATGCGGAGCCTGCAGGTGGCCGAGCAGGGCTTCCGCGTCGGCGAGGTCTTCTACGTCGGCGGCTGGTCCCGCTGGGCCTTCGATTGCCGGACGCGGACGGCGGATCGGCTGGACTTCGCCTCCCTGCGCGCCGACGGGGTCGAGGGGCCCGCGACGCCCGATCCCGCCCCGCCCTACCCCGCCGCGCCGGGCGGGGATGCGGCCGAGCTGCTGGCCGTGGCCTGCGGCGAGACGCGGCCGGCGAACGCCCTGGCGCTGGACCAGGCCGTCAGGCGGGGCCAGGCGGCGCTGGCGGACTGACTCTTGCCTCTCCCTCCCCTTCAGGGGAGGGTGGTCGAGCAAAGCGAGACCGGGTGGGGGCGGCCCAGAATGGCCAGGATCGCCAAGGCCAGAGCCATGCGGAAGGCCATGAGCCCGCCGGAAGCCCGACTGTGGCTGGCGCTCCGCGGTCTCCGCGCCCAAGGATTCCACTTTCGGCGCCAGCATCCTCTTCATGGCTACTATCTCGACTTCGCCTGTCTCTCGAGGGGGCTTGTGGTGGAGGTGGACGGCGGATCACATGAGGGGCGCGGGGACTGGGACGCAGCCCGGGACGCCTCCCTCGCCCGCGCGGGTTTGAAGACCCTCAGAATCCCCGCTTCGGAGGTTCGTGACCGTCTGCCGGAAGTGATGGACTTCATTCTTCGGGAACTGACGACGGCCGCCCCCACCCGGCCGCTGCGCGGCCACCCTCCCCGTCCCGGGGAGGGAGATTAGGCGCCGCCTCGCCCTGCGGCCATTCGATCCGGTCCTTCGGCAGGGCCTCGCGGCAATGGTCGCGCATGAAGGCCATCAGCTTCTCGCGAATCTCGCAGCGCAGGTCGAAGGCGACGCCGGCGTTGCGGGCGCTGGCCAGGCAGCGGACCTGAAGCACCCGTTCGGTGATGTCGGTCACCTGCATGACCTGAACATCGCCGTCCCAGTGGCTGGACGCCCGGACGATGTCCTCAAACGCCGCCCGCAGCCGGTCGATCGGCGCCTCATAGTCGACGTAGAAGAAGGCCGAGCCGATCAGGCGGGCGTTTTCGCGCGTCCAGTTCTGGAAGGGCGTGGTGATGAAGTAGGACAGCGGCAGGACCATGCGCCGCCAGTCCCAGATCTTGACCACGACATAGGTCGAGGTGATCTCCTCGACGTTGCCCCACTCGCCCTCCACGATGACGGCGTCGTCGATGCGGATGGGCTGGGTCAGGGCGATCTGGATGCCGGCGACCATGTTGGTCAGGATCGGCTGCAGCGCCAGACCGGCGATGATCCCGACCACGCCGGCCGAGGCCAGCAGGCTGACGCCCCACTGGCGGAAGCCCGAGATGGTCATCAGGGCCAGGCCCACGGTGACGATGACCAGCACCACCTTGGCGACCCGCTGCAGGATGCGGGTCTGGGTCAGATGCTTGCGGGCGACGAGGTTGTCCTCGGTGGCGATGTTGAACCGCTTCAGGTGCATCACCGTCCACATGTCCAGCACGCCGGACGCCAGCCAGCCGAGCGCCAGGACGAACAGGAAGACCAGGACGTCGCGGATGTCCTCGGACGGCGCCGGATCCATGGGCGAGACGGTGACGCCGATGCCGACGCCGATGATGATGATCAGGACCCGCAGCTTGGTGCGCGCCCGCTCGACCACGCCGCGCCAGAAGACGTCCCTGTTCTTCACCAGACGGCGCAGGACCGCGAAGGCGACCTTGTGCGTCAGCCAGCCGCCGCCGACGAAGACCAGCAGCACCAGGGCGACGACGGCCCATTCCGGCAGCCAGTCGAAACGGCGCCACAGCGCGACGATCTCGCGGGTGAGGTTGGTTATTTCGGGAGGCATCGTCTCCTAACGCATCACGGGCGGGGCGGTTGTCATTCTCTCCCTTACGGGTCGGGGCGGCCCGGCGGGGACGCGCCCGCCGACCGGCGAAGGGCCGACGGGACTTCTCTCAGCCACCCTGCCCTGCGGGGGGAGGGAGAGTCGAGGCGCGCCCCGCGGTGGCCTCCACCAGATCGGCCAGGCGCTGGGCGGCGTCGGGGATGGCGACGGAGCGGGCGGCGGCGGACATGGCCGAAAGGCGCGCGGGGTCGGACAGGGCGCCTTCCAGCGCGGCGGTCAGGCGGTCGACGGTCAGCGCGTCTTCCAGGATCACCTCGGCGGCGCCGGCGTCGACCAGGGCCTTGGCGTTCAGGCGCTGGTGGTCGTCGGTTGCGATCTTGAGCGGGATCAGGATCGACGGCACGGCGGCGACGGCCAGTTCGGCGCAGGTCGAGGCGCCGGAGCGGCCAACGACCAGATGCGCCCGCGACAGCCGGTCGGCCATGTCGCGGAAGAAGGGGGCGACCTCGGCCTTGACGCCCGCGTCCAGATAGACCTGGCGGGCGGCCTCCAGCGTCTCGGGCCGCGACTGCTGCTGCACCTTCAGACGGCGGCGGATCGCCTCGGGCAGGGCGGCCAGCGCGCGCGGCGCGGTCTCGGACAGCAGGCGGGCGCCCTGGCTGCCGCCCGTGATCAGGACGTGGATCGGGCCGCCCTCGACCGGCGCGACATAGGCGCGGTCGAACAGGGCGCGGATGTCGGCGCGGACGGGCGAGCCGACGACATGGGCGCGACCCTGAACCGCCGCCGGCGCGCGCTCCAGCGTCGGGAAGGACGAGGCCACCTGTTTCACGTGCGGCGCCAGAGTGCGGTTGGTGCGGCCCAGCACGGCGTTCTGCTCATGGATCACGGTCGGACGGCCCGAGACGACCGCCGCCACCAGCGCCGGGGCGGACGGATAGCCGCCGAAGCCGACCACGACGTCCGCCCCCAGCCGGTCGAAGGCGGCGCGCGCCTGCATCACGCCGCGAAAGATGGCCAGGCCCGCCTTGACCAGACCCAGCGGGCCGGAGCCGGTCGCGGCGTCCAGCGCCAGGCGTTCCTCGGCCGGGAAGGCGTGGGCGTACTGTTCGCCGCGATGGTCGGTGGCCAGCACCACGCGCCAGCCGCGCGCCGCCAGCTCGCGCGCCAGGGCCTCGGCCGGGAACATGTGGCCGCCGGTGCCGCCGGCGGCGACGACGCAGAGCTTGGACATGGAGGTCTCCGGAAAAAACACCGTCTGAATAGTGTGAATCGTCTGAAATCCGGGCGAGGGCGCCGAAAAAAGAGAGTCTGAATGGTGTGAAAGGTGTGAAATCCAGCCCTTCGCCCTCCCTCAATCACCCAGGGTGTCGGGGGCGGGTCGGGCGATGATCGCACGGTTTCGGAGCGTGATAGGAAGATCGTTTCGGTTCGCCGTTAAGGCGCTGATCTCACGGGTGTTCCGGCGCGGAAAAAGGATTGCACTCTCCGCTGGATCACAGCAGCCGCCGTCGGGGCCCCGGCAGGGTGGCGCCCGGCTCATAGGCGCCGGGGCGGCGACGGGTCAGGGCCAGGGCGAAACCCATGGTCAGGCCCATCGCCAGCATGGACGAGCCGCCGTAGCTGATGAACGGCAGGGTCATGCCCTTGGTCGGGATCAGGTTCAGGTTCACCGCCACATTGATGCAGGCCTGAAGCCCGATCAGCATGAACAGGCCGGCCGCCGCCGTCTGCTCGAACGAGTCGGTCAGCTTCATCGCGCGGCGCATGCCCCGGATGACGATGAAGGCGTAGAGGCCGATCATCGCCAGGCTGAGCACCAGGCCGAACTCCTCGGCGCCGACGGAATAGATGAAGTCGGTGTGCAGGTCGGGGACGTGACGCTTCATCACCCCCTCGCCGATGCCGCGCCCGACCAGGCCGCCGGCGCGGATGGCCTCGGACGCCGCGTCGATCTGGTGGGTGTCGGTGCTGTCGGGCGAGAAGAAGCGGCTGAGACGGTCGCGCATGTGGCCGAAGACGAAATACAGCGAGACCAGCCCCGCCATGCCCAGACTGGCCAGGACCGCCATCCACTTGAACGGCACCCCGGCCATGAAGAAGACGGCCATGAAGGTGGTGGTGATCAGCAGGGTCTGGCCGATGTCGGGCTGGATCAGCAGCAGGCAGACCGTTAGGGCGTAGAAGCCGAAGGCGATGGTGACGCCGGGCACGCCCTGGCCCTTCTGCGCCTCGGCGAACATCCAGGCGGCGAAGACGATCAGGCCGGGCTTGGCGAACTCGGACGGCTGAAGGCTGAACGGCCCCAGGTTCACCCAGCGGGCGGCCCCCTTCACCGTGTCGCCGATGAACGGCAGGGCCATCATGACGACGATCGCGCCCAGCAGCGCCAGGAAGGCGATCCGGCGCACGCCGCGCGGCGACATCAGCGAGGAGGTCAGCATGGCGACCAGGCCGGCCCCGGCGAAGACCATCATGCGCCAGGAATAGTGGAAGGGGTCGGTGATCGACTCGTCCGCCAGGATCGCCGCCGGGCTGGAGGCGAAGCTGAGCGCCACGCCCAGCGCCATCAGCGCCAGCGCCGCGCCCAGCAGGCCGCGATCCACGGTCCAGAACCAGCGGGCGACCAGGCTCTGGTCATTGCGCGAGAAGGCGGGAACGTAGGACGCGCTCATGATGCGGTCTCCGGCGCGGCGCCGAGGTTGAGGGCGGCGGCGCGGAAGGCTTCTCCGCGCGCCTCGAAGTCGGGATACTGGTCGAAGCTGGCGCAGGCGGGCGACAGCAGGACGATCTGATCGCCGCCGGCCGAGGCGGCGTCGCGCGCGGCGGCGGCGACGGCGGCCTCCATCGTGGTCGAGACGACGTGGGGGGTTTCGCCCAGAGCGACGGCGAAGGCTTCGGCCGCCTCGCCGATCAGATAGGCCTTGGCGATGCGCGGGAAGAGGTCCGCCAGGTCGTCGATGCCGCCGTCCTTGGCCCGGCCGCCGGCGATCCAGAAGACGGACGGATAGCTGGACAGGGCCTGGCGCGCGGCGTCGGCGTTGGTGGCCTTGGAGTCGTTGATGAAGCGGACCGGACCGATGCGGCCGATCGCCTCCATGCGGTGGGCCAGGCCGGGGAAGCTCAGCAGGCCCTGAACGGCGACGTCGTGCGACACGCCCAGCGCGCGGGCCGTGGCGTAGGCGAAGGCGGCGTTCTGGGCGTTGTGGCGGCCGGGGAGCGAGCGCGCGGCGGTGAGGTCGATGGCCGCGCCTTCATCGATTTCGATACGGCCGGGAGCGGCCCGCACGACGCCTTCCCCCGCGAGGGTGGAAGAAGATGCGGTGCGGACCTGGACCGCAGAACGGCCGGCCCCGCGCAGATCGGCCGCGATCTCCCGCCCCCAGCGCTCGTCCACGCCCACCAGCGCCGTCGCGTCCGGTCGCTGCGCCTGGAAGATCCGCTTCTTGGCGGCGACATAGCCGTCCATGCCGCCGTGCCGGTCCAGATGGTCCGGGCTGATGTTGGTCAGGATGGCGACGTCGGGGGCGAAGGTGGTGGTCAGGTCCAGCTGGTAGCTGGACACCTCGATGACATAGACGGCGCCGGCCGCGGGGGCCGGCAGGGCCAGGACGCCGATGCCGATGTTGCCGCCGACATGGACGGTCAGGCCGGCCTGTTTCAGCACCCAGCCGATCAGGGCGGTGGTGGTGGACTTGCCGTTGGTGCCGGTGACGGCCACGACCCTGGGGCGGGCGTCCTGCGGCAGGGCGGCGACGGCGCGGGCGAACAGTTCGATGTCGCCGATGACGGGCGCGCCGGCGTCGCGCGCCCGCTCGACGGTCCAGTGCGGCTTCGGATGGGTCAGGGGCGCGCCGGGGGACAGGACCAGGGTGTCGAAGCCGGACCAGTCGGCGACGGTCAGGTCCTCGACGGCGAAGCCTTCGGCCTGGGCCTGCATCCGGCCCGAGACGCCGTCGTCCCACAGGATGGGGATGGCGCCCCCGGCCTGGAGGGCGCGCGCGGCCGTGATCCCCGACCGTCCCAGGCCGAAGACCGCGACCCGCCTGCCCTCATAGCCGGGAACGGGGATCATGGCGTCAGCGCAGCTTCAGCGTCGACAGGCCGACCAGGGCCAGGGCGCCGGCGATGATCCAGAAGCGGATGACGACGGTCGATTCCGGCCAGCCCATCTTCTCGAAATGGTGGTGGATCGGCGCCATCAGGAAGATGCGCTTCTTGGTCAGCTTGTAATAGCCGACCTGGATCATGACCGAGGCGGCCTCCATCACGAACAGGCCGCCGACGATGCCCAGCACCAGCTCGTGCTTGGTGGTGACGGCGATCGCGCCCAGCGCGCCGCCCAGGGCCAGCGAGCCGGTGTCGCCCATGAAGATCTTGGCCGGCGGGGCGTTGTACCAGAGGAAACCCGCCCCCGCGCCGATCATGGCGGCGCAGAAGATGGCCAGCTCGCCCGAGCCGGGGACATGGTGGATCTGCAGATATTCCGAGAAGACGAAGTTGCCGGCCAGGTAGCTTATCACCCCGAAGGCGGCCGCCGCCATCATCACCGGCACGGTCGCCAGGCCGTCCAGCCCGTCGGTCAGGTTCACCGCATTGGAGAAGCCGACGATGGTGAAGGCGGCGAAGGCCACATAGAACCAGCCGATGTTCAGCAGCACCGCCTTGAAGAAGGGGAAGGCGATCGACGTCTCCAGCCCCGGCGAGGTGGGCGAATGGGTCATCCACAGCACGGTCAGCACGCCGGCGACGACGGCCACCAGGGTCTGGGCGGCCAGCTTCTGCTTGGACGTCAGGCCGGCCGAGGTCTGTTTGGTCACCTTGGCGTAGTCGTCGATGAAGCCCAGCACGCCGAACGCCGCCGTCACGCCGGACACGATCCAGATGTAGGGATTGGTCAGGTCGCCCCACAGGAAGACCGACACGCCGATGCCCGCCAGGATCATCAGCCCGCCCATGGTGGGGGTGCCGACCTTGGACAGGTGGCTGACGGGGCCGTCGTCGCGGATCGGCTGGCCCCGGCCCTGCTTGGCGCGGATCCAGTTGATGAAGCGGCTGCCCATGGCGACGGCGACGATCATGGCCGTGGCCAGCGCCAGCGCCACGCGCACGGTCTGGTACTGGACCAGGTTCAGCAGCGGATACTGGTCCGCGACATCGGCGTAGTAGAGATAGAGCAGATAGAACATTCTTCTTTTCCCTACCGCGCCGCCTGCGGGGCGTCGCTGCTTGAGGGGGCGCCGTCGGCGCTTTGGAGATCGGCCAGGGCTTGGGCCACCAGCGAGGCCTTGGAGCCGTTGGAGCCCTTGACCATGACGATGTCGCCGGCCGCGGCCAGCAGGGCGGCGTCGGCGGCCAGTTCGGCGGCGGTCGCGCGCCACAGGCCGCGGCGCGTGGCCGGCAGGGCGTCGTAGAGCCAGCGCATCTGAGGTCCGGCGGCGTGGACCAGGTCCAGCCCGGCGGCGTCGATGGAGGCGGCCAGGCCTTCGTGCAGGGCGCGGCTGTGGTCGCCCAGCTCCAGCATGTCGGTCAGGACCACGATGCGGCGGCCGGTCGCGGGGCGGGCGCCCAGGCTGCGGAAGCCCGCCGCCATCGACAGCGGATTGGCGTTGTAGCTCTCGTCGATCAGGGTGAAGGCGCCGCCGGGCACGGCGACGGTGCGGGTCTGGCCACGCCCGGCCAGCGGCTGGAAGCCGGCCAGGGCCTGAAGCCCCGTCTCCAGCGGCACGTCCAGAGCGTCGAGCATCAGCAGGACGCACAAGCTGTTCAGGCCCCAGTGGGCGCCGGACTGGGCCAGGCGGTACTGCAGCGGCTTGCCGAACAGTTCGGCGGAGACGCTGGTGCCCTCGGCGTCGGGGCGGAAGTCCACAAGGCGGGCGTCGTGCGAAGCGTCGGAGCCGAAGGTGAGCAGGCGCGCGCCCAGCCGCCGGGCCGCATCGGCCAGCACGCCGGAAAAGGCGACGTCGCCGTTGGCCACGGCCGCGCCGCCGGGGACCAGGCCGTCGAAGATGGAGGCCTTCTCGCGCGCCACGCCCGCCTCCCCGTCCGCAAAGGCCTCGATGTGCACGGGGCCGACGGTGGTGACGCAGGCGGCGTGGGGGGCGACGAAGCGCGACAGGGGCGCGATCTCGCCCGGCGCGTTCATGCCGATTTCGAACACGGCGCGTTCGGTTTCGATCGCCATCCGGGCCAGGGTCAGGGGCACGCCGATTTGGTTGTTGTAGCTCTTGATCGAGGCGTGGGCGGGCCCGGCCAGGTCGAGGCCGGCCTTGATCGCCTGGGTCACGCTGGTCTTGCCGACGCTGCCGGTGACGGCGCCGCGCTTCACATGCGGCGCCCGATCACGCGCGGCGACGCCGAGCGCCTCCAGCCCGCGCAGGGTGTCGGGCACCACGACATAGGGTCCGCCGTCGACCGGACGGTCGACCAGGGCGGCGGCGGCGCCCGAGGCGAAGGCGGCGGCGGCGAACGCGTGGCCGTCGCGCGCCCCGTGCAGGGCCAGGAACAGGTCGCCGGGGACGATCTCGCGGCTGTTGTAGGTCAGGCCGCCGATGGGGCGGTCGTCGCCGGTCAGCGCGCCGCCCGTGGCGGCGGCGACTTCGGCGGCCGTCCAGAGCGGGCGGGCGGCGGGTTCAGGCATCGATCGACAGGGCCTCGGACGCGACGGAGACGTCGTCGAACGGGTGGGTCACGCCGCCGACGATCTGACCCTGCTCATGCCCTTTTCCGGCGATCACCACCACATCCCCGTCACGCATAATTTCGACGGCGGCGGCGATGGCGGCGCGGCGGTCGCCGATCTCCATCGCCTCGGGGCAGCCGGCCTTGACCTGGGCGCGGATGGCGGCGGGGTCTTCCGAGCGGGGATTGTCGTCGGTGACGATGGCGACGTCGGCCAGGCGCCCGGCGATGGCGCCCATCTGGGGCCGCTTGCCCCGGTCGCGGTCGCCGCCGGCGCCGAAGACGACGATCAGCCGCCCCGCAGCGTGCGGGCGCAGCGCCGTCAGCATCGTCTCCAGTCCGTCGGGGGTGTGGGCGTAGTCGACATAGACCTCTCCGCCCCGCGCGCCGCCGCCGACGCGCTCCAGCCGCCCGCGCGCGCCGCTGAGGCTTTCCAGCGCGGCGATCACGGCGTCCGGCCGGTCGCCGGCCGCGATGCACAGTCCCGCCGCCACCAGGGCGTTGGAGGCCTGGAAGGCGCCGGCCAGCGGCAGCAGCACCTCATGGATGTCGCCGCGCACGTCCAGGGTCAGGCGCTGGCCCTCGGGCACGGCGCGGCGGCCGATCAGGGTCAGGTCGCGTCCGCGTTCGCCCACGCCCATCACGCCCAGGCCGGCCATGATGGAGGCCGAGGCGAAGGTCGAATAGGCCTCCGAATCCGCGTTCAGCACGGCCGTGCGGCCGCGCGGCAGCAGGGTGTCGAACAGGCGCAGCTTGGCGGCGCGATAGGCCTCCATGTCGCCGTGATAGTCCAGATGGTCCTGGGTCAGGTTGGTGAAGGCCGCCGCCTTCAGCGCCACGCCGTCCACGCGCCGCTGGTCGATGCCGTGCGACGACGCCTCCAGCGCCAGATGGGTCACGTCCTTGCGCGCCAGTTCGGCCATCAGGCGGGCGGCCTCGGCGGCGTCGGGACTGGTCAGGCCGGGGCCGGTCAGGGCGTAGGTCTTTTCGCCCTTCTGGCCGACCAGGCCCAGGGTGCCCATGCTGGCCGACTTGTGGCCGATGGCGGCCCAGATCTGGCGGCAGAAGGTGGCCACCGAGGTCTTGCCGTTGGTGCCCGTCACGGCGACGCAGGTCTTGGGCTGGGTTCCGTAGAAACCGCGCGCGGCGATGGCGTAGGCCCGTCGCACGTCGCCCGAGGTGACCAGAACCGGCGCGGCGCCGGCCGGGGTGTCGACCGGCGCCAGCACGGCGGCGGCGCCCTGGGCCAGCGCCTGGGGAATGAAGGCCCGGCCGTCGGCCGCCGTGCCCGGCAGGGCGACGAACAGGGCGCCCGGCTGGACCTGGCGGCTGTCGGCGGTCACGGCCGTGATCATGGGGTCCGAGGACAGGTCGCGGCGCAACAGGTCGGACAGGCGGACTTGCCCGGCGGGAAGGCTCATCGGCCGTCCCCTTCCACGTCCTGGTACTCGGGGATCTTGTCGCCCTGGGCCGTGCGCCAGTGGTCGGCGCGGCGCTCGACGCCCAGGAAGCCGGCGATGCGGTCGGCGATGTTGCGCACCGCCGGGGCGGCGACATAGGCGCCGGTGCGGGGATATTTGCCGGGCTCGTCGACGACGATCAGGATGGCGTAGCGCTTGGCGTTCAGCGGCCCGTCGACGGGGAAGACCGCCGCGAAGGAGCCGACCGCGTGGGTCGCGTCATAGCGGCCGTTGACCAGCTTGTTGGCCGAGCCGGTCTTGCCTCCGACGCGCAGGCCCGGGGCGTCGGCGAAGCCGCCCGAACCCTTGACCACGTTGCGCCGCATCAGGTCCAGGATGGTGCGCGACGTATCCTCGGTGACGATCTGGCGCGGCTGCGTGTTGGCGGCGCCGCCGCGACGCAGCGACAGCGGCACCATGCGGCCGCCGTTGGTCAGGGCGCCCATAGCCTGGATCACCTGGGCCGGCGTCACCATGATGCCATAGCCGAACGACAGCGACGCCAGGGTGGAGTCGTCCCAGCGACGCGGCAGGACCGGCCGCGCCGACTCTTTCAGCTCGACCGAAGAGGCGTTGAGCAGGCCCAGCCGCTCGAAATAGTCGCGCATCCGGTTCGGGCCCATCTGCACCGCCAGTTGCGAGGTGCCGATGTTGGACGAGTGGAGATAGACCTCCTCCAGCGTCATCACCCGGTTCTGGGCGTGGAAGTCCTTGATCTTGCGGTTGCCGATCTGAAGCGCCTGGGAGGCGTCGAACAGGGTGTTCATGTCCGCGAGACCCAGGTCCAGGCCCGCGGCCACGGTGAAGGTCTTGAACACCGAGCCCATTTCGTAGTGGCCCGAGACGGCCCGGTTCAGCGTGGCCCCGTCCGGCGCGGCGCCGCGGTTCTGCTGGGTGAAGGTCGGCCAGCTGGCCATGCCCAGGACCTCGCCGGTCTGGACGTCGGTGACGATGCCGACCGCGCCCTTGGCCTGGTTCTCGATCGCGGCGGCGGCCAGCTCGTTCTCCAGCACGCCCTGGACGCGCAGGTCGATGGACAGCGGGAAGCTTTCGCCGCGGGCGCCCGCCGCGCGGATCTCGTCGTTGAAGGCCAGCTCGGCGCCTGAGACGCCCACGCCGCCGGTGTCGGCGTCGCCGATCAGGTGGACGGCAGAGGAGCCCAGCGGATAGGCGCGGCGGTCTTCGGGTTCGAAGGTCACCCCGCCCAGGGCCAGGTCGTGCACGGCCGCCTTTTCGCCCGGCGTCAGGCCGTTCAGCACCACCAGGCGGCGGTCGCCGGCCAGGACCTTTTTCAGGCGCGCGGCCGAGACGCGCGGCAGGGCGCGGCGGATCTGGCGGGCCGCCAGGTCGCGGTCCCACACCTCGCGCGGGTCGATGTAGAGGCCGTAGTGGATGATGTTGGCGGCCAGCAGCTGACCGTTGCGATCGGTCAGGTCGCCGCGCACCAGGGCGTTCGGATTGCCGCCGGCCCAGCGGCCGCCCGACTCGGCGAACAGGGCGCGATAGCCGGCGCCCACGGCCAGGCCGGCGAACACCACCGAGAAGACCAGGGTGATCAGGAAGATGCGGACGCGCGTGTCGTCCTCGGGCCGGGCGTCCGCGCGGGCGCGCTCGAACCCATGCTCCAGCCGCAGCACCAGCTCGGAAAGGGCGCGCCAGAACGGCGAAAGCCGACCCTGGAGGTCGACGCCCGGCTGGGGCCGGTAGGCGCGGTGGTCGTGGTCCTGGACGCTCACTGCGCGGGCTCCCCATCCGGAGCGGCGGGAGCGGCCGGGGCCGGCGCCGGGGCGCGGGCGGGCGCGGCGGCAGGCGTGGCCTCCACCTTCAGCTCGGGCAGGTCGTCGGCGTCGGCCTGTTTGTGAACGTCGACCGGCCCGAGGCCCATCTGGCGCGACAGGGCCTCCAGCCGGGCCGGCTGTTCGAGGCGCGCGGCCTCGGCCTTGAGCAGGCGGACGCGCTGGCCGTTCTCGCGGATGTCGCGCTCCAGCTCGGCGATGCGGGCGCTTTCGCGCGCGGCGGCGGCCTTGGCGACATAGACCGACATGATCATGACCGCGACCAGGGCCACGCCGATGAGCTCGACCCAGCGGACGCCGCGCACCTTCCAGTCGAACAGGCGCTGCAGCGGATTCTTGCGATAGGCGAAGGGGCTGGTGCTGGTCATGCCGCCGCCCTCCAGGCCGGGGCCTCGGTGCGGATCGCCGCGCGCAGCTTGGCCGAACGGGCGCGCGGGTTGACGGCGCGCTCCTCGTCGGTGGCTTCCCGGGCGCCCTTGAACGACAGGGCAAAGCTGGGCTTGCGGGTGTCGACGGCGACCGGGGCGTGGCGCGATCCGCCGGGCGCATTGCCGCTGCGCTCGGTCAGGAAGGCCTTGACGATGCGGTCTTCCAGCGAATGGAAGGTGACGACGGCCAGACGGCCGCCCGGCGCCAGCGCGGCCTCCGCCGCCGCCAGCCCGCGCTCCAGCTCGCCCAATTCGTCGTTCACCGCGATGCGGAGCGCCTGGAAGACGCGCGTGGCCGGATGGATGGGCGCGCCGCGACGGCCGCCCAGCGCCTTTTCGACGACCTCGGCCAGATCCAGGGTGCGGGTGAAGGGCTGTTCGACGCGGCGGCGCAGGATGGCCGTGGCGACCTGCCCCGACTGACGCTCTTCGCCGTACAGTTTGAAGATGTGGGCCAGGGGGCCGTGGTCCCAGGTGTTGACGATGTCGGCGGCCGTCGCCCCCTCGTCGGACATGCGCATGTCCAGCGGCCCGTCGCGCATGAAGGAGAAGCCGCGCTCGGCCTGATCCAGCTGCATCGATGAGACGCCGATGTCGAACACCGCGCCGTCCAGCCGCGCCTCGCCGCTGTCGGCGAAGGCCTCGGCCAGGCCCGAGAAGGGCGTGCGCACCAGCCGGAACTGGCCGGGAAAATCGTTGGCGACGGCGTCGGCGTGCGGCTGGACCGTCGGGTCGCGGTCCAGGGCGATCACCCGGGCGCCCGCCGCCAGGATGGCGCGGGTGTAGCCGCCGGCGCCGAAGGTGGCGTCGATGACGACCTGGCCGGGCGCGGGCTTCAGCGCCTCCAGGACCTCGGCCAGCAGGACGGGGGCGTGCGGGGCCTTTTCAGCGTGGACGGTCATGATCCGCCGCCCGCCAGCTTCATCTGGGCCGCCAGCTTCAGGGCGCCGATCTGGGCCATGCCCGCCTTGGCCAGGGCGCGCTGCTCGGCGCGGCGCGCCGCCCACTTCTCGCGCGACCAGATCTGGAACCGGTCGTTCAGGCCGACGATCACCACCGTCTCGCCCAGGCCCGCCTCGGCGCACAGCGCCTCGGGCAGGGTGATGCGACCGCCGGAATCGAAGGCCAGGCGCACCTGCTCGCCCATCACCTGCCACTCCAGCGCCGAGCGCTCCTCGGAGCCGAACGGCAGGGATTCGATCATCTCGGCATAGACGGCGAACAGCCGGTCGCCGCCCGCCTCCAGGCAGTCGGCCTCGATCGAGGGGAAGATGAAGACGCCGCCCGCCGCGCCGTTCTCGGCCGTGCGGAAGTCGTTCGGGATCAGGAGACGGCGCTTGCCGTCCAGCTGCTTCTCGTAGGTCGAGAGAAACACGCCCTGCCCCATCGGACCCTTCGGCCCGTCCCTAGATGCCTTGGCCCGCGCCCGCCGCGCACGCCTCTCAGCCCCATCTCATGGTCAATGGGATAGCATGGGATCAGATGGGCCTCAATGGGATCAGCCCCACGACTTAACCATGTTTTGACCTGTGGCGACCTAGCCGCAGTCGGCTCAACAGAACATACACAGAACAATACAAGTATTCACAGGCTGTGCAGGATTCTAACCTCGGCCCGGCCGGCAAGGGGTTAACGGCCAGGCCGCCTGTGGACGCCGGGCGGCGTCCGGAAATCGGGGGATGAATCGGCCTCGATCAGGCCGAAGGCCGGCGGGCCGAAAATAAAAACGCCAGACGGCCTGTAAGCCGGGTTCTGTTCCGTCCGAAGACGGCGACGATCATTCCTCTGGACCGCCCATTGCTGGACGGTTCTCGCGACCTACCCGGACGTCTGGGGCGGTGAACCCCGCGAAGCGAACTCCGCGCGACGTCCCTATTTGGTCTTGCTCCAGGCGGGGCTTGCCATGCCGTCGACGTTGCCGCCGACGCGGTGGGCTCTTACCCCACCCTTTCACCCTTACCGGCCTCGCAAGACCGGAGGTTTGCTTTCTGTGGCGCTATCCCTCGGGTCGCCCCGGGCGGAGGTTATCCGCCGCCTCTTCACCGTGGAGCCCGGACTTTCCTCGACGAGGGCAAGCCCCCGCCGCGACCGCCCGGCCGTCTGGCGCGCGCTAGATGCGCGCTGGCGGCGGTCACGTCAATCCAGGACGCCCGTCGGGCTCTCGGCGCTGGCCAGCTGCAGCAGGCCCACCAGGCGGGCGCGGGTCTCGCCGTCGGCCACGCCGTCGATGCGGGCGGGGCGCCAGTGGCGCTGGAAGGCGCGCACCGTGGTCTCGGTGTCCGCGTCATAGTCGCCGCCGGGCTGGAGGCCGTAGCCCAGCCGGTGCAGGCCGGCGCGCAGGACCACCACGCCGATGCCCTGGTCGCCCTTCTGCAGCAGGCCGCCCAGCGCCTTGACCCGCTCCGGCGCCGGTTCGAACCACAGGCCGTGCCCGGCCTCGGCCAGCCGCTTCCACGGGAACAGTTCGCCGGGGTCTTCCTTGCGGTCGGGCGCCAGGTCCGAGTGGGCGATGATGCGGTTGTCGGGAATGGTCCAGCGTTCGCGGATGTCGCCGACCAGGGCGACCACGGCCGCGACCTGCGCCTCCGGGAAGGGGCGATAGCCGAATTCGTGGCCCGGATTGACGATCTCGACGCCGATGGAGGCGGCGTTGCAGTCGGTTTCCCCGCGCCAGACGCCGCGCCCCGCATGCCAGGCCCGGCGCTCCTCCGGGACCAGCTGGAAGACGCGGCCGTCCTCCTCGACCAGATAGTGGGCCGAGACCTTGGCGTCGGGATCACGCAGGCGCGCCAGGGCCGCCTCTCCGGTCGCCATGCCGGTGTAGTGCAGCACCAGCATGTCGGGCGGCGCGCGGCGCGCGTCGAAGTTCGGCGACGGCGCGTCGATCAGTTCGATCATGGGGAAAGGGCCTCAGCGGCCGTGGCGCTCCCAGCCGTAGGCGACCCAGGTGTCGCCGACCTTCTGCGCCTCGATCACCTCGGGATCGCTGGCGCGGCGGCGCAGGATCATGGTCCGGCGCGCCCGCAGGGCCAGGCCCGCCAGGAACACCAGCACGCCGGCGATCAGGGCGATCACGGCGACCGCCGCGGCGGTGAAGACGGCGAGGATCGCGCCGACGGCCAGCGCCGCCATGCCCGCGACCAGGCCGCCCAGCCACATCACCGAGGCGACGAGGCCGTTGGGGCGGCGACGTGCGGCGAAGCCGATGGTGGCGAGACGTTCGGGCTGGAACATGGTCGATCCTCTTCAGGCGCTTCATGAAACGCCGAACCTTCAATGTCGGTCCATCCCGCCGCCCGGTCAAGGACGGCGGCCCTCACGTCCAGGTGCGGCAGACCGACGCGCCGGTCAGAACATCGGCTGGTCCGCCAGGACGACGGCGCCCTCGCTGCGCATCCGCTCGCCCTGGATCCGCTGCATGACGGCCTGGGCCTGAGGATCGGCCATGACGCCGCCGACCATGACGAGGGCCCGGGCGGCCTCGCTCTGGACGCCGAACGCCTCGGACAGGGCCTCCCACGGCGACTGGGCCTTGGGGAAGTGCTTGAAGCGCACGGGCTGGTCGGCCGGCAGCTTGGCCAGCGCCTTGGCCTTGGCGACGGCCTCCGTCAGGCCGCCCAGCTGGTCGACCAAGCCCAGGGGCAGGGCCTGGGCGCCGGTCCAGACGCGACCGCGCGCGATTTCGCGCACCCGCTCCGGCGGCAGCTTGCGGCCCGTCGCCACGCGGGTGATGAAGTCGTCGTAGATGCGATCCATCGAGCCCGCGAAGGCGGCCCGCTGCTCGGGCGTGAACGGCTGGGTCGGCGAGAAGGCGTCGGCGTATTCGCCGCCGACGGACAGGCCGCGCATGTCGACGCCGAAGCGGCCCAGGGCGTCGGCCACGACGAACTTGCCGCCGAACACGCCGATGGAGCCGGTGATGGTGGTGGGCTGGGCCACGATCCAGTCCGCCTCGGAGCTGATCCAGTAGCCGCCCGACGCGGCGTAGCTGCCCATCGACACCACGACCGGCTTGCCCGCCGCACGCGCGGCGCGCACCGCCGCCAGGATCTGCTCGGAGGCCTCCGGCGAGCCGCCGGGCGAGGAGACGCGGAAGACGATGGCCTTCACGTCCTTGTCCTTGATGGCGTCGTAGATGGCCTCGGCCGTGTCGTCCGAACGGATCATGGCGCCGCCGCCGAACGGGCTGGCGCCGCCGCCCCGGCCGGTCACGATGGCGCCCTCGCCGCCGACGATGGCGACGGCGTTGCGGCCCGAACCCTCGCGCGCGCCCTTGTCGGAGGCGTATTTGTCGAATTCGATGATCTCGGCGCCGGCGCCGGCGCGGCGCTTGATCTCGGCCTCGGCCTCCTCGACCTGACCGACCTTGTCCACCAGACGGTTGGCGAGCGCCTGCTCGGCCGTATAGGGGCCGGCCTCGATCACCGTCTTCAGCGCCTGGGGCGTCGACTTGCGGTCGCGCGCGACGTGCGCCAGGGCGCTGTCGTAGATGGAGGTCATCCACGCCGTCTGCGCCTCGCGGTGGGCGGGGGTGTAGTCGCTCTGGGTGTATTCGTTGACGGCGTTCTTATACTCGTAGCGCTGCTCGAAATCGGCGCGCACGCCGTACTTCTCGAAGGCCCGGCCCAGGAAGACGTTGTCGGTCGCCAGGCCCGTGACCTGGAAGCCGGCGGTGTTCTGCATCCACAGCTCCGACGCCGCGGCCCCCACCATGTAGGACGAGATCGACGCCCCCACGGGCATGAAGCCCTGGCTGTGGGCGATCACCGGCTTGCCCGACGCCTTGAAGCGCACGATGGCCTGGCGCAGCTCGTCGGCGGCGGCCGGCGTGATCCCCGATTCCGGCAGGCGGATCAGCAGACCCTTCACATTGCGGTCGTCCTGGGCCTGGATCAGCGTGTCCACGACCTGGAGCACCGACAGGCCGGAGCCGGAGAAGACGGCGAACGGATCGGTCGACGGCTGGTCGCTGATGCCTTGGCGCAGGTCCAGTTCAAGGACCGAGGCGGCCGGCGTGACGGGTTTCGACGATCCCGCGGCGATGGCGAAGGTGAGCAGCACCACCGGCACGACGACGAGGAACAGCACCAGCCCGGTGAAGACGCCGAGCACGGTCAGAAAGAACTGTTTCAAGGAGATAGGTCCCGCAGCGGGCCGTGGATGGCCGCGCGCGACAGCATAGAGGGGGCCGCGTCGTCGTCAAATGAAGGTCCGGCAATGTATGGACCGCCTTCGCGCCGCACCATCGTCGCATTGCGGCGCAGCGGACGCGATTGATGCGGCGGGCCGAAATCCCTATATGAGCCGCCTGCGAGCGGGGGCCTATCGCCCCGCGTGTCCGTTCGGGAGACCTGCCATGCTGGTCACCATGATGAAGTCCAAGCTGCACCGCGCGACGGTGACGCAAGCCGATCTCGATTACGAGGGCTCGATCGCCATCGATCGCGACCTGCTGGACGCGGCCGGCATCTTTCCCAACGAACAGGTCGACGTGCTGAACATCACCAATGGCGCGCGCTTCACCACCTACGCCATCGAGGCCCCGCGCGGATCGAAGGTCATCGGCGTCAACGGCGCCGCCGCGCGCCTGGTCCAGAAGAACGACAAGGTGATCGTGGTCACCTACGGCCAGCTGGAGCAGGAAGAAGCCCGCCAGTGGGAGCCGAACGTGGTGCTGCTGGACGACCACAACGCCATCAAGCGCGCGGCCTGAGCCGCCCCTCCCCCGCCGTCCCCGGACTTGATCCGAGGATGAGGCGTCAGGCCGAGCGCTGCTTCAGCGGCGCGGTTCCGTCGGCCAGGCTTTCGGCCAGATAAACCTCCGCCTCCTGGGCGGGCAGGGCCGGCGCATAGCCGAAGCCCTGGCCATAGTGGCATTGGGCGTCCAGCAGCAGGCGCGCCAGTTCGGCGTTCTCCACGCCCTCGGCGACGACCTCGAGCGACAGGTCGCGACCCAGATTGACCACCGACTTGACGATCTTGGCCGAGCCCTCGTCCTTGTTCATCGTCAGCACGAAGTAGCGGTCGATCTTGAGCGTGTCGAAGGGCAGGCGCGCCAGGTAGGAGAGCGACGAGAAGCCGGTGCCGAAGTCGTCCAGCGCCAGCGACGCGCCGACGTCCTTCAGCGACCTGAGCACCTCGGCGGCGCGCGTGGTGTCGCGCATGATGTCGCCTTCGGTGACCTCCAGCTTCAGCGCCCCGCGCGGCAGGTTGCTTTCCTTGATGATGCGCTCGACGTCCTCGACCAGGTGACGACGCTCGATCTCGCCGACCGACAGATTGACGCTGCAGAACAGCTTGCCGGCCAGGGGATGGCGCTCCAGCCATTCGGCCAACTGGCGCGCTGACTGGGTCATCATCAGGAGGCCCAGGTCGTTCATCATGCCCAGGTCGTTGGTCAGGCCCAGGAACTCGTCCGGCGGGACCAGGCCGCGCCGGGGATGACGCCAGCGCGCCAGGGCCTCGAAACCGGCGACGGCGCCGGTCTTCAGGTTCACGATCGGCTGGAAGAAGGGGGTGATCTCGCCGCGGACGAAGGCGTTGCGCAGGTCCGCCTCCAGCGCCAGGCGGCTGAGGCTGTCGCTCTCCAGGGCCCGGCCATAGGCGGCCGATCCGCCGCGGCCCGCGCCCTTGGCCGATTCCACCGCCAGTTCGACGCGGCGCAGGATCTCGGCCGGGTCGGGCGCGTCGGGCCCGCCCTCCACGACCACGGCCCCGATGGAGACGGTCGGATAGATGTCGAAGCCGGCGACGCGCAGCGGCTGCTCCAGCGCCTCGCGCACGCGATAGCTGACATGGGTCCCGCTCTTGGGGACGATGATGGCGAACTCGTCCTCGCCGATGCGGGCGGGGCTGGCCTCCTTGGCGAAGGCGGCGGCCAGGCGCGAGCCCAGGGCGGACAGCACCAGGTCGGTGCGCTCGTGCCCCAGCGCCTCGTTCAGGCGGCGAAGGCGGTCGACGTCGCCCACCACCAGCTCGTACTCGCCCGGCTGGACCAGCACCTCCCCGACCCGGGTCAGGAAGCCGCGACGGTCCAGAAGGCCCGTCAGATTGTCCCGGTCGCCCCCGGCGAACTTGGTCTCCAGCGCAACCACGCCGGCGGCGCGCAGCCCGTCCTCCAGCCAGACGCCCCGCCACAGGCAGGTCTCGGCGCCGCGCATGCGCAGGCGGACGGCGACCTCGGTCCCCTCCTCCTGCGGCTTCAGCATCTTCTCGGCCAGCGAACGGTCCTGCGGCATGGCCGAGGCGACGAAGCCGGCGCCCGAACATTCCGGCGCCAGCGGCCCCAGCCCCAGCGGACGGGTCGCGCCGGTGAAGCGGATCTGATCCTCGGACGGGGTCCACACCCACAGCGCCGTGTCAGCCGCCGCGAGCGCCTCTATGGCGGTCGTGGCGTCCCAGGCCAGCGATCTGGGTCGCATGTTCACAGGCGTTCAGGCCCCCTTCAGGACGACGTTCGGCCGCCGCGATCGATCTCGTCCACGACGAGGCCGAACAGCAGATGGTCTGCCCACTCCCCGTTAATTTTCAAATAAGCGCGGGCGTATCCTTCGCGCCGGAAGCCGGATTTCTCCAGCACGCGCCGCGATCCGTCGTTCGTGGGCAGACAGGCCGCCTCCAGCCGATGCAGATCCAGCCGGTCGAAGGCGTAGCGGACCAGCGCGCGCACCGCCGCCGTCGCATGGCCCCGCCCCGCGTAGGGTCGACCGATCCAGTAGCCGATGGTCCCCGTCTCGGCGACGCCGCGCCGCACGTTCGACAGGGTCACCGCGCCGTACAGGGTGCGGCCGTCGTCACTGAAGACGAAGAAGGGCCAGGCGTTGCCCAGCTCCATCTCCCGCGCATAGATCGACAGCCGACGCTTGAAGGCGGCCTTGGTCAGGTCGTCGTCGGGCCAGGCCGGCTCCCACGGCTGGAGATAGTCGCGCGAGCCCGCGCGCAGCTCGGACCAGGCGACGTAGTCCGACGCGCGCGGCGGGCGCAGACGCACGCCGTCGCCACGGACCAGCGGTCCGGCCGCATCGCTCATCCAGTCCAGGAGGGCCATGACGTCAGCCTAACGCCTGAGCGGCGGATTGGCGACGGGCGGCACGCGAACTTGATTTCCGCGCCGCGACGGAGCATGACGCCCGCCATCACCTTGGACCCGCCCCTGTTCGCAGGCGACGGGTGGCTATCCCCGCCGCCGATCCGCTGGGAAACCGAGCCGCCTTGAAACCGAACCGTCGGGCGCGGCTCATCCAGATGAAAAACTGACATGTCCCTCATCGCCTCCGCGCGCCAGCAATGGCTCGCCACCCCCCGCCGCGACCTGCTGGCGGGAACCGTCGTCGCCCTGGCCCTGATCCCGGAGGCCATCGCCTTTTCCATCATCGCCGGGGTCGATCCGGCGGTCGGGCTTTACGCCAGCTTCGTCATCGCCGTGACCATCGCCTTCGTCGGCGGGCGTCCGGCCATGATCTCGGCCGCCACCGGGGCCATGGCCCTGCTGATGGGCGGGCTGGTCCGCGATCACGGCATCGAATACCTGTTCGCCGCCTCGCTGCTGTGCGGGGTGATCCAGATCGTCGTGGGCCTGCTCAGGCTGGGCCGCTACATCAAGTTCGTCAGCCGCAGCGTGATGACCGGCTTCGTCAATGCGCTGGCGATCCTGATCTTTCTGGCCCAGATGCCCGAACTGATCGGCGCCAACTGGCAGACCTTCGCCCTGGTCGGGGCGGCCCTGGTCATCATCTACGGCTTTCCGCGCATGACGAAGGCCGTGCCGTCGCCCCTGGTGGCGATCGTGCTGATCAGCGCCTTTGTCATGATGACCGGGCTGGACGTGCGCACGGTCGGCGACATGGGCCGGCTGCCGAGCGCCCTGCCCGCCTTCCACCTGCCCGGCGTCCCGCTGACGTGGGAGACGCTGGCCATCATCGCGCCGGTCTCGGCCACCCTGGCCTTCGTCGGCCTGCTGGAGAGCCTGCTGACCGCCAATCTGATCGACGACGTCACCGACACCCCCTCGGACAAGGACCGCGAGACGCGCGGCCAGGGGATCGCCAACATCCTGTCGCCCCTGTTCGGCGGCATGGCCGGCTGCGCCATGATCGGCCAGTCGATGATCAACGTCAGCTCAGGCGCGCGCGGGCGACTGTCGACCCTGTGGGCCGGGCTGTTCCTGCTGTTCCTGATCCTGGTGCTGCAGGACTGGGTCGCCCAGATCCCGATGGCGGCCCTGGTGGCGGTCATGATCATGGTGTCGGTCGGCACGTTCGACTGGGGCTCGGTGCTGAAGCTGCGCTCCACGCCGCTGCAGTCGTCGATCGTGATGATCGCCACGACCGTCACCGTGGTGGCCACCCACGACCTCTCCAAGGGCGTGGTGCTGGGGGTGCTGCTGTCGGCGGTCTTCTTCATGCGCAAGGTCGGCAAGACCCTGTCGGTCGCCGAGATCGAGACGCCGGAAGACGGGGTGCTGCGCTATCGCGTGACCGGCCAGCTGTTCTTCGCCTCGGCCGAGCTGTTCGCCGCCAGCTTCGAGCACCACGGCCATCCGAAGCGCGTCGAGATCGACATGGCCGACGCCCATCTGTGGGACCTGACCGGGGTCGCGGCGGTGGACAAGGTCGTCTTCCGCTATCGCCGACAAGGCGCGGAAGTGGTGGTGACGGGCATGAACCAGGCCGCCCGCACCCTGGTCGATCGCGTCGGCCGGTTCGAGAAGCAGCATCTGCCCGAGGGCGCCGCCGCGCATTGAGCGGGGAACCGCCGGGCGCGCCGTTCGCTACGCAGCCAGGAGGTCCTCATGGACAAGAAGCAGACTGACGGCCGCAAGGGCAACGGCGCCGTTCCCCCCGGCAAGCCGGACGCCTCGACATCGGACGACGCCGTCAAGAGGACGGGTCAGAAGGAGCGACGCAGCGCCGGGCCCGACGGGCCCGACGCCACAGCGGTGGGCGACACCTTCAAGCGCTGACTATTCTGTCGTGGCGGCCTGGGCCGGCATCTTGCAGATGCGGTTCAGGTCGGCGCGGATGGACGACCCCTGGAAGTGCGAGATTTCGGCGCCGGAATAGCCTTCGGCGGACAACGCCTTCACGACATCGCCGGTGTTCTGGCATTCAGGGGTGCGGGCAAGCTGGTAGGCGCGCTCGACGACGTGGATCTGGTTCATGGCATGTCTCTCGTTGAGACATAGAACGCCCCGCCACCTTGGCCGTTCCTCCGTCAAGCTTGCCTTTTGCCGAAAGACCTGCGCAATGGCGCCTGTCGATCTCTCTGCGTAACGCCCACTCTCTCTGCGAACGCAACGAGTCCAGGCCGATCCATTCAGACCCGACAGGCCGCAGGGACGTTCCCTCGGTCAATTTCCAAACGGAGGTCCAAGATGGCTACCGGTACTGTTAAGTGGTTCAACGCGACCAAGGGCTACGGCTTCATCCAGCCGGACGACGGCGGCAAGGACGTCTTCGTCCACATCACGGCCGTGGAAGCCGCCGGCCTGCGCGGCCTGGACGAAAACCAGAAGGTTTCCTACGAGCTGGAGCGCGATAAGCGCTCGGGCAAGGAATCGGCTGGCCAGCTCCAGACCGTCGGCTGATCCCAGCTTACGCCTGATACGGAAACGGCGGCTCCTGACGGGGCCGCCGTTTTCAATTGCGCCGGGCCCTGCCGGGGGGCTCAGTAGTAGCCGTAGTCGCCCCGGCGCGGCACGCGCGTATAGCCGTAGCGACCGTCGCGGTTGTAGCCGCCGAAGCCGTATCCACAAGGGTCGTCCCGTTCGGACAGCTGGTTGCCCAGGAGGCCGCCCGCGATGGCGCCGATGGCCGCGCCCCTTTCCCGATCGCCCTCGCCGGCGATGGCGGCGCCCGCCAGCGCGCCCAGGGCCGCGCCGCTGGCCGTCGCATACTGGCGGTTCTGCGCATAGTCGCGCTCGCATCGCGAGGCGTAGCCGTCCGTCGTCGCGCAGCCGCTGGCGATCAGCCCGCACCCCGCCACCGCCGCCAGGCTCAGAAACATCCGCATGCGATCACCCTTTCCTGAACAAGGTCCGAACCGCAACGCTGCGGCCGACGGGATGTTCCGGGGTTGGGCGGTGCCGAACGCCGGCTGCGGGGTCAGTTTCGCCTGACGGCGGACGCAACAGGCGTCGGCTGTGGGGGTTAGCAGGCCTAGGGCACTGCGGTCACAGGGCCAGTTCGCCCAACCAGCTCCAAATCTGGTTGACCGCCGTTCGCCCCATCTTCACTATAAACCTATGATTGAGAAGTTTGCGACACTCGTCGGCCTCCTCGGATTGTCGGTTGCCTGCACGGAACGACCTCAGCCAAGCCCCCCACGGAGCATCAATATCCCGGTGATGGACCTAGTCAGCGCGAGTGGCGGCGTGGAGACTGGGTGGTCGCCCGTGGGGACGACCCCTTCCCGACCGTCCATGAGTCTATACGAGTTCCGCCGCCCATCGATGATCATGGTCTGCGAAGGTATGTCGCTCAGAGTTCAGGTTCGCGACTTCGAGCCCAAGCAGGCTTGGCCGCAACCTGAGTTGAGCATCGCTTTTGGAGCCGTTGAGCGATCCGCAGTGCCGGACGTCCGGAACATCGGCGAGCAGGTCGCTTATGAAATCAGCTTTCGGATCGCCGACGACGTTCTCGATCAGATATCTGCTGGATCCCCCATCGAGGCGCGCTTCAACGATCAGTCGAAAGCCTTCCTGGCAACGCCTAAAGCTGAAGCACAAGCGTTCTCATCCGGCTGCGCCGCCTTGCTTCCGCCCCCGCTGCGTCGACCGAACTGAAAGCTGTATCCACAACGGGTCCGGCTTGCGAAATTAATAGCAGCGCGGAAAGCGGACATCGGCCCCGCAGCCCGAAAGCGGGCGCGTGTCATTGCAGCCAAGGGTGACAGGCCCCTAAGCTATTGCGGGCTTGGTCAGAGCATAGCAGTCGCTCGGTCCGGCAACTTCGCCGAGTTGAGGGCGTGCTTCCCAATTGGCCAGGGTGGCTTCGTAACTCAGCCCCACCCGGCGGAGGACCCCAGCTGACGCGGCGTTATTTGGATGGCATGTCGCCCAGACGCGCAGGATCGCGGGCTGCGCAATGGCCCAAGCGACGACGACCGATGCAGCTTCGGTAGCGAAGCCGTTTCCCCAAAAGGTCTCTGCGAAGATGTAACCGAAGTCGGCCTTGGGCGGCGACAGCCGCAGTTCCAGCACGCCAAGGAAATTGCCAGACGTTTTCGCAGTGACGGCCCAGGGAAAGGCCGAGCCCGCAATCCAGCAATGTTCACAGCGCTGGGCGAACGCCAAGCTTTCAGCGATGTCCTGATGGCGCCGAAACGGCATGAAGCGGGTCGGAGACGCCTCGCCGGCATACTGGAAAATGCTCGCGGCATCCGATCGCTGGACCGGACGAAGGCGCAAGCGCTCAGTTTCAAAAGTGTCGGGAGCCCGCATCCGCCGACGATATGCGCCGGCGCCAAACGTCCGCAACGGGTCGAGAACGGAGACTCGTTCCAGGACGAGTTGCTGACTTCCAGCTGCCAAGCCGCTAAGAGCGCGGGTCGGCGCTGCCGCGCGGGAACCCCTGACGGGACAAGATCGTGTTCCAGTTCATCCTTATGGCCTCTCTGGAATTTGTCGGCGGCTTCACCCAGTCCTTGGTTGACCGTCCCCTCGCCGCCACCAGAAGACTGAATCCGTGGCTGCGGTTTCCAGCCGTCACCCTGGTGATCGTCCTCTGGATTGCGGGACTGTTGGCGGCGAGTTTGCTGCTGGCGGCTCTGGTGACGATCGTCGTCGCGGTTCTGGCGCAGATGGTCTGAACCTCCCTGTCCGCAACGGATCGATTCCGGTCGGGGCCTTCGCGCTCAGCAGCTGGCATCCGGGCGCCGAACAGCCGCGCCGGAGACGGCGAGCGCGCCGAGTTGGCGGAGCGAGCGCCTTCGCAATCAGCCCTTGGTCTTTTCGATCCAGTCCGAAAAGGCGTCGACGAAGGTCTTGAGGAAGTCGCGCGTGCCTTCGTTGGTCAGCCGGCCCTCGTCGTCCAGCAAGGCCCCGACATTGCCGACATAGGCCTCCGGCTGCTGCATCGTGGGCATGTTCAGGAAGACCAGCGGCTGGCGCAGGTGGTGGTTGGCGCCGAATGCGCCGATCGCGCCGGGCGAGACGCTGACGATGGCGGCGGGTTTGGCCTGCCAGACGCTGTGGCCATAGGGGCGCGAGCCGACGTCGAGCGCGTTCTTCAGCGCGCCGGGGATGGAGCGGTTGTATTCCGGCGTGACGAACAGCACGGCGGCGGTCGCCGCAACCTCCGCCCGGAACCGTCGCCAGGGCGCGGGCGGCGCATCCGTCTCCAGATCGGGATTGTAGAGCGGCAGGTCGCCAATCTCGACCGGGACCAGCTCCAGGCCCGGCGCCGCCAGGTCCTTCAGCGCCATGGCGACGGCGCGGGAATAGGAGCCTTCGCGCAGGCTGCCGACGATCAGGGCGACACGGACGGACATTCAGGCTCTCCCGGTTTGGATGCGTCAGAACAACCGTCGCCGGGCGGGGGCGGTTCCGGCGTCAGCCGAACAGGGCCGCCTCGAACGCCTCGCCCGCGCCGCCGGCGGCCCGGGGGCCCAGGACCGCGCTGGCCGCCTTGCCGCCGGACAGCAGGCGGGCGCCGACCGCGCGGACGTCCTCGACGGTCTGGGCCTCCAGCTGTTCGGTCATGGCCGCGCTGCTCAGGGGCCGGCCGAAGATCAGGGTCTGGGCGGCGTTGCGGCCGGCGCGGCTCATCGGATTCTCGTCCGACATCCAAAGGCCGGCCTTCATCACCGCCTTGGCACGCGACAGCTCGGCCGCCGTCGGGCCGGCCTCGGCCAGGTTTCGCACCTCGGCGGCCGAGACCTGCGCCAGCTCCCTGGCGCGGTCCGCCGCCGCGCCGGCGTAGACGCCCAGCACGCCTGTGTCGGCATAGGGCTCCTGATAAGCGTCGATGGCGTAGGCCAGGCCGCGCTCCTCGCGCGCGCTCTGGAACAGGCGCGAGGCCATGCCGCCGCCCAGGATCTCGCTGAACAGACGCATGGCCGGCAACTGCGGGTCGGTGGCGCCCAGGGCGGGCAGCTGGAAGACCAGATTGGCCTGTTCGATCTTGCGGTTCAGCCGGGCGTGGCCGCCGACGAAGGCGGCGGGTCCCGGCGCATCGGCGGGCATGGGCTTGGCGTCGCCGAACCAGCGCTCGGCCAGGGCCAGCAGTTCGGCCTCGTCCACCGCGCCCGAGACGGCGACCACCATGCGATCGGGCGAGTACAAGCGCGCACGCCATCCCTCCACGCCGGCGCGGTCGGCGGGCTTCAGGCTGGCGACCGAGCCCAGGATGGGGCGGCCCAGCGGCTGGCCCCGGAAGGCGCGCGTCTGGACCATTTCGAACACATGGTCGTCGGGGGTGTCGAAGGCCTCGGCGATCTCCTGGGCCACCACGTCCTTCTCGCGCTCGATCTCGGCGGGGTCGAGGATGGGCCGGAACACCAGGTCCGACAGCACCTGCATCGCCAGCGGCAGGGAGCCGTCCAGCCCGCGCACCTCGAAACTGGTCCGCTCATAGCCGGTGGCGGCGTTGATCGTGCCGCCCTCGGCCTCGATCCGCTCGACGATCTCGCGCGCGGCCATGTCGCCGGCGCCCTTGAACACCAGATGCTCCAGCAGGTGCGACCAGCCCGAGCGATCCTCCGGCTCCCACCGCGCGCCGCCCTGGACCGTCACGACGACGGCCAGGGTCTTCAGCCCCGGCATGGGATCGCAGACGACGCGGACGCCGTTCGACAGGGTGTGCAGGGAGGCGGTCAGGAGCTTTGTTCTTTCCCTATCGTTCCGCGCGCGGCGCCGGACGGCTTGAGGGGCGCCCATCGTTCAGGCGCCGGCGAAGGAGGGCCACATAGAAGCCCGCCAGCGCGATCGCCAGTCCGAACCAGGTCAGGGCGTAGCCGAAATGATTGTTCGAGAAGGCCGCCGGCGGCGCCGAGGGGCGCAGGGCGGGAACCTCCGGGTTGATCGCGGTCAGGGCGAAGACCGTCTCGGGCCGCACCGGTCCCTCGACCCCCAGCGCCTTGGCCATCGCCGCATTGTCGCGGGCGTAGAAGCGATTGTTGGCGGGCGGCGGCGTCAGGGCGCCGGGCGGCGGGGTCCGGCGCAGCTCGCCGATCAGGACCAGCGGCAAGGTCGAAGCCAGCACGCGCGGCCGCGCCGTCTCCGGGTCGGCGATGAAGCCGCGATCGATCAGCAGCCCGTCGGCGCGCCCGGCCGGGCGGCAGACCGAGATCAGGCGCACGCCCGCCTGGCCGTCATGGATGCTCTGCAGCTCGACATAGGGGGCGGTGGCCAGGCCGGGGCAGACCATCAGCACCTTGCGGAACTCGACGTCGCCGCCGGCCAGGACGGCGTCCAGCGGTTCCGGCGGCCTCGTCGCCGCCGCCTGGGCCGCCGTGATCAGCCCTTCCTTCCAGCGCAGCCGCTGCACCTGCCACACGCCCAGCCCGATCAGCAGGGCGATCGCGGCGGCGGTGAGGATGGTCAGGATCCAGGGAAAGCGTCTCATAGGTCGTCTGCCGTGAAGCGCAGCGTGACGGGGGAGGATCGCAAAACGGCGACGGCGCGGGACGATCCCTCGTCCCGCGCCGCCCGAACCGTGTCGTAAGAGCCTTGGATCAACCGAAGACGACGTAGACGAAGGCGAACAGGAACAGCCACACCACGTCCACGAAGTGCCAGTACCAGGCCGCAGCCTCAAAGCCGAAATGCTTCTCGGGGGTGAAGTCGCCGCGCAGCAGGCGGATCAGGCACACGGTCAGGAAGATGGTGCCAACCAGAACGTGGAAGCCGTGGAAGCCCGTCGCCAGGAAGAAGACCGAGCCGTACAGACCCGAGTTCAGGGCTTCCTCGTTGAAGAACAGGTTCTCGTGGATGATGTGGTGGTACTCGTACGCCTGGACACAGGTGAACAGCACGCCCAGCACGACGGTGATGATCAGGGCGATCTTGGCGCCCTGCCGGTCGCCGACCTGCAGCGCATGGTGGGCCCAGGTCACGGTGCAACCCGACAGCAGCAGGGTCACGGTGTTCAGCAGCGGCAGTTGCCACGGGCTCAGCACCTCGACGCCCGCCGGGGGCCAGGTCGACCAGGCCCTGGCGGTGTCGGCCCAGGTGCCGATCTCGGGCGTGAGGGCGCGCGACTCGGCGAACAGGGCCATGTCGAAGAACATCCAGAAGAAGGCGGCGAAGAACATCACTTCCGAAGCGATGAACAGGATCATGCCGTAGCGCAGGCCGATCGAGACGACCGGCGTATGGTCGCCCGCCTTGGATTCCTTGATCACGTCCGACCACCAGCCGAACATCGACACCAGCACGCCCGCCAGGCCGGCGAAGAACAGGCCCTTCTTGCCGTCGGCCAGGAAGTTGGCGGCGATCGGGCCAGCGTCCGCGGGCGCCAGGCCCTTCATCCAGACGACCGCGCCGATGAACATGATGCAGGCGGCCAGGGAGGACACCAGCGGCCACGGGCTGGGGTTGACCAGGTGATAGTCGTGGTGCGGAGCGGCGTGGGCGTCGGCCATGAATCGCGTCTCTTTGGTCGGCGAGAGTCGGTGATGACAGCGGCTATAGCGTCCCCTCTTCCACGACGCCAGAGCCCGGCCGCGTTTCGGCCTTTATCCCCGCCCGCGCGGGTCAGGCGCGGTCATTTGTCCGAAATCGGCGTCACGGCCGGAAGGGGACCGCGTCGTCCGGAGGCCACCGCACGGCGGCGGAACGAGGCACGGACGCCGAGAATGGCCAAGGGGATGGCGAACAAGTTGAGGACGGAGCCGCCCATCCGGTAGCCGAAGACCGACGCCCCGCCGAAGATCTCGACGCCGAGCCACGCCAAGATGACCAGGCTGGGCCAGATGGTCCTGCCCTTCACGACAGCCACGCCCGCCAGAACCGCCAGTCCGGTCAGGCCGCCGTGAATCAGCAGGCTTTCCCAGTTCTCGCTAAACAGTCCCCCGAGCGCGAAGAATCCATGAACCACAACGAGTGGCAGAACGGCTCCGGCGCCGCCCTCCAGCCCCTCCCGCAGGCGCTCCTTGCTGTTCAAGGGTTCGAACGCCGCAGCCATCACTCTCTGCTGCGAATTTGCGGCGGACAAGGCGTCTCTCCAGGTGCGCCGGGGACCGGTCACCCGGTCGGACAAGGGGCGGGGTTTACTGTCGCGAGATCGGGGCATGGCCCTCTTGTTGTCGCGTTCAGGTTGACGGACCGTTTCCCTGCGGTCAGTCAAACGCGCCTGATCGGCGTCTCGACAGGCTTACCCTGACAGTCCCGCCCTTTCCGCCGGCTCCGCCCTCGCGACCGCCTGCCCTGCCTCCGCCGGAGGAGGAACGGGCCGGCCCCTGCAGGGCGGCCAGGTCGGCGGAAAAGCGCCTAGCGCGCCGCCAGCGCCTCGAACGCCCGGGCCGCGAAGACCGACAGGGGCTGGGGCGGATCGGCGGGATCGAACCAGTCCAGGGCCGACAGCGTGTCCGGCTCGACCAGCGTCGGCTCGCCCTCGAAATCGCGCGCCAGATACATCAGGGAAACCCAGTGCTGGCCGTCGGCGGGCAGTATCTCTTCGGTCACGCACAGCAGATCGACCTCGCCGATCACCAGGCCCGTCTCCTCCTCGGCCTCGCGACGCGCGGCCTGTGCGGCGGGCTCCATGGCGTCGACCTTGCCGCCGGGGATGTTCCAACTGTCCGCCTCGGGCGCCTTCAGCCGACGGCACAGCAACACCCGGCCGTCGGCGCGCCGGATCACCAGGCCGCAGCCGACGCCGGGAAAATCGACGCCGGGACGGGACGCGCTCACCCCTGCGCCGCCGGATCGTCGGCGGGGTAGAAGGTGTAGCTGAGAGTGATCTCGCGTGCGCCCTTGGCCTCGCGGTCGGTGGCCAGCTCGGGGGCGATGAAATACTGGACCGGGAACTGGCGCGTCTCGCCCGCCGCCAGGGTCTGGGTCTCGAAGCAGAAGCATTGCAGCTTCTGGAAATACGGCCCGGTGTATTCCGGCACGACGTTGTAGCCGGCGCGGACCTGGATCGGCTTGTCCGAGGTGTTGGTGACGTCGAAATAGGCCAGGCCCGTCTCGCCGATGCGCACGCGCTGGGTGGTCTGCTCCGACACGAACTTCATCGGCACGCCGCGAACATTGGTGTCGAACCGCACCATCACCGTCCGATCCAGGACGGTGTCGGGGGCCTTTTCAGCCTTGCGCACCGTGCCGTCGAAGCCTGTGACCTGACAGAACATCTGATAGAGCGGCACCGCCGCGAAGGCCGCGCCCGTCATGGCCATGACGCCCACGACGCAGGCGATGGCGATGGCGTTCTTCCGGTCCTTCCTCATCGCGCCGCGGGCTCCGCCGTGACCACGCCCGGCGCCGCGAGCGCGGCGCGGGCGTCGGCCTGGTTCTGCTGCAGGCGCAGGACGGTCGTCAGGAAGACCAGCACGATGAAGGCCAGCAGTCCCAGGGCGATGAACAGGTTGCGACGCTTGCGTGCGCGCAATTCGTCGGGGCTCAGACGCATGGCTTTACGCTCCCATACCGGACAGGGCCTCGACCAGCAGCGCCGCGAACAGCGCCATCAGATAGAGGATGGAGAAGGCGAACAGGTCGCGGGCCGGTTTGGCCTGGGTCCGCACGTCGTACAATGCGGCTTCGCGCCCCACCGCCTCGGCCTTGTCGGGTTCGTCCCCGGCGCGCGAGCGATAGAGGCGCAGCGCCAGGCCCAGAAAGCCCAGGCCGCCCAGCACCGAGACGATCAGATAGACCACGCCGCCCATGCCGAAGACGGCGGGGGCGATGGCGGCGGGCACGAAGACCAGGCTGTAGATCAGGATCTGCAGGCGGGTGGACTTGGCGCCGCGCACCACGGGCATCATGGGAATGCCGGCCTTGGCGTAGTCGCCGGCCGAATACAGCGCCAGCGCCCAGCTGTGCGGCGGGGTCCACAGGAAGATGATCAGAAACAGCAGCCAGGCCTGCCACGGCGCCTGGCCGGTCGCGGCGGCCCAGCCGATCACCGGGGGAAAGGCGCCCGCCGCCCCGCCGATGACGATGTTCTGGGGCGTGCGGCGCTTGAGCAGCAGGGTGTAGAAGCCGGCGTAATAGACGATGGTCAGCGCCAAGAGGCCCGCCGCCAGCCAGTTGGCGTTCATGCCCAGCAGCATGACCGAGAACAGGCTGAGGATGACGCCGAAGGCCATGGCCTCGTTCTTGCGCACCCGTCCGGCGGCGACGGGCCGGCCGCGGGTGCGGCGCATCAGGGCGTCGGTCTCGCCCTCCAAGGCCATGTTCAGCGCCCCGGCCGCGCCGGCGCCGACCGCGATGCACAGCACGGCGATGGCGGCCACGAAGGGATTGATCGACCCCGGCGCCACGACCAGCCCGGTCGCAGCGGTGAACACCACCAGCGACATGACGCGCGGCTTCAGCAGCTGGAAATAGTCTTCCGGCTGGGCGGTCGAGAGGACGGGGCGGGTCTGGACGTCGGTCATGGTCGCGGGCGGCTTAGCATACCGGAAAGCAGAAGGCCGCCCCTTCGTCGGAAAGGGCGGCCTTGTTTTTACGCGCGTGGGCTGACGATCAGTGCTCGTCGGCCCTGACCACCGGCAGCTCGTTGAACTGGTGCTGCGGCGGCGGCGAGGACAGGGTCCACTCCAGGGTGGTGGCGCCTTCGCCCCACGGATTGGCCACGCCCTTGCGGCGACGGATGGCGGCCTCGGCCAGCATGACCAGGAAGACCACGACGCCCACGACGGTGATGGCGTAGCCGATGGACGAGACGTGGTTCCACAGGGTGTAGGCTTCCGGATAGTCGATGTAGCGACGCGGCATGCCCTGCAGGCCCAGGAAGTGCTGCGGGAAGAAGATGATGTTCACGCCGATGAACATGATCCAGAAGTGCAGCGCGCCCAGGAACTCGTTGTACTTCACGCCGAACATCTTCTCGAACCAGTAGTAGAAGCCCGCGAAGATCGAGAAGACGGCGCCCAGCGACAGCACATAGTGGAAGTGCGCCACGACGTAGTAGGTGTCGTGCAGGCTGTAGTCGATGCCGGCGTTCGACAGGACCACGCCGGTCACGCCGCCGACGGTGAACAGGAAGATGAAGCCCATCGCCCAGAGCATGGGCGTCTTGAAGCTGAGCGAGCCGCCCCACATGGTGGCGATCCAGCTGAAGATCTTCACCCCCGTCGGCACGGCGATGATCATGGTCGCGGCCACGAAATAGGCGCGCAGATTGATGCTCATGCCGACCGTGTACATGTGGTGCGCCCACACGATGAAGCCGATGAAGCCGATGGCGACCATGGCGTAGGCCATCGCCAGATAGCCGAAGACCGGCTTGCGGCTAAAGGTCGAGACGATGTGGCTGATGATGCCGAAGCCCGGCAGGATCATGATGTAGACTTCGGGGTGGCCGAAGAACCAGAACAGGTGCTGGTACATCACCGGGTCGCCGCCGCCGGCCGGATTGAAGAAGCTGGTGCCGAAGTTGCGATCCGTCAGCAGCATGGTGATGGCGCCCGCCAGGACCGGCAGCGACAGCAGCAGCAGGAAGGCGGTGATCAGCACGCCCCAGGCGAACAGCGGCATGCGGTGCAGCGTCATGCCCGGCGCGCGCATGTTGAAGATGGTGGTGATGAAGTTGATCGCGCCCAGGATCGAGCTGGCGCCCGCCACGTGCAGCGAGAAGATCGCCAGGTCGAAGGCCGGGCCGGTGTGGCCGGTCGTCGACAGCGGCGGATAGGCCGTCCAGCCGCCGCCGAAGCCGCGCCCCGGTCCGCCGTCGACGAACATCGACAGGCACAGCAGCACGAAGGCGAAGAACAGCAGCCAGAAGGAGATGTTGTTCATGCGCGGGAACGCCATGTCCGGCGCCCCGATCATGATCGGCACGAAATAGTTGGCGAAGCCGCCCATCGTCGCCGGCATGACCACGAAGAACACCATGATCAGGGCGTGGGCGGTGACCGTGACGTTGTAGCCGTGCTTGGTCGCCTCGACGAGACCCAGCTGCTGGATGATGGTGCCTTCCTTGAACAGCTGGATGCCCGGCTCGGCCAGTTCCCAGCGGATCAGGCCGGACAGGGCGCCGCCGATCAGGCCCGCGAAGATCGCGAAGCCCAGGTACAGCAGGCCGATGTCCTTGTGGTTGGTGGACAGGAACCAGCGGGTGAAGAAGCCCATCTTGTGACCGTGATCATGGTCATGGGCGGCGGCTGCGGTGGCCATCGTCTTTTCAGCCTCTCGCGAAGTTACTGGGCCGCCGGCGCGGCGGCCGGGGCGGGTTGGG
>NZ_JAYRPA010000073.1:0-98045 GCF_041911375.1 Brevundimonas sp. | reverse complement strand
GTCGCGCCGCCGCCCGCCATCGCGGATGCGCCTGCCGGCCCGGCGCGCGATCAGGCGATCCGCGACGCCTTGGACAAGCAGGCGCCCGACGACCGCCGCCTGGACGCGGTCGTCTTCCTGACCCGCGCGGACGGCAAGCCCGCCGCCCAGGTCTGGACCAGCCGGACCAATGACGACAACGTCGCCGGCTTCGTCCGCGACGCGCTGGGCGACGCTTATCGCGAGGACACGCTGGGCGCCGCCGGCGTGCCGTCGTCCGTCATCGCCGAGGTCGAGGCCTTCCGGCCCGAGGTGAAGGCCTTCTCCCCCAATGCGGCCAGCGGCGGCGAGGTGTCGCTGCGCGACCGGCTGCCGTCCTTCATCGGCCTGGGGGCCGGCTTCATCCTGTGGTCGCTGATCCTGACCGGCGCCTCCATCCTGCTGAACAGCGTGATGGAGGAGAAGTCGAATCGCATCCTGGAGATCCTGCTGTCCTCGGCGTCGGCCACGGAAATCCTGACGGGCAAGGTGCTGGGCGTGGCGCTTCTGACGCTGACGGTGCTGGGGGTCTGGGGCGGCATCGGCGCCTTCAGCCTGCTGTCCGCCGCGCCCGACGTCGCCGTGGACGTGGGCCAGGCCCTGTTGCGCGACGGCATGGTCTTCTACTTCGTCGCCTATATGGTCGGCGGCTATCTGATGTACGCGGTGCTCTTCGCGGCCGTCGGCGCCTTCTGCGAGACGCCGCGCGACGCCCAGACCCTGATGGGCCCGATCATGATGGTGCTGGTCGTGCCCATCCTGGTCATGCAGATGGCCCTGCGCACGCCCGACGCCATCGTGGTCAAGGTGCTGTCGTGGATCCCCTTCTTCACGCCCTTCCTGATGAGCGCGCGCGCGCCGGCCCATCCGCCCTTGATCGAGATCGTGCTGACGCTGATCGGCATGTTCGCTACCGCCGCCGTGATGGTGTGGATCGCGGGCCGCGCCTTCCGCGCGGGCGCCCTGTCGGACGTGAAGCTGAGCTGGAAGACTTTCGGCCGCGCCATCACGGGCCGGGCGTAGGCGACGAAAAAGGCCGCCTCCTTGCGGAGGCGGCCTTCAAATCCTGCGGCTTTCGCCTGGGCCTTTACCGGCCGCCGGGAACCCGGGGCTTCGGCGCGGGCAGCAGACCCTCGCGCTGGGCGCGCTTGCGGGCCAGCTTGCGAGCGCGACGGACAGCCTCGGCCTTTTGACGGGCGCGCTTTTCCGACGGCTTCTCATAGTGCACGTGGCGCTTCATTTCACGGAAGCTGCCTTCGCGCTGCATCTTCTTCTTGAGGGCTTTCAGCGCTTGATCGACGTTATTATCGCGAACGAAAATCTGTACCAGGTTGAACTCTCCTTTGGCCGCCCGCCGCGTCCTGTGAGGGAGACGGGCGAACAAAATAAAATCGTATTCCGCAAGCCGGGCTCTCGGATGAAGGCGCGCTGATACACGAGCCGCCCTGTCCTGTCCAGATCGTCGCGACCATTCTTGAAGGCTCGAAACGCCCGCGCCACAGGCGTATGGTCGGGCCATGACCGACAGCACCGACTGGGCCGAACAGACCGAACACGCCGTTCTGGACGCCGCGATCGCCCGCGCGCCCGGCCTGGGCTGGAACGCCCGGCTGGTCCGCGAAGCGTGCGAGGCGTGCGGCCTGTCGCTTGGCGACGAGGAGCTTTTGCTGCCCAATGGCGCACGCGACCTGGCCGCGCTGCTATCGCGCCGCCACGACGCCCGCGCGCTTGAGGCCCTGGGCGGGATCGACGCCAAGTCCCTGAAGATTCGCGAGCGAATCGCCCGCGCCGTGTCCGAACGGATGGAGGCGGGCGCCGCCGACCTGGAGGCCACGCGTCGCTGCGCCGCCTTCCTGGCGCTGCCGACCAACGCCGACCTGGGGCTGAAACTGGCGTGGGAGACCGCCGACCACCTCTGGCGCTGGGCCGGAGACGAAGCGACGGACTGGAACCACTATTCGAAGCGGACCATCCTGTCGGGCATACTCATCCCCGCCCTGACCATGCGCTGGTTCGAAGGCCGCGAGGCGGCGGAGGCCTTTGTCGCTCGCCGCATCGAGAACGTCATGGCCTTCGAGAAGTGGAAGGCGGGCAAGGACTTCGAGGCGCCGTTCCGGAAGGTCTTGGACACGCTGAGCCGGATGCGATACGGGCCGCGGGTCTAGACCGCCCCCAACACCCGGTTCACATGGGCCATCTTGCGACCCGGCCGCGCCTCGGCCTTGCCGTAGAGGTGGAGGCGTTCGTCGGCCTGGGCGGACAGGGCGCGCCACTGTTCGACTTCGTCGCCCAGCAGGTTCTTCATTTCGATCCGGGCGTGGGCCGACGTCGGTCCCAGCGGCCAGCCGGCGACGGCGCGGATATGCTGTTCGAACTGGTCGCAGACGCAGCCGTCCTGGGTCCAGTGGCCTGTGTTGTGGACGCGCGGCGCGATCTCGTTGACCAGAAGCACGTCGTCCCCCAGGTCGAACAGTTCGACCCCGATCACCCCCACGTAGTCCAGTCCGTCCAGAATGGCCTCGGCTATGGCGCGGGCGCGCACCTGCGTCTTTTCGTCGACGGGCGCGGGGGCCAGCGTGGTGCGCAGGACGCCGCCCTCATGCCGGTTCTCGCCGAGGGGATAGACCGCCATATGGCCGTCCCAGCCGCGCGCGGCGATGACCGACAACTCGCGCACGAAGGTCGCCTTGGCCTCCAGGATAGCCGCGCGACCGCCCAGGCTTTCCAGCGCGGCAGGGGCGTCCTCTATGGCGTGGATCCACACCTGGCCCTTGCCGTCATAGCCTTCGCGCCGGGTCTTCAACAGCGCCGGCAGACCCAGCGCCGTCAGGCCGACGACCAGGTCGTCCAAAGTGTCGACCACCGCGAAGTCCACCGTCGGGGCGCCGACGGCGTTCAGGAAGGTCTTCTCGTCCACCCGATCCTGCGACACCCGCAGCGCCGTCGGCCCCGGCGCGACCAGGGCGCCGGCCTCGGCCAGTCGCTCGATGGAGGCGGCGGGGACGTTCTCGAATTCGAACGTCACGACGTCCGCCGCGCGGCCCAGGGCGGTCAACGCCTCCGGGTCGTCATAGGCGGCGACGATCTGGCGCGCCGAAACCCGGCCAGCGGGGCTGTCGGCCTCGGGATCCAGGATCACTACGTCGAATCCCAGGCGCGAGGCGGCCTGGCTCAGCATGCGGCCCAGTTGGCCACCGCCCAAGATGCCGATGGTCGAACCGGGGGGAAGCGGCAGATCGGGCACTCAGTCCTCGACGGTTTCAGCGATGGAATCGGTCTGGGCGGCGCGGAAGGCGGCTAGGCGTTCGGCCAGGGCGGCGTCCGACAGCGCCAGAATCTGCGCCGCCAGTATCCCGGCGTTGGCGGCCCCCGCCTCGCCGATGGCCAGGGTGGCGACCGGAATTCCGGCGGGCATCTGGACGATCGACAGCAGGCTGTCCATGCCCTTGAGCGCCTTGGACTGAACCGGCACGCCCAGAACCGGCAGTTCCGTCATGGACGCGGCCATGCCCGGCAGGTGGGCGGCCCCCCCTGCCCCGGCGATGATGACCTTGAAGCCCTCGGCCTTGGCGCCCGTCGCGAACTGGACCAGCCGTTGGGGCGTCCGGTGCGCGCTGACGACCCGGGCCTGCCAACCGACGCCCAGTTGGTCCAGCCGATCGGCGGCCAGTTTCATCGTGGGCCAGTCGGACCGGCTGCCCATTATGATCGCCACCGGGGTTTCGGAAGTCGCCATGCGTTCGGGCCCCTCACGGAAAGGCGCCCGTTACAGCACGCGCGTTGCGCCCGCAACCAACGGCGTTAGCATTGCCTTGTCGCGCGACCGACTGAGTCGCGCTCCCCGGAGCCTTGCCGCCCCTTGACCGACGTGGCCGATATCGACCTGAACGCCGAGATCGAGCGCCTGCGCGCCGAGGTCGATCTGCTGCGCCGCCGCGCCGAGGCGGCGGAGGCGGCGGCCGATCATGACGTGCTGACGCCGGCGCTGAACCGGCGCGGATTCGTCGCGGTGATGCAGCGGACCATCGCCTATTGCCGCCGCCACCGCGTTCCGGCCGTGCTGCTCTATCTGGATCTGGACGGCTTCAAGGGCGTCAACGACCGTCTGGGTCACGCCGCCGGCGACGCAGCGCTGGTCCGCGTCGCCGAGCTGATGCTGGCCAACCTGCGGGAATCGGATGCGGTGGGCCGGCTCGGCGGTGACGAGTTCGCGCTCCTGATGCTGAACGCCGGCCTGGAGGAAGGACGCGCCAAGGCCCGCCAGTTGGCGGCAAGGCTGGAAGCCGAGCCGTTTGTCTGGAACGGCGACAGCGCGCCTTTGGGCGGCTCGTTCGGCGTGCGCGCCTGGGACGGCCACGCAGATCCCGAGGTCTGGCTGGCCGAGGCCGACGCCGCCATGTGGGTGCGAAAGAAGGGGCGCTGAGGCCCCTTCCGCGTCCGGCCTAAAGCGGCAGCCGCAGCTGAATTCCGCCCAGGTGGCTGTCGGCGTGGTCGCCGAAGCGGCCGCGATAGCCCACCGTCACCCGGACAGGCCCGACGTCGCCCTCGAAGCCCGCCGAGGCCAGGAACTGGCCGCCGAAGGGCTCCTCGATCTCCCGCTCCAGCACCTGGGCCGGATTGTTGCGAATACCGATGCGCATCGGGTCGGAACTGTCATCCAGCGCGTCTCGATAGCCGCCTTCGGCGAACAGGCCGAAGCCGCCCATTTCCGCCTCGGCGCGCAGGACGACTTCGCCGCTCAGGGCCTTCACCTCGCGGTCCTCATACTCATATTGCGCGGCCAGGCCCTGCTCGTAATAGCCGTCCACCTTGCTGGAGGTCCACGTGACCGCCGCGCGCGGGGAAAGCGCGACGCCGCCCAGATCGAACCAGGTTCCCGCCTGCACTCGCGCGCCGGTGCTGGTCGCCGTGGTTTCGGCGTTCTGCACGATCGGGCCCAGGCCGGTGATGCGCTTCATGTCGTCGATGTTGTCGCGCGCGGCCCCGACCACGCCGTTGACGAAGACGCCCGACGGCGACCGCCAGCCCGCGTACAGATCCAGGCCGAAGGTCTCGACTTCGAAGTTCAGGGCCTGGCTTTCCACATCCGTGACGCGCGCCGTGCCGGCCACGCCGAAGCGCCAGGCCTCGGACGGCCCCGCTTCCAGCGCGATCCGCCCGCCCCAGCCGTCGGACGAGGCGTCCGTCACCGCGCCGCGCGCGTCATAGTCGGCGCTGTCGACCATGGCCGAGCCCGTCAGGGACACGCCCGCGGTCCGGGCCTGACGGCCCGAGAACGCCGCGCTCGCCGCATCCAGCGCGTCCCCGCGATGGCGGAAGGTGGTTTCACCCGCCAGCGTCGCCTGCGAGCCGATGTCGGCATAGAACAGATAGTCGTTGGCCAGCCTCGCAATCAGTTGATGCCCGGTCGCGGTCGGATGCACGCCATCGAAGTAGAAATAGCTGGACGGGTTCGCGCAGACGGTTCGCGTCACCTCGTTGAAGCACGCCTCGGTGACGTTGCTGACGCCGAAGGCCTGCGGGTCCGCGGCGATCGCGTCGCCGATCCTGAACAGGTCCATCAGGATGATGTTGCTGCCCGGCCGGGCCGCAGCGGTCGCGGTCAGCTTGGTCATCAGCGTCGCGTTGAAGTTGCCGGCGGCGGCGTCCGCCAGACCGGCGGCGGGCGCGCCGGCGGGCGAACGGAACTGCGGCGTCAGGCTGAGCTTCGGCAGATTGGCCACCAGGATCGTGCCCGCCCCGGCCCCGGCCACCGTATTGACCAGGGTGTTGACGTTGGTGGAGGCGGTGTTGGTGACGGTGTTCATAAAGGCCAGAGGCGCGGTGGACGCGCCGGCCAGCGCCAGGGTCTGGAAGATGTCGTTGGCGCCGCCCAGCACGGTGACCAGGTCGCCCTCGCCGAAGCGTCCGCCCCGGCCGGTATAGGCGCCCAGTTGCGCTAGCATCCCCGGCGGGGGCGTGGTCGAGGCGTCGGTCCGCGAGCCGCCGAACGCATAGTTGATGCTGCCCGTGACCGGCCCGGTGAAGTTCGCGGCGTTGAAACCCAGCAGTTCGGTCCAGACCGGACCGCTGGAGAAGCGGCCCTGGAAGTATGGCGGCGAGGCGGGCGTCGTCCTTCCGGTCGCCAGATACAGGTTTCCGTTGTCGCTGAGGCTGTCGCCGAAGACGACCAGACGATCATAGGATTGCGCCGAGGCCGCGCCGGCGAAGGCGCAGGCGGCGAGCGCGAGGGCGGCGACGGCGCCGCCGGTGACGAAGCGTGGCATTTATTCCTCCCGCGGCCGTCATGATCGCGGCCGTTGCGGTCACTCTGCGCCTGTTCGCGCCAAGCGCAAGATGCCGCAAGGGAAGGTTTAATGCAGAGTACGGAACTTTAACGTGCCCGGCACCGTCCTCAGCACCCGCAACGCTTCGGGGTCGTAGTCGCGGTCCACGTCGGTGATGACGTAGCCGGTGCGTTCGTCGGTCTTCAGATGCTGACCCAGGATGTTGAGGCCGGCGGCGGCTAGCGCGCGGTTCAGCTCGGCCAGCACGCCCGGCTGGTTGCGGTGGATGTGCAGCAGTCGGTGCGCACCCGAAACCTCGGCCAGTTGGACGTTCGGCAGATTGACGCTGAAGGTGGTGTCGCCCCGGTTCAGATAGCCCAGCAGGCGTTCGGCCGCGAACTCGGCGATGGCCTCCTGCGCCTCCTCGGTCGAGCCGCCGATGTGCGGCGTAAGGATCATGTTCTTCAGGCCCTGCAGCGGGCTTTCGAACGGATCCGCATTGGTGCGGGGCTCCTCCGGGAACACGTCCACGGCCGCGCCCGCGACACGCCCCGCGCCCATGGCCTGGGCCAGGGCGCCGACGTCGACGACATGGCCGCGCGACAGATTGAGGAACAGCGCGCCTTCCTTCATCTGGGCGAACTGGGCCGCGCCGAAAATGGCGTTGTTCTCGCGCCGGCCGTCGACGTGCAGGGTCACCACGTCGCTCTCGGCCAAGAGCGCGTCCAGCGATCGCATCCGCCGCGCATTGCCCAGGGCCAGTCGCTCCGACAGGTCGTAAAACACCACCCTCATGCCCAGGTTTTCGGCCAGGACCGAAAGTTGGCTGCCGATGGCCCCATAGCCGACGATGCCCAGCGTCTTGCCGCGCAACTCCTTCGATCCTGTGGCGGACTTGTTCCACCGCCCCTGGTGCATGGCCGCCGACTTGTCGGGCACGTCGCGCATCAGCACGATCATCAGGCCGATGGCCAGTTCGACAACCGAGCGGGTGTTTGAATAAGGGGCGTTGAACACGGCCACGCCGTGGTCGGACGCCGCCTCCAGATCAATCTGATTGGTGCCGATGCAGAAGGCCGCGACGGCCATCAGGCGGTCCGCCGCCTCCAGCACGCGGCGGCTGACCGTGGTCTTGGAGCGAATGCCCAGGACGTGGACGCCCCGGATCGCCGCGATGAGATCGTCCTCGTCCAGGGCACCCTTGGCGGTTTCCACGGCATAGCCCGCCTCTTCCAGCCGTTCGACGGCGGCAGGGTGGATGTTCTCCAGCAGCAGCATCTTCATGCGGCTGCGTGGAAACGACCAGCGGCCCGCCAGCCCTTCGGCGTGCAGCACCTCGTCCAGCGAGGCGGCTTCGGCATCGGCAGCCTGGACCACCGCGGGGCGCCGCGCCACCTCGGTGAAGGCGTAGAAGACGTCGGCGGCGCCGGCGATCTTGACCTCTGCGTCATTCCACCCGTCGCCGACCATCACCACGCGTCCGGACAGCTTCAAGGCGTGAATCGCCGCCGGCTTGCCGTTGGCGTGCGACAGCGGATTGGCGTCGTCGACGCCCGTCACGCGACCCATATCGTCATAGGTCAGATCGTTGCACAGTACGCGATCGGGTTTGACGCCCAGGGCCTCCGCCACCGGCGCGATCACCTCGCGAAAGCCGCCCGAAATGATGATGACGCGGCCGGCGTTGGCCTGAAAGAACGCTTGGTTCCGGCGCACCGAGGCCGTCAGATGATCCAGCGCCCTCGCCGCCAGCGCCTTAACATGTTCGCGCGTCAACGGCAGCAGCGCCAGTCGCTGGCGCAGGGCGTCGCCGAAGGCGATCTCCCCCGCCATGGCCTGGTTCGTCAGGGTGGCGATCCGCGCGGCGACGGCCTGGCGATCCGACGCGTCCGCCAGGGCGATATCGGCCAGCGCCTCCAGCGTCTCGAAGTCCACCAGGGTCGAATCGAAGTCGAAGATCAGGGTCGGGCGCGCGCTCATGGCGCCCTCTTAGCCGCCTTCGCAGGCGCGGCAAAGCCGAGCGCTGCTGAGAGCGCTCGGCAGCGGAGCTGATTCATGCCGCCGATCGCCAGGATCAGGCGAAGGGCGGCATGGAAATATCAGAATCGCGCGATCCGGCGCACTTGGCTGTCAGGGCGGCGGCTTTCCAGCACGGCCGCGCCGACGACGGCGGCGATGGTGGCGACCGCCAGCAGGGCGCCCCCCTCCCGGCGATGGTCGCGAGCGTAGGCGCCCGCCTCGTCCACATGGCGGCGGGCGGCCTTGCCATGCTTCTTCAGCGCCTTCTTCGAACCCGACCGCGCCGAACGGAACCAGTCGTCGGCATGGTCGCGCGCATCGGCGGCGACGTCGGCGACCCGATGGCGGGCGCCGCGGGTGTAATCCCCGGCGCGCTCACCGAAATCCTCGGCCCCATGACGGAAGGCGTCGAGCGCGTCGTGGAAACGGCCGCGCAGTTCGGCGGTGTCGATCCATCCGCGCGGATCGACGCGGCTCTTCAGGCGCTGGTACCGTGTCGGGCCCGAACGTTGGGTCAGATAGACGGCGGCGGCCGTGCCGAGGATGATCAGCGCCAGCCCTCCGGCGGTGACGCCAGGGTGTTTGCGGGCTTCGGCGAGAGCGCTGAAATTTCGAACCATGGGGTAATGAACCTCTTCATCGAGGCCGTCCTCGGTCGGGTCGTAAAGCCCGTCGTCATACGGCTGGTACGCGGAACGACGGTCCCGCATGAGCGAAGGAGCGAACCGCGCGAAAAGAGGTTCCGCGATCCCCGGCAAAGCTGAGTAGAAAGACGCTATGACGCGCCCCCCGCCGCCCACGGTGATCTCGCGTATCGGGTGGCTGGCGCAGTACAGAATGGTGTCGGCGACCAGATGGGTGGCGTAAACCGGCTGGGGGTTCTGCACCGCCTGCCCCGTCAGGTTTCGGGCGTGGCGATTGTACGGCGTGTCGATCGCCGACGGCTTGACCAGGCTCAGGGCGATCGGGGACCGCTCGCGGATCAGCTCCATCCGCAAGGCGTTGGTGAACCCTTTCACGGCGTGCTTGGACGCGGAATAGACGCCTTGGACCGGCATCGGTGCGTCGGACAGGATGGAGCCGACGTTGATGATCGCACCGCCGCCGGGCCGCCCCCTGAGATGCTCGACCGCCACCATCGAGCCGTTCACCACGCCCCAGTAGTTGGTCTCGAACAGGCGTCTCTGGTCCTCCAGGGTCGTCTCGCGGATGGGACCGAATATCGACACGCCCGCATTGTTCACCCAGGTGTCGAAGCCGCCGAACAGGCGCTGGCACTTGTCCGCCGCAGCGGCCAGCGACTCATAGTCCGCCACGTCGGCGACGGACCAGGCGACCCGCGCGCCTTCGGCCTGAAGCTCCTCGCACAGGGCGCGCAGATCCTGTTCGCCTCGCGCGATCAGGAAGACGCAGGCCCCGGCGCGCGCCGCGCGTCGCGCTGTCGCCAGGCCGATGCCGGACGTTGCGCCGGTGACCACAACGGCCTGCTTGTTCAGCGGCTTCATGGTGGGTTTCACGCGCATCTCCTGCTGGGCTCGTTTCCACGCCGCCTCTGTGCCGAGGCGGATCTATCGGCGCTTTGTGCAGCCGATGGTGCAGCCTTGTCCAATCCGCAACGGGACGCCGCAGCCAGACGTTCCCTGCAGGACGACAGGGTCTTATCATCGCCGCTCCGGGCGCCTAAATAGCCGCGATCCCGAAATGACGACCAGCAAGGACGCCGCCGTGACTGATCACGCGCCCAATTTTTCCATTTCCGACGACCTGGCGGCCGCCTTCCAGATCGAGGGCTGGCCCGTGCGCGGCCGCCTGGTTCGCCTGGGCGCCGCCATCAACACGATCCTGGCCGCCCACGCCTATCCGGAGCCGGTGGCCGCCCTGCTGGGCGAGGCCTGCGCCCTCGCCGCCCTGATCGGCTCCAGCCTCAAGTTCGAAGGACGTCTGCTGGTCCAGGCCCAGGGTGACGGCCCGGTCCGCTATGTGGTCGCTGATTACGGCACGGACGGTTCGCTGCGCGGCTACTGCCGCTATGATCCGCAGGAGGTCGAGGCCGCCTCCGGGGGCTTCGCGCGGCCCGGCGCCCAGACCTTGCTGGGCAAGGGCGTGTTCATCATGACGCTGGACCGCGGCCCGGACTTCGAGCGCACGCAGGGCATCACCCCGATCGAGGGCGAAAGCCTGTCGCTGTGCGCCGAGCATTATTTCGAACAGTCCGAGCAGGTCCCCACCAAGGTCCGCCTGGCAGTCGGGTCGGTTCTGACCGAGGAAGGCGCACAGTGGCGCGCTGGCGGCGCCATGATCCAGGTCATCGCCGGCGACGCCGCGCGCGGCTCCACGGAAGAGGTCTGGGAACGGACCCGGGCGCTGTTCCACACCCTGGGCGACGACGAGCTGATCGACCCGACGATCAGTCCCGAGACCCTGCTGTTCCGCCTGTTCCACGAAGACGGCGTGCGGCTGGAGGACCCCCGCGCCCTGGCGGCGATCTGCCGCTGCTCCAAGGACCGCATCGCTTCGGTGCTGGCGTCGTTCGACCCGAAAGAGCGCCAGGACATGGTCGAGGACGACGGAAAGATTCGCGTCACCTGCGAATACTGCTCCACCGTCTATGCGCTGGAGCCCGACGAAGTGGTGGCGGCGCAGATCTGAGGCGTCGCCGCTCCGTCGTCAGACCAGCATGAAGACGACATTGCCGAAGATGTGCCTGGCCCCTGTCATGAGGCAGGGTAACGCCAGGCTCGCGCGTGCGGCTGGAACTCAGCCTTCCAGATCCAGCGAATAGCCGGCCGAGCGGACGGTGCGGATCGGATTGGCGCTGTCGTCGCCGATGGTCAACGCCTTGCGCAGACGTCCGACGTGGACGTCCACGGTGCGCGCCTCGACATAGACGTCAGAGCCCCACACGGCGTCCAGCAGCTGCTCGCGGCTGAACACCCGGCCCGGATGCTGCATGAAGTGGTCCAGCAGGCGGAACTCGGTCGGCCCCAGGTGCACCTCCTGGCCGGAGCGCTTCACCCGGTGCGACACGCGGTCGATGACGATGTCGCCGTGGTTCAACCGGTCGTCGGCCAGGCCGGGCCGGATGCGGCGCAGGACCGCGCGGATGCGCGCGATCAGCTCGACCATCGAGAAAGGCTTGGTCAGATAGTCGTCCGCGCCAGTGTCCAGGCCACGCACGCGGTCGCTCTCCTCGCCCCGCGCCGTCAGCATGATGATCGGCAGATTGCGCGTCTCGGCCTTGCCGCGGATGCGGCGGCAGACCTCAATGCCTGACAGCTTGGGCAGCATCCAATCCAGCAGCACCAGGTCGGGCAGCCGCTCCTCGACCTGGAGCATCCCCTCCTCGCCGTCGGAGGCGACGGTGACGTCGTAGCCTTCCTTCTCGAGATTGTACTGAAGCAGGGTCGCCAGCGCGTCCTCGTCTTCCATCACAAGGATATAGGGCTGCACGTCGGTTCTCCGGGCTCGGCTCAGTGCGTATCGGTTGACAGGTTGGGGGTCGGGGATTCGTCCTCGGCCGTCGGCATGGCGCGCGGACGGTCGCCGACGATCTCGTCGCCGGTGATCTCATAGTGGACCGTCTCGGCGATGTTGGTGGCGTGGTCGCCGATCCGTTCCAGGTTCTTGGCCATGAACAGCAGATGGGTGCAGGCGCCGATCGTGCGCGGGTCGCCCATCATGTAGGTCAGCAGTTCGCGGAACAGGGCGTTGTAGTGCTCGTCCACCTCGTCGTCGGTCTGCCAGACGGCGACGGCGCGGTCGATCTCGGAGGCGGTGTAGGCGTCCAGGACGTCGCGCAGGCGGTTCGACACCAGCCGGCCCATTCGCTCGATCGAGCGGGTCAGCGGTTGCATCGGCTCCACCTCGGCCAGGATCAACGCCCGCTTGGCGATGTTCTTGGCCAGATCGCCGGTGCGTTCCAGGTCCGAGGCCATCTTGATGGCGCCCAGCGTCTTGCGCAGGTCGCTGGCGACCGGCTGGCGCAGCGCGATCAGCCGGATCGCCTTCTTCTCGATATCGCGATGCAGCGCGTCCAGCTTCAGGTCGCGATCGACGACCGCGCGCGCCAGGGCGATGTCGCGTCGGGCGACGGAGTCGATGGCGTCCGCGACCTGGGCCTCGGCCAGGCCGCCCATGCGGGCGACCTCGGCCGTGATCTGGTTCAGTTCGTCGCCGTAGGCCTTGACCGTGTGCTGGTTCATCGGATTAGCCGAAGCGTCCCGTGATGTAATCGAGCGTGCGCCGCTCGCGCGGATTCTGAAAGATGGTCTCGGTGTCGCCGGTCTCGACCAGGCGGCCCATGTGGAAGAAGGCGGTGCGCTGCGACACCCGCGCGGCCTGGGCCATCGAGTGGGTGACGATGACGATGCAGAAGCGCTCGCGCAGTTCGTCGATCAGCTCCTCGATCCGCGCCGTGGCGATGGGGTCCAGGGCCGAGCACGGCTCATCCATCAGGATGACTTCCGGGTTCACGGCGATGGCCCGGGCGATCACCAGGCGCTGCTGCTGGCCGCCCGACAGCCCCATGGCCGAGGACTGCAGGCGGTCGGCGACCTCGTCCCACAGACCGGCGCGCTTCAGGGCGCTTTCGACGACGCCGTCCATCTCGGACTTGGCGCTGACGAGACCGTGGATCTTGGGCCCGTAGGCGACGTTTTCGTAGATCGACTTCGGGAAGGGGTTGGGACGCTGGAACACCATGCCGACGCGCGCGCGCAGCAGCACGGGGTCGATCGAACGATCGTTGATGTCCTCGTCGTCCATGGCGATCCGGCCGGTGACCTTGGCGCCGGCGATGGTGTCGTTCATGCGGTTCATGGTCCGCAGGAAGGTGGACTTGCCGCAGCCTGACGGGCCTATCAGGGCCGTGACAGTCTTGTCCGGAATGTCCAGCGAGACGTCGTACAGCGCCTGCTTGCCGTCATAGAAGACCGACACGTCACGCGCGGCGATCTTGATCGGCCCCTCGGGCGGGCTGTCGACCACGGTCGGCCCCGTGACGGGCTCGGCGTCTTCCAGACGCTGCTCGGTGCGGCCCTCGTTGCGGGCGGGGGTCGCCTGCGGCAGGACCTGTCCGCCCATGCGCGGCGCCTCGGTCGGATCGCCACCGTCGTTCTGGCCGTCGGGCGCGCGGAAAATACGGAATTTCATTCTCTTACCACCGACGCTCGAAGCGCCGCCTCAGGATGATGGCCGCAGCGTTCATCACGATCATGAAGGCCAGAAGCACCATGATCGCGGCGGCGGTGCGTTCGTGGAACGCTCGCTCCGACGCGTTCTCCCAGATGTAGATCAGCGACGGCAGGGCGCCGACGGGCTGGTCGATGGCGTGCGGCACGCCGGGCACGAAGCTGACCATGCCGATCAGCAGCAGCGGCGCGGTCTCGCCCAGGGCGTGGGCCATGGAGATGATGGCGCCGGTCATGACGCCGGGCATCGCCAGCGGCAGGACGTGGCTGAACACGGTCTGGGTCTTGGACGCGCCCATGGCCAGAGCCGCCTCGCGGATCGACGGGGGCACCGCCTTCAGCGCCGAGCGCGTGGCGATGATCAGGGTCGGCAGGGCCATCAGCGCCAGCACCAGACCGCCGACGATGGGGCTGGCGCGCGGCAGGTGCATCCAGTTGATGAACAACGCCAGACCCAGCAGGCCGTAGACGATCGAAGGCACGGCCGCGAGGTTGTTGATGTTGACCTCGATGATGTCGGTCCAGCGGTTCTTGGGCGCAAACTCTTCCAACCAGACGGCGGCGCCGACGCCCAGCGGGATGGCGATCAGGGCGGTGACCATCAGCATCAGGGCCGAACCGACGACGGCGCCCAGGACGCCGGCGACCTCGGGCTGGGTCGAATCGCCGTTGGTGAACAGGGCGGTGTTGAAGTGCGAACCGACCACGCCTTCGGCCTGCATCCGGTCCAGCCAGGCGATCTGGCGGTCGTTCAGGCGGCGCTGCTCCTGCGGCACGTCGCGGGAGATCTCGCCCTTGAGGTAGAGGTCGGCGTCGTCGGACAGCGGCGCGGCCAGCGGCACCGTCTCGCCAATGACGTCGGAACGGCTGGCGACCAGGTCGGCGGCGACGAACTTGAGCTCGGACGAGAACAGGTTGCGCATGTCGCGCGACACGTCCCCCCGCGCATCGTCGGCGATTCCCCAACGCGCCAGTTGCTGTTCGGCGGCCAACTGCTCGAAGTTGGTGCCTTGCGGATAGGCGCGATCGACCCGCGCGGGGTCCATGTAGACCGGCACCGTCACCGTGTGGGTGTAGAAGGCCGTATGACCCTGCTCGAAGATCCGTCCCAGCAGGATGACCAGGAAGACCACGGCCGCGCCGATGGCCAGTTGGCCGTACAGCTTGAACCGCTTCTCGCGTGCATGGCGCCGCTTCAGGCCGGAGCGCAGGCGCGCAAGGCGCTTGTCCGCGGCCGCGCCGATCTGTTCGGGGCTCGCGTCAGTCATACTGCTCTCGGTAGGTCTGGACGATGCGCTGGGCGACGATGTTCAGCATCAGGGTGACCAGGAACAGGGTCAGGCCCAGTCCAAAGGCCGACAGGGTCTTGGCGCTGTTGAACTCCTGGTCGCCGGTCAGAAGAGTGACGATCTGCACCGTCACGGTCGTGACCGTGTTCAGCGGATTGAGCGTCAGATTAGCGGCCAAGCCGGCCGCCATGGTCACGATCATGGTCTCGCCGACCGCGCGCGACACCGCCAGCAGCAGGGCGCCGGCGATGCCCGGCAGGGCGGCCGGCAGCAGCACGCGCTTAACCGTTTCGGACTTGGTGGCGCCCATCGCAAAGGATCCGTCGCGCAGGCTTTGCGGCACAGCGTTCAGAATATCGTCCGACAGGGACGACACGAACGGGATCAGCATGATGCCCATCACGGCGCCGGCGGTCAGCGCCATCTGGTTCTGGACCAGCGCCAGATACTGGCCCAGCCCGTCAAGCGGGCCGCCGATCAGGAACAGGCCGATCTCGTTGAAGAACACCCGCAGGGCCGGCCCGACGGTCAGGGCCGCGAAGAAGCCGTAGACCACCGTCGGCACGCCGGCCAGGATCTCCAGCACCGGCTTGATCACGGCGCGCGAGGTGCGCCCGGCGTATTCCGACAGATAGATGGCCGACAGCAGGCCGATCGGGGCGGCGACCAACATGGCGATCAGCATGATCAGGAAGGTGCCCGCGAACAGCGGAACGGCCCCGAACGCCCCGGTCGACCCAACCTGGTCGGCGCGGATCGCCACCTGCGGGCTCCACTGCGTGCCGAACAGGAACTCGCCGACCGGAACGTACTGAAAGAAGCGGAAGGCGTCGAACGCCAGCGAGGCGATGATGCCGACCGTGGTCAGCACCGCGACGGCGGAACAGACGAACAGCGCGCCCCAGACCCAGCCCTCGACCCGATTGCGGGCGCGGACCTGAGGGCGGATCTGGGTGTAGGCGAACAGGCCGCCGATGAGCGCGGCCAGCACAGCGGCGATGGCGCCGCCCCACTGAAGCGTTCTTTCCACGCGCACCATACGGCGCGCCTCGACCGGCAGCTGTTCGGCCAGGGGGCGTTCCCAGATCTGCAGGGCGGGCTCGCCGCGGCCCAGCCGGTGGGCGTCGGCGAAGAAGGCCTCACGACGGAAAGGCTCCAGCGCGGCGACGCTGTCCGGCGTTCCTGCGGTGGTCAGCTGCCGCTCCAGCGGCGCGGCGAAAACGCCGGCAAGCAGCAGCACCAGCAGCGCAGGCGCGGCGACCCAGATCAGGGCGTAGGCGCCGTGCTGGCCGGGGCGCGAATGCGCGCGGACGCCCTGGAATCGCCTCTGCGCAAGGGCGCGCGCGCCGATGAAGGCGGCCGCGCCGAGCGCCACAAGGATCAGCAGGGAAAACCAGATCATTCGGGGTCCGGGACGGGCATGCGCGAATCGTCGAGGCGCCCGGAAAATCCGGGTTCAACGTGGCGCGTCTTCTGCCCGCGAATGGTCAGCGGATTAAGACGGCTTCGTGACAGTTCGGTTACAGCGCCAGCGGGTCGAGGTCGGCCGGTCGAGGCGACGCGACGTCGGTCCGCCGTTCGCTCGCCATCGGAAACCATGCGGTGAAGGCGGCCCCCAGGCCGGGCGCGCTTTCGACCACCAGCCCGCCCTGGTGGCGGTTCATGATGTGCTTGACGATCGCCAGCCCCAGGCCCGTGCCCTGGCGATCGCCGCTCTTCTGGCCTTCGACGCGGTAGAACCGCTCCGTCAGGCGGGGCAGGTGCTCGCGCGCCATGCCGGGGCCATGGTCCCGCACCGTCACGGCGGCGTAATGAACGCCGCCGGCGCGATCGGGGGTCACCAGCGGCAGTCGCGTGGCGCCCGGCATCCGTGAGGCCCAGGCCTCTTCGAACGACAGATCGGCGCGCACCGTGATCTCGACCGTTCCGCCCACGGGCGAGTATTTCACCGCATTGTCGAGCAGGTTCTGGACCACCTGAACGATCTCGTCGCGATCGCCGCTGACCGACGCCCTCGCCTCTCCCTGATCCAGGGCGATGGCGACCTCCTTGGCCTGGACGATCACACTGACGGCGTCGACGACGTCACCGGCGGCGCGGTCCAGATCGACGCGGCCCGACGGCGGAATGTGCTCGTTGAGCTCGATCCGGCTGAGCGAGAGCAGGTCCGCGACCAGCCGGCTCATCCGGTCCGCCTGGGCCGCCATGATGTCCAGGAACCGATCCCGCGCGACGACATCATCGCGCGCATGGCCTTTCAGCGTTTCGATGAAGCCGCTGAGCGAGGCCAGCGGCGTGCGCAGCTCGTGGCTGGCGTTGGCGAGGAAATCGACTCGCATCATCTCCATGCGCCGCACGTCGGTCTCGTCACGCAGCACGACCAGCGCCAGGCCGTCGGCGCCCTGTCCCCCCAGCGGCCGGGTCCAGGCGCGCCAGCGCCGGTCCCTCTGCCCGCCCGTCGTATAGTCGGTCGCCCGAGCCACCCCGCCGAACAGGGCTTCGTCCACCGCCTCCAGCACGCCGGGCTCCCGGATCACCTGGACCAGCAAACCGCCCTGCCGCTGGATGCGCAGCAGGTCGCGAGCGGCCTGGTTGGCGATCACGATGCGCCGACCGGCGATGTCGTCGGGTTCTCCGCCGCTGACGATCAGAACGGGATCTTCCAGGGCCTCGAAAACCCGGTCGAGCAGGTCGGCGGACGCCACGGCGGGGGCGGCGTCCATCGCTTCGTCCAGACGAACCGGCTCGATCTCGGCCAGCCGCACCGGCGTATTGAGCAACCACGCTGAGCCCGTCACCACGACCGCACCGCCAATCAGCCACGGCGCCAGCGGGGGGTGCAGCACCGCCAGACTGAGCATCACGGCGACGGCGATCGCCACGGTGGCGCCGATCGTCCACAGGCGCGAAGTGGACGTCGGCGCGACCGGCGATGGCGAAACCTCATAGGGCATGGCAGGCGCGAATCCGAAGAGCAGCGGTTGAGCGGTCATCCTTGCACGGATTTCATGACGGCGCGCCGACAGTGGGAAGGCCGTAAACCTCAGCGCCGCACCTTTTCTTTAGGACTTTCGGCGAAGCTGTCATTCTGGGAAGGGGGCGCCGTGGATAGGGTTCTGCAAAGCCTGACCGAAAGTCATGACTGGCGCCTGATCGCGCTGGCCGCGACCGTGTGCGTCGTGGGGCTCAGCACCGCCTTCTGGTTGATGAACCGGGCGTGGACCTGGGGCGGCGCACGGGGCCGGCGCCCGGGCCGTCTGGCGGCCGTGACCGCCGCCGCTTCGGTCTGGTCCACGCACTGTCTGGTGATGCAGAGCTATGTCGCCGGTCTCGACGAGGCCGTGACCTATGACTTGGCGCTGACCCTGACCTCTTTCGTGCTCTGCATCGGCGCGGTGGCGCTGGGCATCGGCGTGTCCTTCCTGGAGGACAGCCGCCGCATGAAGGCCGCGGGCGGCACGGTGGGCATCGTCGGCGTCGGCGTCATGCATTACGTCGGCCTTGCCGGATTGCGCGCGCCCGCGACGCTGGAGTGGAACCCCTGGGTGATCGCGCTGTCGGTGGTCGTCGCCGTCGCCATCTCCGCCACGGCCGGATACCTCTACCGCCGGGGGGCCGCCCGCCGCCTGGCGGCGCTTGCGCTGGCCAACGCCGGCGCGATCCTGGTGCTGCATCTGCTGGCCCTGTCCGCCGTGACGCTGACGCCGGACGCCGGACGGCCTTACTCGCCTGGCCTTTCGCCCGAAATCGTCAACACCCTGACCCTGGTCGCCGTGATCGGCATAGGCTGGGCCGTCGGGCTGGCCGCCTGGATGAACCACCTTTCGCGCACGGGCGCGCTTCGTCAGCTGCGCGAGGCGGTCGACGCCATGCCCGACGGGCTGGCCTTCTACGATTCGAATGATCGGCTCGTGCTGTGGAACGCGCGCTACGCCGAGGTGAATAGCGAACTGGAAACCCAGCTGTCCGTCGGGCTGTCCTTCCGCGACATCCTGCAAATCGGCCTGGACGAAGGCCGCTACGACGAAGCCGTCGGGCGTGAGGCGGAATGGATGGCCGAGCGGCTGGCCCAGCGCCGCAAGCCGTCCGCCACCCTGGAACAACGTGTACTGGGCGATCGCTGGCTGAGGGTGCAGGATCGCCGTACGGCCGAGGGCGGCGTGGTCACGGTCTGCACCGACATCACGGACCTGAAGCGCGATGCAGCCGCCCTGGTCGAGGCCCGTGACGCCGCCCAGACCGCGAATGTCGCCAAGAGCCAGTTCCTGGCCAATATGAGCCACGAGATCCGCACGCCGCTGAACGGCGTGATCGGCCTGACCCAGGCCTTGGCCAAGACGGAACTCGACGCCGAGCAACGCGAGATGCTGGACCTGATCCAGTCGTCGGGCCGCAGCCTGCAGACCCTGCTGAGCGACATTCTGGATCTGGCGCGCGTCGAATCCGGGAAGCTGGAGTTGACGGAAGACGCCTTCCACCTGGCCGGCGCCGTGCGCGAAGCCGCGCAGCTCTACGCCGAGAACGCCCGCGAGAAGCACCTCGACTTCAATGTCGACATCGACGTGGACGAAGGGATGTGGGTGCGTGGCGACGCAGTCCGCCTGAAGCAGGTGCTCACCAACCTGATCTCCAACGCCGTGAAGTTCACCACGCGCGGCTTCGTCAGCGTGACCGTCCAGATGGGGCCCGAGCGGCATGGCGTCCCCACCTTGCGCTTCGCGGTGGAAGACACAGGCCTTGGGTTTGACGCGGCGACGCGCGCCCGTCTGTTCAAGCGGTTCGAGCAGGCCGACGGCGGCATCACGCGCAAGTTCGGCGGATCGGGCCTGGGCCTGTCGATCTGCCGTCAGTTGGCGGACATGATGGGCGGCGACCTGGATTGCGAGAGCGAGCCCGGCGGCGGGTCCTCGTTCATACTGACGCTGCCGCTGAACCGCTGTGACGCGCCCGAGGCGTCGGCCTCGCCGGTAGCGGCGGCCGTACCGGTGATCTCGCGCATTACGAAGGTGCTCGTGGCGGACGATCATCCGACCAACCGCCGCGTCATCGAACTGATCCTGGCCCAGGCTCCGGTTCAGATCGTGATTGCCGAGAACGGCGCCGAGGCGGTCGAGGCCTTCCGTCGCCACGACTTCGACCTAGTCCTGATGGACATGCAGATGCCTGTGATGGACGGTCTGACCGCCACCCACGAGATTCGCCTGCACGAAGCGGCCATGGGGGCCCCGCGCACGCCGATCGTGATGCTGACGGCCAACGCCATGCCCGAGCATATCGCCGCCGGCCGCGCGGCCGGGGCCGACCGCCACCTGGCCAAGCCTTTCAATGCCGCAGAACTGCTGGCGATGGTCGCCGATCCGGCCGCAGTGGTCCAGGATCAGGCGCAGGCCGCCTGAAACGCGGCCATAGGCGGTTGCGCGCCCGACGCGATGCGTGTAATAGCCCGCGCTCTTGAATTCGAGGGTTCACACCCCCCGCCGCGCGGGCCCTTCCGTCAGCGCGGCGTTACCGTTGTTTGTTGAGGCAGCCAGATGGCCGAGATCATTCTGAACGTGGACGTCCGCGAAGGCGTCGGCACCGGCGGCGCCCGCGCCACGCGTCGCAGCGGCGCCGTGCCGGGCATCCTGTACGGCGGCGACAAGGCCCCCGTCGCCATCTCCGTGAACGAAAAGGACTTCCGCAAGTCCCTCTACACCGGAAAGCTGCTGGGCCACCTGGTGACGCTGAAGTACGGCGACGAGACCCAGCCGGTCATCGCCAAGGACGTGCAGTTCGACCCGGTGTCGGACCGTCCGGTGCACTTCGACCTGATGCGCGTCGACGCCAAGGGCGACATCAAGATCGCGGTTCCGGTCCACTTCAAGAACGCCGATGAAGCGCCGTTCTCGCGTCAGGGCGGTTCGCTGGAAGTCGTGCGCCACGAAGTCGAGATCTCGGTCCGCGCCGACCAGATCCCGGAAGAACTGGTCGTCGACCTGGCGAAGGCTCAGATGGGCGACACCATCCGCATGTCGGACATCACGCTGCCCAAGGGCGCTTCGGCCACCATCACCGACCGCGACTTCGTGATCGCCACGATTAAGGTTTCGTCCGCTGCTCTGTCGGCCGCCGCCGATGAGGCCGCCGAGGCCGCGCCGTCCGAGACGACCGAAGACTGAGCCTTTGGTTCAATCGACAAGGTCAGGCCCCGCCCGGTTCGTCCTGGCGGGGCTTTTCTTTGCCCGACGCAAGCGGCATGAGGACGCCATGATCATCATCGCGGGGCTCGGCAATCCGGGCGCGAAGTACGAAAAGAACCGGCACAACATCGGCTTCATGGCGGCCGACGAGATCGCGCGGCGCTGGCGCTTCGGTCCCGAGCGGGCCAAGTTCCAGTCGATCGTTTCGGAGGGCGAGGTCGACAGCGCCGAGGGGCCGGTGAAGGTCCTGCTGATGAAGCCCCAGACCTATATGAACGAAAGCGGCCGCGCGGTGGGCGAAGCGGCGCGGTTCTACAAGATCAAGCCGTCCGAAGTGATCATCTTCCATGACGAGATCGACCTGGCCCCGGGCCGGTTCCGCATGAAGACCGGCGGCGGCGCGGCAGGCCAGAACGGCGTCCGCTCGCTGATCAGCCATCTGGGCGCCGACTTTCGCCGCGCGCGCATGGGCATCGGCCATCCCGGCGACAAGGCGATGGTCATGCCGCACGTGCTGGGCGACTTCCATAAGGCCGAGCAGCCTTGGCTGAACGCCCTGCTTCAGGCCTGCGCCGACGCCCTGCCCTTTGCAGCGGCGGGCGACGACGAGCGCTATCAGGGCGAGGTGATGCGTCTGGCTCCGGCGCCGAAATTCAGCCCCCGCCAGGCCGCACGCGGCGAACTCTAGGCCGGCCCATGACCGTCGACTGGACCTAGCTCCCGGCCCGGATCGGTTCGGCCGGGGGCTTGCGGGTCAAGGGCACGCCCTTCAGCCACAGCTTCAGCGCCTCCCAGTGTATGGCGGCCACCACCTTGATCGTCAGCAGCGGCATGGCGGCCATGGCGGCCAGAAGCGCGCGATCGCTAAGCGCCCGCCGACGCCCGCGCATCGCCGTGGCGATCAGCAGGCCTTGGCTGTCCAGCCCGTCGATGGCCAGGTCCAGACGTTCGTCGGGGACAGACCCCTTGAACGCATAGCGCATGTCCATGTCCATGAACGGCGAGACGTACAGGCCCTTGCCCGTCGCCTGATCGATCCGCCCTACCCGGCCGTCCTCCGGCGCCACCGGCAAGACATAGGCGCGGCGTTCGCGAAAGGTGCTGGTCACCTCGTAGATCATGGCCGCCAGGGCGCCGTCCGGGCGGTGGCAGTAGTACAGGCTGATCGGGTTGAAGACGTAGCCGAGCACGCGCGGCATGGTCAGCAGGCGGATCGCGCCCGAACCGATGTCCACGCCCCGCCGTTCCAGCAGCCGCGTCGCCTGCACGCGCAAGGGCGTCTCCGACCCATCGCCATGATCGGCGTCATGGAATCCCATCAGGTTGAACCGATTGCGCGAGAAGAACCGAAGACTGCGGCTCATCTGGTCCAGTTCGTCCAAATCAAGCAGCATCCAGAAGACGCGATAGCGCAGCGTGTGCTCTCGCGGCCGGAGACGGTGATGCATCACCTGACCGCTATAGAGCGCCGAGTTCACGCCGCTCTCGCCAACGGCCGGGTTGCCGGCGTCAGATGAATGCGGCCGCTCTCGTTCTCAACAGTCCAGGGACGACGGACGCCGCCCAGCTGCTCGGCGACGGCCAGGCCGGACTGGAGCCCGTCCTCGTGAAAGCCCGCCCCGAAATGGGCGCCGCAGAACCAGACGCCGCCTTGCCCCTGAAGCGTCCACAACGCCTTCTGGGCCTGAACGGCGGCAGGGTTGAAGATGGGGTGATCGTAGGCCTCGGTCCTGAGCAGCGTCTCGGGACGGGGCGGGCGCGGCGGGTTCAGGGTGACAAACAGGTCTCGCCCGGGCAGCCCCTGAAGCCGGTTCATCCAGTAGGTGACGCAAAGTCCGTCATCCGCGCCGATGTAATTCCAGGCGGCCCAGGCGCGACGGCGACGCGGCATCAGGCTGGCGTCAGAATGGAGGACCGTCAGATTTCGGCTGTAGCGGAAGGCGCCGAGCAGGGCCTGCTCTTCGGGCAGGGGCTGATCCAGCATCGCAAGAGCCTGATCCGCGTGCGTTCCGATGACCACATGGTCAAAATGTTCGACGCCCCCCGCCCGATCCTGAACGTCCACGCCCTCGCGGGTGCGTTGCACCCGCGTCGCCTCGCACGCCAGACGCACGCCGTCGCCCAGCGCCGCCGCCAGCTTCGCCACATAGGTTCGGCTGCCGCCGCGGACCGTGCGCCACTGAGGCCGACCGACCAGCTTCAGCAGGCCATGGTTGCCGCAGAAGCGGATGAAGGATTCGGCCGGATAATCCATCAGGGTATGGGCGGGCGAAGACCAGATGGCGGCGGCCATCGGGAGCAGATGGTCATCCCGGAACGCCTCGCTGAAACCCTCGCGCTTGAGATAGTCGCCCAGCGTCAGCGTCGGGTCGGCCAGCCCGGACAGATGGATCGGCGCCTCGCGATAGAAGCGCAGGATTTCCGACAGCATGCCCCAGAATCGCGGACGGAAGGCGTTGCGCCTCTGCGCGAACAGGGCCGGAGCCGCGTACTCGAACGCGCCCCTGTCCAGAGAGACGGCGAAGGACATGTCCGTCGCCTTGGTCTCGACGCCCAGATGTTCGAACAGGGCGATCAGGTTGGGATAGGTGGCGTCATTGAACACGATAAAGCCGGTGTCGACGGGCGTCGCCGCCTCGCCCGGCTGTCGGACGTCGACCGTGTTGGAGTGGCCGCCCAGCCGATCGTCGCGCTCATAGACAACGACATCATGCCGCTGCGACAGCAGCCAGGCGCAGGACAGGGCGGAGATTCCGGAGCCTATGACCGCGATCCTGAGACGACGACCGGGTTCGACTTCACGGGGGAAGGCAGGCATGGAGACTCCAACGAAAACTTCGGCTTCGATACGCGACTATTTCTCGTTCGGATGCTCGCGATCCGTTCAGCCTCGCCGTGCGTAGGAGCAGCATGCATGAACAGGTCGTCGCGTTTCAGAAGGCTCGCCCAGGCATGACCCCGGGCGCAGAGCAGTACGGCCTGCTGATCCAGGCCGTGGCGAGCCGCCGCGATCGCGAGGCGTTCGCCCAGCTGTTCGAATATTTCGCACCCCGCCTGAAGGCCTATCTGATGAAGGCCGGAGCCCCCGCCGGGGCCGCAGAGGATTTCGCCCAGGACGCCATGCTGACGGTCTGGCGCAAGGCTGACCTGTTCGATCCCACGCGCGCCAGCGCCGCGACCTGGATATTCACCATCGCCCGAAACCGTCGCCTGGACGTGCTGCGGCGCGAGTCGCGCGCCCTCCCCGTCCCCGAGATCGCCTTGGCGGCGGAGGAGCCGGAACGCCCCGACGATCATCTGTCCAACATCGAGCAGGCCGGGCTGCTCCGCGAAGCCATGCAGCATCTTTCGCCGGACCAGATCGAAGTTCTGCGTCTCGCCTTCTTCCTCGACAATCCGCACTCCGAGATCGCACGCCAGCTGGACTTGCCGCTGGGAACCGTGAAATCCCGCATCCGAAAGGCCATGATCAAACTGCGTACCTTGCTTGAGCCGTCCAGCGTGGGAGATTTCTCATGACGGCGCATCGCCTGTCCGAAGAGCGTCTTCTCGCCTACGCCGCCGGCGCGATGAGCGCGCCCGAGGCCGTCGTGGTCGCGACGCACCTGGCCATGCGGCCCGAAAGCGCCGCCTGGGTGCATCGCCTGCAGGCCGTGGGCGGCCGGATGCTGGAAGACCTCGATCCCGCGCCCATGGATGATCACGCCCTGGCCCAGGTGCTGGCCCGCGCCGAGGTTGATGGGGGTGAGGCCGAGGCTTCTGCTCCGCTGAACGACATGCCCGAGTTGCCGGAGCCCTTGCGCCGGTACGCCTTGGGCAAATGGCGCTGGATGGGACCGGGCGTGCGCGTCCGCGACGTCCATGCCCCGCGCGAAGGCGAATGCCGCGTCATCTTGCTGGAAATCCAGCCCGGGCGCGAGACGCCGCGCCACACGCACGGGGGCGTGGAGCTGACGTGCGTCCTGTCGGGCGCCTACGCCGTCGGCGACCGCCGTTTCGATGTCGGCGATCTGGAAGAGGCGGACGAAGCCACGCTTCACCAGCCGCGCGTGGTGTCGGAAGAGGCCTGTCTGTGCGTCGCCGCGCTGGATGGCCAGATCCTGCTCGACGGCTGGATGGGCCGGTTGTTCCAGCCCTTCATTCGTCTCTGACCTGCAGGACGCGGGAAAGCATCCGTCGCTTCCGGTCGTTCGTACCTCTGCAAAGGTTGGAGCGGCCATGCTTGTTTTGCTTATCGCGGCCTTCGCGGCGGTCATCGCCATGTCGATCGCCTGGGGCGTTGTCCGGGTGACCGGAGATGGCGGCTGGACCGATGTGGTCTGGCCCCTGTCCATCGGCGCGATCGGCGCCGCGGCGGCGCTCTGGCCCGCGCCGGCCGCCGAGGACGCCCGGCAATTGCTGGTCGCCGTTCTGATCGGTGTCTGGGCGCTTCGACTGGGCGGCTACATCGCCATGCGCACCGCGCGCGCCGAGGCGCCGGACCCCCGGTATGAGCAGTTCAAGAAGGAATGGGGCGGTTGGGGCCTGAAGGCCTGGGCCTTCCTGATGATCCAGGCGGCGACCATCGTCGTGCTGGTCGTCTCTCTCCGCGCCGCCGCGGTCCGGCCTGACGCCGACCTGGGCTGGCGCGACGGCCTGGCCGTGCTGATCGTCGTCGTCGCCGTCGCGGGCGAGGCGTTGGCGGACCGTCAGATGGCGGCGTTCCGAAGCGACAAGTCGAACCGCGGCAAGGTTGCGGACGTCGGTCTGTGGGGCTGGTCGCGGCATCCCAACTATTTCTTCGAATGGATGGCCTGGCTGGCGTGGCCGATCATGGCTCTGGACCCCGGATATCCGTTCGGCTGGCTGTCGCTGCTGGCGCCGACCCTGATGTGGTGGCTGCTGAACCACGTGAGCGGGGCGCCGATGCTGGAGGCCCAGATGCTCAAATCCCGGCCGGACGCCTATCGCGACTATCAGCAGCGCGTGTCCCGCTTTTTCCCCCTTCCGCCGAAGTCACGCTGAACGGAACGCCCATGCCCATCGCCGCCCTTCTCCGATCCATCCAGGATGCACCCGCGCCCGATTTCGTCACCCGCCCCGCCATCGCGGCCATGGTCGCCGGCGCGCGCAAGCGCCTTGTGGACGAACCCGGCCTCGACGCCCGCTTCGCCGAAGAGATGGCCCGGCGCGCCATCGCCGAGCATGCCGACGCGGCCAATGCCCAGCACTACGAACTGCCGCCGGAGTTTTTCCAGATCTGCCTGGGCCCGCGGCTGAAGTATTCGTGCTGCCTGTATCCGTCCGGTGGAGAGACGCTGGCGCAGGCTGAAGAGGCGGCGCTCGCCGAGACATGCGCGCATGCCGATCTGAGCGACGGCCAGAAGATACTCGAGCTTGGGTGCGGATGGGGCTCGCTGTCCCTCTGGATGGCCGAACGGTATCCGGCCGCGGAGATCGTCGCCGTGTCCAACTCCAGCGGCCAGCGCGCCTATATAGAAGGTCAGGCGGCCCATCGCGGTCTGAACAATCTGACCGTCATCACGCAGGACATGAACGTCTTCGACACCGACCGCCGGTTCGACCGCATCGTGTCGGTGGAGATGTTCGAGCACATGGCCAACTGGCGCGCTCTGCTGACCAAGGCCCGCACCTGGCTGACGCCCGAGGGGCGGATGTTCATCCACGTCTTTTCGCACCGGACGACGCCGTATCGCTTCGAGGTTTCCGACACGTCGGACTTCATCGCCCAGCACTTCTTCACCGGCGGGGTGATGCCCAGCCACAACCTGATGCGCCAGTATGCGGACCTGTTCGTCGTCGAGCAGGAATGGCGGTGGAGCGGCGCCCACTACGAAAAGACCGCCCGGCAATGGCTGGCCAACATGGACGCCGAGCCCGAGAGCGTCGGTCGCATCATGCGGGATGTCTATGGCGATGACGCGGCCCTGTGGACGCGGCGCTGGCGACGTTTCTACCTGGCGACGGCGGGCCTGTTCGGGGACAGCGGCGGGCGCGAATGGGGCGTCAGTCATTACCGCCTGCAGGCGGCTTGAAGGAGGAGAAGACCGATGAAGTATCTGATCGCCTACCTCGGGACCGGCCTGGTCATGGGCGTTCTGGACGCCATCTGGCTGGTTCTCGCCGGACCGCGTCTCTATCGCCCCGCGATCGGTTCGCTGCTGGCCGACAAGCCGGACATGCGCGCCGCCGTGGCCTTCTATCTCATCTATGTCTTCGGCATCGTCATGCTGGCCGTGCTGCCCGCGCTGCGCGAAGGCGCCATGAGCCGCGCGGCTCTTTCCGGGGCGGTGCTGGGCCTGGTCGCCTACGCCACCTATGACCTGACCAATCAGGCGACGCTGAAGATCTGGCCCGTGCACGTCACCCTGATCGATCTGGCCTGGGGCACGATCGTCACCACCGCGGCGGCGGTGGGCGGCTACTGGCTGACGCAGCGGTTCGGCTGACCGAAAGATGTGAACCTTGGCCGCACGCGGACCGTTGGGACAGGACACCTGTCTGGAGTCGCGTCATGTCCTTCCGCAAAGATCGCCTGTCCCGTCCGATCTATCACTGGGCCAAGTCCGTCCTGCCCGAGATGTCCGCGACGGAAGCCGAGGCGATCGATGCGGGCGACGTCTGGTGGGACGCCGAACTGTTCACAGGCGCGCCGGACTGGGAGGTCTTCCTCGACATCCCGCCGGCCGAGCTGACGGACGAGGAGCGCGCCTTCCTGGACGGCCCCGTCGACCGGCTGTGCGCCATGCTGGACGACTGGAAGATCACCTGGGAGGACCAGGACCTTTCGCCGGAAGTCTGGGCCTTCCTGAAGCGCGAGCGCTTCTTCGGCATGATCATTCCGAAGCGTTACGGCGGGCTGGAGTTCTCGGCCTACGCCCACTCGGAGGTCGTGCGAAAAATCTCGACCCGGTCGACCTCCGCCGCCGTGACGGTGATGGTGCCGAACTCGCTTGGGCCGGGCGAGTTGCTGATGCAGTTCGGCACGGACGAACAGCGGGATTACTGGCTGCCGCGACTGGCTGACGGTCGTGAAATCCCCGCCTTTGGCCTGACCAGCCCCGAGGCCGGGTCCGACGCCGCCTCAATGACCGACGAGGGCGTGATCTGCGAGGGCGAATACCAGGGCCGCAAGGTTCTGGGCATGCGGCTGAACTGGAAGAAGCGATACATCACCTTGGGGCCGATCTCGACCGTGCTGGGGCTGGCGTTCAAGATGCGCGATCCGGATGGCCTGCTGGGCGGCGAGGAGAACCTTGGCATCACCGTCGCCCTGGTTCCGACCGACACGCCGGGCGTGACCATCGGCCGTCGCCACCTGCCCTCGATGCAGGCCTTCATCAACGGACCCAACGAGGGTCATGACGTCTTCTTGCCGCTTGACGCCGTGCTGGGCGGTCAGGAGCGTATCGGCCAGGGCTGGATGATGCTGAACGCCGCGCTGGCGGCCGGGCGCGGCATCTCCCTGCCTTCGCTGTCGGCGGCCGGCGCGGCGCTGGCCGCGCGCACCACCGGCGCCTACGCCCGCGTGCGTCAGCAGTTCCGCATTCCGATCGGCGAGTTCGAAGGCGTGCAGGAGCGCCTGGCCCGCATCGCCGCCAACGCCTATCTGCTGGACGCCGCGCGGCGCTTCACCTGCTCAGGGCTGGCGCTGGGCCATCACCCGTCCGTCGTCTCGGCCATCATGAAACACGGCGCCACCGAGCGGATGCGCACCGCCGCCAACGACGCCATGGACGTTCACGCCGGCAAGGCCGTCATCGACGGGCCCAGCAACTATCTGGGCAACTTCTATCGCGCCGTGCCCGTGGGCATCACGGTCGAGGGCGCCAACATCCTGACGCGCAGCCTGATCGTGTTCGGCCAGGGCGCCATCCGGGCCCACCCCTACATCCTCAAGGAGATGCAGGCGCTAGCCGACCAGGACGTCGAGAAGGGCCTTGCCCAGTTCGATGCGGTGTTCTGGACCCACGTCGTCCACACGCTGAGGACCGCGCGACGCGCCTTCGCGAGCGCCTGGACCGACGGCCTGTTCGGCGAGTCCCCCGTGGGAGGGCCGACACGGCGCTATTATCGTCGCATGGGTCGCTACGCCGCCGCCTTCGCCCTGGCGTCGGACATGGCGCTGCTGACCATGGGCGGCGAACTGAAACGGCGCGAGATGCTGTCGGCGCGGTTCGGCGACATCCTGTCCGAGCTTTACATGATGAGCGCCGCCCTTAAGCGGTGGGAGGACGAAGGCCGCGAGGTCGAGGATCTGCCCCTGCTGGACTACGTCATGCAGGACGGTTTCCTGACCATCGAGCGGCGGCTCAAGGAAATCCTCGACAACTTCCCGAACCGCCCTGCCGCCTGGCTGCTCAAGGTCTTCGTGCTGCCGTTCGGCGTGATCCGCACCGGTCCGCGCGACGCGACGGTCCGTGCCTGCGCCCGCCTGATCATGGAGCCGTCGGCCACGCGCGATCGGCTGACCGAGGGGGTCTATATCGGCGATGAAGCCGTGGGACGCCTGGATCGCGCCTTCGACCTGGTGGTGCGCAGCCAGCCGATCCACGACCGGCTGAAGGCGCGCCGTATCCGCCACTGGCGCGTCGCCGCCGAGCAGGACTTGCTGACAGGCGACGAACTGGCGCTGCTGGAAGAGGCCGAGGCGGCCATCGCGGGGGTCGTCGCCGTGGACGACTTCGCCCCGGAAGGGCTGGCGCGCGTCGCGTCGGGCCGATCCGCGCCCCGGGCCGCCGAGTAGCGGGCGTCCCAGCAGCGGGCGGTCGGGAGCGCCGGCCGCGACCTCAGATCGGCGCGCGCGCCTGTTGACCCAGACGCGCCGCCTGGGCCTCCATCTCGTCGGCCTGGGCAGGCAGGCTGACGCCGAGCGCCTGCAAGTCCGCATCGGTCACCATGCTCCCTGGCGTGCGGATGAACTTGGCGACAGGGTCGCCATCGCGGTTCAAGCGTGCGAAGCAACCGCCTGAAGACACGGGAGACGACATGACGGGCTGGCGCTTCTGGATCGATCGCGGCGGCACCTTCACCGATGTCGTCGCGCGTGCGCCGGACGGCGCGCTACGGACGATGAAGCTGTTGTCGGTGAACCCGGAGCAGTACGTCGACGCGGCCGTAGAGGGCGTCAGACGCATTCTGGGCGCATCCGCCGGGCCTCTGCCGGCGGGCTTGGTCGACGAAGTGCGTATGGGCACCACCGTGGCGACGAACGCCTTGCTCGAACGCAAGGGCCAGCCCACGGTGCTCGCCATCACCGCCGGCTTCGGCGACGCGCTGCGCATCGGATGGCAGAGCCGGCCTGCGCTGTTCGCGCGCAACATCGTGCTGACGGACCAGCTGTACGATCACGTGGTCCAGATCGACGAGCGGATCACGGCCGACGGCGCGATCGATCGCCCCCTGGATGAGGGCAAGGCCCACGCAGATCTGGCTGCGGCGTATGCGGCGGGTTTCCGGTCAGTCGCTGTGGTTCTGGTGCACGGCTGGCGCTTCGTCGGTCACGAGGTGCGGCTGGCGGAGATCGCGCGCGAGATCGGCTTCGAACAGGTCTCGGTCAGCCATGAGGTCGGGGCGCTGATCAAGCTGGTTGGGCGCGGGGACACCACGGTGGCGGACGCCTATCTGTCGCCGATCCTGCGAGCCTATGTCGATCGGGTCGGCGCCGACCTGGGCGGGGCGACGCCTCTGCAGTTCATGAAGTCGTCCGGCGGTCTGACGGCGGCCAGCGCCTTCCGGGGCAAGGACGCCATCCTGTCCGGCCCGGCGGGCGGTGTCGTCGGCATGGCCGAGACCGCGGCGGCGGCGGGGTTCGACCGCGTCATCGGCTTCGACATGGGCGGCACCTCGACCGATGTGTCGCATTTCGCCGGAGATTACGAGCGCACCTCAGACGCCGTGGTGGCCGGGGTGCGGCTGCGGGCGCCGATGCTGGCGATCCACACCGTCGCGGCCGGCGGCGGGTCGATTTGCCGCTTCGACGGCGGCCGCCTCCGGGTCGGGCCGGAATCGGCGGGCGCGGTTCCGGGACCAGCGGCCTACCGGCGCGGCGGACCGCTGACCGTGACCGACTGCAACGTCATGCTGGGCAAGCTGGACCCGGCCTTCTTCCCCGCCGTCTTTGGCCCGGACGGCGACCAGCCCCTGGACGCCGATGCGGTGCGAGCGCGGTTCCAGACCCTGTCGTTTGAGGTGGCCGAGGCGACCGGCCGGGCCGGCGCGCCGGCCCAGCTGGCCGAGGGCTTCGTCACCATCGCCGTGCAGAACATGGCCGAGGCCATTCGCTCGATATCGATCCAGCGCGGCTATGACGTGACCCGCTATGTGCTGAACTGCTTCGGCGGCGCCGGCGGCCAGCACGCCTGCCTGGTGGCGGACGCCCTGGGCATCACCCGCGTGATGCTGCATCCGTTCGCCGGCGTGCTTTCGGCCTACGGCATGGGTCTGGCCGAGGTGCGCGCCATTCGCCAGGCGACCGAGGCCGCGCCTCTGGCCGGGGAGCGGGACGGGGTTCTGGCCGAAAGGGTCGCCGCGCTGGAAATCGCCGCGCGCGACGACCTGGCGGCGCAGGGGATTGCGCGCGAGGCCGTGACGACCATCGCGCGCGCCGAGATCAAATTCGCAGGTTCGGACACGCCCCTGGTCGTGCCGTTCGGGCCGGCCGAGGCCATGGCCGAAGCCTTCGAGGCCCTGCACAGGCGACGTTTCGGCTTCTTCGCCGAGGACAAGGCGCTGGTGGTCGAGGCGCTGGAGGTCGAGGCCGTCGGGCGATCCCGCGCCTCCTCCGCGCCATCTCTTGCAAGCGGCGAAGGCTCCCCTCTGTCAACCGTCACGCGCCTAACGGTTCGCATGGCGGGCGAAGACCGCGACACGCCGGTCTATCGCCGCGAGGCGCTGACGCCCGGCGTCGCGGTCGACGGCCCCGCGATCCTGCTGGAAGAGACCGGAACGACCGTGGTCGAGCCCGGCTGGCGCGCCTGCGTCGACGCCGCGGCGAACCTGCTGCTGGAGCGGGTCATACCCTTGCCGGCGCGCGTCGCAATCGGCGCCGCGGTGGATCCGATCATGCTGGAGGTGTTCAACAGCCGCTTCATGGCCTGCGCCGAACAGATGGGCGAGGCCCTGCGCGCCACGGCCTATTCGGTGAACATCAAGGAACGACTGGACTTCTCCTGCGCCGTCTTCGACGCGACCGGGGCCCTGATCGCCAATTCACCGCACATCCCGGTCCACCTCGGCTCGATGGGCGAAAGCATCCGCACGGTCATCGCCTCCCGCGGCGAAGGGGCGGACGGACGCGGCATGCGGCGCGGGGACGTCTATATGCTGAACGCGCCCTATAACGGGGGCACGCATCTGCCGGACATCACCGTGATCATGCCGGTCTTCCTGGAGGCGGATCAGACGCCCGCCTTCTTCGTGGCCGCGCGAGGCCATCATGCCGATGTCGGCGGCCTGACCCCGGGATCGATGCCCGCCTCCTCGCGCACCGTGGAAGACGAGGGCGTGCTGATCGACGACTTCCTGCTGGTGGACGCCGGCCGGTTGCGCGAGACGGAAACGCGGGCCTTGTTCGCCTCGGGCCGCCACCCCTCGCGCAATGTCGATCAGAACATGGCGGACCTGAAGGCCCAGGTCGCCTCGTGCGCGCGCGGAGCCGACGAGCTGATCCGCATGACCGGCGAGTTCGGCCGCGACGTCGTCGCCGCCTATATGGGCCACGTCCAGGACAATGCCGAAGAGGCGGTCCGCCGCGCCGTCGCCGCCCTGAAACCGGGCGCCTTCGCCTATGAGATGGACGACGGAGCCGTCATCCGAGTGCGCATCGACGTGGACGTCCAGGCCCGAAGCGCCGTGGTGGATTTCACCGGCACCAGCGCGCAGCGGCCGACGAACTTCAACGCGCCGCTGTCGATCACGCGGGCGGCCACCCTCTATGTCTTCCGCACCCTGGTGGAAGACGCCATCCCGCTGAACGAGGGCTGCCTGAAGCCGATCCGGCTGATCGTGCCGGAAGGGTCGATGTTGAACCCGCGCTATCCCGCGGCCGTCGTCGCCGGCAATGTCGAGACCAGCCAGGCGGTGGTGGACACGCTGTACGGCGCGCTGGGCGTGCTGGCCGCCAGCCAGGGCACGATGAACAACTTCACCTTCGGCGACGACGTGCGGCAGTATTACGAGACCATCGCCGGCGGCTCGGGCGCGGGGCCGGGCTTTGACGGAACCAGCGCGGTGCAGACGCACATGACCAACAGCCGACTGACGGATCCGGAGGTGCTGGAGACTCGCTTCCCGGTTCTGCTGGAGGAATTTTCGATCCGGCGGGGCTCAGGCGGCGCGGGGCGCTGGCGCGGCGGCGATGGGACGGTGCGCCGCGTGCGTTTCCTGCAGCCGATGACGGCCGCCATTCTGTCCAATCATCGCAGGGTTCCGCCTTCTGGGGCGGACGGCGGCGAGCCTGGCGCGACGGGCGTGAACCGGGTGGAACGGAAGGACGGCGCCGTGGACGTTCTGGACGCGACCGCCGAGGTCGCCATGGCGACCGGCGACGTCTTTGTGATCGAAACGCCGGGCGGCGGCGGCTTCGGCGCAAAAGGCGCTTCCTGAGGACGCCGAACCGCGCGACCATCCATCGGGGGAGAATGAACCATGCTGGTGCTCTTGGGGATCGCGGTCGTGGTCGTGGGCTTCGTCGCCCGGATCAATCCGCTGGTGGTCATTCTGGTCGCGGCCCTGACCACCGGAGTGCTGGCGGCCGTCGGTCCGGGCGTCGATGGGCGCGCCCTGCTGGCGGCCGGAATAGACACGATCAGCCGTTTCGGAGAGGCCTTCAACGACAACCGCTACTTCCACATCACCTGGCTGGTGCTGCCCGTCATCGGCCTGCTGGAGCGCGCGGGCCTGCAGGAGCGCGCGCGCGAACTGGTCACGCGGTTCAAGGCCGCGACCGCCGGTCGACTGATGCTGGCCTATCTTCTGGTGCGGCAGGCGACGTCGGCGTTGGGCCTGACGTCGCTGGGCGGTCATCCGCAGATGGTGCGCCCCCTGATCGCGCCGATGGCCGAGGGCGCGGCGGAGGCGGAGCATGGACCGCTGACCGACAAGGCGCGTTTCCGCATACGCGGCATGGCGGCGGGCACGGACAACATCGGCCTGTTCTTCGGCGAGGACATCTTCATCGCCATCGGTTCGATCGTCCTGATCGTAGGCTTTCTCGAACAGGCCGGCGTGCGGGTGGAGGCGCTGCACGTCTCGCTGTGGGCCATCCCGACCGCCGTCGTCGCCTTCCTGGTCCACGGGGCGCGGCTGGCGATGTTCGACCGGGCGGTGAGGAAGGATATGACCGCCTCCGAAACGGCGGACCAGGCAGAGGCCGGCCGATGATCACGCTGGAGCACGCCTACGTCGCGACCGGGCTGATGTTCGCCGCTTTCTCGATCCTCAGCCTGCGCGACCCGTTGAACCCGACGCGGTTCCGCAGCGCCGTGTTCTGGGGCCTGGTCGCCCTGTCGATGCTGTTCGGATCGTGGCTGGGCGGCCTCGGCAATGGTCTTCTGGTCATCGCCCTTGTCGCCATCGGCGCGACGGGCAAGCTGGGCGTCGGCCGGCCCGCCACCACCACGTCGGAGCAGCGTCAGGCGAGCGCGGCGCGGTGGGGCGACGCCCTGTTCGTTCCGGCGCTGATGGTGCCGCTCGTCGCGGTGGGCGGCACGCTGCTGGCGAAATACACGCCCGCCGGCGCCTGGTTGATCTCGCCGGTTCAGACCACGCTGATCTCCTTGGGGCTGGGCTGCGTGATCGCGCTGGCGGTCGCCATGGCCTGGTTCCGGCCGCCCGTCATGGCGCCTGTGCAGGAGGGGCGTCGGCTGATGGACTCCATCGGCTGGGCCGCCCTGCTGCCGCAGATGCTGGCGTCGCTGGGCGCGATCTTTCTGGCCGCCGATGTGGGGCAGGTGGTGGGCGACCTGATCGCGCGGGTGATCCCGCTGACCTCGGCCTTCCTCGCCGTCTTCGCCTATTGCGCGGGGATGGCGCTGTTCACCATCGTCATGGGCAACGCCTTCGCCGCCTTTCCGGTGATGACCGCCGCCATAGGTCTGCCGATCGTGGTGCGTCAGTTCGGCGGCGACCCCGCCATCGTCTGCGCCATCGGCATGCTGGCCGGCTTCTGCGGAACGCTGATGACGCCGATGGCGGCCAACTTCAACGTGGTGCCGGCCAATCTGCTGGAACTGCCCGACCGCAACGCGCCCTTGAACGGCGTCATCCGCGCCCAGCTGCCCACCGCCGCGATCATGCTCGTGGCCAACATGCTGCTGATGTATTTCCTGGCCTTCCGGTTCTGATCATGACCCAGCTCGATGCCGCCCTCGCCTCCCGTTTCGCCGCGACGGCCCTGGGCCATGTGACGCGGGAGTATCCGAACCACATCATGCATGTGCTGACCGGACCGCAGGACGCCCTGACGCCGCGCGAGATGCACCCGATCTTCTTCGGCAGCTTCGACTGGCATTCCTGCGTCCACGGCTGGTGGACCCTGTTCACCCTCTATCGCCTGTACCCCGACATGCCCGAGGCAGCGGCTATCCGCGCCCTGGCCGACGATCTGTTCACCGCCGAGAAGGCGGCCGACGAGGCGGCCTATCTGTCACGCCCGGAAAGCCGCGGCTTTGAGCGTCCTTACGGCTGGGCGTGGCTGTTGATGCTGGCCGCCGAGCTGGCCCGACACCATACCGAGGAAGGCCGGCGCTGGTCCGCCACGCTGGCGCCCTTGGCCACGATCTTCGCCGAACGCTTCAAGGCGTTCCTGCCGCTGGCGGACTATCCGGTGCGGGTGGGCACGCACTACAATACGGCCTTCGCCCTGCGCCTGACGCTGGACTATGCGGACGTGTTCGATCCGGAACTGGCGGCCGCCTGTCGCGCCGCCGCCGCCCGCTGGCACGAGGGCGACCGGGACTGCCAAGCCTGGGAGCCCTCGCAGGACGAGTTTCTGTCGCCGACGCTGATGGAGGCCGCGCTGATGCGACGCGCCCTGCCGCCCGCCGATTTCGCCGCCTGGTTCCACGCCTTCCTGCCGCGCCTGAGCGACGGTCAGCCGGCCACGCTGCTGTCCCCTGCACGGGTCAGCGATCGGACCGATGGCAAGATCGCGCATCTGGATGGTCTGAACCTCAGCCGCGCCTGGTGCTGGCGCGAAATCCTCGACGGACTTCCCGACGCGGACGAGCGGCGCGCCGTCATGGCTCAGGCGGCCGAAGTCCACCTGGACGCCGCCTTACCCCATGTGACGGGCGACTACATGGGCGAGCACTGGCTGGCCAGTTTCGCTCTACTGGCGCTTATGGACGGCGCCCCGGTCCCTTCGTCCTGAGGGACGTCACGACCGGACGACCCCGAAGGCGTTCGTCCGGTCGTGATGCAGGCCCTGACCTCAGGCGATCAGGCCGACGGACAGACGGCGTCGCCGTTGTTCGGCGCCAACCGCACGTTCTCCACCGTGATGGCGAAGGGCGCGGCCGTACGCAGGCCCCAGGGTTGGTCGACGGCGCTCAGATTGGCGCCCGCTTGGGCCAGGCACGACAACCGCACCTTGGCCTCGCGCCACTCGCCGACGCCGCCCGTCAGCAAGGCGGTGATGTCGACCGCGCCCGCGCCGCTGGTCAGGAACACCGGAGCCTGCGGCGCAGCGCCGACACGATACCGGAAGGAGATCGCCATTTCGCCGTTCGACTGGCGGGTCAGATCGACCGCGCCCCCGCTGATCAGGGCGTCGCCACCGTTCGCGCCGAACGTCAGGGTGCGAGCCGATTCCTGCGCCACGCCGTCCGCCGGCCGGACCGACACGCCGCCGCGGGGGCTGGCGCCGGACGTCTCAAGACCCAGCCGCACTTCTCCGCCCGCATCGCGCAGCGCCAGGCCCCACGGAGCGATGAAGCGGCCATCGACGAAATAGCGGTCCAGGCTGCCGGCGGCGCCGACCACCCCGCTTTCCTCGGACAGGGCGGCGACCGTGGCCGGGCGCGCATAGCTGAGGCCGTAGCCATAGGCGAACTGCGGGTCGTAGCCGGGCTGACCGACGTTCAGCGGCACGCCCTTGGCGTCCTTGGGCCAGCTGAACGACAGCTTGCCGGTGAAGTCGTGGCGGGGCTGGCCCGAAGCGTCGGCGACCAGAACGTCGGCGACGCCGCCGCCCTCCGTGCCCGGCAGCCAGGCGGCGACGAAGGCGTCGGAGGCGTTGATCTCCGGATTGGTCCACATCGGCCGCCCCGACAGGAAGACCGACACGGTCGGGATGCCCGCCGCCTTGAGGCGCTTCAGGGTTTCGAGCGGTTCGGTCGGCAGGAAGTCCAACGTCTCGACGTCGCCCTGGAACTCGGCATAGGGCGTCTCGCCGAAGACGACGATGGCCACGTCAGGTTTTTCGGTGAAGGCGCCGTCGGCGCTGAGGGTCGCGGTTCCGCCGCCGGCGCGCACGGCCTCCTCCACGCCGGCCCAGATCGACTGGCTGTTGGGGAAGTCGCTGTTCTTGTTGCCGGTGCCCTGCCAGCTGATCGTCCAGCCGCCGGCCGCCTGACCGATATCGTCGGCTGCCGTTCCCGCCACCAGCACGCGGGCGTTGGCGCGGATCGGCAGGACGCCTTCGTTCTTCAACAGGACCAGTGACTTGCGCACCGCCTCGCGCGCCAGGGCGCGGTGTGCTGGCGAGCCCAGCTCACCCAGGCGCCCCTCGAGCGGACGCTGGTCCTCGAACAGCCCGGTCTTGACCTTGACGCGCAGGATGCGGCGCACCGCCTCGTCCAGCCGCGCCATCGGGATCTCGCCCGAGCGGACCTGCGCCAGGGTGCTCTCGTACAGCGGCTTCCAGCTGTCGGGCGCCATGAACATGTCGATGCCGGCGTTGAACGCCAGGGCGCAGCTCTCGTTGGTGCAGCCCGGCAGCTGGCCATGGGCGTTCCAGTCTGACACGACGAAGCCGTCGAAGCCCAGCGGTCCGCGCAACACGTCCGTCAGTATGGTCTCGTTGCCCGAATGTTTGGCGCCGTTCCAGCTGGAGAAGCTGGCCATGATCGACAACACGCCGGCGTCGATCGCCTGAGTGTAGCCCGACAGGTGGACGTCGATCAGCTCCCGTTCGGTCCCCCTGAAGTCGCCCTGGTCCTGACCGCCGGCCGTGCCGCCGTCAGCCAGGAAGTGTTTGGCGGATCCGGCGATATGGCCGGCCCCCAGCGGACCGTCCGCCGACAGCGGCCCCTGCAGGCCCAGGGTCATCGGCCCGGCGTAGCTCTGCGCCACTTCAGGGTGTTCGGCGTAGCCCTCGTAGGCGCGGCCCCAGCGGTCGTCGCGGGGCACGGCCAGGGTCGGGCCGAAGGTCCAGTCGGCGCCGGTCACGGCCACCTCGACCGCCGTCGCCTGGCCGATCCGACGGATCAGGTCGGGATCGCGCGCGGCGCCCAGGCCGATGTTGTGCGGGAACAGCGTGGCGCCGATGATGTTGTTGTGCCCGTGCACCGCGTCGATTCCGTAGATCAGGGGAATCTTCGCGCCCGGGCGTTGGGCCGCCGCCGCCCGGAAGGCGCGGGCCAGGTCGACCCAGGCCTGGGCTCCGGTGCGGTCGTCTCCGTTCGGGCCGGAACTGCCGCCCGCCAGGATCGAGCCGAGCGGATAGGTGGCCAGGTCTTCGGGCTTGATCGAGGCGATGTCGGCCTGGATCGTCTGGCCGACCTTCTCCTCAAGCGTCATCCGGCTCATCAGCTCGGTGACGAACGCTTCCGTTCGGGCGTCGGTCATGGCCGCGGGGGATGCGGCGCTTGGCCACAGGTCCGGATGGGCGCGATTCGCGTCCGTGACGATCGACGCTTCCGCCGTGACCGCATGAACGACGCCGCCAGCAGGCGCTACCGCCGATGTCGTCGCGCAGGCGCCAGCGCCGAGCGCGAGAGCAAGCGCAAGGGCGGAAACGCCGCCTCGGCGGCGGATTGTGAACGTTCGCAAAGTCATTCCAGGGTCCAATCAGTAGGCAAGAGTCGGGGAACTTAGAGGGACAGCGCGACGGGGAGGAAGGCTTGAACGACGTTCGCCATACCTACGGCAAAGATCAAGCGCGGAGCGTCGCCCGACCTTCACAAAAGGCTACGATGGCTCTGCCGACGTTCAGTTCGCCGTCAACGAGCCTTCCAGCGTAAGGGTGGCGTCGGCGTTCTCGACGACACTGAGGCTCGAGACGTCCACCTCCTTGTCGTGCAGGGCGGACAGCCAGCCGAAGGCGGCGGCGGTCTGAACGTTCGCCAGACTGAACCCCAGTCCTCCGTCGGGCGCCATGCCCATCACCGGCGAAACGCCCGCAGCGGCGCCGGCGGCCTCCACGGCGCGCTGAATGTCCACGCCGCCGCCAGACCTCTCGCCCTCCAGCTCGGCCGTCGCCGACCGGACCAGCAGCAGTCCGTTTTCGGCGCGCAGACGGTCCGATGCGGCCGTTTCTCGCCAGATGTGAAGCGGCCGCACGATCACCAACCAGACGACCACCGCCAGAATCAACACCGCCATCGCCGCCAGCATCCGCTGCTCGCGCAGGGTGCGGCCTTCCCACCAGGCCAGGGCCGTCGACGCCATGCGGTTCATGACCGACCTCCCACGACGACTTCGCTGACGACGCGGCCGCCGTCCTCAACCGTACTGGTGTCCGACAGGCTGAGGCCCAAGCTCTCCACGGCGGCTCGGACGGCGTCCAGATCCTGAAAGGCCGGATAGCTGAGGGTGGCGCGCAGCCCCTGTTCGGAATCCGCGGACAGTCCGTCCAACTCGGCGCCGTCCACCTGTTCGACCGCCGCGAACAGGGCGGCGGACCCGGCCGCGACACCGCCCGGCGGAAGCGCGACAGCCAGGCGTCTCCGCACCTCGGCGACGGGGTCTTCGGCCTCGGCGGCTTGCGGCAGATGCTCGGCGATCAGGGCGCGCGCCTGTCGATCCGCACGGTCGGCGGCGACGCTGTCACGCACGGCTGCAACCGCCGTGATGACCAGAGGCGAGATCAGAACGGCGGCGGCGAGACCGGCGGCCAGGCGCCAGCCGCCGCGCGAGGCTGCGCGCGGCCGGGCGACGGCGGACAGCAGGTCGACCGGGGGGCGGAGCGCGCTCAGTGCCAACCGCTCCTCGACGGCGTCCTGGCTTTCGATCAGCGAGATGGACCGTCCCGCCGCCACGGTCTCGGCGAGGTCCGCCTGCACCGAGGCGGCGAAGGCCGCGCCGCGCATCGCGATGTCGCCGCCGAAGCGGATGGCGTTCAGCGTTCCTTCGGCGTCGGGCGCCGGCGGCGTCAGGCAGTCGGGAACCACGGCCGCGGGTTCGACGCCCAGCGCGCGCAGATAGTCGACCCAGGCCTCCAGCAAATTGGCGGACACCGCCGCGACCAGGCGTGGACCGCCCTCGGCGACGGGCGCTCCGAGCGCGACCGCAAGCCGTTCGGGATCTGCGGCCAGATGCTCCTTCAGCATCCAGCGCGCCGCGGCGCGAAGCTGGGCCGCGCCCCCGACGGGCAGGTCCAGCCATCGAACCAGGACGTCCGCGCCAGGGGCGATCGCGACGGTTCGCAGATCGAGGCGCGGGTCGGCGTCCTCAAGCGCCAGCGAGCCGCGCTGAAGCACGCGTCCGTGCGGATCGACAACGAGGAAGGGCGCCGGCATGGCAGCCGTCGGCGGGATCAGGACGATGCGGGTCTGGGTCATTCTTCGGGAATCCAGCGACGGATGACGGTGCGCACGCCGCCGTCGGGCGCGGCGTGGATCAGGGCGGTGCGGACCGCGCGCGCGCCGCCGTAGTCGACGTCGATGCGCAGGTCATAGAAGCGGGTCATGAGGGAGACCTGGCCGCGCGTCGCCTCGTCTGGCGAGACGCCCCGCAGCGCAGGCTGGGCCCAGAAGGCGTCGGTGCTGGCCCACCCCCCGGGCGGGCGCGCGGCGATGGCGGCCTTGGCGCCGTTCAAACCCAAGGCGCCGCCAGTCAGCATGACCAGCAGCGGCGCCTGCGCGGGCGTCAGGGTGTTGGCGTTGATCGGCGAAAGGCCGGCGGTCGGAAGAGCGCAGACGAAGGGCAGAAGCCGGCGATAGAGGCCGTCGTCCATGCCTGCGACCGCGCGCATCTCGCTGACGTCGGCCAGCATGACGCCGCCCGTCCGGTACGGCGCAGCCAGGCCGGCGTAGCGCGCGTCCTCCGCACCGCCGGGGCGCGCGTCCGCATCGCCGTCCATCCAGTCCGTTAAGGCCGCCGCCAGCGCCGTCATTCGCCCGCGCGGCAGGCCCAGGGCGGCGCCCAGCGCCAGGAACTGCGCCTGACCCTCAGGGTTCGCGACCAGATCCTCGTCCTGACCCAGGACAAGACTGTTCAGATTGAAGCAGGCCTGGCCGTCGGTGACCACGGCCTGGATCGAGCCGTCCTCGATGGGGAAGCTGAGAACGCGGCCGTTCCAGCGTGGCTCCAGCGGCGTGCGGGCGGCGTCGACCGCCATCAGGTCCGCGATCTGGCGACGCGCCAGGGCCTCGGCGCCGGCGGCGTACCACTGGGCCTGGGCCTGCGTCTCCACATTGGTGGTGCGGCGAACCGAAAAGCGGATGTCGTCGAGGATCAGCACCGCCACCGCCGCCATCACCGCGACCAGCAGCAGGACGGTCAGCAGGGCCATGCCCTCGCGCCTGTTTGAGGGGCGCGTCATGCGGCGGAGACCGGGAACAGTTGCTCGACGCGGCCGAGGCCGTCCAGGGTCATGACGATGCGCACTGCCTGCGGCAGCGGCCGATCGCGGCTGGCGAGGAAGGCGGGCGCCTCCGATCCGTCCTGCAGGAAGGTGACGACGACATTGCTGACGCCGCGATAAAGCACCTGCGGCGGTCCCGCCCGGGCGCCGTCGAGATAGGTCGAGACGCGGCGCTCCAGCCGGCCGTCGACCACGCGATATTCGACCCGCTGCAGCGAAGGGCGAGGCGCGCCGTCGGGATTGCTCCAGCCGGCGCGGGCCAAGACCAGAACGGGATCGCCGGGAAGGGCCTGCCCCATGATCGCGCGCGGCAGCGGGCGACCGGTGGGGGCGCGGGTCCGGCGCGGAGCCGCCTGCGCCAAATCGGCCTTCAGAAGGGCCCGCATCCTTTGAAGCTCGGCGATCCGCTCCGAATGCTCGTGGATGGTGAAGCGGGTGTCGATGGTGCGCGCCAGCACCAGGACGCCGGCCGCCGCAATCAGGGCGAAGACGGCCAAGGCCACCAGCACCTCGACCAGGGTGAACCCTTGCCGTGGCCGGCTCACGCGCCCGCGCTCCGGAACAGGGTCCGATCGGCGGCCAGGCCTTCGTCGGAAAAGACGGCGATGTCTATGCGGCCCATGCCCGGGACTTCGGTTCCCGTGACGATGCGACGCCAGCGCCAGGCCTGACCGGCCAAATCGACCTGACCCGAGGTTTCGCCGACAGGCAGGCTCGGGGCCGTCATGGCCTCGACGGCCAGGTTCTCGGCGACGATGCCGCCCAGCGTGCGCGTCTCCACCCGCGCGGCCGAACGCGCGCCCTCGCCCGACAGGTTGAGCAGAGCCATGGCCGCCAGCGAGAACACCGCCAGCGCGACCAGCAGTTCGATCAGGGTGAAGCCGGGCCGGTCAGCCATCGATCGTCACCTCTCCGGCGGCGTCGATCTGAACGGATACCGTGCGGCCCTCGCGCGACAGCGAGACTTCGGCGGGGTCGGCGCCGCCCGTGGCGTCGAAGACGATGCGTATCGTGCGGCGCGGGGCGACGACGCCCTCGTCCCAAGCCTGGCGCGTGAAGGGGCCGTCCAGCGGGGTCCAGTCCGCGCCGTCGAAACTGGCGAACCGATAGCCGTCCGCATCGGCCGAAGCGGCGACGATGCGGTTGGTCAGGATGGCTTCCTCGCGCGCGCGGACCAGCCGGGCGGCGAACCGCTCGGCCGTCTCGCCGACGGCGGGCCGAGCATCGGGCATGGACAGGACGACGGCCCCGGCCGCCAGACCGATCACGACCAGGGTCATCATCAGTTCGACGAGTGTGAACCCGGCCCGCTTCCCGTTTGCGCCAGCGCTCGCCGCGCGGCGGCTCGCGGCTTGAGCGCCGTCAGCCCTGCCAATTGCCGAGGTCGGCGTCATCGCCCTCGCCTCCCGCCTTGCCGTCCGCGCCGAAGGAGAAGACGTCGAACTGGCCGCCATGGGCGCTGCTGCGCCGGTACTGATAGGGATTGCCCCAGGGATCGGTCGGCAGGCGACGGACATAGCCGCCCTCGCGGTAGCGCTCCGGCCGGGCCAGGTCGGCGGGCGCCGACACCAGCGCCTCCAGCCCCTGCTGGTCGGTAGGGAAGGCCAGGTTGTCCAGCCGATAGGTCTCGACGGCCTGTTCCAGCACCGAGATGTCGGCCTGCGCCTTGCCCACCATCGCTCGATCCTGGCTGGGCAGGACGTTTATCGCGACCACCGTCGCCAAAAGCCCGATGATGACGATCACGACCATCAGCTCCACCAGGGTGAAACCCTGGCGGGCGTTTCGCGCCTTACCGTCCGCGGCGCGCCGGCTGACTGCGTGAGCGCGGGCCCTCAAGAAGCGAAGCGCCGCGCGCTGAGCGTTGGAACCAGGGAACATGAGCAACTCCTTCACCCCATCGCCAGGGTGTTGATCTGAAGGATCGGCAACAGGATCGACAGGACGATCAGGGCGACGACGCCGCCCATGACCACGATCACCGCAGGCTCGAGCAGGCTGAGCATCACGGCGGTGAAGGTGGCGAACTCGCGTTCCAGGTAGTCGGCGGCGCGCTCCAGCATCGGCTCCAGCCGACCGCTGCTCTCGCCCGAGGCGGTCATGTAGACGAGGATCGGCGGGAAGACTTCGGCGCGGCGCATGGCGGCCGAAAGACCGCCGCCCTCGCGCACCGCCTCGGCCATGTTCTCGGTGGCCTGACGCAGGGCCCGGTTGGAGACGGTGCGGGCGGTGATGGTCAGCCCCTCCAGCACCGGCAGGCCGGCCGCGATCATGGTCGACAGGGTTCGGGCCATCTTGGCGCCGTGCAGATCGCGGGTCAGTCGCCCAATCAGCGGCGCGCGCAGTCGCCAGCGGTCGAAGCGCATGCGGATCGTCGCATCACGCAGAGCGGCGGCGCCTGCCGCTGTCAGTCCCGCCAGCACCAACACGATCAGCCAGCCCCAATGCCGCATCAGCTCAGACAGGCCGATCACCATGCGCGTCAGCAAGGGCAGGGTCTGGTTCATGCTGTCGAACTGATCGACGACCTTGGGCACCACGAAGACCATCAGCGCCGCCACCACGCCCAGGGCCACGACGGCCAGGACGGCCGGATAGACCATGGCGGTCACGACCTTGCCGCGCACCTGCTGGTCGCGCTCCATGTCGTCGGCCAGCCGCTCCAGGATCGGCTGCAGCGTGCCGGACCGCTCCCCGGCCGAGACCATGGCACGGTAAAGCGGCGGGAAGGCTCGGCCCTGCTGTCCCATGGCGTCGGCCAGAGGGCGGCCCTCCAGCACTCCGGAGTGAACGCCTTCCAGAACGCGTCGAACGACCGGTCGGTCCGCCTGAAGCGCCAGTGTGCGCAAGGCCTCCTCAATGGGCGAGACGGACACCAAGGTGGCCAGCTGCCGCGTGGTCAGGGCCAGCGCCTTGGGGGTCAGCTTTCCCGACTTGCCTTTGGGCCGGTCGGCGCGGGCCGTCATGCGGGCAGGCGTGACCTGGAGCGGCGCCAGCCGGCGGCGGCCCAGTTGGCCGCGCGCGGCGGTCTCATCGGCCGCTTCCACTGCGCCCGTGACGGTGCGGCCGGCGCCATCCACCGCGACATAGTCGAAGGCCGGCATCAGGCCGCCTCCGCCGGATCGGCGGCGGTTTCCTGCCGGGCGACGCGCACCGCTTCCTCGACCGAGGTGACGCCCGCCAGCACCAGATCGCGGGCGCGGTCGGACAGGGTTCCGCACTGCTTGAAGGCGGCCTCGACGATCGCGTCCTCACCCGCCTCCGCCGCGATCAGGCGACGGACCTTGTCGTCGACCTTCAGCACCTCGTACAGGCCGACACGGCCGACATAGCCTGTGCTGGCGCAATGGGCGCAGCCATGCGGACGCCAGATGCGCGCGCCGGCGCTGACCCCGATCAGCCGGGCCGTCGGCTTGTCCGCTTCCTCGGCCACGCGGCAGTGTTCGCACAGACGCCGCACCAGCCGCTGGGCCACGACGAGGCGAAGCGTCGACGCCAGCAGGAAGGGCTCCACCCCCATGTCACGCAGTCGGGTGACGGCGCCGGCGGCGTCATTGGTGTGGACGGTGGACAGCACCAGGTGGCCGGTCAGCGAAGCCTGGACCGCGATGCCCGCCGTCTCCACGTCGCGGATTTCACCGACCATGACGACGTCAGGGTCCTGGCGCAGGATGGCCCGCAGGCCGGCGGCGAAGGTCATGCCGACCTTTGCGTTCACCTGCGTCTGGCTGACGCCGTCGATGGCGTATTCGACCGGATCCTCGACCGTCAGGATGTTGCGGGCGCCGTCGTTCAGCAAGGCCAGACCCGCATAGAGGCTGGTGGTCTTGCCCGAACCGGTCGGGCCGGTGACCAGGATGATGCCGTTCGGCTCCGCCAGCGCCGCGCGGAACGCCGCCAGCGCGTCCTCGGACATGCCCAGCCGATCCAGGGTCAGCCCCGCCTGATCCTTGTCGAGAATGCGCAGCACGACCCGCTCTCCACCCCGCGACGGCAGGGTGGAGACGCGCACGTCCAGCGTCTTGCCGCCCAAGGCCAGCGGAATGCGTCCGTCCTGCGGCACGCGTTTCTCTGCGATGTCCAGCCGCGCCATGACCTTGATGCGCGACACCAGCAACGGCGCGATGCGGGGGTTCAGGCTCAGCGCCTCCCGCAACACGCCGTCGATCCGCATCCGCACGACCAGGGCGCTCTCGTAGGACTCCAGGTGGATGTCCGAGGCGCCGGCGCGTACGGCCTCGGCGATGACGCCGTTGATCAGACGGATGACCGGCGCGTCGTCGGCCGTGTCCAGCAGGTCGGCGGCGGCCGGGATGTCGTCGATCAAGCTGTCCAGCCCAGCCGGCATGTCCAGGTCGTCGTCGGCTGCGTTGAGGTGGTCGCCTGCGTAGATTTCCGACAGCTGGCGGTCGAAGGCGGCGGCGCTGAGCGGTTCGACCGCCAGCGGACGACCCAGGGCTCGGCGCGCCTCGACCAGCGCCGCGGGGTCCGCCCCTTCCCGGACGCCCACGCGCGCGATGTCGCCGGCGTCCAGCAGCAGGACGCCGTGGCGCTTGGCGAAGCCATAGGCGAGCGTTGGGCTGACCAGGGTGATCATGGCTCAGGACCCGGCGGGCGGCAGTAGCTGAGCGGCGACGGGCGCGACCGGGGCGATCACGGTCGGCTCTCCCGCCGCCGGAGCGGCCGGCGGCTGGGTGCGCATGTAGTCGCGCACCAGAGCGTCCAGGCTAGGCTCGCGATCGGGCTGAACCGCAAGTTGCTGGTCGCGCATATAGCCCCAGCGATCGGCGGCGAGGCCCTGGGCCTGCTCCGGGGTGCCCACGATCGTGGGGCGCAGGAAGACCATCAGATTGGTGCGGCCGCGCTGGCGGCTGGTCGAGCGGAACAGGGCGCCGACGCCAGGAATGTCGCCCAGGCCCGGCACCTTGTCGTTCCGCAGCCGGTCGTTCTGGTCCAGCAGGCCGCCGGCGACCGCGATGTCGCCGTCGTCGACCACCAGCGTCGTCTCCAGCTCGCGCTTGTCCAGCACCAGGTCCGAGGCCCCGTTGCTCAGCACGCCGTTGATGGCCGAAACCTCCTGACGCAGCGTCAGGGTGATGGAGCCGCCGGCGTTGATCTGCGGCTTCACCGTCAGGCGCACGCCGATGTCCTTGCGGTCGGTCGTGGTGAAGGGGTTGGAGTTGCCGTCCAGCAGCGTCTGGCCCGTGGTGATCGGCACTTCCTGGCCGACCAGGAAGGTGGCTTCCTCGTTGTCCAGCGTCATGATCGACGGCGTTTGGAGCAGGTTGGAGCCCTCGTCGGTCTTGGCCGCGTTGATGATGAAGCCGAACAGGCCGTCGCCGAGCCGGCCGCCCGCTCCGCCGACGAAGCCGTTCGCGCCCAGCAGGGTGTTCAGGGCCAGGTTCTGCAGCTGCTCGCGAAGCGGATCGTCCTCGTCCAGCTGGCCCGCAGCCGCGCCGCCTGCGATCGGGACAAGGGGCGTGGCGGTGTCGGAATAGTTGGTCAGGCCCACGCCGTTGTCGCCGCCGTACAGCCATTGCACGCCTAGCTCGCGCACGGCGTTGTCACTGAGTTCGACGACGATGGCCTCGATCAGCACCTGCTGGCGACGCACGTCCAGGCGGCGGATGACCTCCGACAGGGTGCGCTGCATATCGGCGGGGCCGGAGATCACCAGTGCGTTGGCGCCGGGGAAGCGGGCGATGGTGGCGCGCTGGCCGGTGGCGGTGATGGTGGTGGAGCCGATCGGCCCCGCATCTTCGTCATCCGCCGTGGTCAGGCCGGCGCGCAGGCCGCCTGAGGCAGAGCCGTTGGTCGCGGCGCGGGCGGTCTGGAGACGCGGCCCCTGGTCGCCGCCGTCGCCGCTGACCGGCTGACCCACGATCTGCTGCAGCACGGGCAGAAGCTGCTCGGCGTTGGCGTGCTCCAGGAAGATGACGTTGACGTCTTGGGCCGACCGCGACCGGCCGTCCAGGTCGTGGATCAGGCCGCGCACGCGGTTGAGGGCCTGGGCGTCGCCACGCAGTACCAGAGAATTGGAGCTTTCGACGGGGGTGACCGACACCATCCCCTGCCCGCCCCCGCCAGGCGCGGCCAGCACCGACTGCAGCACGCCCGCGATCTCGCGCGCGGAGGCGTTCTCCAGCGTCACCACCTCGTAGCTGGACCGGTCCACGTCGATGCGCGCGATCAGCGAGCGGACGCGCGCCAGATTGTCGGCGAAGTCGGCGACGACGACGCTGTTGGCGCCGGGGTTCGCCAGCACCTGGCCCTGGGCCCCGACCAGCGGACGGATGGTCTCGGCGGCGGATGCGGCGTCGATGTTGCGAAGCGGGAAGACCTCGGTGGAGAAACGCTCTGCGCCGACCGTAGCGGGCCCCTGGGCGGCGCCCTGGGCGGGGCTGATGCGATAGGCGCCCGACCGGGTCGGCGTGACGACCAGGCCGTTGGCGCGCAGGGTCGACAGGAAGACCTCGAACAGCTGGGCGCGGCTCAACGGCCGGTCGCTGGTGACGGTCACCGTGCCGGTCACGCCCGGATCGACGATGAAGGTGCGGCCGGTGGTGCGCGCCACGTCCTGGATGAAGGCGCGGATGTCGGCGCCCTGGACGTTCAGGGTCTGGCCCGCCTGGGCCATGGCCGGCGCGGCCGCCAGCGGACCCTGCGCGGCCAGGATCGCCGTCAGGGCGCCGACCAGGGTGTTGCGGATGCGGGCGTTCATGGACGCGTCCTTATGGTGGTGGTGCGCATCTCGCCGTTGCGCTCGTACTGGATCTCGGCCGAAGGGGCGCTGGCCAGCTGGCCACGCAGCGCGCCGATGGCCTGCGGACTGTTCAGCGCCGTGCCGTTGACCGACAGGATGACGTCGCCGGCCTGAAGGCCCGCGGCGCGCAGCTCAGAGGCGTTGCCGGCCGAAGAGACGGTGAAGCCGTTGACCCCCAGTCCCTGGATGCGAGGCCGCAGGGAGGCCTGGGCCATCAGGCGCTGGGGATCGACCACGGCGCCGGCCGAGGCGTCGGCCGAAGGCGTGACGACCTGTTCGGTGGCCGGGGGCGGGGGCGGAGGCGGCGCGCCGACCGGCGCCTCTGTGAAGGTCAGCCGAGACAGGGATTCGCCGCGCGCAAGGGTGACGAAGTCGGGCCCGACCTCACGCAGGACCAGGCCAGGCTCCACCTCCTCGCCGACGCCGACCGACAGCTGGCGACCGTCGGCCAGGCCGATGATGGCCGAGCCGCCGCCGCCGCCCGTGCGGACGCCGAACAGGCGCAACTGACTGGCTTCCGCCCCGGAGGCGCCCGCCAAGCTCGACGGCGCGCCGGTGCGGAAGAAGGCGTCGAAGCGGGTCAGGACGCCCATGTCCACCGGTTTGGCGGGAGCGGCTCCGGCCGTCTCAAGCGCGGGCGTCGGCGCGACGAACAGCCAGACCAACCGCCCGATCTGGATAAGCAGGATGGCCGCCAGCACGGCCTCGGCGACGCGACGCCAGGGCGCCTGGCGCAGCCCCTCGCGGATCGTGTCCGGCCTCAGATTTCGCAGTGTCGCGATCACGGCGCCTGTCCAAGCGGCCCCCCGAGGACCGACTGCGCGCCATTAGACCAATCGTCCGTATGCGGGCCTCACGGCTGCATGACGAGGCGAAGAACTTGTCGTGACGGTTAAGACCGGAACGGACAATTTTTCACAAAAACGACCGGAAGACCCAAGGGTCTTCCGGTCGCGCTTGTCGTCCCCGCCGTGGATCAGAAGCGGGCGGTCAGGCTGACCGACGCGCTTTGCCCCAGCTCGTAGTTGTTGATGCGGATCTTGTTGCCAAGCTCCTGGTACTCGTCAAAGTCGGTGCCCAGCAGGTTGCGCAGTTCCAGGGCGAAGCCCAGGTCGCGGTCCATAACCGTGAAGTCCTTGCGGTACACGAAGTCCAGGAAGACGCCAGGCTCCTGGACGTAATCCGGCTCGCGGCTGGCGCCTGTGCCTGCGCCGCGGGCGGTGATCCGTTCGCTGACGTAGTTGACGATGAAGGTCGCCTGCGAGCGCGCGGTGTCGTCTTCCCAACCCAGTTGCAGGTTGGCGACGTGCTCCGACTGTCCCTGAAGGCGGCTGCCGTCCTGGATGAAGAAGTTCGCCGGCTCCGGCGAACCGGCGCCGCCCAGGGTCAGGACGGTGTCGTCCTCGCCCACCGTGACCTCGGAATCCGACCAGGTGTAGTTGGCCTGGACCAACCAGCGCTTGTTGGAGACGAAGGCGTTCTGGTCGGGGAACTCGAAGTACTTCTTCACCTCGAACTCGGCGCCGAAGATGGTGGCTTCCGGCGCGTTCAGGAACGATTGCTGGCGCTGGTTGCCGACATCGACGATCACCGCTTCAACCGGCTTGTCCAGGTTCTTGTAGAAGACGCCGGCGGTCACGAACTGCTGGCGGGCGAAGTACCACTCGTACCGCGCGTCCAGGTTCAGGATTTCGGTGTCCACCAGGAACGGGTTGCCGATGAAGATGCGGTCGCTCTCAGGATCGGTGTAGGCCTGCGGGGCCAGTTCGCGGAACTGCGGCCGACCGATCGTCTGGGACGCGCCCACGCGCAGTTGCTGGTCCTCGGCGAAGTTCCAGGTGCCGGTGAAGGACGGCAACCAGTACTGCTCTTCGATCTCGGTCGGCTGGTAGGGCGCCGCCCCGCCGAACAGGTCGCGCGGCGTGACGCTCTGCTGGCCGTCCTCAAAGCGGACGCCGACGGTAGTGCGGACCAGCGGGATCAACTCCGCGTCGGCCATCACATAGGCGGCGTTGACCTGCAGCTCGGCGTCGTAGGCGCTGGCGCCGTTGATGCCCGCGATCTCGCGCAGCTGCAGCGTGCTGGGGTTGATGTTGAAGTCCGAGAACAGATAGTCGATGCGCGACTGGCGCTGCTCTTCCGTCAGGCCGTTGACCGCCTCGAACTGCAGATCGTGACGCTCGGCCTCTCGATTGTTGTCGAACGACGACACGCCGGCGCTGAAAACGACCTCGCGAGCGTTCGACAGCGGCACGGTGTAGGCGATGTCCGCCCCGCCCGAGACGATGTCGTCATCCAGCTCGCTGAACGAGATCAGGTTGCCCTGGACGTTGTGGATGAAGTCACCGTCCGCGTCGACGCCGTACTGGAAGCGCGATTCATACGGCGCGTCGCGCGACGTCTTGGCGTAGGCCGCGCGCCAGTCGATCTCCAGCAGACCGTCCATGAAGTGGTGCTCGCCGGCCAATTGGCTGGTGAACAGCTGGCGGACGAACCACTCGGTGTAGTCGTTGCGGATCACGCCGCCGCCGGCGTCGAAGTCCGGGCCGGCCGTCGAACGTGCTTCCTTGGACGTGTTGCGGACGTACAGGTTGGTCCACTTCACCTCGTGGTCGTCGGTCGACAGCGACAGGCCGCCGAGGAAGTTCAGGCGGATGTCGTTCTGGTTCGACTGGACCGCATAGGTCGAGACAGGAACCAGCTCCTCGCCCTGGAACTGCCCTTCTTCCTGGACGCCTTCACGGGCGCGCCAGCTGTTGTCGTAGCCGGCGACCGCGATGATCCCCAGCGTGCCCAGACCGGTGTCCTGCGAGAACCCGCCTGCCAGTTCCAGGCCGCCGTCGATCGGCGTCTTCTCGCGCTGCAGCAGGCGAAGCGGCGCGTTGACCAGCGAATGGCCCATGGCCTGCAGCTGCTCGGCGGTGAAGTTGGCGCGATTGATCTGCTGACCGCTGGCGAACGCGATGCCGATCAGACCCGGAACCTCGCGCGTGTCATCGTCGAAGCCGGTGAAGTCGGTGCGCGAGCCGTAGTAGATCAGGTTTTCCTGACCGGTCGACTCGGTGTTTCCGCCCAGCGACAGCTTCATCGTGAAGAACGGATCGGCGGGCGCGTCGACCGTGTGCAGGTCGATGACGCCACCGCCGAACTCGCCGGGGAAGTTGGCCGAATAGGTCTTCTGAACGGTCACGCCGTCCAGGATGCTGGAGGGGAACAGGTCCAGCGGAACGACGCGCTGCAGGGGCTCGGGGCTGGGCAGCGGCGAGCCGTTCAGCAGAGCGGACGAATACCGCTCGCCCAGACCGCGGACATAGATGAAGCGACCTTCGACGATCGACAGGCCGGTGACGCGAGTCAGGGCGGCTGCGGCGTTGCTGTCGCCGGTCCGTTCCAAGTCTTCCGACGTCAGGAAGGCCGCGACTTCGGAGCTTTCGCGATTGGGTTCGGGGATGTAGCGGCCCAGAACGACGATCTCGTCGACCGTCGACGGCTCGGCCTGCTCGGCCGGGGTCTGCTGGGTCGGCGCGGTTTCGGTTTGAGCGAATGCCAGACCCGGCGCGATCAGCGCGCTGGTGGCCAGCAGGACCCCGCTCAGGGTCATCGTCAGTTTCTTCATTGTCTGAGCCTTGGTTCGAGAGACGGCAGGCGCCCAAAAGGGGCGGCGGCGGCTCCGGAGCGGAGCCGCCGCCTGCTTCAGCTCAATCAGCAGGTCGAACCCGAGGTCAGGCCGCAGGTCCAACCCTGCCACCAGGTGTCGGACGCGTTGCGCACGGCGCCGATGTAGGTGGTGGTGTCGAAGAAGGAGTAGACTGCCTTCGCATCGACCGCCGTCACGGCGTTTTCGTTCGCGCCGTTGATGAAGGCCAGGTTCTGGTTGGAGATGGTCGTGCCGGAAGCCGGCGCCGTCAGGGTGGAAGCGCCGTTCGCCGTCACGTTCGTGTTGCGGGCGTTGGTGAACACCGCCGTGGAGCGGGCCGCGTTGGCCGGACGGTACGAGATGCCGCAGGACATGTAGACCGAGCGGATCGTCGGGCTCGAACCGCCGTCGAAGCTGGTCGCGGTGTCCGCGTCGGCGATGTCGAAGCAGCCCGCGGCCGAGCCGGTCGTGCTGGTGGCGACGATGTTCAGCAGCGTCGGGTTGGTGCCGGTGTCGAAGTGCATCACGGTGTGGGCGTCGGTCGGCGAGTTGCGGCCGACCAGGGTCCAGTTGGCGATCTTCGGCTGCGACAGGTAACGAGCGGCGTACGGAGTGGAGGTCGGAGCCGAGGAGAACTCGAAGCCGGCCGAACGGCTGGTGGAGTTCGGCGCGCGCTGGGTCACGATGCCGAACTGGGCGCCGCCGCGCCAGCCGGTGTCGGTGTCCAGGCCGTCGTCGTCCGCGCCGTTGATGACGATGTACTTCAGGTTGGCGTTGCCGCCGAAGATCTCGATGCCGTCATCCGAGGAGTTGTAGGACTGGACGTGATCGATGACCGTGCCCGAGCCGACGCCGGCGAGGGTCAGGGCCTGCAGCTCGTTGCCGGTCGAGATCTCGAAGCCCGAGTACTTGATCTGGACGTAGCGCAGACGGCCCGAGTTATCGGCCGGGGTGTTGCCGCCGTAGAAGGCGTTGGTGCCCTCGACCTGGCCGGTGCAGGTGACCGGCGCGGTCAGCTGGCAGTTGGCCTGAGGCGCGCGGCCGGCCAGGACGATGCCGCCCCACTGACCCTGCGACCCTTCGGTGGCCGAACCTTCAACGTTCTGACGGCTGGTGAAGATGATCGGGTTGGTCGCCGTGCCTTCGGCGAAGATCTGCGAACCGCGGTTCACGATCAAATAGTCGCCGCCACCCGAGGCGAAGATGCGCACGCCCGGCTCGATGGTCAGGATGCCCTGGCTGCCCGTGGTCGACGCCGGATCGACGCCGCGGTCGGTGCCGACTTCCGTGCGACCCGTGATCGAATAGATGGTGCCGGCGCGGACGGCCAGCGTCAGGTTGCCGAGGATCTGCTGAGGCAGCTGGCAGACGCGCAGGGTGTTGTTGGCGATGGTGCCGACATTGGCCAGACCGGTCGGGCAGTCGGCTGCGGGCGTGCCCGGGGGCGGGGTGGTCGGACCGCCGCCGCCGCCACCGCCGGTGCCGCCGCCGAAGTCGCCTTCGCCCGGCGAGGCCACCTCGGACGAACCGCAGGCGGCGAGCGCAAGGGCGCTGGCGGCGACCACGAGCAGGGATTTCATCTGTTGGCCGGTCATCATCAGTCCACCGTGTCTGATCCAAAGAGCTATGACAGGGGACAGCCGGACCCATGCCCGACCGTGACGACGCGTCGCCCCTCCTGCCCAGCGTGGATGAATAGTCAGCACACGTGACGGCGCTTGCGCTTCTTCGTGAAACTTAGCCGGAGGTTTTTTGGCGTTTCCGACGCGGTTTCACGACGATCGATCCGGTGACGGCGGAAACGTCACAATCCACTTCGGCGCTGTCCACCTGGATAGGCGCGCGCAGCTGTGCTACCTTTGGTTGAATATGAAGGACCGAAACCGCAGCGTCGAACGGGCCCGTAGGGCGCGGCCTTGGCTGGCCGCAGTCGGCGTCGGCCTTTGGCTGGCGGTCGCTGGCGGGACGTTCGCCCTTGCGCGCTGCTTGACCGGCTAATCCCCGGTCCAGGGCGTCAGACGCACCGGCGCGCCTCGCCCTCCGACAGACAGGGTCCCCTCGATCACGGGCGTCTGGTCGCCAAGGTTGCGGCGCGCGGTGGCCAGCGCGCCCTGATCCAGCCGGGCGTTCAGCGTCACGCTCAGACCCTTGATCCCCACGCCGTGGAAGCGAACCGCGTCATCGGTGATCTGATAAGACAAGGGCCCCACGCTCATCCGGCCGCCCGGCGTGGTCAGGACGACGACGACAGGGGCCGACCCGCCCCTGCCCTGCTCCCAGGCCTCCAAGGCCGCGGTCTGGCCGATGAAGACGCTGTCCAGGCCGACTTCGCCGATCTGGACGGGCGCCACGGGACGATACTCGCCCGAGACATCGCCTGACAGCGCGTGTCGGAACGCCTCGTTCGCCGCGATCTTTTCCGCGGGAGCCGACGGCCCCTCGCAGGCGGCCAGGGCGGCGGCGCAAAGCACGACAACAGCGGCTGCGGCCCGCCTCATCGGTCCAGCGACCTGTCTAACGCCCGGAAGGCCGCGATCGCCAGAGCGGTCGAGCTGGCGAAGACCGACGGCGTGATCCGTTCGAAGTCGTCGCTCGGGCGGTGGTAGTCGGGGTGATAATCGACGCCCAGATAGAGGAAGGGCACGCCCGCGGCATGGAAGGCCGCATGGTCGGACGCGTCCACCCAATTGTTCTCGCCCTCGTCCTGTGGCGTGTCCTTGCCGAAGGCGAGAGAGACCTGGCCGTTCGCCGGCACCGCTTCCAGGATCGGGCGCAGGGCGGGATGCTGATAGGAGCCGGTGACCCACAGGCGGCCGTCCGTCTCCGCCCGCGCGGTCATGTCGAAGTTCAGGTTCAGGCTGATGGCCGACAACGGCACAGGCGGCGCCGAAACGAACTCTCTCGCCCCCAGCAGCCCTCGCTCCTCTCCGTCCAGAGCGACGATCAGCACGCTGTGCTCCGGCGGCTGGGCCTTCAGGGACGCCGCCAGCGCCAGCATCGTGGCGACGCCCGAGGCGTTGTCGTCGGCGCCGTTATAGATCTGGCCGTCAGATATCCCGACATGGTCGTAATGGGCGGTGACGACGATGTAGCGGTCCATCGTCCGTGACCCGGGAATCAGGCCGACGATATTGACGCCGTCGAAGGTCTTCACGCCCTCACGCGTCCGCCCTTGCGCCTCGAACGGCTGCAGCCGACCGAAGGGCGCGGGCGCGACGCCCATGGCCTCCAGCCGGGCGACGATATAGTCGCGCGCCTTCCGCCCTCCGGCCGATCCGGTGTCGCGGCCCTGCATGTCGTCAGCAGAAAGGATTCGCACATCCTCCAGGAGCTGCGGGTCGATCGCCTGCGCCGGCGGAAGGGCCGCAGACGGCGTTGGCGTGGTCTGCGGGGCGCAGGCCGTCCCGACGACGGCGGCGGCGCAAAGGAGCGCGGTGCGAGTGGCGGAACGGATCATGTGGACTCCGGAAGCGGGCGCTCAACCTATCGTTCCGGAGACCCGGCGTCAGCATACCGATCTGTCATCTGATCTCGCCGGCCTGCACAGCCGGGCGGGCGGTGGTATGGGGAGAGATGGCCGCGAATCCTTCCTCCAGTCCTGTCGAAGATCTGTCCCCCGAGGCGGCGGAAGCGGAGCTGGCCTGGCTGGCGGAGGAGATCGCTCGCCATGATGCGCTGTATGGTGAGGCCGCTCCGGAAATCTCGGACGCCGACTACGATGCGCTTCGCCTGAGAAACAGCGCCATCGAGGCGCGCTTCCCGAAACTGATCCGGTCGGATTCGCCGTCCAGCAAGGTCGGGGCCGCCGCTTCGAGCCAGTTCGCAGAAGTGCGTCACGGCGTGCCGATGCTGTCTCTCGACAACGCCTTCGACGAGGGCGAAGTCCGCGATTTCGTGGCGCGCATCGCACGCTTCCTGAAGCTGCCCGCCGACGAACCGATCGCTTTCGTGGCGGAGCCCAAGATCGATGGGCTGTCGGCCAATCTGCTCTATGTCGACGGCCGGCTGACCGTCGGCGCCACGCGGGGCGACGGCCGGACCGGCGAAGACGTCACCGCGAATCTGAAGACCATCGCCGACGTGAAACAGAGCCTGGCCGGGGATGCCTGGCCTGACCGCATCGAGGTGCGCGGCGAGGTCTATGCCCCGAACGACGCCTTCGCCGCCTTTAATGCCGAGGCCGAGGCCGAAGGCAGGCGCACCTATGCCAATCCCCGCAACTTCGCCGCGGGTTCGCTGCGCCAGAAGGACGCCGCCATCACGGCACGGCGGCCTCTGAACTTCTTCGCCTACGCCTGGGGCGAACACTCAACCGACTTCGCCGAAACCCAGTGGGAGGCCCTGCAGCGCCTGAAGGCCTGGGGTTTCCCGGTCAACGAACGATCCCGCCGCGTCGAAGGCGCCGAAGGTCTGATCTCCGTCTATCGCGAGCTGGAGCGCGACCGCGCCACGCTGGGCTATGATATCGACGGCGTGGTCTACAAGGTCGACCGCCTGGACTGGCAGCGGCGCCTGGGCTTTGTGGCCAGAAGCCCTCGCTGGGCGATCGCCCACAAGTTTCCAGCCCAGCAGGCGACTACGATCCTGGAAGGGATCGACATCCAGGTCGGCCGAACGGGCTCGCTGACGCCGGTCGCCCGGCTGCATCCCGTCACGGTGGGCGGCGTTGTCGTCCGCAACGCGACCCTGCACAACGAAGACGAGATCCAGCGGCTGGATGTCCGGATCGGCGACACCGTGCGGCTGCAACGCGCGGGCGACGTGATCCCGCAAATCCTCGGCGTCGTCCACGATCTGCGTCCGGCGGACGCCGCACCCTACGTCTTTCCCGATCGCTGCCCGGTCTGCGGCTCGGAAGCGGTGCGTGAAGGCGACGAGGTCAAGCGGCGGTGCACGGGGGGCCTGATCTGTGACGCCCAGATCGTGGAGCGCCTCAAGCATTTCGTGGGTCGCCGCGCCTTCGACATCGAAGGGCTGGGCGAAAAGCAACTGGTCGCCTTCCATTCGCGCGGCTGGATCCGGGAGCCGGCCGACATCTTCCGCCTGGCGCGCGACGAGGCCAAGCTGGCGGAACTGGCCGACGAGGACGGCTATGGCGAGACCAGTATCCGCAATCTGGTCGCGGGCATCGACGCTCGCCGCGTCATTTCGCTGGATCGCTTTCTGTTCGGCCTGGGCATTCGCGAGATCGGCGAACAGACGTCCATCGTTCTGGCCCGCGCCTTCGAGAGCTGGAGCTTGTTGAAGGCGGCCTGCCTCGAGGCCGCAGCCGGCGTGCCGTCGGCCGCCTGGACGCAGTTGGCCGCGGCCCATGCGGTGTCGCCGCGGGTCCTGACCCTGATGGCCGAGGCCGCGCCGCCGGCCGCCGACCCCTGGCCCGAGGCCACCATGGACATGAAGATCAGCCAGGCCTTCCCCGGCATGGCCGCGCCGGCGCGGCGGTCGCTGGCGGCGATGGTGGACGACTGGTCCGGTCTGGTCCAACTGGCTCACGTGGCGCGCGAGGAAGGCCCATCTGAAATGCTGAACCAGATCGGCGGCGTGACCGGCGTCGGCCCGGTCGCCGCGCTGGCGCTGGCCCACTTTTTCCATGAACCGCACAATCTCGAGGTCGTCGCCGCGCTCGAGGCCGAACTGACCGAGATCATCGACGCCGAACGACCGCGCGCCGACACCCCCGTGGCCGGCAAGACCGTGGTCTTCACAGGCGCGCTGGAACGCTTCACCCGCGATGAGGCAAAAGCGCGCGCCGAAAGTCTGGGCGCCAAGGTTTCGGGCTCTGTCTCGAAAAAGACCGACTACTTGGTCGCCGGCCCAGGGGCGGGGTCCAAGCTCAAGGATGCCGAGAAGCACGGCGTCCAGGTTCTGACCGAGGAAGAATGGCTGGCGCTAATCGGCGGCTGAACTTGACCTAACGTCCGGTTTTCGTTGGAGATCGCCGTCCGATTCAGCCTTGTTTTGAACCGAAACGCGGATCACCCTGCGTCGCAACGGGCCGGCTTCGACCGTCCCGAGCAAAGGGAACGACTATGAAGACCAAGATCCTGCTGGCCGCCGCCACGTTGGCGGCCGCCCTCGCCTCCCCCGCGCTGGCCGCCGATCCGACCGGCCTGTGGCAAACGCCTACCAACGGCGGCCAGGTTCGCATCGTCCGCTGCGGCCAGGCCCTGTGCGGCACCCTGGTGACGTCTGACCATATCCGCCGTGACGCCAACGCTCGTGACGAACATAACCGTGACGAACGGCAACGCAGCCGCACCCTGCGAAACCTGCCCATGCTGACCGGATTCACCGGCGGGCCCACCGAATGGCGTAACGGCTCCGTCTATAATCCGGCCGACGGGCGAACCTATCGCGGGACGATCACCCTGCAGGGCGACAACGCGTTGCGCCTTCGGGGGTGCGTCGTCGCGCCCTTGTGCAAGACCCAGACCTGGACCCGCATCCAGTAAGCGACGCCATACGAAAGTTTTGCCCGGCCTGAGCGATCAGGCCGGGCTTTTTCATGCGGCGCGGGTCACCGGTTGAGCGCCGACCGCGCCGCCTCGGCATAGCGATGGCCGGACGCCGCGCCCTTGGGAAAGACCGCATCGATCCGTGCCAGGTCTTCCGGCGTCAGCACCAGATCAACCGCAGCCGCATTCTGCTCCAGGGTGGGGATGCGGCGGGTGCCGGGGATCGGGACCAGATCGTCCCCTTGGGCCAACACCCAGGCCAGGGCCAGCTGCGCCGCCGTCACGCCCTTGTCGGCGGCGATCGTCTTCACCGCCTCGACGAGGTCGAGGTTCTTCTGGAAGTTCTCGCCCATGAAGCGGGGATTGGAGCGGCGGAAATCGTCAGGCGCCAGGTCGTCGATCGATCTGATGTCGCCGGACAGGAAGCCGCGCCCCAGCGGGCTGTAGGGCACGAAGCCGATCCCCAGCTCACGCACGGTGGCGAACAATTCGTCCTCGGGCTCGCGGCTCCATAGCGAATACTCGGTCTGAAGCGCGGTGATCGGATGGGTCGCATGCGCCTTGCGAAGCGTCCCGGGCGCCGCCTCGGACAGCCCCAGGAACCGCACCTTCCCCTCCCGCACCAGCTCGGCCATGGCGCCGACCGTGTCCTCGATCGGCGTGTCGGGATCGACGCGGTGCAGATAATACAGGTCGACGTGGTCGACTCCGAGGCGCTGAAGGCTGCCTTCGATGGCCCGGCGCACATTCTCCGGGCGGCCATCGACAGCCAACCTGGTGCGGTCGGCGTTATAGCCAATGCCGAACTTCGTGGCGAGGAACGCCTGGTCGCGGCGGCCTTTGAGCGCCTTCCCGACCAGCACTTCATTGGTATGCGGGCCGTACATTTCCGCGGTGTCGAGCAGGGTCACGCCGAGATCGAGCGCGCGGTGAATGACGGCGATCGACTGCGCCTCGTCGCCGCCGCCGTAGAAGGCGCTCATGCCCATGCAGCCCAGGCCGATTGCTGAAACCTCGGGACCGTTCGGGCCCAACGTGCGCGTTTTCATGGCGCTCTCCTGTCGATGGTGAATTTAGCGCCATAGCCGCCGATGACAGGGATGTGGGGATGCGAGGGTCGGCTGCAAGCTGCGACCCGCATCACGATGGTACCGCCTCTCAGGCTTGAACTGAGGACCTCCGGCTCCACAAACCGGCGCTCTAACCAACTGAGCTAAGGCGGCCCGCGCATCGCGAGGCGCGTTGTCTAGCGGCGGCTTACGCTTGGATCAAGTCAGAGAGTGTGATCGCGCAAACAAAAACGCCCCGGCGTGAGCCGGGGCGTCTTCAACCGCATAATGCAGTCTACTGAAGTCGGAACCGCACGGTGAATCTTGCCTGTCCACCTTGCGCGACGCCATCCACGGTGCCCGGCGCAAAACGCGCGGACCGCATGGAGGCAAGAGCCTCGCGACCAAAGCCGGCGCCCGAAGGCGTTTCCGACACCACGCTGCAGTTAGTCGCCGCACCGTTGGCCTGAACCGAGCAGAGCAGAACAACCGTGCCCTCCTCAATCCCGCGTTCCTGAGCGCGCACGGGGAACTCCGGGCGAGGCTGGCGCGACCACGAAACGTTCGTGATCGTAGCGGGACGCGGCGGAGCCGGGGGAGCGGGCGGAGGCGGCGGACCGGGGACGATGACGGGCGGGCCCGAATATTCGACGCGGTCTTCCTTCTTCGTCGGCTCGATCGGCAGAGTGACCGGCGGCGGCGGAGCCTGGGTGTTGAGCACCGGCTCGCGCACCTGGAGCTTGGGCGGCGGAGGCGTGTCCGGCGGCGGGGGCGGGGGCGGAGGCGGCGGAGGCGGCGGAACCGGCTCGACCAACTCGACCTCAACGGCCTCGTCGACGTAGTTGAACTCCTTCAGCTTGAACTTCGCCTGCTGCAGATAGAACAGAAGAAGCGCGAACAGAATGGTGACGACCAGCAGGCAGACCAGGAGCACGGGGGTCGAGACCCCCATGAAGCCCTTCTGCTTCGGCGCGTCATAACGACTGCGGTGATAAGTGACGTCTGTCATTGCACCTCGCCTACTGCGACTGGTCTTCGCCGACCAGGGCGACGCTGTAGAAGCCGTTATCCTGCAGGGCGTTCATGACCTGCATGAAGTCGCCGTAGCGGGTGTTCTGGTCGCCACGAATGAAGATCCGCTCATCCGCCGGGTTCCGCGTGCCGATCTGTTCTTCCAGGTCCGCCCCGAGCGAGCCGACGTCGGAGCGGAAGTCGCCCACGAAGACGTCGCCGTCGTTCTGGATCGAAATATAGACCGGCTTCGGCGGGTTCTGGGCCGGCGGGGCCATTGCGATCGGCAGTTCCACTGGCACCGACACGGAGGCGAGCGGGGCCGCCACCATGAAGATGATCAGGAGGACCAACATGACATCAACGAAAGGCGTAACGTTGATCTCGCTGTTGGCCTCGATCTGGTACTTGCCACCGCCGCCCGATGAAAGCTTGGCGGCCATCTGGATTACGCTCCCTTGTCGAGTTGACGCGAGATGCCGTTGATCAGTTCAGCGTTGAAGCCGTCCGCGCGGGTGCCGTAGGCGGCGATGCGGGTGTTGAAGTAGTTGTAGAAGATAACCGCCGGGATAGCGGCGAAGAGGCCGATACCGGTGGCCAGCAGCGCCTCGGCGATACCGGGGGCGACGACGGCCAGGTTGGTGGTGTTCGATTCCGCGATGCCGATGAACGAGTTCATGATGCCGTACACGGTGCCGAACAGACCGACGAACGGACCGGACGAACCGACCGAGGCCAGGAACTGCTGACCGCCCGAGATGCGCTTGGCCAGACCGGCCTGAACGGCGGTGACGGCGGCTTGGGCGCGAGCCAGGGTGTCGTGGCGGTGATCGCCGGTGACCGAAAGGCCGGCCTGACGCGACAGGTCGACTTCTTCGGTGGCCGCGGCGGCCATGTCAGCCAGCGGGTTGCCTTCATACTCTTCGGCGGTCGCGACCGCCTTCATGTCGGCGATGGTGCGGGCGCCACGGAAGTTCTCGAGGAAGGCGTCCGTCTTGCGGTTCAGAGCGCCGAACTCGAACAGCTTGATGAGCAGCAGCGTCCACGAGAAGATCGACGCCAGCAGCAGGCCGGCCATGACGACCTTAACGACCACGGTCGCTTCCATGAACATCGAGATCGGGGTGATGCCGCCGCCGTGACCGCCGCCGACGGCTTCGCTCATCGACGCGGGATCGGCTTCCGGAGCAGCCGCATCGGCGGGCGCAGCGGGAGCCGCGGCCGGCGCGGCGGCCGGGGTGGGCTCGGCCGGCGCTTGCGCCAGAACGGGCGTGCTCGCCATGAGGACGGCGACGCCGGCCATGGCGAGGAGGGTGTTGGTCTTCTTGCTGATCAGCATAATTCGCCAGTTCCTGCTTGGTCTGACTCGTGGAACCAAAGGTTCGGCCATGTCACCGGCCGTCCCCCAACCTGAGATGTTTCCTTCAACGCCCCCCGTCCCAATCTGGAACCAGAGTCCGCTGAAAACGAGCGAGAACCCGTCCGGTTGCCCGGAAGGCCCCCCGCCGATGATTGAAGCGTCGGAATCTGATCCTCGGCCTCGTCGAACTCCACCCAGAAAGTTTACTCTGGGAAGGCGTCCCGAAACCCTTTGGCGAACCGTTACCAGAGCGTCAAGGGCGAAGCGCGCGATTTCGCCACCGATGGGGTTGCGGGCGAACTCGTGCGCTGGGACGCATCTAGTCGGCCAAACGCGACAATTTCATGATTGTCGATCGGCGAACGGCGCAAGCTTGTTCGATGGGAGGGGGGCGCCGACGATGAGGGGGAAAATGGTGCCTGGAGGCGGATTCGAACCACCGACACGCGGATTTTCAATCCGCTGCTCTACCAACTGAGCTATCCAGGCGCCGCTCGGCGTCGCGAGAGCGGCGTCTATAGGCGAGCCGGTTTCGGGTGTCCAGCGTCGGTTTCAGTCGTTTTGCGGTTCTTCGTCGGAACCCTCGTCGGCCTCTCCCGGGATGACGTAGGAACCCGCAAACCAACGCTGCAGATCGACGTCGGAGCAGCGGCGCGAGCAGAACGGTCTGTACTTGGGATCGGCTTCGGATTTCCGGCAGATGGGACAAAGGGCCACGGTCATGCCTCCTCTATGCGGCTGCGCCCAGGAGCCAAGGCTGCGTCGGCCCTGACCAGGACGCGTGGGCCCAGTTGGGCCGCCAAAGGCGCCGCGACGACAGCTTCGTCAGGCGCAGAATAGGCGACGACGCGCGCGGATGTCGTGTCCGACAGGATATGTCGCCTCAACTGACGGACCAGCGCCTGCGCCCGTGTTCGCACGCCCGGCGCCAGGACTTCCTCAATCGGGGTCCGCTTCCAGGGCGTCGACAGCTGGATAAGGCCGAAGCGGCTGACCGGGCCAAACACGGCCTGCGGCTCATGTGTGAACGCGGCTCGCGCGGTCTTGAGCAGCGCCTCCCCGTCCCGACCGTCGCCCGCGACATCGATGACGACCAGGCCGCCCCACCCCTTCAAGCCGATCAGCCGCGCGGCCTGCCGCAACGCGTGGGCGTTCGCGGCGGCCCTGCTCCTGGAGGGATCGCGACCCGGCTCCGGCGCATGGTCCACATCGACCGCGACAAGGGCGCGCGTGCGCTGGATCGCCAGGTCCAGACCCTGGGCGGGAAACGTGAAGTGATCGGACAGCGCCTCGTCCTGCGCCTCGTCAGCGGCGTCCAGGGCGGCGAGCCCCCCGACGATCGGCACGCCGGGCGCGATCATACGCAACCGATCAGCGATCGAAGGGGCCGATTCGAGCAGCCGGACCTCCCCTTGCCCCGGCCCGAGGCGACGAACGGCCGCACCCTTCCCGCGCCGCGGCTCGGCGGTGACCACGACCTCCAGGCGCTCGCCTTGAGTCACCGATTCGTTTCGCGCCAGGTGCAGGAATGCGTGTGCCTCGCCCCCCACGTCGATGAAGGCTCCGCGCAGGCCAGGAGCCGTTTCGGCTACTCGCCCCAGCACTCGCGCGCCCAGCCTGAGCTGAGGCGCGTCGTCGTCACGCGTGATGAACAGGTGAATCGGGCGACCGCCGCGCACAACGACGCCGCGCGTCTCGCCAGGCGTCTCGTCAAGGAAGAGTTCCAGGTCGCCTTGGCCGGTCACGGTCGCCAGCCGGCGCCGTTCAGCAGTTGCACCGCTTCATAGATCGGCAGGCCCATCACAGACGGATGGCTGCCGACGATTCGTTGCACGAAGGCCCCCGACGGCCCTTGGATGCCATAGCCGCCGGCCTTGCCGCGCCAGTCGCCGGTGGCGACATAGGCTGCGATCTCGCCGGCCGACAGCGGCTTGAAGCTGACACGGGTTTCGTTGATTCGCACCGACAGGCGTCCGTCTCGGATCACCGCGACACCGGTGTGGACACGGTGGTTGCGACCGGAAAGAAGCGTCAGGAAGCGCGTCGCCTCAGCCTCGTCCGCAGCCTTTTCGAGAAAGCGACGGCCGACGGACACCACGGTGTCGGCGGCGATGACCACGGCGTAGGGATGCCGGGCCGCCACGATCTGGGCCTTGGACGAGGCGAGCCGCTGCGCCAGGCGCGGCGGCGTTTCGCCTTTCAGCGGCGTCTCGTCGATGTCGGCGGGGTCGATGTGGTCGGGGCGTATTCCGACCTGCGCCAGCAGTTCGATGCGGCGAGGGCTGGACGACGCCAGCACCAGTTCGGGGCGGCTCACGCGAGCCGTCCCTTACTTGAAGCGATAGGTGATGCGGCCCTTGGTCAGGTCATAGGGCGTCATCTCGACCAGGACCTTGTCGCCGGCCAGCACGCGGATACGGTTCTTGCGCATCTTGCCGGCCGTGTGGGCGATGATCTCGTGATCGTTCTCGAGCGTCACGCGGAAGGTGGCGTTCGGCAGCAGTTCGCTGACGGTGCCGGGAAACTCGAGCAGTTCTTCCTTAGCCATGCGGCCTCTCGCGCCCGTCGAAAACGACTTCAGCCCCACGCCGGGCGGGCGCGTGGGGCGGAATGGACGGGCCTAATGCCCGAAATTGCGTAGATAGTCGAGGTCAGCCTCGACGGTAGAGGGCGCAGACCAGCGTGAACAGCCGCCGCGCCGTCTCGCGATCCAGCACCACCTTGCCGTCCAGACGCTGGGTCAACTGGTCGGCTCCTTCGTTGTGCAGGCCGCGCCTGCCCATGTCCACCGCCTCGATCTGGCTGGGCGACGAGCCGCGAAGCGCCTCGTAATAACTGTCGCAGATAAGCAGATAATCGCGCAGAACCGTCTTCAACGGTGTCAGGCTGAGCGCATAGGTGCGCGCGAACTCCGGCCCGGTGATGTCGAAAACCAGGCGGTTGTCCTGCAGCGACAGTTTCAACGCATACGGCCCGCCCTGGGCGTCGACCGGCTGAAAGCTGTTCTTCTCCACCAGGTCGAAAATGGCCACGCGACGCTCGTGCTCGATCTCGGCGGTGGCGGCCGGAAGCGTGGCCGCGTCCAGGTCGACGGAGGCCAGGACGTGGGGACCGCTCATGCCTCCACCTCGCCCAGATGGGTCGGCGCCACCCGTGCGGGCCAGCGTTCGGAAATGTCGGTCACCACGGCGTCCAGACATTCGACGTCGATACGCAGGTCACCCCCGCCGGCGAACATCAGGATGACCTTGCCGCTGGGCGCCTCTGTCGGCAGGAAGTCCAGCGCAAGCAGTTCCAGCGAGGCGTCGGGGTTTCGCGGCAGCCGTCGGCTCTTCACCGCCAGCACGTCCCCGAACTGCATGGCCGACATCACCCGCGTGCCGCCGCATTCCCAGCAGAAGCGGCTGAAGGCGATGGTCAGGGTGCGGGCCTGCTTTTCCCACACGATGTCGATGGGGCGCAGGATGGCGTCCTGCAGCGCCGCAGAGATGATCTGCAGATCGTCGGCGTCCTCGGCCAGCAGGCGCAACGGTTCGACCGTCGCGGCGGGCGTTGACGGAACGGCGTCGATCTCAGTGTCCATCACCCCATCCCATCGTCTTGGCCCTTGATACGGCGGATCGAAGCTCCGCAGGCGCCGAGCTTTTCCTCCAAACGCTCGAAACCGCGATCCAGATGATAGACGCGGCCGATCGTCGTCTCACCTTCGGCCACGAGGCCCGCGATGACCAGACACATCGAGGCGCGAAGGTCGGTGGCCATCACCTGGGCGCCGTGAAGGGTTTCGACGCCGTTGACGTGCGCCTCGCCCGCATGGACCGAGATGTCCGCGCCCAGACGCGCCAGTTCCGGCACGTGCATAAAGCGGTTCTCGAAGATCGTCTCGCGGATCGTGCTGGTTCCCTCCGCCGTCGTCATCAGGGCCATGAACTGGGCCTGAAGATCAGTGGCGAAACCCGGATAGATCGCGGTTTCCAGATCCACCGCCTTCAGCCGCTGGGCCGGATCGCGCTTGATGAGCACGCCGTCGGCGGTGGAGGACACCTCCACCCCGGCTTCGACCATCTTGTCGGTCAGAGCCGAGATCAGCTCCGCGCGCGCCGTGGTCAGACGCACCTCGCCGCCCGCCATGGCGACGGCGACGGCGTAGGAGCCCATCTCGATCCGATCGGGAATCACCGGCCAGGTGGTCCCGCTCAGCGACGACACGCCCGTGATGGTCAGGACATCGGTGTCGATGCCCTCGATCTTTGCGCCCATGGCCGTCAGGCAGCGCGCCAGGTCCCCGATCTCGGGCTCGCGCGCGGCCCGACGCAGAACGGTCGTCCCCTGCGCCAGCACGGCGGCCAGCAAGGCGTGTTCGGTGGCGCCGACGGAGACGAAGGGGAACTCGATCTCGGCCCCGCGCAACCCCTTGGGCGCGATGGCCGAGACATAGCCCTCCTCCAGCTCGATCGAGGCGCCGAGCGCCGTCAGGGCCTGCAGATGCAGGTCCACCGGCCGCGCGCCGATGGTGCAGCCGCCCGGCAGCGACACCTTGGCGTGACCGGTCCGCGCCAGCAGCGGGCCCAGAACGTTGAACGAGGCGCGCATCTGGCGAACCAGGTCATAGGGCGCGAAGGTCGAGGTCAGATCGGCCGCGTGGAACAGGCTTTCCTGGCCGTCGGCGCCGTCGCGTTCGGTCACCTCGACACCGAACTGGCGCAGCAGTTGTCCCAGGAACCGGGTGTCGGCCAGCCGGGGCATGTTGGTCAGCAGCAAAGGCTGATCCGTCAGGATCGAGGCGGCCATCAGCTTGATGGCGGAGTTCTTGGCGCCGCTGACGGGAATGTCCCCGTAAAGCTGGGCGCCGCCCTGAATGGCTATGCTGTCCATGACGTCCTTGAAGCGCCCGGGTCGAAAAATGGCGCCGGGGGACGGCTTCTCTAGCAAGCGGTCGCCCCGCCGGGAAAGGCCGCGTTCCGATGAACTTCAGTTGCGGTCGCGAACCTCGGCGGGCGCACGGGGCGCCTTTCGCCGACGCAGATTGTCCCTCAGCGCGGACGCCAGCCTGGCGGCGCGCTCGATGCGGGCCCTCTCCGCCGGCGAAGGGCCTGATGATTCGGCCGGATTCGACATGACCTCCCGCTCGGGCGGCGTATCGGCGTCGTGCGGCGGTTGGCTCATGGCGCGATCATGCCGTTATCTCCGATCTTGTCCAAACTTTCTTTCCCACCATCAAAAACGGGCTTCCATCGCCGGGAGGGTTTGGCTATACGGCCGCTTCCTCAGTCGGGGCCGCCGTAGCTCAGTGGTAGAGCGCATCCTTGGTAAGGCTGAGGTCGGCAGTTCAATCCTGCCCGGCGGCACCATCTGAGACCCTTGCAGCAAGGGATTTGAGCGGGAGACCTCATCCCACTCCCCAAGCTGCGAAGGAGAACGAAACAGGCTCTTCCCGCCCCAAACCTGGGGAAAATCCGGGAAGAGATGTTCCGAATTCGTTCTCCCGCTTCCGGCCCTCACCGAACCGTGGCATCATCAGCGCATGGAGCAAATGCTCATGGCTGAGGTGATCCCCTTTCCGCTGGCGCGACGGGTCGACCTCGTGCGCCGTCATGCTGATCGCGTCCTCGAGCTTACGCCGGATGCTGGCGAGCGCCACCTTCTGCGGCAGGTCGATGTCCAGCGACAGGCCCTCCTCCGAAAGGGGTGCGACCCTGACGTGGTGGAGGCGGTGTGCCGAGACCTTGAAGGCGCGATGCGCGCGGAGATCTGGAAAATCGTCCTGACAGGCCACGGGGGCGCGGCTTGACAGCAGCCGTTCTCCCGCTCCGCGAGACAAGCCCCTTCCAGCAGTGGCAACCTTTGTATGCCGCGCTCGGGATTCCGATCTTCCCCGTCGACATGGGACCAGACGGTGGGCGGAAGAAGCCCCTGCCGGTCGGCTACCTTGGGACGACGCCGGGTCGCAGCCTTGCTCACCTCTCCCGCTGGCCCGACGCGGAGGCCTTCGGATTTGTACCGGGCAAGGTGGGGATCACAGTTCTCGACATAGACACCCAGGACGAGGTGTTCCTGGCCGACCAGATCGCGCGCTATGGGCACCCCCGCGTGATCGTGAAGACCGCATCAGGCAAGTGGCACGGCTATTACAGGAACACGGGCGAAGAGGATCACATTCGGCTCTTTGGCCCCGACGTGCCGATTGACCTCAAGGGCAGCAGCAAAGGATACATCGTCGCCCCAGGATCACGGACAGCGTACGGCACATACGAGATCGTCTTCGGCGCATTGGAAGACCTCGCCAGCCTAACGCCCATGGGCGCTCACCAGTCCACGGCGCGAACGATCGAAGTAGCCGCCCGCCCCAAGAACGAACATTCGGCGTCCGCAAATGATGACGGGGTGCGGATCAAGGCAGGCTCCCGCAACTCGGCGCTCTTCGATCACTGCTTGGCGCAAGAACCTCACTGCGAAGCGCTCGAGGATCTGATCGATGTCGCGCGCTACTTCGCCTCGACCGTCTTCGACGATGCGATGCCCGAGGATGAGGTGCGTAGGACGGCCGTCAACGTCTGGAACAACTACAGCGGCGACCGGAACTGGAAGGCAAAGTCGCAGAACGGGAGACAGAAGGTGCAGCTCTACGGAGACGACATCTCGGAGCTGATCGCGTCCGACAAGAACGCCCTAGTCCTGTATGCGCTGCTCAAGCGGCTGCACCCCAGTCCAACCGAAACCTTCCAGATAGCAAACGGACTAGCGGGCCAGACGTGGGCGGGCGCCATGTCGCGACGCGAACTCCAAAATGCTCGCAAGACGCTGGTGGAGAAGAAGAAAGTCCGGTGCGTCGTCGGGGCAAGCTCAAAGCGCGGCCCGGCTTTGTTCCGGTGGTCGAGTTAAGAGTGACCAGAACTGGTCAGGGATAATAACTAAACACCCCTCCCCCGCTCCCCTTGCCCTAAAACGCCCTCCAGCAGCGCACGGCCCGATTTCGGCGTCTGCTTCGAGGCTCAGAACCCCGGAAAATGGCCCTCCGAGAAAAATTTGGCGGCGTCGTGGAGGGGGTTCAAGGCCTCAGCGTCACCGGGCGTCACGTGACCGTCACGCCCGCGTCCCCGCCATGTCCCTCACCCGTCCCTAGGGACACCTTTCGCCAACCCATCAAAATCGGCAGACTGTCACGCCGAGATTTCAGGGGCAGCGAAATGTTTGAAGCGGTATTCGGGGCAGCGGCATTTGCGCTGGGGGCCACACAGGACGGCTACCAACCCCCTTGGCCAGCGGACGACGGCCTTGAGGCATCAATAGCTTGGCAGGTCGAACACTTGGACATCGCGCCTGCGGCTATCGTTTGGCTGGATGAAACCATGGTTGCTGTGATGAGGCGGGAAACCTTGCAGCGTACCGGGAACACGGCCCGCGCATGGTTCCACTGGGAAGCCCTCAACGCGGATCAGGCTCAGGCTTGGGGAGGTCGATCTATGCTCCTCCTAAGAGAGATGGACTGCGAGCAGCGCCGAACCAGGATCATAGCGGCCAGCAGCTACTCGGGCACAAACCTCACAGGGCGGCACACGGACCACAACTCATCGCCCAGTGAGAGAGAGTGGGTATATGATCGGCCTGGGATGCTAGGAGCGGCACAGACAGCAGCCGCCTGTGACGGCCAGTTCTTCCTGCGCGATCTACTTGCCGATTGATGAAGACCGGAGGGGGACTCCAGACTTCCGGCTCTTGCTTAGGGACCGGCGGGGGGCGACAAAACGAAAAGTCATCGGATTGGTGGTTTTTCCGGCCTGCCTAAGATTGCCGACTACTGCCTAATGTTGCCGAGTGGGGTCCCTGACCTTGGCGAATAGATCGACAATGGCCTCGTCAAATCACTGGCGGGGCCATTTTGCTGCAAGCTGCTGCACGACTTCTCGGGATGGAGGCGAAGGCCTCTCCCTCTGTCGCGCCTGACGCCCAGGACACCGAGTCCGCCTCCTGGCTGGCTGAGATCTTCGGCGCCCAGCGTGGGTTGACGGGTGTGTCGGTCACGCCCGAGACCGCCCTCAAGAACCCGACCGCCTACGCCGCCGTGGCGGTGATCGCCCAGGCGGTCGCCCAACTGCCCCTGCACCTGTACCGGCGCACCGCTGACGGCGGGAAGGAGCGGGCCTCCGACCACCCCCTGTCCGTCTTGCTGAACGATCAGCCGAACGACTGGACGAGCGCCTACGACTTCCGCCTGTCGATGACCTCGGCGGCGCTGCGCTACGACCAGGGCGCGTTCGCCTGGATCGGCCGGGCCGGCGGCGAGATCATGGAGCTGGTCCAGATCCCCTCGCAGAGCGTCACGGTCGAGACCGATCCTCTGACCCGCGAGCCGACCTATCGCGTGACCGAACGGAACGGGCGCCAGCGCGCCTACGACCGGTTCGACATCCTGCACATCCGGGCCATGGACGGGGTCGCCCCGATCACGGCCGCGCGGGAGGCCATCGCCATCATGACGGTGATGGAGCGCCACGCCGCCAAGCTGTTCGGCAAGGGCGCCCGCCCCTCGGGCCTGCTGAAGGCTCCCAAGGGCCTGTCGGTGGACGCCATGAAGCGGGCCGTCTCCTCCTGGAACAAGGCCCATAGCGGCGACGGCGGCGGCGGCACGGCCTTCCTCGAGAGCGATTGGGAGTGGGTCGCCACCCAGCTTTCCAGCGTCGACGCCCAGTTCATGGAGCTGCGCGGTCAGCAGGTGGTCGAGATCGCCCGCCCCTTCCGCATCCCGCCGCCCATGCTCCAGGACTACGGCCGGGCCACCTGGTCGAACCAGGAGGAAGGCGGACGCCAGTTCCTGACCTTGGCCCTGATGCCCTGGCTGAAGGTCTGGGAAGGCGCCATCCGCCGTTCGCTCCTGACCCGCGACGAGCGCGAGACCTACTTCGCCGAGTTCCTGGTCGATGACCTGGCCCGCGCCAACCAGGCCGCCCGGTTCGAGGCCTACGCCAAGGCCATCACGAACGGGATCCTGAACCCGAACGAAGTCCGCGCCATGGAGAACCGCCCGCCCTACACCGGCGGAGACGAGTTCCGCCTGCCCCTCAACACCGAAGCACCGGGGGCCGCCAATGGCGAATGAACTGCCTCCCATCGAACTGAAGTCCCTCGGCGAGGATGGCGTGATCGAGGGCTACGCCTCGGTCTTCGGCAACCGTGACCTGGTCGGCGACATCGTCCAGCGCGGCGCCTTCGCCCGATCCCTGAAGGGCCGCCCGGCCGGCGAGATCGCCATGCTCTGGGCGCACGACGGCAAGCGCCCGATCGGCGTCTGGGACGAGGTGGCCGAGGACGCCATCGGCCTGAAGGTGAAGGGCCGGATACTCACCGCCACGCGCGACGGTTCGGACGCCTTCGAGTTCGCCAAGGCCGGCGCCGCTCGAGGCCTGTCCATCGGCTACCGCACCGTGAAAGCCCGCCGCAGCACGGAGCTGAAGGCCCGTCTGCTGGACGATGTCGACCTCTTCGAGATCAGCCTCCTCCCCGTCCAGGCGAACAGCCTGGCGCGGGTTGAGCGCGTGAAATCCCACTGCCCCGACCGCGCGCGCCGGCTGGTGGCCCAGATCAACGCGGCGTCTGACGCCCTGCGCGCCGGAGAAACCCAATGATGCTGAAGACCCCCTTTCCTCTCGAGACGAAGGACGCCGGCGACGCCGACGATCTGGAGGTCAAGGAGGCGCTGGATCGGCTGGAGAAGTCCGTCGATGACCGCGTGAAGACCGCCGTTGCCGAGGCCGCCAAGGGCTCCGCTGACGAGATCAAGGGCCTGAAGGCCGAGATCGCCGCCCTCAAGCGCCCCGGCGCGGAGAGCGAGGACGAGGAGCCCGCCGAGGCCAAAGCCTTCTGGGGCTTCGTCCGCAGCGGCACCGAGTCCCTGGAGCCCGACGAGCGTAAGGCCCTGATCGTCTCGGACGACACGCGCGGCGGCTTCCTGGCCCCCGAGCAGTTCGAGGCCCAACTGCAGAAGGAGCTGGTCGAGATCAGCCCGATCCGCGCCGCCGCCCGCGTCACCCAGACGACGGCCGGCCGGGTGGTCTGGCCCAAGCGCACCGGCACCATCACCGCCAAGTGGGTCGGCGAGACCGAGGAGCGCCCGAAGACCGAGCCGACCTATGGCCAGGCCGCGCTCGAGGTCCACGAGATGGCCGCCTACATCGACGTGTCGAACTGGCTGCTGGAAGACAGCGCCATCGACCTGGCGTCCGAACTGGCCAGCGACTTCGCCGAGGAGTTCGGGCGCCTTGAGGGCGTCGCGTTCATCGACGGCGATGGCGTCAAGAAGCCGGTCGGCATCCTGAACGATCCGTCGATCAAGACCGTCGCCAACGGTCACGCCGCCAACGTCTCGGCCGACGCTCTGATCCAGCTCATGTACGACCTGCCCCCGACCTATCGGAACCGTGGGTCCTGGCTGCTGAACGGCGCCACCATCGCCGCCTATCGCCTGCTGAAGGACGGCAACGGCCGGTTCCTCTGGCAGGACTCCATCCAGGTCGGTCAGCCGGCGACCCTGCTGGGCCGCCCGGTGGTCGAGGCGGTGGACATGCCGGGCATCGAGGCGGACGCCACGCCGGTCATCTACGGCGATTTCGCCACCGGCTACCGCATCGTGGACCGCGTCGGCCTGTCGGTCCTGCGCGATCCATACACCGTCGCCACCGAGGGCCTGGTCCGCTTCCACGGCCGTCGCCGGGTCGGTGGTGGCGTGGTCCGCCCCGACGCCTTCCGCAAACTCAAGATGGCCACGAGCTGAGGAGAGCCCTGATGCGCGAGCAATCCAACACCCTGAAGATCGTCTCGGCCGTCGCGCCGGGCGCCTACACCGCCGATGTCACGCCGGTCCAGATCGACCGGCAGGGCTTCGGATCGGTCACTTTCGCCGTCCACGTCGGCGCCGGCGGGATCACCTTCACCGGCACGAACAAGATCGAGTTCGTCCTGGAGGAAAGCTACGACGGCGAGGACTGGACTGACGTTCTGGCCAAGGATGTCGCCGGCCTGGACCTGACCGCCGACGACGGGATCGTGCTGGCCCTGAAGACGGCCCACGCGAACCCGACCGTCACGAAGTTCGGCTACATCGGCGATGCTCGCTACGTCCGCCTGACGACGGATTTCAGCGGCACCCATGGGACGGGGACTCCCCTGTCCGCCCTGGCCATCATGGGCCGCCCCGCTCACGCGCCGGTGGCCTGATGCCGATGCGGGCGCCGAGCATCTGCGGCTGTGGTCGCGTGGCCCAGACGGGGCGTTCCTGCCTCGCCTGCACGGCCGCGCGCGCCAAGGCCTATGAGGCCCGGCGCCCATCCGCCCGCCAGCGCGGGTACGATTCGAAGTGGGAGCGCGAGAGCAAGGCCTTCCTCGCCCAGCCCGAGAACCGGGTCTGCGCCTGCGGCTGCGGTCGCAAGGCCGACATGGTCGATCACATCATCCCTCATCGTGGCGACAAGGCGCTGTTCTGGCGCCGGTCGAACTGGCAACCCATGGCGTCCTCGCCCTGCCACGCCTCGATGAAGCAGAAGCAGGAGCGCGCCCATGGCTAACGCCGTCGTCGGCGCCCTGCGCGTCACCCTCGGCCTGGACTCGGCCGCCTTCGAGAACGGTCTGACCGGCGCCCAGAAGAAGATGCAGGACGTGGGCGGTCGCCTGCGCGGCATCGCCACCACCATGGCCGGGGTCGGCGTCGCCATCGGCGCGGCCCTCGGCGGCGCGTTCGCGGCGGTCAACGAGATCACCGGCGGCCTGGTCGAAATGGGTCGGGAGGCCGAGACGGCCGGCGTCGCCTTCGAGGAGTTCCAGAAGCTCAAGTACGTCGCCGAACAGGCGGGCGTGAGCGTCGAGGCCCTGACCGACGGCATGAAGGAGATGCAGCTCCGCGCCGACGAGTTCGCCACGACCGGCGGCGGATCGGCGGCTGAGGCGTTCCAGCGCATCGGCCTGACCGGCGCCCAGTTGACCGAGGCCCTGAAGAACCCTGCGGCGATGTTCGATGACATCATCGCCCGCATCTCGAAACTCGACACGGCCGCCCAGATCAGGGTCGCCGATGAGATCTTCGGCGGCACCGGCGGCGAGCAGTTCGTCCGCCTCCTGGACATGGGCGCCGAGGGCATCGCCCAGCTCAAGGCGGAGTTCGTCGCGAACGGCGGTCTGATCCCGGAGGAACAGCTCAAGAAGGCCGAAGCCTTCCGCCAGTCCATGGACAAGATCAAGGCGAGCCTGAGCGGGCTGGCCATCAACGCCCTGGTCGACAGCGGCCTGCTGGAATGGTTCTCCGCCGCCATCCCGAAGGTGATCGCCTTCGGCCGGGCCGTGGTGGACTACCTCGGCCCCAAGCTGATGCCGATTTTCGACGCACTGGTCGGCGTGATCCGGAGCGTCGCGGAGGTCGTGATGTCCATCTTCGGCGACAGCGGCGAGGCGTCGTCGGGGGTCATCACCTTCGGTGAGATCATCAAGCGCATCTTCGAGGCCAGCCTGACCCTGATCCAGGGCGCGCTCGAGGTGATCGCGGACCTCCTGTCGGCCTTCGGCGCGCTGCTGAGGGGCGATTTCAGCGCCATGTGGGGTCACCTCGGCGACGCGGTTGCGGCGGTGGTGGCGGGCATCGGACGCGCGTTCGCCGCTCTGTTCCCCGAGGTGGTGAACTGGGTCCGCCAGACCTACGAGGGCGTGCGCCAATGGCTGCTGGAGCGCTTCACCGCCCTGGTCCGATCCGTGATCGAGAAGATCCAGTCGGTCGGCCAGGCCTTCTACGACCTCTACGACAAGGTGGTCGGCAACTCGTACATCCCCGACATGGTCATCGCCATCGGCGACTGGATCGGCCGGCTGGACGACGTGATGGTCAACCCCGTCCAGGACGCCACCGCCCAGGCGGCGGACGCCTTCAGCGGCCTGTCCAGCAGCGTGGAGAGCAGTCTCGAGGGCATCATCCAGTCCATCGGCTCCAAGGACTGGAGGGGCGCGCTCGGCGGCATCTTCGACATCGTCGGCGAGAAAGGTTCGGGCGGCTGGTCGAAATGGGCCAACGTCGGCTCCAGCCTCCTGAAGGCCCTGCCGGGGTTCGCGACGGGCGGCTCGTTCAAGGTCGGTGGTTCCGGCACGGTCGACTCCAAGCTGGTCGCATTTCGCGCCACGCCGGGCGAACGGGTGGACATTTCCACGCCGGGCCAGCAGCGCCAGCAGGGCGGCGGTGGCATCGCGCAGATCGTGCCTTCCCCTTACTTCGACGTGCAGGTTCTCAGGACCACCCAGCCGGCCATCGCTGAGGCTGAGCGGCGGTCCAACGCCTGGGCGGCGGCCAACATCCCCGGCCTGACCCAGAACCAGATCGCCGCCCGCCAACGGTACTCGACCGGGAGGATCGTGCGATGACCGTCAACGTCGCCGACGCCAAGGCGCATCTCGGCATCCTGGATGACCATCAGGACGAGCTGATCGACGCCCTCCTGAAAGCCGCCACCGACGCCTGCACCCGATACATCGGGACCGACGACCAACCGGACCCGCTGCCGCCGATCTTTGACCAAGCGGTGAAAATGACCGTCGCCGCCCTCTACGAGGGCCGGGAGGGCGCGACCGTGCCAGAGGAGGCGCAGGCGTTGCTCAACGACCTTCGTCCGTGGGTGTTCGGATGAAGCTCGGCCGGCTGGATACCCGCATCGAGATCGTGCGCGACGGCGAGATCGGCCGCGACGAGTTCAATGCCCCGATCACCGGCGAGATCGTGGTCACCACGGCCATGGCCGAGACGGTGCAGCAGAGCGGGCGGGAATATCTCGCCGCCGATGGCGTCCAGGCGTCGCGCCGGATCGTGTTCCGCACCCATCGCCAGCCCGACATCCGCCTCACCGATCGTGTCCGCATGGGCGGGGCCTTCCTCAATATCCGGGAGGTCCGCCCGCTGGGTCGCCTCCACATGGAACTGCACACCGAGGGAGCCGCGTCATGAGCCGGTCCCGCGTGAAGGTGGAAGGGCTGCGCGAACTGGACCGCGCCCTGGGCGACCTGAAGCTGTCCACCGCCCGCAACGTCGGCCGGCGCACGTTGAAACAGGCGCTCGAGCCGATGGCCGAGGCCGCCCGCCAGAACGTCGCCAAGGACCGCTCGGGCGAACTGCGCGCCAGCATCGGCGTCACGTCCGGACGGCCCAAGGGTCGGGGGTACCGGCGTCAGGACCGCATCGAGGCGCACATGGGGCCGGGCCAGTTGCCCCAGGCCATCCAGGAGGAGTTCGGCAACCGGCGCCAATCGCCGCGGCCGTTCATGCGCCCCGCCTGGGACGCCGGGAAGGGTCTGCTGCTCGAGAACGTCAAGACCATCCTCTCCGAGGAGATCGCCAAGGCCGTCCAGCGCGCCGCGCGCAAGGCCGCCCGCCAAGCCGCCAAGGGAGGGAAATGATGGAAGAGGCCATCGCGAACCTGCTGCTGAATAACCCCGCTGTCGCCGCCATCGCCGGAGATCGCGTGAACTGGTCCGCCCGTCCGGACGACGACGCGCTCCCGGCCGTGACCCTGCACCGCATCAGCGGCGCCCACGACGCCACCATGGCGGGGCGTTCCGGCCTGATCGCCAGCCGCGTCCAGATCGACGCCTGGGGGCGGACCTACCGGGAGGCCAAGCTCTTGGCCCGCGCCATCGTCCCCGCCCTGCCTCACGCCCGCACCCTGACCGGCGGCGTCGTCCTGCAGGGCATCTTCATCGACACCGAGAGCGACACCTTTGAGGGCGACGACCCCGAGCCGCTCTACCGCACCCGCATCGACATTTCCGTCTGGCACAAGGAGGCCGAACAGTGACTACCCAAGCGTCCATCGGGAACGGCGCGCAGTTTCAAATCGAAAGCGCCACTCCCGGCACCTACACCGCCATCGCCGAGGTCTTCGACATCACGCCGCCGAACGAGACGACGGACGTGATCGACGCCTCGCACATGGGGGCTCCGGACCGTCAGTTCATCATGGGACTGACCGACCCCGGCGAGACCTCGTTCGAGATGAACTTCGTCCCCGGCTCCACGAGCGAGGGCCTGATCCTGGCGGCGAAGGCTTCCCGGCAAGCCAAGAGTTTCCGGATCGTCTTCCCCAACGCCGCGACCTGGACCTTCTCGGGCCTGCTGACCGGCTACGAGCCGGCCATGCCCAACGACGACAAGATGACCGCCACGGTGACGATCAAGGTCACCGGCGCCGTCCTGCGGGAGGCTGAATAATGGCCAATCCGATGAAGGGCGAAGTCAGCTTCGAGGCCGGTGGCGACCGCTATGTCCTGGCCTACACCATCAATGCCCTGGTGACGCTGGAGAGCAAGCTGGGCGTCACCACCACCCAGCTCGGGGAGCTGCTGGGCGCCAACCTGTCGATGGGGAACCTGCGGACCCTGTTCTGGGCGGGCCTGCTGGCCAACCACGACTGCACCGAGGAAGAGGCCGGCAACCTCATCAGCGACATCGGCATCACGCGCGCCGGCGAGCTGATCGGCGAAGGTCTGACCAAGGCGTTTCCGGAGGCCGGCAAGTCCACCGCCCGCCCTCGGCCGGCGGCGGCTGGGACTGGGAAGACCTCCTGATCGGCTGGTGCGAGATGGGCGGCTGGCCAGACGGATTTTTCGCCACCACGCCACGGCTGTATGTCGCGGCGGTGGAGGGACGGACGCGCGCTGAGAGGCGTCGCTTCCGCATGGCCGGCTGGATGGCCCACACCCTGGCCTCGCTCGAACGCGCCAAGAAGATCCCGGCGCTGGAGAAGCTGGTCGGTGGTGACGACATCACGCCCCGCGCAGCCGAGCCCCGCACGCCCAACATGCTGCTGTCCCTCGCCCGCCGGTGGCAGGTCGCCCTCGACGGGAGGCCCCCACATGCGGGGTGACAAGCCGAACTTGAAGCAGGACCGGGCGCCGCTTACCACGGCCCCGGCCCCGCCTTCCTGGCTTCCGAAGGCCGCGAAAGCCGAATGGAACCGGAGCGCGCCGGTCCTGGCCGAGCGCCGCATCCTGACCGAGGGCGACCTCGGCAGTCTCGAAAACTACTGCCTGGCGATCGGGCAGGTCCGCTTCTGCCAGGAGACCCTGGCCAAGCTCGAGAGCCCGTTTTTCGCGGGCGACAACGGCGCTCCACGGCCGCACCCCGCTCTGCGCGTGATGCACACCGCCATGACCCACGCTCGCCAACTGGCGGCGGAACTGGGCCTTACGCCCGTCTCCCGTTCCCGCCCGGCCATCAGCGACGAGGGCGACGACAACGGGGGATTCGGTGACCTGGTGGACTGACGACAGCCCCATACCCGACCCCGAGGGCAAGGGCGCCCGCGCGGTGAGGTTCATCCAGATGCTCAAGCTGCACGAGGGCAAGCTGGCCGGGCAGCGGTTCAGGCTGGCCCGGTGGCAGCAGCGGATCGTTCAGCGCATCTATGGCGACACCCGCGAGGACGGAAAGCGCCGCATCAGGACGGTGTTCATCCTCCTGCCCCGAGGCAACGGCAAGACGACCCTCTGCGCCGGCCTTGGCCTGCTGCACCTGACCGGCCCGGAGAAGGAAGCCGGGGGGCAGGTGATCGTTGCCGCCGCCGACCGCGAACAGGCGTCCATCGCCTACAATGCCGCCTCGGGCATGATCGCCCAGGAGTCGGCCCTGAAGCAGCGGACGAAGGTTCTCCCGTCCTACAAGACGATCCAGCACGCCGGCTCGCGCTCGACCCTGAAAGCCATCTCGCACGAGGCCTATTCCAAGCACGGCCTGTCGATCTCCTGCCTGATCGCCGACGAGGTCCACGCCTGGCCCAAACGCGAACTGTGGGACGTGCTGCGCCAGTCGATGGGTAAGCGCGAGGAGCCGCTGACCATCGTCATCACCACGGCCGGCTCCGGCGTCCACGGCCTGGCCCATGAGCTGTACGACTACGCCCGCAAGGTCGCCTCCGGAGAGGTGGAGGACGAGACGTTCCTGCCGATCCTGTTCGAGGCCCCCAAGGATGCCGATTGGCAGGACGAGGCGGTGTGGAAGGCGGTCAACCCCGCCATCGCCGCCGGCTTCCGGTCGCTGGAGGAAATGCGCGTCACCGCTCGCCAAGCCGCCCAGATCCCGGCCCAGCGCGAGGCCTTCAAACGCTACTACCTCAACATCTGGTCCGACGGCGCGCCCGATCCCTGGCTGGATATGGACCTCTACGACAAGGGCGGCGCCCCGCTGGACCTGGAGGCCCGCGAGGGCGAACCCGTCTGGCTCGGCGTGGACCTGTCCAGCACTCAGGACCTGACGGCCGTGGTCGCCTGTCTTCGTGATGAAGATGGCGGTTACACCGTGGCGCCGTGGTTTTTCTGTCCCGCCGACAACCTGGCCAAGCGCCAGGAGCGCGATCAGGTCCCATACCTCCGCTGGGCCGAGGAAGGCCATCTGACCCCGACGCCGGGGAACGTGGTCGACTACGCCTTTCTCGAGGAGACCATCGCCGAGATCGCCGAACGGTTCAGCGTCCAGGAGCTGGCCATCGACCCGGCCATGTCCGCCGGCATCGTCCCGCGCCTTCAGGACCGAGGCCTGAACGTCGTCCACTTCCGGCAGGGCTGGATCAGCATGACGCCGGCCATCAAGGAAACCGAGCGCGCCCTGCTCGCCGGCAAGGTGCGTCACGGTGGTCACCCCGTCCTGCGCTGGAACTTCGGCAACGCCGTCATCGACAACGGCCCGACCGGCGACACCGCCCGGTTCAGCAAGGCCAAGAGCGCCGAGAAGATCGACGGCGCCGTAGCGGCCGCCATGGCCATCGCCCGCGCCCAGGCCTCAGAGGCCGGCCCCTCCATCTTCGAGTCCGAATGGATCGAGGAAATCAACTTCGCTTAGGAAAGGATGCCTATGTCTATCACCATCACCGGCCTCAAGACGGTCGATTACACCACCAAGACCGGGACACGCTTTCTCGCCAAGTTCGACGTGCAACTGGACGGCCTGCTGACGCTCCCCGGCCTATCCCTGGTGCACAAGGACGTGTCCAACTATCACGTCCTCCCACCAGAACTAGCTGCCGGTCAGGTGCGCCTTTGCAAGACGCTGCGACAAGCCATCTGTCACCAAGCCCTGGTCGCCTACAACGCTTTCCGAGAGGTCCAGGACAGCCCGCATAAGCCGGAGCTGTCGGCCGCCGTCGCCCTGGTGCGCGAACTCGAACAGCGGGACGCCGCCTGATGCCGGTCATCCTCCCATCGTCTCCCGCGCCCAGGTCGGCGAACGTCCGCCTGGTGACCTCGGTCGCGGAGCTGAGGTCAGCCCTCGGCGGCTCGATCCAGCGCATCAACCGGAAGGGCTCTCACTTCGCCATCGACTATGTGATGCCGCCCATGGAATACGATCAGGCCATGACCTGGATTGGCCTCCTGGCTGCAGCCATGGCGGACACGGTCATCATGCCCTTCCCCCAGGGCGCGTTCGATGCCGGTCCTGTCGGCTCGCCGGTGGTGGATGGATCGGGCCACGGTGGGACCATGCTACCTATCCGGGGCCTGACGCCCGCCACGCCCATCGTCACCGGTCAGGTCTTCACGCTGGTCAAGGCGGATGGGCGCTACAACTACATCGTCACCCAGGCCACCACGGCGGACGGCGACGGCAAGGCCACGCTCCGGTTCGCACCCATGCTCCGCCGACCTCCTGCCGATGGTGACCAGGTTCTCATCGCCGCGCCGGAGATCGAGGGCTTCGCGACGCCGGCGGGATCGGGATGGGCCATGGATACGGCCCGCCATGTCGGACTGGCGTTCACCATCGAGGAGCGGAACTGAGGTGTTGCCGTCATGGCAACACCCCCCTTTCCGCTGTCCAGGTTCAGCCCATTAGCGACTTGATATACCCATAGGCTGCCGGGCGCTGCTTCAGCGCGAACTCGAGCAGTTCCAGCGTCTCTCGCAGATGCGCGACTTTTCGCAGTTCGTGGTCGCCGCCGGTCTTGGCGAGCGCGTAACCCGCCGCCACGATTTCGAGCTTCAGCGCATCAATGCGCTCACTTATGGCCGTTGCTTCCTGATCGGCCTTTTCCAGTGCTTCGTCAGACATCCAGTGCCTCTTTCCTTGCCATTCGGTTGGGAGTTATGCCACTACGACGAGCGTAGGCGTTCCCGTTCCGTTCGGACAAGCTACTTGTCGGAGGCTTTTGCCGAGACTTCGCTCGGGTCTTTCTTCGCCACCGGCTGTTCAAGACTCTCCATGGCGGCGGTTAGTAGAGCACAGCCTCCAAACATGACACAGATTGAGCTCCACATAGTTGCGGAGCCAATGCGTCGATTCGTCTTGAGTTCGTCGTCTCGAGCCTTTTGCAGCACCTTGTCGCTCACCGGACCGAACACCTTGTTGTCGGGCCCGAACCTTGCATGCAGGGCCGCCTGGCGTTCAAGGTTTCGTCGAATCCCTCTCTGATATCGAAACGTCTGAGCGTGCGTTAGGCCAGTCCATGCAATAACGGCACCGACGAACAAGAGCATCAACCCAGCGCCGACTATCCATTCGCTGACCTTTTTATCGGTCGCCATCAGAGCGGTTAATGCGCCGGCTAAGGCCGCCAGAGATCCGTAGAGCGTGAGTCTCGCTCTTTCTACCTGCAGGACTGTGGCCTGTTCCTCATCGGTTTCTATACCCGGCCGGAAATAGGCATCGATAGAATCGATAGCGCTGCGGCGCTCGATCGGGTCAATCACCGAACTTTTCCCGAAGCAGTTCCCTTATAGCGTGAGCGCGGCTGTTCGGCGCGTCTAAGCCTTTGTGCCTAGCCTCCGCACCAAGCCAAGCGTCCAGCTTCTCGAGCATGTCAGGGTGCAGCCTGACACCTACGAGCGTGCCCTGCCCGGTCGGGGCCGGACCTCGCCTCTTCTTTGTTATCAAGGTATCTTTACCATCCATGCTTACTCTGTTATCAGAGTAGCAGGCCGGAGGGAAGTTGGAGCTTCCCCCCAGCCCTAACCGCAACCGATCCTTGGGAGATCAGGTCATGGCCTTTGACGCCAATAGCACACCCGCGCCCATAGTGCAGGTGATCGAACACCCCTCAATCAGCCGCGCTCGCCTTCACCGGCGCCTGTCGGTGTTGGTGGACCGCCTCATCACGATCATGGACGGCCTGGACGCCGATCCCGATTTGGAGCCCAACCTCGCCCACCCCCAGGTCGACCACTGGCTGAGCCAAGCCCACAGCGCCAAGACCCTGCCGCTGGGAGGGGAGGAATGGACCGATCTCGAGGAGGCCTGCGAAGACGAGGGTGCCATCGAGGAGGATGACGACCGGGAGACCGAGGCGAGCCTCTGTGGCGTCACCTTCGGCCACGGCCATGCCGTGAACCTCGGCCCCTACGGCGGCGGCTTCACCTATGACCTGGAAGACCAGTGCGAGGACGAAGGCCACGACAGCGACCGCGAGCCCAGCTTTGGCGGCGTGCGCATGGTGGGTCTCGGCGTGGACGAGTCGGCCGAAGGCTGTTCGCCTGAAACCGGGGAGGGTCCGCAATGATCCCCGACAAGCTGACGCCGGAGCAGGAAGCGGCCCTCGAGGAGCTGTTCCACCAGTGCGATCTCATCAGCGCGCGGCCCCTGCCCTGCGAGATCGAATGGGTGCTGCAGAAAAACGGGGGAAACCCATGATTCGAGGCGAGAAAGAACCTCTCGCCTATTGGCGAATTTTGGAAAATGAGGGATGGTGGAACCCCGGCTCAAAACGGGAACAAAAGCCCGCGCTCATGGGGGAGCGAAACTGGAAAGGAAGCCATCCCCATGGCCGAAAGCAATGTTCTCTACGGCGCCAAGGCGATAGCCGCGCACCTCTTCGGCGACGAGGCGAAGTGGTCGCGGATCATCGACATGAACCGCCGGCTGGATGTCCCCCATCGGTTCCCGATGTTCTATCTCGGCGCCACCCTCTGCGCCCGGAGGTCTGCGATCGACGAATGGATCGCCCAACGGGAGGCGGCGAACTGCAACGCGCCGGCCATCCGCGATGAGGCCGCCTGAGATGGGTTGGCCTGTCATCAAGACGGCCCAGGCGCTGATCGCCGAGGAGATCGTCCCCTGTTCACAGGCCACGCTCATCAGCCTGGCCAAGGCGCATGGCGTCGGCCGCAAACTCGGTCGCGCCTATGTGTTCACGCCTGACGACGTCCAGGCCCTTCTGGAGGCTCTACCATGCCCCTCACCCTCAAACGACGACACGGCTCCCCGAACTGGTACCTACGCGGGTCCGTCAGGGGCATCCTCGTTGACGAAAGCACTGGCACTGGCGACCGTAAAGCGGCCGAAGAAATCCGCGCGGTCCGCGAAGCCGAGCTGCTCAAGCGATCGGTCCACGGTGATTCCGCTACCCGCACGTTCGCCGAAGCGGCGCTGAGCTACATGGAGGCTGGGGGCGAGCGGGCGCACCTCAGTCCCATCCTGAAGGCGTTGGGAACGAAGCCGTTGGCCAGCATAGGCCAGGCCGAAATCGACGCGTTGGCCAAGAAGCTGAAGCCTGGCGCCGCGCCCTCCACGGTCAACCGGCACGTTTACACGCCGGTCTCGGCGGTGCTGCACCATGCCGCTCGCAAGCGGTGGTGCGACAAGCCTGTCCTAGCGCGACCGAAGGAACCGAAGGGCCGGATCCGCTGGGTGACGCATCAGGAGGCCAATCGACTGATAGAGGCCGCCGCCCCACACCTGAAGCCGTTGGTGATCTTCCTGTTCTCCACCGGCGCACGTCTATCCGAGGCGCTGTACCTGGACTGGAGGAACGTCGACCTGAGCCGCGCGCACGTCGAGTTCATCGACACGAAGAACGGCGAGGCCCGAGGCGTTCCGCTCCATCCGCGCGCCCTGGCGGCCCTGGCTAACCTCCCGCACCGCGAGGGAGCGGTATTCCGCCGCGCCCTGCCCCGCACGAGCGCGAGGGGCATCACTCGGCCCTTGGGCGAAGCCTACGAGGTCCGCGAGGGAGGCGGTGGCCAGATCAAGACGGCGTGGGCCGGGATGCTGCGCCGCGCCGGGATCGAGGACTTCACGCCGCACGACTGCCGCCACACATGGGCGACCTGGCACTATCGGGCCAATCGCGACCTGACCGCCCTTATGGAGCTGGGAGGATGGAAGAGCGCAGCGATGGTGATGCGCTACGCCCACGTGAATACGTCGCATCTGGCCGGGTCGATCGGCGCAGTCTGGGAGGACAGCGCAGAGCCCAAATCTGGGGACGAGACGGGGAGAGACGAGATGCCCAACCTGAAAGTGGTTGGATCATAGGAGGAAAACGGATGCACCCTTCGCCCTTGGTAAGGCTGAGGTCGGCAGTTCAATCCTGCCCGGCGGCACCATCTGAGAACCCCTGACAATCAAAGACTTAGTGCATTGTCAGGGCCTCTCGCCCTACCTTTGAAAATCTTGTCGCTACCAAATCGCTACCCAGCCGGGGAGCGTCAGCCGCGCTTGGGCGGAGCGTTATGCTTGATCTTTCGAGGGCGCCTCCCGGCCCTCGCCGAGGGATCGGTAGACGAGGGTCGCGCAAGTCGCGCATGCCTTCCCCTTCCGCTCGACAAAGGCTGTGCGCGAGACGCGCGTCTGGCCGGGTAACTGGACCCTGCAGAGCAGTCACGAATCCAAAGCAACTCCCTATCGCACCAGCCACCCATTAGGAACGAACGACGACCTCGGTCATTGGGAGAGTGGACCAGCCCGGGCCAACGGCCGTGTCGAGGACTGCCGCGTCCTCGGGGAAACCCACCCAGGACTGGGTTCGCCCGCACGGCGGTCGCCTGATGCAGGAAACTGAAGTCGCCCCTGGGAATCGCGACATTCAGTTCGCCCGAACGATTCAGTTCCTTCCCTGAGCCGGCACAGCGTCCGAGTTGTAGCTCTCTGGCGCCAGTGCACCGGGCGGGTGACCCTTCACTTCGTCGCCTGCGGACCGCCGGCACGCTTGAGATTACAGGGCGGCAGATCTCTATCGCGCAGCGTGAAACTGGGTCAGGCCGTCGCGAACGATCGCCTCGCCTTCCGGGCAAGGTTTAAGCTCCGACACCGCCAGATACATCTCGCCATCGCGATAAAACCAGACATCGAAGCCTCGAAGGCCAGCAACACGGAATGTGTGGAAAGTCCCGCAGACCCGCTCGCCGAGCGTGTCGGGGCTGCTTGTCGCCCGCTCGAGGCTGACCGGCGCCTGGACAAAACCGCCCAAAAGGGCCTCGATCCGCGCGCGCCGCACGGCGTCCTCGGACGAAACCTGCGGCTCGTTGGGGGGCGCCGCGGATCGGTTCGACGCGGCGGGGCGCGGCGCCACGAGAATGGCGACCGAAGCGCCCGCGACCATGACCAGGACGGCGGCGATGAGAGCGTGCTGACGGGTCAATCCGGCCTCCTTGGCGCAGGCCTAGCCGTTGCTGCGAAGGAAGGCGCTAAGAAACACGCTGAACGACGCCTAAACGCGAGCCGGCGCTGGGTTCGTCTTGACCCTCCTGATGGACAAGGGAAGAGTTGAGCCGGCACCGACATGCTCGGGGCCTTACCGGGACTTGATCGTCATGCAAATCCGACCGAAGGCGGACCCGTGGTTGCGGCGGGCCTGGCTCGCCCCGCGCGCATCCGAGGGCGGGTCACATCATGCATGAGCGGGCGGGTCTGCCCGCGCGCGCCGAAGATCTGGTCGATCTCGACGCACTCGCCTCCGCTTATGAAACGATCATCCCCGACCCCGACCAGCCGAGCCAGGCGGTCGCGTTCGGCACGTCGGGCCACCGAGGGAGCAGTCTGGACGGGGCCTTCAACCGCACTCACCTCCTGGCGATCGTACAGGCCGTAGCCGACCACCGTCGAATGCAGGGCGTCCGGGGCCCGCTGTTCCTCGCCCGAGATCCGCACGCTCTGTCCGAACCCGCCTGGCGCACCGCCATCGAGGTGCTGGCGGGCAACGACGTCGAGGTCCTGATCGACGTAGGGGACGGCTTCACGCCCACGCCGGCAGTGTCGCACGCCATCCTGCGCCACAACCGGACCCGGCCGGCCGATGATCCGGGTCGGGCCGACGGCCTGCTGATGACCCCGTCCCACAACCCGCCGCGCGACGGGGGCGTGAAATACAACCCGCCTTCCGGCGGCCCCGCCGACGACGCCGCCACGCGCGCCATCGCCAGCCGAGCCAACGCCCTGATCCGGTCCGGCCTGACGGACGTGCGCCGCCTTCCGTTCGAGACTGCCGTTCGACGCGCCGGCCGATACGACTTTCTGACGCATTATGTCGACGATCTTGCCTCCGTCGTCGACCTTGAGCGGGTGCGCGACGCCAGAGTGCGGATCGGCGCCCACCCGCTCGGCGGCGCGGCTACGGCCTACTGGGCCGCGATCGCGGACAGGCACCGGCTGGATCTGACCGTGGTCGATCCAACGATCGATCCGCGCTGGGCCTTTATGCCGCTTGATGCAGATGGGGCCATCCGCATGGATTGCTCCTCGCCCTGGGCCATGGCAGGCCTTATTGATCTGATGCGACGCGGCGCCGCTTATGACGTCGCGGTGGGGAACGACGCCGACGCGGATCGCCACGGGATCGTCACGCCCGACGGCGGCCTTATGAATCCCAACCACATGCTCGCCGCCGCAATCGCCTACCTGCTGCCGAACCGGCCGGGCTGGTCGTCGAAGGTGGGAATCGGCAAAACCTTGGTGTCCTCCTCGATGATCGACCGGGTGGTGGCCGACCAAGGCCGCCGCCTGACCGAGGTTCCGGTCGGTTTCAAGTATTTCGTGGAAGGCCTTGGCTCCGGCTCCTTGGCTTTCGCCGGTGAGGAATCCGCCGGGGCGGTGTTTCTGCGGCGCGACGGGACCCCCTGGTCGACCGACAAGGACGGCCTGATCCTGGGCCTTCTGGCCGCCGAGATCCAAGCGAACACCGGAGAGAGCGCCAGCGCGCTCTACGGCCGCCTTGCGGCACAACATGGCGCGCCGGCCTACGCCCGCGTGGACGCCCCGGCGACGGCGGCGGAAAAGGCCCGGCTGGCCGGTCTCAGGCCGGGCGATCTGCGCATCGATCGCCTCGCCGGAGAGCCGGTGCGTGACGTTCTCGTGCGCGCGCCCGGCGACGACGCGCCGATCGGCGGCGTCAAGGTCGTATCCGACAACGCCTGGTTCGCGGCCCGCCCGTCCGGCACAGAGGCCGTTTACAAGATCTACGCGGAATCCTTCCTCGGCGCCGCTCATCTGGCGCAGGTTCAGGCGGAGGCCAGCGCTATGGTGGGCCAGGCGATCGCGCCCCCTTCTACCGATGCCTGACCGGTGGGAGCGCTCGGCGGAGTGGGGTTCTGCGCCGAGGTGGAACCCGGCCCTAGCCGCCCAGCAGGGCGTCCCAGGCAGACGCGAAAGCGGAGGGCGGCGCAGGGTCTGCAAACGCCGGCCCCGAAGGGAGAAGGGCGGCGTTAGCGTCATGCGAGGCGGCGAACCAGTGCTCGAGAAAGCCGTCGTCCAATCGAGCGGCCGGATGTTCGGCCCAGACCGGCGTCGGAGCGTCTGCGCCAGGACGGCCCGGAAGCCCAACGGTTGATCGGGAGGAAGTCATCGGGATGGGATACGGGCGTCGAGGAGACGGCCGTCGGAGGATCAGGGAACGCCTCGTGGGCTTTCCAAAGGGTGAACCCGGAGCGGAATCTCCGCCCCGTCCGCTGGACTCAAGCCGGAGGGCGCGTCTCCGGGGTGAAATCCGAGGGGAGCCGGCTCGCCGGAATGCGCGGCGTGAGCGGGGGCGTTCGACCGGTGCGGGGGCCGACGGCCCGCCGCGCGTCCGCCGCCGCCAGATACCCCATGGCGGCGATGGCCACGATCAGCACCGCGCCCAGGGTGAAGGGGCCCAGCACCAGCTCGACCTTGGCGCGGATCATGGTCGCCACCCCAAGGGCGGCGAAGAACATCACGGTCAGCGGGGCCTGCCGCCGGATCGCCTGGAGAACGGTCGCGAGCAGGCCCCGAAACAGGACGATCGCAACGAGCACGGCCCCGACCAGGCCGAAATCCACCGCCCATTCGCGATAAGAGTCGTGGAAGTTGAATCCCGCGCCGTCTGTCAGGCCGGCCCAGCGCAGCAAGCCGATCGTGTCGGCGCTGTCGCTCAGCCAGGTCGAGCGATAGCCATAGCCCAGAAGCGGCCGTTCGGCGATCATCCGGTCTGCGTGGGCCCACAGATAGTCGCGCCCCGTCAGCCCCGTGTCCTTGCCTAGGACATCGACCACGAAGTACTCCCAGTAGCCGGCCAAATCCTCGCGCACCATCCACAGGGGCGCCAGGAGCGCGAGCAGTAGCAAGACAAAGGCGAACTGGGTCGTGGGGGGCAGCCGCGAGGCCACGCAGAAGGCGCAGACCAGCCCTGCGAACATCAGAGTGACCAGCACTGCGCCGGTGGCGAAGCTGCCCATCAGCACATAGGCCGCCAGCAGGACCGCGGGGACTGCAGCCAGGCGGACAAGGCGAGACTCCGCGCCGCAGGCCGCCAGCACGCCGCCGCTGCAGATGATCTGGCTGCAAAGGGCTCCCATGGCGTTCTTCGACCCGACGATGCCGATCAGGACCGGTCCGCCCTGCGACTGGCCCTGCCGGCCGGACAGAAGGCACAGGATCAGGATGAACAGGCCGCTCAGAAAGAGGGCCCGGATCGTGGGCAAGGGCGCAAGGACCCCCGCCAGCACGATCCCCGCGCCTACGGTGATCGCCAGCTGCGCCCCGTACCGCAGGCTGACCCCGGGCGCCGTGGACCATAGGGCCGACAGACACGCCAGGAGACCGATGACGAGGAGCGGCCAGCAGCGCAACAGGCTCGCCGCGGCCCGTTCCGGAGCAAGGGCGAAAAGCCCCGCTGCGGCGGCCATGAACAACAGCGGCGCGAGCGGGCCCAGCACCCCCATCCAGCCCGACGCCAACAGAAAGAAGGCGGCGATCTGCAGAAGCAGCTCGCGTTGCGCCTCGGTGAGCCGGCGCCCGCCACGGTACGCCGGCGGGCTGAGGCGGCGGGTGGACGCCGAAGCCTCGGACGAGGCGGGACGGACGGCCGGACGCGCCATCAGACCGCGGCCCGACCGGCGGGCGCGGCGCGGCCCTTCAGGAAGGCCCGGAAGTCGTCATCCAAGCGCCCGACGGTTCGGATCAGCAGCCCGCGCGCGCGGAGCGCCAGACGGCGGCGCAGCGCCACCGGCCCGCCGGCTGGCGCGGGCAGAAGCGCCTTCAGCAGCCCTTCGATCCGCGCCCCCGGCGCTGCGGCGAACCGGTCGCTCGTCGAGTAGCTCCGTCGCAGCGCGGGCCCGGCCTGCCGCCAAGCCAGTCGCTGCAGCGTCTGGATCCGGCGCTTGAGGTCGATCTCGCGCCGGAACCAGCCGGCGCGGTCGCCCAGGTCCCGCGTAGTCTGGACGCCGTTTTCCGCCCAGACGGCGGCTGGCTCCATCACCACCAGGATCGGCTCGCGAATGGAGAAGGTGCGCATGTATTCCTGGGCGGTTGCGCCGCAGGCATGGCCGATCTCCAGCGGCGAGATCGCGTGACGCGACCAGAACAGCCCGCCGTTGGAGACGCCGATGCCCGCAATCAGGGCGAGGCGGAAGGCGTCGGGCGAATAGAGATCGTCGACGAACTGGTCGTCCAGGACCCCGACGGTGTCGAGCCGCGCCTCGTCCGTCCCGGCCGCGCGTTCGATAAGCTGGTTGCGCAGGACGACCTCGCAGCCCGCGGCGCGCGCCCGCGCGATGTTGTCGGCGAGGAAGTTCGGCAGGAGATGGTTGTCGTCCTCCAGCACGCAGAAAAAGTCCGCGTCGTGCGGATTCCGCGATGAGAAGCATTGATCGATATTGGCCGAGGCGAACTTCTGGGGGCGGTTCGCCGTATAGCGGATCCGGGCGTCGCCGAACGCCTCGCAGACGGCGCGCCCGCTCTCGTCGGGGTCGTCGTCGAAGACATCGCACACCCAGTTCGGCCAGGTCTGGGCGCGCAGGGACGCCAGACTGCGCGCGAGCAGAGCCGGTCGCCGATAGGTCGGCGTGCGGACGTGGACAAGAGCGGGGTCGCGGTCGGACATCGAGCCTCCAGGGCGAGGGCCAGCCTCACCACGCCCGGCGCAGCAAAGCAAGCGCCAGGACAAAGCGAGCGCATCGACGGCGTTGACACGCCCCGCGCCGCCGCTCAACTGGGCGCGACCAGGAGAGGGACGCCCATGACGCCGACCGTCAGCGTGATCATGCCGGCGCGCGACGTGGAGGATCTCGTCGGCGCCGCCCTCGCCTCCGTCCTGTCCCAAAATGCGCCGCTGGAGGTCCTGGTGGTCGACGACGCGTCCCGGGACGGCACAGCGGCGACAGTGACGGCGGTCGCGGCCGGCGACCCCCGCGTGCGGCTACTCCAGGGCGCCGGGGCAGGTCCGGGGGCGGCCCGCAACCTCGCCCTGCGGGCGGCGCGCGCGCCCTGGGCGGCGGTCGTGGACGCCGACGACCTGATCGCGCGAGGCCGGCTGGCCCGGCTGGTGGCGCTCGGTGAAGACCTTGGAGCGGATCTGGTCGCGGACAATCTGACCGCCTTCTATCCGGATGAGACCCCCGACCATTCCTGGCTGTCGACCCCGGCCTGGGCGATCGCGCGACCCATCGATCTTCGCGCCTACCTCGAGGCCGGGGTCGGCGAGGCCCGCGCGGACCAGCTCGGCTATCTGAAGCCGATCATGCGCACCGCCTTTCTGCGCCGGCATGGCCTGGCCTATGACGAGACCCTGACGATCGGCGAGGACTTCGATCTGGTGCTTCGGGCCTTGGCGGCCGGGGCCGTCTACCGCTACTCGCCGGAGTGCGGCTACCGCTATCGTCGCCGCGCCGGGTCGATCTCCCACAGGATCGACACCGAGCAACTGCAGCGCATGTCGACCGCCCTGGCGGCGACCGTGGGCGCCCTGCCCGCGGACGCTCGCCCTCTGGCGGCGCGCCGGCTGGCGGTGCTGAAGGCCGATCTTCAGTTCGCGCGTCTGGTCGCCGACCTGAAGGCCGGGGCCGTCGCGCCCGCCGCGCGGGCGCTGCGGTCGCGCGAGATGCGGATGCGGCTGCGCCAGGCGGCGAGGGAGGGTTTCGCGGCGCGCCTTCGCCGAGTGCGACGGCGGCTCCAGCCGGGTTGATCACTTCAGCGCAGGCCAGGCTCAAGTATCGCCGCGGCTAAGATGACAGCTTGACTGTTGCATTCGCCGGCCTCGACTGGCGAATGCGGCTGAAAAGTCGCGCAATCGGGGAATCTGTCATAGATTCGGCATGAATATTGCCACCGAATCGCCGTTCGCCTTGACTTAGGTTACCAGTGCGTTAACACACCCACGGAACAACGTTCCACTTGGCTATGGAGGCTTTGATGAAGACCGCCTACGAGACGCCCTCGATCGCCGATCTCGGCACCTTCGAGGAAATCACCCAGGGCTCGTCCACCGGCTCCACCTTCGACGGCAACTACGTCGCGGGTCAACCGGTCCCGGATCCCCTGGACATCTTCAGCTGATATTCAGCTCGATCAAGGCGGACCGTCCTCGACGCGCCGCCTGGAGAGAACGGGACCTCGGTCCCGTTTTTTTTGCCCGCGGCCCGACGCTTGCATCGGCCGACTCCCGCCTGATCGTGTGATGGATCCGCCCCGTTGATGTCCTCGTCTCCCCGCTTTCGCGCCCGCCCCGACGTCGTCGTCGCCGAACTCGACGGCGGCTCCGTCCTGCTGGATTTGACGACCAGCGCCTACTACAGCCTCAATCCGGTCGGCCTGTTCCTCTGGCGCGAACTGGAGGAACCGCGCGCGGCGGGCGAGCTCCAACTGGCGGTCCGGGCGGCTTATGACGTGGACGAGGCGGTCTGCGCCCGGGACGTGGACGCGCTGCTCGAAGCGCTCCAGGCGCGCAAGCTTCTGCTGCGGGAGCCCGACGCTGCGTAGCGCGGCCCGGCTCGCCGATCTCGGCCATTTCATCATGGCTTTGGCCACGCTCGTCTTCTTCTCCGCCGCACTTCGCGTCGCGCCCTACCGCCGTCTGGCGCGCTGGCTGCCGCGCGCCGGGACACAGCCGGCCGAGGCCTGGCGCAAACGTCGCCTCCATCGCCACGTCACCCGGGCGGCGCGCTGGACCCCGGGGGCCAGCTGCCTGCCCCAGGCGATGACCGGCTACCTCCTCTTGGCGGCGCGAGGACGCGAGGCCTTGATCCGCATCGGCGTCAAACAGCCGCCGGGCGAAGCCTTCCGCGCCCACGCCACCCTGGTAAGCGGCGGCCACGTCCTCCTCGGCGGAGACGGGGACGCGGACACCTTCCACCCGCTGACCGACCTCCAGCCGGGCAGATGAGGCGCGGGCTGGCGGGCGTGGTGGCGACCGGACGCAGCCGCCCGGCGGCCCGCGATCCGCAGGCCATGCTGGCCGCGCTCGGTCGGGGGGCGGTCCGGCGCGTCGCCGGCTCGGGCCCGGCGATCATCGCGCAGGCCGGCGGATCGGAGGTCGCTCCACCCGGTGGGGCCTGGCGGCCGCCGACGGGGTGGCTGGTCGCGGCCGACGCCCGTCTCGACGATCGCGCGCGGCTGGCGCGCGATCTGGACTGCCCCGACCTCGATGAAGCGGTCATCCTCGCCGCCTATCGCCGCTGGGGCGACCGCTGCCTGTCGCGCCTCGGGGGCGAGTTCGCCTTCGCCCTCTGGGACCCCACTGACGGCCGCCTGCGGCTCGGCCGCGATCTTTTCGGGTCGAGGGCCCTGATGTATGCCGAGGGGCCGGCGGGTCTGGCCTTCGCTTCCGAGGCCAAGGGCCTGCTCGCCCTGCCCTGGGTCCCGCGCGTCAGCCCCGAGCTGCGGATCGCCGAATTCCTCCACGGCCGGATGCCCGGACCAGAGGACACCATGTTCGAGGCAATCCGGCGCGTGCCGGCCGGCGGTTGGCTGATCTACGGTCCCGAGGGGGCTCGCCTCGCCCGCGGGGACGACTGGACCCTGCCGCCGCCGGCGCAGGCGCGAGACCTTCCCGAACAACTCGCCGCCCAGTTCGACGCGGCCGTGCGTCGCCGCACGCCAGCCGGGGAGCCGGTGGCGGTGACGCTGAGCGGCGGCCTCGATTCCTCCTCGATCGCCGTCACGGCGGCGCGGTTCGCGGACCAGCCCCTGCCCACGCTGTCCCTGGTTTTCGACGCCTTCCCCGAGGTGTCCGAGCGCCCCTTCATCGAGGCGGTGGTTCGGACGGGCCCGTTCGACCCTCTGTACGTCGATCCCGGCCTCCAGGATCCGTTCGCCGACTTCCAGGCCCTCCTGCGCATCCAGGACGGCCTGTGCCTGGCGCCGACCATGGCGATGACCGACCGGCTGTTCGACGCCATGCCCCGGGGCTGCATCCTTCTCGACGGCCATGGCGGGGACGAGGTGATCTCCCACGGCTACGAACGCCTCCACGACCTGGCGCGCACCGGCCGCTGGGGCGCCCTCTGGCGGGAGGGACGCGGCGCGGCGCGCGTCACGGGGACCTCGCCGCTGGCTGTCTGGCTCGGCTACTATAAGCTCTACGGGCCAGGCGGGCGGCGTCTGCAGCGGCTCGAGGACCAGTGGCCGCGCCGCGACGGCCGTCCGGCGACCGCCGGGCTCGCCCCAGGCCTAGCGACGCGCACCCAAGCGCGGCTGGCCGCGGGACGCCGGCGCGCGCCGGCCGACTTGACCGGCCGCGAGCGCCACCTTTGGACGCTCTCGGATCCCGCCCAGGCCTATGCCCTGGAGGCCTTGGACCGGCGCGCGGCGCACCGCGAGGTGGACCTGCGCTGCCCGTTCTGGGACAGGGATCTGGTCCGCTTCATGCTATCGATCGAACCGGATCAGAAACTGGCGGACGGCTGGACCCGGGCGATCATGCGGCGAGCGATGCAGGACCGATTGCCCGACACCGTGCGCTGGCGGCGCGACAAGCACGATTTCGCCCACCATCTGACCCGCGGCCTGCGGGCGAGCCCCGCGGCTTCGGCCGCGCGTTTCGCCGCGGACGCGGATCGGCTCTCGCAATATCTCGATCTCGCCGCCGTCGATCAGGCCCGCCGCACCGTCCTTACGGCGCCCGGCGCCGCGCCCGGCGCTGCGCTCCAGACCCTGTGGCGGGCGACGGCTGTGGCCGAATGGCTGGATTTCGCCGAGACCCATGCCATCAGGATCAGCTCATGACCGTCTCCTCGCGCCCCGATGGGGTTCCGACCGGCGCCGATCACCGCCGCGCCTTCGGCCTGACGATCGCGGCCGACCTGCCCCTGGACGACCTTGCGGCGGCCCCGCCCGACGCCGCGCCGGACCTGCGGATTGTTCGACGCCCGGGCGTGTTCCTCCCCTGGGACGGGGGCTCCCCGCTCCGCTTCGCCTTCGGGACCGGCGAGACAGGGACGATCGACCAGCTGGACTGGCGAGACGTGGGCGGCTTCCGCATTGAGCACGGGCGCACCGTCGCCTATGAGCCCGGCTCCCGGGTGAGCGACGACCTGGTGACCCTGCCCCTCCTCGGCACGGTGATGGCGGTGGTCCTGCAGCGCCGCGGGCGGATGGTGCTTCACGGCAGCGCCGTGGCCCTCGGGGGGAAGGCCTGGGTCTTCGTCGGCGACAAGGGCGCGGGCAAATCCACCACCGCCGCAGCCTTGATCAGCGCCGGTCGCCCGCTGCTCACCGACGACGTGGTCGCGCTGGAGATCGGCGCGGACGGACGACTGCTGGTCGCCCCCGGCTATCCGCAGGTCAAACTCACCGACAGCGCGACCGCGGGCATGGCGCTCGCGGACGCCGAGGTCCTTCCCACGCCCTATGCCGCCTACACCAAGCACCGTCACGCCCTGACCGCGCCCTTCGACACCCGGCCGGTCGAACTGGGCGGCGTCTTCGTGCTCCATCGCGGCGCCCGCTTCGATCTCACGCCCTTGGCGGGCGCCGCCGCGGTCCAGGCCCTGATGCGTTTCGCCTATCTGACCCGGTTCGGCGGTGCCTTGTTCGAGGGGGAGGACGCGCGAGCGTTCCTGGATTGGTGCGGCCGCGTGGCGCGCCAGGCGTCCGTGGCTCGTCTGGAGGTCCCTACCGGCTTCGAGGCGCTGAAGGCCCTGGACGCCTATCTGTCGAACGTCGCGGATTCGGGCGGCCGGCCATGAGCGAAGCCGCGCGCCATGGCTTGAGGGGGCAGGCCGACCGGATTCTGCGCGTCACCCGCTTCGTCTGGCCCTATGCGCGCCAAAGGGTGGTGGCCACCTTCGCCCTGCTGATGGCCGCGGGCCTGACCGAAGGGGTCTCGATCCTGCTGTTCGTGCCCGTGCTGGCCGCGCTCGCGCCCGGCGGCGGCGGCGACCTGACCTTCGGCGGCGTCCTCCCAGCCTGGGTGGGCGGCCCCCTGCTGCACCTGGGCCTGGCGCCGCTCCTGGCCCTGATGGCCGCGGCGGTCATCCTGCAGGCGCTGCTGTCGCGCCTGAGCACCCTTACCCTCATCGACACGGCCCTCACCGTGGCGAACGCGGTGCGCGCGCGACTGTTCGAGACGGTCGGCTTCGCACGCTGGGGGCGGATAATGACCGCGCGCCACGCCGACATCAGCCACGCCCTGACGATGGACGTGGACCGGATCCAGGCCGTCCTGAACAGCCTGCTCTACATCCTCCAGGCCGTGCTGATGCTCGTCCTCTACATTGGCTTGTCGTTCCTGGTCTCCCCCGCCATGACGGCGGCCGCGTTCGTGGCGGGGGCTCTGTTCCTAGCCGCCCTTCATCCCTTGCGGGCCTTCGCCTCCCGCTACGGGGAGGCGCTCAGCCAGCAACGCCAGGTCCAGTACCGCACCATCGGCGAGTTCCTGGGCGGTCTCAAATTCGTCAAGAGCATCAACGCGGAGGCGCGCTACGTCCAGCGCTTCATCGACAATTCGGCGGAACTGACCCAGGGCGTGCGGCAGCTGTCGCGCGTCGCCGCCCTTCCCGGTCTCCTGTTCCAGGCCGGTAGCGCCGTCGGCGCGGCGCTGTTCATCTACGTCGGCTATGCCCGTCTGGACCTACCCGTGGAACAGATCGCCGTCATGCTGTTCCTGTTCCTGCGGGTTTCACCGCGTTTCACCAGCTTGCAGACCCACTACCACACGCTGATCCTCAACGTCGGGGGCTACGACACCGTGCGGGAGGTGCTCCAGGTCTATGAGGACGCTCAGGAGCCGCCAGCGGCCGGTCCAGCGGCGCGCCTGCCGCTCGAGCGCGCGATCACGTTCGAGCATGTGTCGTTCCGCTACGGCCCCGAAGGGGAAGCCGTGCTCGACGATGTCAGCTTCACTCTGACGGCGGGGGAGATCACCGCGCTGATCGGCGCCTCTGGCAGCGGCAAGAGCACGACCGCGGACCTGCTTCTGGGTCTGCTGGAGCCCATCACGGGCGTCGTCCGCATCGACGGGGTGGCCCTCGACGCCGAGACCCGACGCCGCTTCCGCGAAGGCGTCGCCTATGTGCCCCAGGAGGTCTATCTGGCCAACGGTTCGATCCGCTACAATCTGACCCTGGCCGCACCGCTGGCGGACGACGCCGCCATGTGGCGGGCGCTGGAGCAAGCCCAAGCCGCCGAGGTGGTCCGCCGCCTGTCGGGCGGACTGGACGGCCGCATCGCCGACCAGGGCGTCGGCCTGTCGGGAGGCGAACGGCAGCGGATCGCCCTGGCTCGGGCTTTGCTGCGAGAGCCCGATCTGCTGGTGCTCGACGAGGCGACCAGCGCGCTGGACTGGCGCAACCAGCAGCTCATCGCCCGCGCGGTCGAGGATCTGCGGGGCCGGATGACTGTCGTGACCATCGCCCACCGCCCGTCGATGATCGGCTTCGCCGACCGGCTGATAGCCCTGGATGCCGGTCGGGTGGTCGAGGTCGGCCGCTACGCCGAACTGGCGGCGCGACCCGACAGCCGCCTCTCTCGGCTCCTCGCCGGCGAGGGCGGCGGGCCGATTCCGGATGTCGCGGAGGCCGCCGGGTGATTGATCGATCGAAGCCCATGGCCGCGCTCCCCCCGCCGGTCGCACCCTTGCCTGAAGGCGCGGCGCGGAAGGCCGTCGACGCCCTGCTGCTCGACTGGGTCGCCGCCGCTCTCGCGGGCGAGACCCGCCCCCCCCTGCGGCTTGACGCCGCGGCCTGGGACGATCTGGTGGCGCAGTTGCGGATCCATCGGCTCGTGGGCCTGATTTGGCCGGTCGTCTCGGCGAGCGCCGGGGCGATGCCCGCCTCGGTGCTCGCTCGTCTGGCGACGTTCCGCGATCTCGCCACCCGGATGAACGGCGCGAACCTGATGACCATGCGCCGGGTGCTGCCGGCCTTCGCCGCCGCAGGGCTCCCCGTCGTGGCGTTTAAGGGTCCGCTGATCCAGCAGGCCGCTTACGGCGGACTGTTCATCCGACCGTCCTCCGACATCGATCTTTTGGTTCATCCGCGGGATTTCGACCGCGCCGCCGCCCTGCTCGACGCGGAGGGGTACGGCCTGGCCCCCCGGTGCCGATCGCTCTGGTGGCGGCTGTTCCTGGGCGAGCGTCATTTTCTGCCGCGCCGACCCGCGGAGGCGACCATCGACCTGCATCTTCGACTGCAGCAGCCCGGCGCCCCCCTGCCCCGGCTCGCCGCGGCCTTTCTCGAGGCCCGCGAGGTATCAGTCGTGGGCGGGGCGCCCCTGCCCGTGCTCTCGGCGCGCCATCAGTTGCTCCTGTGCGCCATGAGCTTCGTCAAGGCGCTCCACCACCGCGAGCCGGCGCTCCGTTACGTCGTGGACTACGCCGCCCTCGCGGCCCGGCTCGACCCAGCCGCCGATCAGGCCCTCGAGGCCGAGGCGGCCCGACAGGGCCTGCGCGCGAGCCTGGCGCTCACCCGTCGCGCCGCGGCCGTGCTGACGCTGGCGCCGCCGCGCCCATCTCCGTCCGCCTCGCGGTGGGAAGGCCCTCCGACGGCGCCGGCCTGGCTGTCTGACGCGGACCTGCGGGCGCTGATCCTGCGCCCTGACGCTCCCGACGCCCCCTGGCCCCGTCGGCGGCGGCTGCTCTGGGCGCTCAGCGACCGACCAAGCGAAGCGCTC
>NZ_JAYRPA010000072.1:0-8857 GCF_041911375.1 Brevundimonas sp. | reverse complement strand
GTGCTCGCCGCCGGCCTGTTCGACTGGGGCGCGCCCGAGCTCGGCGCCTATGGCCTGGGCCTGGTGATCGTGGCCGGGGCGAGCGCCTGGGGCGCGGGCCGGCTGGAGGGTCGGCTCTCGTCGCGCGCCCTCGTGCTCGGCTCCATCGCCCTGCTGGCCGTCGCCGTGGCCGGGGTCAGCGGCCTGCGGGCGGATGCGGTGTTCGGCCTGCCGGTCGCGCCGCCGACGCCGAACGACGGCTTCATGGCCGCGCCCGCCGAGCGGATCTTCATGGCGCTCGGCCTGCTGATCGGCGTGGCCACCGGGCCGCTCCAGGCCGCCATGCGGGCCTGGATGGCCGAGCTGATTCCGGCGGGGGAGGAAGGGCGCTGGTTCGGCCTGTTCGCCTTCTCCAACAAGGCCACCGCCTTTGCGGCCCCGCTGGCCATCGCCGCCCTGACCCAGGTCGCCGGCACCCAAAGGGTGGCCATGCCGGTCATCGTCCTTTTCCTGGCGGCCGGCTGGGTCGTGCTGCGGGGCGTGCCCACCGCGGCCCGCTAAAGGGCGACGTCCAGGCGCAGACCCAGGGCGCGTCGTTCACCGGCCACATAGGTGGGCAGGCCGAAATCCTCGCCGCCGTTGCCCGCCTCGACGATGTATCGGGCGTCCAGCGCATTGGTGGCGAAGACGCTGGCGCGCCAGCGCCGGTGGTCGGGTTCGAAGGCGACCGACAGGTTGAGCAGGCCATAGGCCGACTGGCGCGGCTCGAAGTCGAGGGGAGCCACGAAGGCGCCGGTCATCAGTTCGGGCCGGCCGTTGTCGTCCGCGAAATAGTGCGCCCCGCGCCAGGCGTAGACCGGGGTCGTCAGCACGCGCCCGCCCGGCACGGCGTGGGTCCAGGTGAAGCCGAGCGTCGCGCGCGCGTCCGGCTGGAGGGCGAAGCGGTTGCCGGCGTAGGCGCCGTCTTCGAAGCGCGCGTGGGACCCCTCCAGCACGGCGAAGCCTTCGAAGGCCGGTGTCGGCGCCCAGCGCGCCTCCGCCTCCAGGCCCCAGGCGTCGGCCCGCCCGGCGTCGGTCACCACATATTGCGCGCCCTGCTGCTGGAGCGTCTGGAAGTTGCGGTAGACATAGCGATAGAGGGCCGTCTCCATCCGCAGGCCGTAGCGCGGCGCGGCGGCCTTGGCTCCGATCTCCACGGCGTCGATGGTCTCGGCCGAGACCGTCGAGAACACGACCGGTCCCTCGGGTCGGGCCGGGGTCTCGGGCGAGAGCACGCGCGGCCGGCGGCCTCGCCCGTAGCTGGCGTAGGTCATCACCGCGTCGGTCAGGTCGTATTTGAGAACGAGGCGCCCGGCGAGACCCTCGTCGTCCAGGGCCGCATAGGCGGTCGCGCCTCCGGCGGTGGGTTGGGCGCGCAGGCCGAAGCGGGGCAGGGGATAGGTCGCCGACGGCGGCCGCGTGGCGGCGCCAGGGGCGGCGAGGGCGGCGAACAGGGCGTTGCGCTGGGCCGCGGGCTGGCCCAGCGCCCCGAGGAAGCCGGCCAGGACCGAGCGGCTCTCGACCTCGGCGGACAGGCCGCTGACCTTGTCCATCCAGCCGTAGCGCAGCCCCGCCGTGGCCTGCAGCCGCGGCGTGAGACGCCAGGCCACGTCGCCGTAGACGTCGATCCCGCGAGACTTGCCGAAGTCGGCGTAGGCCTCGCGGTGGTCGCCGCGCAGATTGGCCGCGATCCCCTCGGCGAGGGCCGGGGCGAGCGTCGCTCCGCGCGCCTGGGCGACGCCGCGCAGCAGGGCGGCCTGAACGGCCGGCGCCGTATAGGCGTCCTGCGGGCGGAGGTCCGGATCGGTGCGGTCCAGCCGCCCCGTCAGAAGGGCCAGGACAAGCCGTTCGTCGATCTGCAGCGGGATGCGCTGACGGCCGCGATCGGCCTGGGCGCTGAGCCCGAACACCGCGTCCAGGGCGGGGTGGGGCGTCCAGTTGGCCCGCAGCTCCTGGCTCCACTGTTCGCCGGAGGCGTCGTCGCCGACGGTCAGCAGCGGCAGGGCGAAGCCGTCGAAGTCGAGGATTTCGAGGCTCTCGAACCGGCGTCCGGCGGTCACGGCGGACAGCTCGAGGTCGGGATGGATCCGCCAGCGGTTCAGCCAGACCAGCCCGTCCAGGCGGCGTTCGCGCCCGAGGGGGCGTCCGCCCTCAAAGCCGTCGCCGGCGGCCAGGGCGGCGCCGCTCCAGGACGACAGGTCGCCGAGCGGTTCGCCCGTCGCCGGATCGGCGGGGCGGAAGGTCCGGGACTTGAAGGCCTGGCCGGTTCCGGTCTCGCGCTCGAGGTTGAGGATCAGGTCGCTGCGGAAGGCGGGCGTCGGGCGCGCCGTGAGGGTGAGACGGGCCGCGTCGGTCCGGCCCTCGCCGAACCGGCCGCCGCCCAGGAGGTCCGAGTTGCGCCCCGCGTCCTCGCGCCGGCGCACCGCCAGCCGAACGGCCAGGGCGTCGCCCAGAGGCGCATTGACCACGCCGTCGAACAGTCTTTGGCCGCGCGACCCGGCCTCGATGGCGAAGCCGCCGCCGGGCTCGGGATCGGCCTTGTGCTGGATCACGTTCACTGCGCCGGTCAGGGCGTGGCGGCCGAACAAAGTGGTCTGGGGCCCGCGCAGCACCTCGATCCGCTCGAGGTCGAAGAGTTCGAAGACGGCGGCGCGGGCGCGCGACAGCGGCGCCCCGTCCTGGAACACCGAGACGCGCGGCTCCTGATAAGCGGAGCCGTCCCCGTTTGAGACGCCGCGCAGCACGATGACGGAGTCGGACGGCGACTTGGACTGGACGGTGAGGCCCGGCGTCACCGCGGCCAGGTCGGAGAAGCGGAAGAGGCGCAGGGTTCGGGCCTCGGCGGCGTCGACCGCGGTCACCGCCACGGGCGCTTCCGACAGGGCTTCAGCGCGACGCTGGGCGGTGACCACGATGTCATCGACCCGCTGCGGCTCCTCCGCCGCGGGTTCCGCCCAGGCGAAGCCGGCCGGTCCCGCGGCCGCGCCAATCGTCAGCACCGCCGCCAGCGCCCGATGTCTCATTTTCGTAACCCCCGTCTGTCGTCGGCCCGACGCTTGCAGTATTCACGCCTTAAGGGGACGCGCCGTCTCGGAATGCGGCGTTCGGGGATCAACACGTGACCACAGACGCGTCGGCGGAGCAACGCTGGATCAAGGGCGAGCCCCGTTCGGCGAACGACCGCGTGCGGCCTGAGCAGCCGCCCCTCAGCGCGCCCTGGTCGCCCGGGGCCCTGATCGCCCGGTTCGACGCGGCGGCGGCCCTCCATCCCGATCGCGTGGCCGTCGACGACGGCGTCATGGCGCTGACCTTCGCCGAGCTCCGCCGGCGGGCACTGCGGTTGGCCTGGGCCCTGGCCGAGGCGGATCTGGAGCCGGGTCGCCCGGTCGCGGCGGTCCTGCCGGCGAGCGTCCTCTATCCCGTGGCGCTGCTCGCCGCCCTGGCCGCGGGACGGCCGCTGGCGCCGGTCGATGCGACCCATCCGCCCGAGCGGCAGCGCGCCATTCTGGCCGAGACGCGTCCGGTCCTCGCCCTGGTCGATCCCCGCAGCCCTCCGGACGCGGAGCTGATGGGCGACACGCCGATCCGGCTCCTGGACCTCGAGGCCCCCGCCGACGCGCTCGACGACGGCGCGCCGACCGATTGGCCCGCCGCTTCCGGCGACCCGCTCGCCGGGGTCGCCTTCACCTCCGGCAGCATGGGCCGGCCGAAGGGTCTGGCCTACCGCCAGAGCGCCATCTGGGCGATGGGGACCGAACACATCGATCTGCTCGGCATCGACGCCGACGACGTGATCCTGTCCCTGGCCTCGCTCGGCGCCGGCGGGAACCAGGACCTGCTGTCCGGCCTGCTGACGGGCGCGCGGGTGCGCATGCTGGAGCTGAAGGCCGCCGGCCTCGCCGAGACCCTGCGGGTGCTGCGCGAGGACGGCGTCACCCTCCTGAGCATGATCCCCTTGGTCCTGCGCACCCTGATGGGCCAGCCCGAGGCGCCGGCGGCCTTCGCGCGGATGCGTGCGGTCACCACGGGCGGCGACCGCCTCTACGGTGAGGACGTGGCGCTGTTCCGGTCCGTGTTGCCGGCGGGAGCGGCGATCCGCTTCACCCAGGGCTCGACCGAGACCGGCGTGGTCTTCCACTGGATCCTGCCTGCGGACGGCGCCTGGGCGGCGCGGGCGCCCGTCCCTTCGGGCCGTGTCGGCGCGCACTTGGCCGTCCGCATCGTCGATCCCGACACCGGCGCGGACGCCGAGGCGGGGGAACTGCTGGTCAGCGGCGAGGCTATGGCCGCCGGGGCCTGGCAGAACGGTCGGCTGACCGCGGGCGCTTTCGTCGCGGCCGAGGCCCCGGGCGGGCGGCTTTACGACGGCGGCGACCTGGTCGAACGCACGCCCGACGGCCTATTCCTGTTCGTCGGACGCCGGGACCGCCAGATCAAGATGCGCGGCCTGCGCGCCGATCCGGCCGAGGTCGAGGCGGCGCTGCTGAAGGCCGCGGGCGTGGCCGAGATAGCGGTGGTGCCGCGGTATACGGCCGGGGAGGCGGTGTTCGTCGCCTTCGTGGTCCCGGAGTCCCTGCACGCCCCCCCGGAGGTCGCCCGGCTGCGCGCCGCCGCGGCCCAGGAGGTCCCGCCCCATATGGTTCCCGCCGAGGTCCGGCTGCTGCCCGCGTTGCCGCGCCTGGCCAACTACAAGGTCGATCTGGCGGCTCTGGTCGCGATCGACCGCGCCGCCCTGCCGGCCGAGCCGGCCGAGCCGGCCGACGGCGCGGGCGCGCCGGATGCGCCAGACGCCTCGGCGGCGGACCCGGCGATCACCGCAGCGGTCACCTCGGCCTGGCGCGCCGTGCTCGGCCCCGGCGCGGCCGGCCGGGCGTTCGACGCCGCGGGCGGGGATTCGCTCAAGTTGCTGCAGACGGCGCTCCACATCGAGGAGAGTCTGGGCCGTCCGGCGCCGCTGGACTGTTTTGACCTGCAGGCGACGGAGGCCGACCTCGCCGCCCGGCTGACGCGCCGGTTCGCCAGCGCCCCCGGGGCTGATGCGCGGCCCGTGGTCGTCCTGTGCCCCGGGCTCGGCGGCGACGAGCCGCGCCTGGCCGCGTTCCGCCAGGGCCTGTCGGACCGAGTGCGGTTCGAGGTCGTGGCCTATCCCGGGCTGGAGCGGTCGCCGCGCGATCTCGGGCGGCTGGACCTGCTGGTCGAGGCGGCGCTGGCGCGGGTGGAGGCCGTAGCCCCGACGGGCTCGGTCGCGCTCGCCGGCTATTCGGCCGGGGGCGTGGTGGCCTATGAGGCGGCGCGGCGTCTGGCGCGCGACGGCCGTACGCCCCGGTTCCTGGGACTGATCGACCTGGCCGCCGAGCGCGGCGATGTCCGCCATTGGCTGCGGACCGAACGCCCCGGCGCGGGCGGTTTGGCGCGCCTGGTCCGCGAGGCTCGGGCCCAGGGCCTGGCGGCGGCCCTGAAGGATCTGCTGTTCCACCTCCTGCTGCGGCTCCGGGCCTTCGGCCTCCTGCGCCGCCTGATCCTGGCCAAGGCGCGGGTGAGCGGGGCCCACAGCGTGGCCTTCGTGCGCAAGATCCTGATCGAGCATCTGCGTGGGCCGGCCATCCTCGCCTGGCGCCCCGCCGCCTACGCCGGGCCGGTGACCCTGTTCCGGGCGGAGGCCCAGCGCGCGCCGCAGGCGGCCGACGATCTGGGCTGGGGGGGCTGGGCGCCGGACCTGACCGTCCGCCGGGCGCCTGGAGACCACTACACCATGTTGCTCTCGCCGCAGGTCGAGCGGCTGGCGGCCCTGTTCGCCGAGGCGCTCCAGGCCGCGCCGGCCGCAGTCCCGTCGGCGCCTTCTGACCCCGCGGGCGACGAAGGGGCGCGCGTGGCGTCATGAGCCTGCCCGATCCCGCTCCCGCGCAGCGGTTCACCAGTGCCGCCTTTTGGTCGACCAGCGCGGCGGCGGTCAGCCAGATCGTCCGCTTCGGCCTGTTCGTGGCCCTGTCGCGTCTGGTCAGCCCGACGGAGTTCGGCGTGGTCGCCCTGGCGGCCATCCTGGTCGAGCTGTTGTCGAGCGTCTCGGACGGCGGCATGTTCGACGCCGCCATCCAGCGCCGCAGCCTCGACGACCGCGAGGCGAGCACCGCCTTCTGGTTGATGACAGGCATCGGCGTCCTGCTGTTCGGCGTGGCGCTTCTCCTCTCCCCGCTGGCGGCCTGGGTCTTCCGCACCCCGGCGGTGGGCCCGGTCGTGGCCCTGATGTCGCTGAGCCTGGCGGTCGCCCCGCTGGGCGCGGTCCACCTGGTGCGCGAGACACGCCGGCTGGCGTTCCGGCGGCTGGCGATGTGGAGCCTGGCGTCCTCGATCGTGGGCGGCCTCGTGGGCATCGCCCTGGCGCTGGCGGGCCATGGGGTGCTGGCCCTGGCGGTGCGGGGCCTGGTCACGGCGGCGGTCATGGTGGTCCTGGCATGGATCGGGGCCCCGTGGCGTCCGCGTCTGGCCTTCGACCGGGCGGCCGCCTCCGACCTTCTGCGGTTCGGCGGCAGTCTTCTGGGATCGCGCATCGTAGCCCAGGTCAATGCACGGGGCGTGGAGCTCATCGCCGGCCTGACCATCGCTCCGGCTGCGGTCGGCTTCCTGCGGGTCGGCGGCCAGTGCCTGAACCTGCTGACCCAGCTGACCGTGGCCCCGCTGACCCAGATCGCCATGCCGCTCCTGGCGCGAGCCCGCGACGATGACGCCGCCTACCGCGACGCCCTGGTCCGCGTCGCCGGCCTGTCCGCCCTGGTCCTCTATCCCGCCTTCTTCGGCGCCATGGCGGTCTCGAGCGTCGCCTTGCCGCTGGTGTTCGGCGCCCACTGGGCGGTCGCCGGCTCCATCATGCCGATCCTGTGCGTCATGGCCCCGGCGCTGCACGCCAACCTCCTGATCAGCGCCGTGCTGGTCGCCAAGGGCCGTGGGCGGCTGATGTTCTACTGGAGCCTGGCCCAGGCGGTGGTCGGCCTGCCGCTCGCCGCGATCGGGGGGGTGTTCGGCCTCTATCCGCTGGTGATCCTGAGCGTCGTTAAATCCTACCTCCTGATCCCGGTCGGCCTGGTCTGGATCCGGCGTGCGGCCGATACGGAGATCGCGCCGCTGTGGCGCGGCGCCTGGAGGCCCCTGCTCATGGCGGTGGCCATGGCGGCCGCGGTTGAAGGGCTGAAGCGCGCCTTGCCGGCGTCGCTGGCCCCTCCGGAAGCGCTGGCGCTCCTGGTCGGCGCCGGCATGGCCCTGTTCGTCGCCGGCATGCTGGTGATCGACCCGGAGCTGCGCCGTCAGGTGGGGGAGGGGCTCCGCCGCGTCCGGGCGCGGGCGGCGACCTGAGGCGGAACCGTCACCCTGCACCCTCGTTGGTTCGGCATGGCCCGTCCGTCTCCCCCTCTGGCCCCGTGGCGCGATCTCGAGGCCCGCTGGACGCTTCGCCCCGCCGCTCTCCTGGGCGCCGTCGCCGCCAGCGGCGCGCTCTGGGCGCTCATCGTCGCCTTTGTGCTCAGGCTCTAGTCGGAGCCAGCAGCGCACCCGCGATCTGTCGGACGGTCAAACGCCGTCGCCTCCAACCCGCCAACGTTCAGGACGCTTTCGCCTTCAGCTCTGCAATGCGGGCTTGGCAGAGGTCGGCGACGAGTTCCCGGAGGTGGCGAGCGCGGGCCATCAGCCAGTCCAGATCCTCAACCGAGGCGTCGTACTGGTCGCTGTAGCGGGCCTCAACATAGGCCCGCTTCAACAACTCGAAGCGCCGCCGGTCGAAGCGCTGATCCCGAGGCCAAGCCTTCACCAGACGGGTGTCCACATCCTCCGCCAGGGAGCGGAGGAACTTGATGTTGTGAGAGCGAGGGAAATGGAAGGTGTGCACCAGCAGGACGCAGGCGTAATCCGCTTCGACGGCTTGATGGAGGCTGAAGGCCGCTTTCCTGCGCCACTCGATATCGTCTGCGCGATCCAGAGCGACCTGAGAAAGCTCCAGCCACACATCGACCGAGCGAGACAGCCTGACGTAATAGGCCTCGGCGTGAGCGAGCGCGTCGGCCGGCGTCATAGGCTGCGGCGTCGCGAACGGATGGCCGGGAATCTCGTAGAGCGCGATGCCGTCTCGCACGATGTCGCTCCAGAAGTACTCGCCGCGCCGCAGGGCGTCGTTCACATCCTGAAGGTCGTGTACGATCAGATTGACGGTGCGGCCGATCGCGGGATCGCGGAGGATCTGGTCTTCCGAATTCCACCAGTAGTCGGCGATATTGGTGAGCTTCTGGTGGTTCACCACGATCAGCAGGTCGAAATCCGAAAGATAACCGTTCTCCGGCTCATCGACCCAGTCGGTGCGCGCATACGAGCCGAACAGGATGATTTTCAGCACCATGCCGCCACGGCGCCAGGTCTGAGTGCCGCCACCGCCGCCGTTCTTCGCTGCCTCGAAACCGGCGAGTAAGAGGTCGCGCACCCGTTCAAGTTCACGCTGCTGGCGTTCAGGAAGATGGTCGAGATCGGACCGCATCAGGCGAGTCTAACCGAAATCGCGCCGGTTGCATCCGCCAACGGCGACGCTGAAGAGAAATATGCGCCCCTATTTGCCGGTCACGGCGGAAGGGAGGCGCTGGATTGCGCCACTTGCAGGCATTCAACCGCTGCCAGTAAGCAGATCTTCGGGCGGTGGCGGATTTGAAATCCGCATTTGACTGAGGCCGTGTAAAAACGCCTTGAGCTGCTGCGGTGGGCGCGCGGCATTGAGGCCGGAGCGCCTCCTTCTCAGGCCCTGATCGCTTCCATCAAGGGCTTGGTCCCGAGCACCGCGATCACCCGCTTCATGTTGTAGGCGAGG
>NZ_JAYRPA010000071.1:0-4697 GCF_041911375.1 Brevundimonas sp. | reverse complement strand
GGAACGGCGACGCCGGCGGCCAACGCCCCCGCCGCCACAGCCGCGAAGGCGGCCGTCAGCCAGGCCGCGGCGACCGGCCCGCTCGCCCCGCCGACCAGATGGCCGATCCACAACAGGGCGACCGGCGGCGCGACGAGCGCGAGATCGCGCCGACGGGCCGGGTCGATGAGCGAGACCGCACGGCTGCGCCTCATCGCCCCCTCAGGTTGAATAGTATTTCTTGTAGCTGGAATAGTAGTAGCCCGGATCGCCGTAGCCGTAGCGCGCCTGCTGGTTGACGTCGACCTGGGTCAGGACGACGCCGGCGACCACGGCGTTTGACTGCTCGAGGGCGCGCAGCGCCGCATCGGCCGCCTTCGCCGGGGTCTTGCGCCAGCGGGTGAGGAAGACGACGGCGTCGGACAGGCTGGCGAGCACCCGGGTCTCGGCGATGGCCAGCACCGGGGCGGTGTCCAGGATCACCAGGTCGAAGCGCGCGCGCAGGGCCTCCAGCAGGGCGTCCATCTCGGGGGTGTTGAAGACCTCCTGGGGGGTGAAGTCGCGCTTGGCCAGGGGCAGGACCCAGGCCCCGGAGCTCTCACCCTTCATCAGGGCCTCCTCCAGCGGAACGGCGCCGTCCAGGACATCGAGCAGGCCCTGGTCGGCCTTGACGCCGAGCAGGCGGCTAACGTTGCGCCGACGGATGTCGCAATCGACGATCACCACCTTGGAGCCCGCCTGGGCGGCCGACAGGGCCAGGCAGACCGCTGTGGTGGTCTTGCCTTCTCCGGGCAGGGCGGAGGTCACCGCCACCACCTTCACCGGCTTGCCGACGCGGGCGTAGAGAATGGAGGTGCGCAGGCTGCGGAAGGCCTCGGCGAAGCCCGACAGCGGCCGCGACAACAGATAGTCGGTCGGCGGCATCTTCCGATCACGGAACTCGGCGATCGACATGAGCAGCGGGATGGAGCCGAGCGTGGGCTGTTGCAGCCGGCTTTCGACGTCGTCGGCTGTGGTCAGGCCGTCGTCCAACATCTCGGCCAGGACGAGCGCGACCGCGCCCGCCCCCACCGCGAAGATCAGGCCCAACGCCAGATTGACTGGGATGTTGGGTGAAGAGGGATTGCCGTTCGCACGCGCCGGCGAGACCACGCGGCTGTCCGCGGTGGCGACGCCGGTTTGGGAGGAGGTCTCCTGGTAGCGTTCAAGCAGGCCCGTGTACTGGGTGCGGACCGACTCCGCGGCTCGCTCCAGCTCGTTCAGCCGGACGCTGGCGGCGTTGTTGCCCGCCAGGGTGCCGCGGGCGCGGTCGAGGGTCGAGCGGACGGCGGCGGTGCGGTCACGCGCCACCTGCACCCGGGCCTCGAGGTTGGAGATCACCCGGCGGATCTCCGCCTGGATCTGGGCGTCGATGGCCTGGAGCTCCTGGCGCGCGCGGATCAGTTCGGGATAGCGCGGGCCGTAGTTGGCTTGCAGGTCCGCCACCCTCGTCGCGACCTGGGCGCGCTGGCCGCGGAGCTGAGCGATCACGCTCGATTGCAGGGCCTCCCCGACGTCGTCGCCGGACGAGCCGCGCGCGAGCTGGCTGCGGGCGGTCCGCAGCCGCGCCTCGTCCGCCGCCTGGTCGGCCAAGGCGGCCGAGAGCTGCTGATTGTAGGCGGAGATTTCCTGCTCTGTCAGGGTGGTGCCCGAGCTGCTCAGCAGGTTATTGGCCACGCGGAACTGCTCGACCGCGGCCTCGGCGGCCAGCACCTCCCCGCGCAGCGACCGCACCCGCTCCTCCAGAAAGCTATTCGCTTGGCGTGTGGCGTCGTATTTGGCCTCGATCTGGTTCAATACATATTGTTCGGCGAAGGCGTTGGCGATCCGCGCGGACTTTTCGGGATCCAGCGACGTGAAGGCCACCCCGATGATGTAGGTCAGGCCGGAGCGGCGCACGTTGAGGCCGCCGCGCAGGGCGGAGGTGGCGCGCTCGCGGCCCGCCTCGATTTCGACCTCGGTCCGAGGCGGCGTCGGGCGGACGAGCGCGCGCCCCTGCAGCCGAGCAAGCAGGGCCTGCAGGCCGCCCGGCGGCCGAAGCGCCCAGTTGAACTCGGGGTCGTTCTCCAGATGGAGACGCTCGGCGACCTGGCGGGCCAGGGTCCGCGACTGCAGCACCTCCACCTCGGTGTCGATGACGCCGGAATCCGCCGGCAGGGTGGACAGGACCGCCTTGGTTTCGAGGACCTGTTCCTGCCGGGTGTTGAACATGATGCGCGCCTCGGCCGTGTAGCGCGGGGTGGCCTGCAGGGTGGCGAGGACGGCGGCCAAGAAGACCAGCAGCGCCACCCCGGCGAACAGCCGCATCCGGCGGCGGAACATGGCTAGGAGGTTGCGCAGGCTGAACAGGTCGGTCCCCGTGCGGCCGGGCGCGCCAGTTGGATCGTTGGCTAATGTCATGATCGGGAACCGGTTCGGGGAAAAATCAGTACTGGGCGACGAGCGAGATCAGGAAGCGGTTGGCCGTGAAGTCGTTGACGGCCTGGAGCCCTGAGGACTCTCGGGTCTCGACGTCATAGCTTGCCGTCACGCCGAAGCGGCGATTCATCAGATAGGTGGCGCGCACGCCACCGAAGATGCGCTGGTTGTCGCGGTCGATGGCGTCGAACTCCTCGTCGGCGAAGCCGAGCCGGGCGCCGACCAGGATGTTACGTCGCAGCTCATAGTCCGCCGTGGCCTGGACGGTGGTGGCCAGGATGCCCGCCGAGCCGGGAATGCCGGAATCGGTCACCGCGCGGTTTGCGGTCAGGCCCAGGGTGAGCAGCGGCGTCGCGAAATATTCCAGCCGGGCATTGGTGCTGAGCCCGCTAAGGGAGCCGTAGAGCGGATCGTCGAAGCGCTGCTCGATATAGCCGAGCCCGATCTCGCCCCGAACCAGTTCGCCCAGTTCGAAGTTGGCGCCAGCCAGGGCATTGACGCCCTCGGAGTCGCGGTTGGGGGTACCCGCCGCGCCGGTGGCGTCGAATGATCGAGTGTTGACCGACACCTGGCCATAGAGCGCCGTGGCCGGGCTCAGCGCATAGTCGACGCGCCCGAGCGCCTCGTATGTGGTCTGGTCGCGGTCGTCTTGGTTGACCGTCGCCCCGTTGATCAGCCGGCCATCTTCGTAGTCGTAGTCGCGCACGTCGAAGCGCCCGTTGAGGCGGAGGCGGTTGAAGTTGTGGGTGGCGCGCAGATTGGCGCTGCGGCTGTCGAAGACGATGGGCTCCGCTAGGGACTGGGGCGCGCTGGAGGAGGTCCGCGGCTCGACCTGGCGGGCGATCTCGAAGCCGCCCTGGACGCTCGAGCCGCGCTGGATGTCGCCGCGCGCCGAGGCTCCCACCGCCCAGGTCTCGGTGTCGTCGCGGTCGTAGTCCAGATAGCGGGTCACCGCCGCGCGGGCGTAGGCGGTGAGGCTGTGGCGCGACCAGCCCGATTCCAGCTCCACGCTCGGCGAGAGGCGCGCCAGCCAGTCCGACCGCTCGTCGGTCTCCGCCGCAGTGACGTTGTCGTCATAGCCGACGTCCAGCTGCGCCTCGGGATAAACCATGAAGGCGCCCCAGCGCAGGCCGAGCGCCTGGAGCTCCGGCCGCGGACGCTGGGACACGGCGACGTTGCGGTCCCGCGCGAACAGGTCGGCCTGGGCCAGGACCGGGGTCGCGCCGAGCACGGCGGCGAGGCCGGACGTGAAGAGAAGGACGGTGTGTCTCATGAGGCGCCCCCGAGCGATCCGCAATCAGTTGTCGTCGTAGTCGGGACCGCCGCCGACGCCCGGCGGCGGCGTCACGGGTCCCACGGCCACGTCGCCGCCGCCGCCGCCTGCGGCCGGCCCTTCGAGCGTGGCGGCGATCGCGGCGGCCAGCCGACCGAGGGCCGCGCACCCCAGGCGGTTCCACTGGCCGTCCGCCTCGAGCACGCACTGTTCTTCGGCCAGGGCCAGGCGCAGGGCCTCGAGGACGGTCTGGGGATCGGCGCCCGATCCGGCGATCACGGCTTCCACCGCCGCAGACACGGCCAGCTCGAGGGCCTCCCCCGACAGGCCCTCGCGCTGCGCCCGGTCGCGGGCGTCGATGAAGGCGCGCCGGATCTCGGCGGCGAGGGCGGCCGCCGCCGGGGCGGGCGGACGGGCGGACGGGGTCGAGGGCGTCTGGACGCCGCCGGCCGCAGCCGGCACCGCCAGGGCGAGCGCCGCCGTGGCGACGAGGGCGGGGATCCTGGACATGGCTTTTAACCTCCTGCCGGGCGCGCCGGAGACGGCGGGCGGCGATTAACCCTTATTGGCAGGGTTTTCGTCTCCCGATAAGACATTTATAACCTTGTTCAGCCGCTCTCGCATGATCGGCGCCACCTTCGGAGCCGCGCGCGACGATGACCCTGGACCAGTTCGTCGCCCGATGGCTGTCGCCCGCCGGTCCCTCGGCGCCGACCATGGATCTCGAAGGCCGGTCGACCGAGCCCGCGCCGGCGTTCGTCCCCACCCTGTTCCAGGAACGCGCCGCCCCCGCCGAGTCCGCGCCGTCGCGACGCGACCGGGCGCGGGTCGCCGCGCGCGGCCTGACGCTTGCGATCGTCCTGGCGGCTTTGCTGGGCCTGGCCGCCGGGTTGGAAAAGGTCTTCGACGCGGCGGCAGATTACGGCGCCGCATATCTCGCCCCCTCGCCCGGCGCGCGCTAGGTCGCGGCCCCCGCGACGCGCAACGC
>NZ_JAYRPA010000070.1:0-17686 GCF_041911375.1 Brevundimonas sp. | reverse complement strand
GCGGCGCCCGCCAGCACCGGCTCGGCCCAGGCTTCGGGCGCCAAGAACGAAACCCTGTCCCCGGCCGTCCAGCGCGTCGTCGCCGAGAACAACCTGGATCCGAAGTCGATCGCCGCGACCGGCCCCAAGGGCAACATCACCAAGGCCGACGCCATCGCCGCCATCGGCCAGTCGTCGGCGCCCGCCCCGGCCGCCGCGCCTTCGGCCCCGCGCGAAGTGGGTCCGCGCGAGGAGCGGGTGAAGATGACGCGCCTGCGTCAGACCATCGCCCGTCGCCTGAAGGAGTCGCAGAACACCGCCGCACAGCTGACCACCTTCAACGAGGTGGACATGACCAACGTCATGGCCCTGCGCACCCAGTACAAGGACACGTTCGAGAAGCGCCACGGCGTGAAGCTGGGCTTCATGTCCTTCTTCACCAAGGCCGTGGTGGCCGCCCTGCACGAGATCCCGGCCGTCAACGCCGAGATCGACGGCACGGACATCATCTACAAGAACCACTACGACATCGGCATCGCCGTCGGCACCGACAAGGGCCTGGTGGTGCCGGTGCTGCGTGACGCCGACACGCTGACCCTGGCCGGCATCGAGAAGGGCATCGCCGCCCTGGGCAAGGCCGCTCGCGACGGCGACCTGACGATGGACCAGCTGCAGGGCGGCACCTTCACCATCACCAACGGCGGCACCTATGGGTCGCTGATGTCCACGCCGATCCTGAATGCGCCGCAGTCGGGCATCCTGGGCATGCACAACATCGTCCAGCGCCCGATGGCCATCAACGGCGAGGTCAAGATCCGCCCGATGATGTACCTGGCCCTCAGCTACGACCACCGCATCGTCGACGGCAAGGAAGCCGTGACCTTCCTGGTCCGCGTCAAGGAACTGCTGGAGGATCCGCAGCGGGCCCTGCTGGACTTGTAAGGTCACATATCAACGATTGTGTCTTGAGGGCGGCGGTTCGCAGGGATCGCCGCCCTCATTCAATTTGCCCGATTACATCCACGTAATTTCGTGGCCATATTCTCGCCATGGAGTGGGCGGCGCGCGCGATCGGGGTCTTCTATGTGATGGGCGGGCTGATGCTTCTGTATCAGGCCTGGACCAACTGGCGCATACAGCGCGCCCTGCCCGGCTTCCTGTCCCCCAGCCTGGCGGAACAGGCGGCCGACATCGTCATCGCCCTGGGGGGGATTCTCGTGCTGGTGGCGGGCGCCACGCTCGCCCTGCTCAGCGCCTGGGCCGTCCTGGCGTTTCTGGCCGGCTGGGTCATCCAGGCGGCCTATCTGATCTGGGCAGCGCGCTGGATGCGACCGCGCGAGGCGGTCGCCGACAACGGCCGGCGCAGATCAGTGGACGCCTTCGCGGCCTATACGATGGCGACCGCCGCCGTCCTGTGCCTGCCGCTGCTGGGCGTACTGACCTGAAGGCCGATCAGGCCTGCATCATCCAGCCTTCGACGTCCATGGCCGCCTGACGGACGGCTTCCGAACGGGTCGGGTGGGCATGGCAGGTGCGGGCGATGTCTTCCGAGGCGCCGCCGAAGCTCATGGTGATGGCGGCCTCGTGGATCATCTCGCCGGCCTGCGGCCCCATGATGTGGACGCCCAGCACCTTGTCGGTGGCGGCGTCGGCCAGAACCTTCACGAAACCGTCGGTCTCGTGGTTGATCTTGGCGCGGCTGTTGGCGGTGAAGGGGAACTTGCCCTTCTTGTAGGCGACGCCGGCCGCCTTCAACTGATCCTCGGTCTGGCCGACCCAGGCCACCTCGGGGAAGGTGTAGACCACGCTGGGCACCAGGGCGTAGTCGACGTGGCCGTACTTGCCCGCGATGGTGTCGATGACGGCCACGGCGTCCTCTTCCGCCTTGTGGGCCAGCATCGGGCCGTGGGTCACGTCGCCGATCACCCAGACGCCGTCCGCGACCTTGAAGTGATCATGGTCGATGAAGCCGCGCTTGTCCGGCGTGACGCCGACAGTCTCCAGACCCAGACCCTCGGTGTAGGGACGACGGCCGATGGCGACCAGGACCACGTCGCCCTTGAGCGTTTCCGCCGCGCCGCCGGCCGAAGGCTCGACCGTCAGCTCGACCCCGTCCTTGACCGACTTCGCGCCCGTGACCTTGGAGCCCAGCTTGAACGTCATGCCCTGTTTGGTCAGGGTGCGCTGGAAGGCGGTGGCGACCTCGGTGTCCATGCCGGGCGTGATGCGGTCCAGGAATTCGACCACCGTCACCTCGGCGCCCAGACGACGCCAGACCGAACCCAGCTCCAGGCCGATGATGCCGGCGCCGATCACGATCAGCTTCTTCGGCACGGCCGGCAAAGACAGGGCGCCGGTGGAATCGATCACCTTGCCGTCCTCGAAGGCGACGCCCGGCAGCGGGGTGGGCTCCGAGCCGGTGGCGATGACGATGTTCTTCGCTTCCAGCGTCTGGACCGAGCCGTCGGCGGCGGTCACCTCGACCTTGCCCTTGCCCGTGATCCTGCCCTTGCCCTTGATCCATTCGGCCTTGTTCTTCTTGAACAGGAACTCGATCCCCTTAGTCAGGGCGGTGACGCTGTCGTCCTTGGCCTTGTGCATCTGGCCCAGGTTCAGCTTCGGCTGGACCTCGATGCCGATCTTGGCGAATTCGCCGTTGGCGGCGTCCCACAGCTCGGAGGCGTGCAGCAGGGCCTTCGACGGCATGCAGCCGACGTTCAGGCAGGTGCCGCCCAGGGTGGCGCGCATCTCGACGCAGGCGACCTTCAGCCCCAGCTGGCCCGCGCGGATCGCGGCGTTGTAGCCGCCGGGCCCTCCGCCGATGATGACGACGTCGTAGGGAGCAGCGGCTTCGGCCATGATATCCTCGATCGAACAGGCGCGTGGGAGACGCCCGAGACGTGCCGGGCGCGTTCTGGGCGGGCTTAGGCAGCCGACCCGCCGGGGTCAACCGTCAGGCTCCATATGGGGCGGCGAACGCGACCTTTGGAGGGGGTCTGCGTAAAAAACGAAAGGGCCGGACGTCGCCGTCCGGCCCTTCGCTTCACCCGGGCGACAGCCTCAGAAGGCGACGCGGGCCACGACCTGGAACCACGGACCGGACTTCTCCGTCTCGATCTCGTACTCGTCGTAGTCGCGATCGATCTGGTCCTCGATGGTGTTGAACTTGTCGAACACCTCGTCCTTGGACGAGTCCAGCAGGTTCGAACCGGTGAAGCGGATCACCACGTTCGAGGCGACCTGCTTCTCGACGAAGACCTCCAGGTCGCCGCCGTAGGAGGTGACGACCTCCTCGCCGACGATGCGGCTCGCCGCGTCGCCCTGCTTGCGATAGGTGGCGCCGAAGGCCGCGCCCCAGGTCGGGATGTCCTGGGTGAAGCCCACGTTGAAGACATAGTCCGACTGCGAGTTGAAGCGACGGTCGCCCAGGAAGTCCTCGACCGAGCTGTCCAGCCAGGAGTAGTTCAGGAACACGCCCGTGTGCTCCATGCCGATGAAGTCCAGCGGTGTCGACAGGTCGAACTCGACGCCCCAGACCTGGCCGTCGCCGACGTTCTCGGCGGTCAGGACGTAGGAGACCAGCTCCTCGGCCGCTTCCTCCGGCGTGGCGCCGTCGTCGATGGCGTCCTCGTAATCCTCCAGCGCCGTCTCGGAATAGGCGCCGGTGTTGGTCAGTTCGATCAGGTCGGTGATGTCGCGATAGAAGGCGTTGACGCCGATCACGCCGCGACGGCCCAGACGACGCTCGAAGCCCAGGTCCGCGCCCCAGGCCGTTTCCGGCTCAAGGTCGGGATTGCCGATGAAGTCGTTGTCGCCGTACTCGCCGCCCAGCACGGCCGGCGACAGGAAGTCGAAGTTCGGACGGCGCACCGTGCGGGCCACCGAGGCGGTGATCCGGTCGCTGTCCGACAGCCTGAGGCGCACGCTCGCGGACGGCAGCAGGACGCCATAGTCCTTGTCGTTGGTGCGGTCGTCGGCGTCCACCGTCTCGTCGGTGATCGAGAAGTCGGTCGTCTCGTAACGCAGGCCGGCTTCCCACTTGGCCGGACCGTTCTCGCCCGACAGCATGATGTAGGGGTCGATGCGGGTTTCCTCGGTCGTGTTGACCCCGCCGTCGACGGCCTCGAAGTCTTCGTATTCGCTGTCCAGCAGGGCGCGGAAGGCCGGCTCGTCCTCGACCTCGGCTTCGGCCGAGAAGACCGAGGTGTCGCGGTCCTTCTTCGAATACTGGACGCCGAACTCCACCTCCATGCCGCCGCTCAGCTCGATCTTGTGCTCGATCGCGGCCTGGATTTCCTCGTCCGTGACGTTGGTGCGGGTGCGTTCGCCCTCGATCACCTCGTCGCCGACGTCCAGTTCCTCTTCCTGCTCGAACTGCTCGTCGTCGATGGTGGCGTAGCCCAGCTTGAAGGTCGTTTTGCCGCCCAGCATCTCGCGCTCGTAGCGGCCGTTGACCGACCAGTTGTCCGTCAGGATGTCGAGCGGGTTCTCGTTGATCTTGGCGACGTCGTCGATGTCGCCCTCGTCGTATTCGATCGAGCTTTCGTCCTGGACGCGATCGGTGCGGACGAAGACGCCGCTCAGCTCCAGGTTTCCGCCGGCGACCGGCATTTCATACGACAGGTTGGCGGAATAGTCGGTGCCGTCGCGCGTGTCGGTCTGGGCCTCGGTGTCGGTCAGCTCTCCGCCCGGCTCCTCATAGCGTTCCGAGAACTTCTGCTTGGGATTGCGGCGGTCCTGGATGTTGCCGCCGATCAGCAGGCGGCCCGGGCCGACCTGGCCGCCCCAGACGGCGCCGTAGGTGCCGCCCCATTCGCCGTACGGGCTGTCTTCCCACTTCAGCGCGCCCAGGCGGACATAGCCGCCGTCCAGCGACATGGCGTCACGCAGCACGATGTTGATGGCGCCGGCGACCGCGTCGCCCGAGCGGTTGGCCGAAGACGAGCGGACGACCTCGACCCGCTCGATCAGTTCGGCGGGGATGCGGTCGACGAAGAAGGAGCGGTCCAGGTTCGCGCCGGGAACGCGCTCGCCGTTGATCAGGATCTGGGTATAGGCCGAATCCAGGCCGCGGATGCGGACGCCGTCGGATTCCAGAACGTCGGACAGGAAGGTCACCGAGGGCACGCGCTTGAGGGCGTCGCCGGCGGTCAGCGGCTCGAAGCGCTGGAAATAGTCCAGGTCGTAGGACAGGGTCGGCACGACGTCGTCGGTGCGATTGCGCATGGCCGGCTCGCCGGTGACGATCACCTCCTCCAGCGAGGTGACCGGGGCCGTGTCCGCGGGCTGAGCAGCGACGGCGTCAGCGGCGACGTCGGCGGCGAAGGCCGGAAGCGCCAGAGCCAGAGGGGCCAGGGCGGCGCCCATCAGCAGATTGATCTTCATGTTCGATGATCCCCGAAGGCCAGCGATATTTCGCCTCGGCCGATGGGCGGCCCGCTTAGCTTGCGCCGGTGTCTCGGAAGCGACGGTTCGACGACACGGAGATCGAGAATTTTCGACGCCCGGGCGACGATTGGTCCGGCGCCTGAGCGATCGTCACCGAACCGCGCTCAAATCGTCATGCGCGCGCCGTTGACCTGGGGTCGTGGCGCCATGATCAGGGCGCCGACGTTTTCAGACGCAGGGGACCCTGATGCCGACGTTCCGTTCCGCCGCCCGCCTGGCCGCCGCTGCTTCCATGATGGCCCTGCTGGCGGCGTGCGCGACCTACGAGGTCGACTTCCAGGGCGAAGGCGAAGGCTTCGTCGGCGAAGGCGCGCCGGTCATGGCGGTGCTGGAGACGCCGTCGGTCGGCACCGTGGGCGACGACGCGGCCGACGATCCGGCCGTCTGGGCGTCGGCGAGCCCCGTGACCGTCATGGGCCAGTCGACGCCGGGCTTCGTCGCCGGCACGGACAAGAAGTCGGGTCTCTACATCTACGGCTTCGATGGCCGGATCCTGCAGTTCATGCCCGAGGGCCTGCTGAACAACGTCGACCTGGTCCAGGGCCTGACGGTCGGCGGCAAGCCCCAACTGGTCCTGGGCGCCAGCGACCGGACGCCGGGCAAGACGGGGGTGGCGCTTTATCTGTTCGACCCGGCCGGGACCGGCGACAACGGCGTGCGCTACTGGGGCTCCATCAAGACCGACGTGATCGAACCCTACGGCTTCTGCTTCGGCAAGCGCGGCGACGAGATCCACGCCGTGCTGGTCGGCCACGAAGGCGAACTGCGCCAGTTCGTCCTGACCGCCGACGCGGCCGGAGCGCCCGTCGCGCGCGAGGTGCGCCGCGCCGAGATCGGCACCATCTCCGAAGGCTGCGCCGTCGATGAGGCGACGAACGCCCTCTACATCGCCGAGGAGAACGTCGGCGTCTGGCGCTATGGCCTGGACCCGGCGTCGGGCGCGGCGCGCACCCTGGTCCAGCCGATCGCCCCCGGCGTGCTGGTCGCCGACGCCGAAGGCCTGACCACGATCACGGACGGGGACAGACGCTATCTGATCGGCTCCAGCCAGGGCGACTCGACCTTCCCCGTCTGGCGCATCGACGGCGCGGCGCCCGAATACAAGGGTCGGTTCGTGGTCGTGGACGGCGTGGTGGACGGGGTGACCGGCACCGACGGCCTGGCGGCGGCCAGCGGCCAGGTGGGGCCGTTCCCGGCGGGTCTGGTGGTCGTTCAGGACGACGTCAACGACACCGGCACCCAGAACTTCAAATACGTCGACTGGCGCGACATCCGCGCCGCCCTGGGGCTCTAGGCCCTACTGGTCCTCGTCGAACTTTCGACCGACCAGGTCGGTCAGGGCCTCGATCGCCTCGGGCGCATCGGGGCCCTCGGCGCTGACCTCGATGTCGCAGCCGATGCCGGCGCCCAGCATCAGCAGCCCCATGATCGAGCGCGCGTCCACGGTCACGCCGTCCCGCGTCACCTTGATGTCGCTCTCGAAGCTTGAGGCCAGCTTGACGAACTTGGCCGAGGCGCGGGCGTGCAGTCCCCGCGCGTTGCAGATGTTCAGCGTGGCCGTCTCGGTCATTTCTCGCCCGCGAGCACCCACGAAGCCACCGAGATGTATTTCCGTCCCGCGTCCTGGGCGTGGGCGACGCAGGCCTCCAGCGTCTCGCGGCCGCGCACACTGGCCAGCTTGATCAGCATGGGCAGGTTCAGGCCGGCGATGACCTCGGCGTGGGTCTGCTCCATCACCGAAATGGCCAGGTTGGACGGCGTGCCGCCGAACATGTCGGTCAGCAGAATGACGCCTTCGCCGTCGTCGACGGCGGCGGCGGCGTCGACGATGTCGCGGCGGCGGCGCTCCATGTCGTCTTCCGGCCCGATGCAGATGGCCGCGACCCCGCGCTGCGGGCCGACCACGTGCTCCATCGCCGAAAGGAACTCAGAGGCCAGCCCCCCGTGGGTGACGATGACCAGACCGATCATAAGGACTTCACTCGCATCCCCGTCCCGAAGCGTCGTCCCCGGACGTTCCCCCGACCGGATGGGAGCCCGGCCGCGTCCGATCGGAACCGCAAGGCGGCTGTCATAGACCCGTTGCGCGCCGGTTCAAACCCTTTCGAGCGCCGCTGCGACCATCTCGACCGCCGAGGCCGGCCGCGGATCCAGCGCCAGCAGGGGCACCTCCACCCCCGCGAAACGCCGGAACTGCGGCTCCGGAAGGCGGTCGACGGCTTCCGGGACAAGCGTGACGGCCAGGGCCACGCGCGCGATCGGCCGTGTCGCTGCGGACACGATTCCCACCCCCCGCGCCTCGATCCGGCCGGCGATCCGGTCGGGCGCCGTGGCGTAGACGGCCCCGCCCGAGGCCCACATCAGGGTGTAGTCGTCGCTGATCAGCCGCCAGCCGCGCCCCATCAGGCGCAGCGCCAGGTCGCTCTTGCCCGCGCCCGACGGCCCCAGCACCGCGACCGCCAGCCATTCGCCGCGCCGACGGACGGCCACCGTCGAGGCGTGGACGGGCGGCGGCGGGGTCACCCCCGCCGTCCGCCGGCGGCCGGCAGAGCGATCTCGAACCGGGCGCCCGCGACCTGGCCGTCGTCGCCCAGGCGGTTCTCGGCCCAGACCCGGCCGCCGTGGGCTTCCACGATCTGGCGCACGATCGACAGGCCCAGGCCCGAGTTGGAGCCGAAGGCCGCCCCCTTGGGCCGGGAGGTGTAGAATCGCTCGAACACCGTCTCCAGATTGTCGGGCGGTATGCCGGGGCCGACGTCTTCGACCCGGATGCGGACGGGCAGATCGTCCTCGACCTCCAGCAGGGCGACGGTCACCGCGCCGCCGGCCGGACTGAACGAGCGCGCGTTGTCGATCAGGTTGCGAACGACCTGGCCCAGCGGGCCGTCGCGGCCCTGGACGCGCACCGGCGCATCGGGCGCGGCGAAACGCACCGGGACGTCGCCGGGCTTGGCGGTCGTCTCGTAGATGCCGACGATGTCGGCCACCAGCCGGCCCAGATCGACGGAACGCGGCCGGTCGCGCGACAGCTCCGCATCCAGCCGCGAGGCGTTGGAGATGTCGGTGATCAGTCGATCCAGTCGGCGCACGTCCTGTTGCAGCAGGGCGGTCAGCCGTTCGCGCTGGGCGTCGGTCTTGACCAGCGGCAGGGTCTCCAGCGCCGAGCGGATCGAGGTCAGGGGATTCTTGATCTCGTGCGACACGTCGGCGGCGAAGCGCTCGATGGCGTCCATGCGCGTGGACAGGGTGTCGGTCATGGATTCCAGGGACCGCGCCAGGTCGCCGATCTCGTCGCGGCGCTCCTCCAGATCGGGCAATGAGATGGCGCGCGCGCGCTGCAGCTTGACCTGATCCGCGGCCGCCGACAGGCGCAGGATCGGCCGGGCCACGAACAGATGCAGCAGAAGCGACGCCAGAAGATTGACGCCCAGCGCCACCAGGGCGAACGGCACCAGGGCGCGGCGTTGCGCGCCCAGGATTTCGTCGACATTGCCCGCTTCCAGCGTCAGCGCGCCCAGGACCTGGCTGACATGGCGCACGGGGATGGTCACTGACACGACCCGGTCGCCCGTTTCGTCCCGACGCACGGTGACCAGAGAGCGACCCTCCAGCGCCGCGTTCACTTCGGCGGCGACCTCCGCCTCGGCCTGGGTCGCGTTGCGCTCGGCGCGCGCCTTGGCGCGGGAGTCGTCCGGGACAGGCGCGCCGGCGGGACGCGCGGGCGCCAGCGGTTCGCCGCCGATCGCCTCCGTCACCTGATAGCTGTCGACCACCAGAATGCCGTTGCTGTCGTAAAGCCGCACCCGCTGGCCGGCTGGAATGAACCGATCCGACAGCCAGATCGACGCGCGCTGCAGATCCAGTTCAGGCGTCGGTTCGCCGCGCGTGACCCCCTCCTCGCGCAGGACGTTGGCCAGAAGCTCGGCCTGGACGGTCAGGGACTCCTGGCGCGCATCGACCAGCCCGCGCGTCCACTCGTTCAGCGCCAGCGCCCCGCCGAACAGGATCAGCAGGCTGAGAAGATTGAGCGCCAGGATGAAGCCGCCCAGCCGCGAGCCGCCGAAGCGGAACGGCCGCCGGCGGGAAGACGTCTCGTCCTCGGGCTCGCGCCCGGGGGGGTCAGCTCTCGCGGTAGCGGTAGCCGACGCCATACAGGGTCTCGATCGCGTCGAACTCCGGATCCACGACGCGGAACTTCTTGCGCATCCGCTTCACGTGGCTGTCGATGGTGCGGTCGTCGACATAGACCTGGTCGTCGTAAGCGGCGTCCATCAGGTTGTCGCGGCTCTTCACGAAGCCGGGGCGCTGGGCCAGGGCCTGCAACAGCAGGAATTCGGTGACCGTCAGCTTGACCGCCTTGCCGTCCCAGGTGCTCTCGTGACGGGCCGGGTCCATGGTCAGCTTGCCGCGCTTGATCGCCTTGCCCGAGACTTCGGCCGAAGGCTCGGCCTCGCCGCCGTCGGCGCCGGTGCGGCGCAGCAGCGCCTTGACCCGCTCGATCAGCAGACGCTGGCTGAAAGGCTGGTGGATGTAGTCGTCGGCGCCGAGGTTGAAGCCGAGGATCTCGTCGATCTCCTCGTCCTTGGACGTCAGCATGATGACCGGGATCTGCGAGGTCTGGCGCAGGCGGCGCAGCACCTCCATCCCGTCCATGCGGGGCATCTTCACGTCCAGGATCGCAAGGTCCGGCGGCTCGCTCTCCAGCGCAGCCAGGCCGGCGGCTCCGTCGTGATAGGCCGTGATCTTGTGTCCGTGGCTTTCCAGGGCCAGCGAGACGGAGGCCACGATGTTCTCGTCGTCATCGACCAGGGTGATGTTCGCCAAGGGCCTTCTCTCCTGAACTTTCCCGTTCCCGCAAGCGTGAACGCACGGCAAGCGTAACCGTTCGATCGCGTTGACATTAGGGCCATGAGAGATGGGCCGCCACTCTCCCTTTTTCAACGTTCAAGGCGGCTTTCGCCCTTTGGCCGCCCGAATTTCGCCCGCGCAAACCTCGCCTTAAAGCCTTGTCGCCAGTCTGGGGGCATGGCCGGCCCGATCCATTACGAAGTCTATGTCCGAAAGACCGCGCCCTCGGCGTGGTCGCTGCTCATCGCGACCGAGAGCCGCAAACACGCCATCGAGACGGCCGAGGACCAGATGGCCGACCGGCTGGCGGCGGCCGTTCGCGTCTGCAAGGAGACGATGGACCCCGACACCATGGCGTTCAGCAGCCTGACCATCCTGGAGTTGGGCGCGCCCGAGCCGAAGAAGAAGAAGGCGGTGGAGACCGCGCCCCGCCCGGCCTGCGGCAGCCCCGCGGAGCTGTATTCCCCCCACGCCCGCGTCCTGGTCGGCCGGGTGCTGGAGGAATGGCTGCGGCGCCAGGGCGTGACCGCCTTCGAACTGCTTCACCGACCCGATCTGGCCGAACGCCTGGAAGCCTCCGGCATCGAGTTGCAGCACGCCATCCAGAAGGTCGCCGTGCCCGAAAGCCAGGCGACCGGCCAGGATCTGCACGGCATGATGCGCCACTACCAGCGGCTGGCCGAGGCGACGATCGCCCGCCTGCTCAAGGCCGGGCGGGCCGGACAGTTTCCGGACCTGTCGGAACGCTCCGTCGCCGATCTGGCGCATCGGCTGGGCGGAACGCCGGATCGCGCCTTCATCATGGGCGGAGCCGTCGCCGGCGCGCTTCGCGACGCGCGCGGGGCGCGCGAGCGGCTGGACCTGCTGATGGACCTGATCGACGCGGCGCCGGCCGAGGGTCCGCCCCGCGCCCTGGTCGTGGTCGCCGTCGAACAGATCGCCGCCGAAATGCTGGCCGTCCGCTCCGCCCTGGCCGACATCCTCGGCCCGGCGTTGGACCAGGGGGCCAATCTGGCGGCCGTCGTACGCATGGTGGCGCCGCGTGAGGTCGACGCCCTGCTGGCCCGCGACCCGCGCATGGCGCTGATGACGCCCGCCATCGAGGGACCGGCCGCGCGCCTGGCCCAGCGCCTGTCGGCGGGCGAATTCCCGCTGCTGGCCGCGGCCCTGGCCCGGATGGTGCTGCGCGAGCTGTCCAGTTCGCGCCGCCTGCGGCCCAATGACCCCGAGGGCGAAATCGACATCCTGCGCGTCCTGGCCATGACCCTGACGGCCGCCTCAAGCCGGCTGCTGTCGCTGGACGAGGTCCAGACCGCCTTCGTCGACCGCTCCAAGGCGCTGGTCACGGCGGACTTCGTCGCCGCCTACGTCAAGAACTGCGAGACTGTGCTAGCCGAGGCGGAGCACCTGACGCGCCTGTGCGAGAACGTGACCGGCGGCGCCAACAAGCGGGCGGCGGCGCGCTGGCTGTCGGCCTGCGTCACCTCGCTGCGCTTCGAGACCGAGATGCGTCAGGCGACGCCCGCCGGCCCCAGTCCCTCCCAGAAGCTGGCGGCGCTGGCCCGGCTTCAGCGCTCGGTGCGCGCCGCCCAGCTGGGCGAACTGGAGCAGCGCCAGATCATCGAGGCCGTCGGCGCCGTCGGCGGCGCGCTGGAGGCCGACGTGGGCCTCAGCGCCCAGATTGCGCGGGCGTCGGTCGGCCCGATCCAGAAGCTGAACGCCCTGCTGCGACTGGCCGTCGGCGAGGCCGCGCCCCTTGGCCCGGCGGCGAACCGCGCCAGGTCGGAGGCGGTCAAGCTGCTGCGGACGCCGGAGACCCGCGCCGCCCTGGACGCCGCGCCGAACGAGGTCGCGGCCCTGAAAGGGCTGATGCAGTCCGCCGGCGTCGCGGCCTGAACCGCGTCAGTCGAAGATGTCGAAGATGCTGTCGCGCTTCTTCTTTTTGTAGCGGTAGTCGTCGTCGCGGTAGCGATCGTCCTTGTACCGGCGGTCGTCGCGATACGGCTGGGCGCCCCAGGGTTGGGGCTGAGGCGGCGGCGCATAGGCCTGGGGCTGAGCCTGCGGTGCCGGCGCCGACGCGCGGCCTTCCTCGGTGGCCGTGGCCATCAGCTTCTCGAGTTCGCCGCGGTCCAGCCAGACGCCCCGGCAGGTCGGGCACATGTCGAACTGGACGCCGCCGCGCTCCAGCGTCTGCATCGCGGCGTTGTCGTTGGGGCACATCAGAAGAGGCATCGGGCGTCCTTGAGAAAAAGGGGTGGGGGCGCCGACGCGGTCCCTTAGGGGAAGGACAGGCGCTTGGCCCGACCGCGTGCAGCGTCCCCAGCGGTCCGACATCGCGTCGCGTCCGGTTCGGAAGAGGGAAGGTGTTCCTAGCCGGCGCGACGCCAGAGGGGCCCGTCCCGCAAACTCCAAGCTAGGCGCCCCCCGCCCCGCGCGCCATGCGTCGCGGCGCCACAGGACCTTGGTCGATCCCGCCGGTCAGCACGCCTGGCCGGCGGCCCAGCCCGACGACCACGCCCACTGGAAGTTATAGCCGCCCAGCCAGCCGGTCACGTCGACCGCCTCGCCGATGAAATACAGACCCGGCGCCGACTTCGCGGCCAAGGTCTGCTGGTCCAGAGCGGCGGTGTCGACCCCGCCCAGGGTCACCTCGGCCGTGCGATAGCCTTCCGAGCCGACGGGCTTGACCGTCCAGCCGTTGACCGCCTGGTCCAGCCTGCGGAGCGCCTTGTCCGACACGTCGGCCAGATTGCCGGCGACGCCCTCGCGTTCGCACAGGCTTTCGGCCAGTCGGCGCGGCACGATGTGGCCCAGCGCGGTGTGGATCGCCTGGCGCCCGTTGTCGGTGCGGGCCCGCTTCAGCTCCTCGAACACGTCGCGCCCCGGCGCCATCGCCGCCACGATCGCCTCGCCCTCGCGCCAGTAGGAGCTGATCTGGAGGATCGCCGGTCCGCTGAGGCCCCTGTGGGTGAACAGCATCGCCTCGTTGAACGCGGCCTTTCGCGTCTTCTCGCCGGGCGCGGACGCGACCCGGGCGTCCACCGCCAGCCCCGCCAGCGGCGTCAGCGTCTCCAGCAGCCCCGCCTCGAACGTCAGGGGGACCAGGGCCGGGCGGGTGTCGGTGACGCGCAGGCCGAACTGGCGCGCCGTCTCATAGGCCCAGCCCGTCGCGCCCATCTTGGGGATCGACTTGCCCCCGGTGGCCACGACCACGGAGGCGGTCCGGACCTCCGATCCGTCCGAAAGGCCGGCCGTCCAGCCGTGGCCGGAGCGCGCCAGGCGATCCACGCCGGTCTTCATCCTGAGGGTCGCGCCCGCCTCCGCCATGTCATCGACCAACATGCGGACGATCTGTTTGGCGCTGTCGTCGCAGAACAGCTGGCCCAGCGTCTTCTCGTGCCAGGCGATTCCGGCCCGGTCCACGCGCTTGACGAAGTCATGCTGGGTGAAGCGGCGCAGAGCCGAGGTGGCGAACCGCGGGTTCTCGCCCAGGAAGTTCGCCGGTCCGCAGCCCAGATTGGTGAAGTTGCAGCGCCCGCCGCCGGAGATGCGGATCTTCTCGCCGGGATTGGCCGCGTGATCGACGACCAGCACCCGACGGCCGCGCCGCCCCGCCTCGACGGCGCACATCATGCCGGCGGCGCCGGCCCCGACCACCAGGACGTCGACCGACGCCCGGCTCACGAGACCGGCTCCGGATGGGGCGTCCTAGTAGCGGTAGTGCGCGGGCTTGAACGGCCCGTCGACCGGCACGGAGATGTAATCGGCCTGTTCCTTGTTCAGCACGGTCAGCTTGGCGCCCAGCTTGCCCAGGTGCAGGGCCGCGACCTTCTCGTCGAGGTGCTTGGGCAGGGTGTAGACCTTGGTCTCATAGGCCGACTTGTTGGTCCAGAGCTCGATCTGCGCCAGGGTCTGGTTGGTGAACGAAGCCGACATCACGAAGGACGGGTGGCCCGTAGCGTTGCCCAGGTTCACCAGGCGGCCTTCGGACAGCAGGATGATCTTGTTGCCGCCCGGGAACTCGATGTGGTGGACCTGCGGCTTGATCTCGTCCCACTTGAAGTTCTTCAGGCCGGCGACCTGAATTTCCGAGTCGAAGTGGCCGATGTTGCAGACGATGGCGTTGTTGCGCATCCGGCGCATGTGATCGACGGTGATCACGTCCTTGTTGCCGGTGGCGGTCACGAAGATGTCGGCCTTGTCGGCTACGTCGTCCAGGGTCTGGACGTCATAGCCTTCCATCGCCGCCTGCAGGGCGCAGATCGGATCGATCTCGGTGACGATCACGCGGGCGCCGCCCTGACGCAGCGAGGCGGCCGAGCCCTTGCCCACGTCGCCGTAGCCGCAGACCACCGCCACCTTGCCCGACAGCATCACGTCGGTGCCGCGACGGATGGCGTCGACCAGGGATTCACGGCAGCCGTACAGGTTGTCGAACTTGGACTTGGTGACGCTGTCGTTGACGTTGATGGCCGGGAACGGCAGCTCGCCGCGTTCCGACATCTGGTACAGGCGGTGGACGCCCGTGGTGGTTTCTTCCGACACGCCGCCGATGGCGTCGCGGATCGCCGAATAGAAGCCGGGCTTCTCCTTCAGGTACCGCTTCATGACCTTGTAGAGGGCTTCCTCTTCCTCATTGGTCGGCTTGTCGAGGACCGAGGGATCCTTCTCGGCCTTGGGGCCCAGCACGCACAGCAGGGTGGCGTCGCCGCCGTCGTCCAGGATCAGGTTCGGATAGCCGCCGTCGGCCCATTCGAAGATTTTGTGGGCGTAGTCCCAGTACTCCTCCAGCGTCTCGCCCTTGACGGCGAAGACCGGGGTGCCGGCGGCGGCGATGGCGGCGGCGGCGTGGTCCTGGGTCGAGAAGATGTTGCACGAGGCCCAGCGCACTTCGGCGCCCAGGGCTTCCAGCGTCTGGATCAGCACCGCCGTCTGGATGGTCATGTGCAGGCTGCCGGCGATGCGGGCGCCCTTCAGCGGCTGCTCGGCGCCGAACTCGTCGCGCAGGGCCATCAGGCCCGGCATCTCGGTCTCGGCGATGGCGATTTCCTTCTTGCCCCAGTCGGCCAGGGAGATGTCGCGGATGATGTAGTCGGTCATGGTTCAGCTCCTGGCCGATGGATCGGATTGCGGGCCTCATACCCCGGCCGTCGCCCGGGGGCAACAAACCCATAAGGATGTCCTTATATGGTCGACGGCTAACCCGACCTTAAGGCCGGTCGTGCTTGGTGGCGGGCCATGGATCGTCGCGCCCTCCTCGGCCTCGCCGCCGTCGCCCTTTCGACCCCCGCCAAGGCCTCGGCGCCCGGCGGGGACTCCGCGGCGTCGGCAGAGAGCTATTTCCGCCTGCCGATCGTCACGGCCAGCCTGATCTACGGCAACGGCCGGCGCGGCGTGCTGTCGATCGAAACCGGCCTGGACGTGCCGGACGCCGCGCTGCGGGCCCGCGCCCAGCAGTCCGCGCCGCGCGTGCGCGCCGCCTTCAACGCGGCCGCCCAGCAGTTCGCCAACGGCCTGCGCCCCGGCATGGCGCCCAACATCGACCAGTTGTCGGCCGCCCTGCAGACCGCCGCCAACACCGCCCTGGGCCGCCCCGGCGCGCGCGTCCTGCTGGGAACCGTGATGGCCGTCTAGAGGAAGGAATAGGGATCGACGTCGACCGTCAGACGCACCGACCCCGGCGCCTTCACCCGCTTCAGCCAGGCGCGCAGGAAGCCCTGGATGTCCACATCGCGGTCGGCCCGCACCAGCAGCCGCTTGCGCCGTCGTCCGCGCACCAGCGCCAGGGGCGCGTCGGCGGGACCATAGACCTCCAGACGCTCGGCGTTGGGGATGGCCTGCGCCAGGTCGTTGGCGACCTTCTCCACCGCCGCCGCGTTTTCGCTGGACAGGATGATCGCCGCCAGACGGCCGTAGGGCGGCAGGGCGGCGATCTCGCGCTCGGCCATCTCGGCCTCCACGAAGGCGTCGCGGTCGCCAGCCGCCAGCGCCTGCAGCACGGGATGCTCGGGCGTCCAGGTCTGCAGCAGGGCGCGTCCCGGCTTGTCGGCGCGGCCCGCCCGGCCGGTGGCCTGGGCCAGCAGCTGATAGGTGCGCTCGGCCGCGCGGAGGTCGCCGCCGCGCAGGCCCAGGTCCGCATCCACCACCCCGACCAGCGTCAGGCCGGGGAAGTTGTGGCCCTTCGCCGCCGCCTGGGTCGCGACCAGGATGTCGATGTCGCCCTCCGTCATGCTCTGGATCAGGGCGTGGGCGGACTTGCCGTCCGGCACGGTGTCGGAGCTGAAGACGGCGACGCGCGCCTGCGGGAACAGCTGGCGCACCTCTTCCTCGACCCGTTCGACGCCGGGACCGACCGAAACCAGACTGTCCTCGGCCCCGCACGACGGGCAAAACTTCGGCCGCGGCATGGAGAAGCCGGTCAGATGGCAGACCAGCCGGCCGGTGTAGCGATGCTCGACCAGCCAGCTGTCGGTGTCCGGCGCCGTCAGCCGATGCCCGCAGGCGCGGCACAGCACCACGGGGGCGTAGCCGCGCCGGTTCAGGAACAGCAGCACCTGCTCCTGGCGGCCCAGCGTCTCGCCGATGGCCTCGCGCAGCGGCTGGGACAGCCAGGTCTGGGGGTCGGGCGGGTTCTGGCGCAGGTCCAGCAGCCCGATTTCGGGCAGCACCGCCGCCCCGTGCCGCGCCCGCAGCTTCAGCCAGCCGTAACGGCCCTGGCGCGCGTTCCACAGCGTCTCCAGCGACGGGGTCGCCGAGGCCAGGACCACAGCCGCGCTCTCGATCCGCGCACGAGCCACCGCCAGGTCGCGACCGTGATAGACCAGCCCGTCCTCCTGTTTGAACGAACTGTCGTGCTCCTCGTCCACCACGATCAGGCGCAGGCCGGCAAAGGGCAGGAACAGGGCCGAACGCGCGCCGACCACGATGTTGCAGCGCCCGGCGACGACCGCCTCCCACACCTGCCGACGGCGCGGCGGAGCGACGCCGGAATGCCATTCCGCAGGCGCCGCGCCGAACCGGGCCGTGATCCGTTCGATCAGGGCCTGGGTCAGGGCGATCTCGGGCAGCAGGATCAGGATCTGCGCCGTCGGGTCCTGCTTCAGCGTCGCCGCCACGGCTTCCAGATAGGCTTCGGTCTTGCCGGAGCCCGTGACCCCGTCCAGCAGGAAGGGGCGGAAGGCCCGTTCCGCCACGCCCGCAGCGATCGCCCGGGCGGCTGCGGCCTGGTCCGGGTTCAGGGTGGAGGGCGCATGATCGGGGTCCGGCGCGTCAAAGGCCGCCTCCGCCGCCGTCTCGAACACCTCCAGCACGCCTTCGTCGATCAGGCCCTTGACCACGCCCGATGAGACGCCCGCGGCGCGCGCCAGATCGGCGCCCGTCGCCGCGCCCGCGCCCAGCGCCTCCAGCACCG